>NZ_JBNHFR010000007.1:0-229760 GCF_059090445.1 Arthrobacter sp. B2060
GAAACGCCCGGTCCCATTCCGAACCCGGAAGCTAAGACCCACAGCGCCGATGGTACTGCACCCGGGAGGGTGTGGGAGAGTAGGTCACCGCCGGACACTAATTGAGGTGAAGGCCCCGACACTGAATGTCGGGGCCTTCGCTGTTTAACTGCCCACCAGCCTTCGGTAAAGCGGCTCTTCGTCAACCCCCGCCGGACCGGTCGACTGGGGCGACCTCGCCGGTGGCGCAAGCTACTTCGACCAGGCCCACTTCGGCCACGAGTCCCGGGCGTTCACCAGGCTCACGCCGAGCCGGTACGTCGAAGTCCGGCGGCGGTTCCTGCGAGAACATCCCGGCCCCGCGCTGGACGGCTGGCCGCTGCCGGCCGATTGATTTCTTACTAGAGCGACAGCTCACGACACGCTAATGTGGGGGCACCCCAAGCAGAGGAGAGCCCCGTGGGCAAGGTGGTCATGTACAGCTCGGTGTCGGTGGACGGCTTCATCGCGGACGAGAATGACCAGCCCGGTCCGCTGTTCGACTGGTTGTCCAACGGTGACGTCCCGTTGGACGGGAGCGGCGAGTTGAAGGTGTCTCAGACGTCCTACGACTACACCCGGCCGTACTGGGACCAGATCGGGGTGACAATCGCCGGCCGCCACGTCTTCGACATGACGGACGGTTGGGACGGGAAGCCTCCGAGCGGGATCGACCACGTGGTCCTCGTAACGCACCGGCCGCAGCCCGAGGGCTGGGACCCCGAGGCGCCGTTTCACTTCGTCGACGGCGTCGAGGCAGCCATGGCCAAGGCGCAAGAGCTTGCGGGTGACCGCATCGTCGAGGTCGCCGCTGGTGACGTCGGTGGCCAGATGCTTGCCGCGGGCCTGGTCGACGAGGTGCGCATGGATGTCGTACCCGTCGTGTTCGGGTCCGGCAAGCGCTACTTCGGGTCGGTCCACGCACAGCACCTGTTGGAGGATCCCGACGTGGTGATTCAGGGCAACCGGGTGCTTCACCTGCGCTATCGGGTGCGCCGTTGACTGATCTGAGCGGGTACGCGAAGAAGTCCACTGCGAACGGTGACACAAGATCGGGCCTCCGGCTGCGTTTGCGCATCGCTGCCCCGGGATCGACGTACCAGCCAACATCCAGCCAGCGATTACACCCTCAACTGTGAAGACGGTAGAGCCCGGCGCGGGTCTGAACGCAGCCCTCTCTCAGCCGGTTTTCCCGGGGGCTCAAACAAGGGGCCCACGTTGTAGAGTTGATGCCCATGGAAAACCTCTTCAGTCACGCCGCCGCTCCCGGTGCCAATGAGCCCGATCCGTCCGTGGCCTTGGAGCCGGTCGTCTGCACGGTGGTCGTTCCCGGCGCGGTAGCCCGGGCCTTCATGGGCTTCACGGAGCACACGCATCTTTGGTGGCCCATGGAGACCAACAGCGTTTTCGGTCCCGGCTCGTACGTCGAGTTTGAAGAGAACCTGGTCCTCGAAACGGCTGACGACGGCAGGACCACGGCATGGGGCACCATCGACGACTGGCAGCCCCCGTTGTCCTTCCATGCATCCTGGTACCCGGGGACCACCGCGCTGTGGTCGACGGAGCTCAGGGTGGCGTTCCGGGCCGTGGAGGGCGGCACTGAGGTCCGCGTCGTCCACGACGGCTGGGAAGGCGCCGAGGATCCCGCCGCTGCGCGTGCAGCCTACGACAAGGCGTGGCCGGATGTACTGGGACGGTTCGCGCGTTTCATGGGCGCTGAGGCCGGCTGAACTCCGGCGGGACCGCCGTGCTGGACCGGATGACGAACTTCGTCGGGTAGGTGGTATCGACGGTTGCCCGCTCCGCACCGCCGTCGAGCCCCTCCAGCAGGCGGCGCACTGCCAGTCCTCCCTGGCCGCGTGGATCCTGGTCAACGGTGGTGAGCCCGAAGAGTTCGCTGAGATCGTGCCCGTCTATCCCCACTACGGACAGATCCTCCGGGATCCTGAGCCCGAAGTCGCGGGCGGCCAGGATGGTGCCGATAGCCATCTCATCGGAGGCTGCGAATACAGCCGTGGGGCGTTCCGAGGGTGTGCCGAGCAGCTGCCTGGCTGTTGCGTAGCCGCCCTGGATGGTGAAGTCCGCCCTGACGATCCACTCGGGCCGGATCCGGAGACCTGCAGCCTTCATCGCGCTCTTGAACCCTGTGAGGCGAGTGCGCGGGATCTTGAAGTCCAGTTCATAGACAGAGTCGCCCGTCAGGTGCGCGATGTTGGAGTGGCCGAGCTGAATGAGATGGTTCGTTGCAGCCCCGGACAGGCCATAGTCGTCGATGACGATGGTCGACGCGCCGCTAAGCGGCCCGCCGATGCTGACGATGGGCCGGTGCACCGCCAGCATTTGCCGGAGCTCCGACTCCGTGAGGGCCAGGGCCACGGCAATGACGGCGTCCACGCGCTTGCGCAGCAGGAAGTCCTTGAGCACGCTCTGCCGGCGCCCTGGGGCCTCTGTGACGTTGTATAGGGTGAGGTCATAGCCTGCGTCCAGCAGCGCCGCAGACACCCCTTCCACGACCGATGAGAAGTACCAGCGGTGGATGGAAGGGACCACGATTCCAATGTTGTAGTTGCGCCCGGAGGCCAGGCTCGAGGCCTGGTAGGACGGCACGAATCCCAGGTCGGCGGCAGCGGCCTTCGCCCGCGCCTTGCTCTTGGCAGATACGTTGCCCTTGCCGCTCAAGGCCCGTGAAACGGTGGCTATGGACAAGCCGGCACGCTCTGCGACTTCCTTGATGCCGGCCATGTGCTTTTTAGCTCTCCGTGTCTAGTGAAACCCTCATCCAGACGGTCTCTCCAGAGCCTAGTCCATGCCAGTCTTCGGCGTTGCCGGGGTTTTCCCCGGAGCTGCGCAGCAGCACCTCACCCGCAGGCAGCTCAAGGATGTCCTGGCCCACGTTCATGATCACCAGGATGTTGCCGTTCAGGAACGCGAGTGCCGAGTCCGTGCACCACTGTTCGGCCCAGGAGAGCGATCCGCGCCCGAGTCCCAGCTCGCGGCGCAGCGCCAGCATCCGGCGGTACAGGTTCAGGTGCGACGACGGGTCCCCGGCTTGGGCGTCCCTGGCCAGTTCGGCGAAGCTCGCGGGTTGCGGGAGCCAGGGATCCTGGCCGGCCCCGAAACCGTGGTGAGGCTCCGAGGCACGCCACGGCAACGGGACGCGGCAGCCGTCACGGCCCAGACGCCCGCCTCCGGTGCGCGCGAACGTGGGATCCTGCCGCTGATGGTCCGCGATGTCGATGCCGTCCGGAAGCCCGAGTTCCTCGCCCTGGTACAGGTAGGCGCCGCCGGGCAGACCGAGCATGAAAAGGGACGCGGCGGCGGCGCGGGTCCGGCCGAGGTGATGGTCCGGCTGCGGGTCCGCGGGGCCGATTCCGTCGCCGTCACGGGGACCGGACCAGTAGTACCCGAAGCGTGTGGCGTGCCGGACGACGTCGTGGTTGGACAGCACCCAGGTGCTGGGTGCGCCGACGGCGTCCAGGGAGGTCAGTGATTCGGTGATGACGTGCCGCAGCCGGGGAATGTTCAGCCCAGCGTGCAGGTAGGGGAAATTGAACGCCTGGTGCATTTCATCCGGCCGAACCCATTCCGCAAGCCGGGGCAGCGGATCCACGTTAGCCTCGGCGCACATAATGCGGTCGTGTCCGTAATCCTCGAGAATGCGGCGCCAGTTCCGGAAGATGTCGTGCAGGCGGGGCTGGCCGAACATCGGGGCTTCGTGTCCGGGAAAGCCGTCGGTGGTGCTGCCGTCTGCGCGTCCGCCCCAAGCGGGAAGCCCGGGCGCCTTGACCAGGGCGTGCGCCACGTCCACACGGAAGCCGGAGACGCCGCGGTCCAGCCAGAAGCGGAGCACGCGCTCGAACTCGTCGTGTACGGCCTGGTTGTCCCAATTGAAGTCAGGCTGGGAGGAATCGAAGAGGTGCAGGTACCACTGGCCGGGCGCTCCGTCAGCTTCGGTGATGCGCGTCCAGGCGGAGCCGCCGAAGTGTGACTGCCAGTTGTTGGGCGGTTCTTCGCCGGCGGGGCCCGCGCCGTCACGGAAGATGAACATGTCCCGTTCGGTGCTTCCCGGCCCTGCGGCAAGTGCGGCCTGAAAAGCGCGGTGCTGATCCGAACAGTGGTTGGGCACCAGATCCACGATCACCCTGATTCCCAGCCTGTTGGCCTCGGCGATCATGCCGTCGAAGTCGCCCAGCGTGCCGAACAGCGGATCCACGTCACAGTAGTCGCTTACGTCGTAGCCGGCATCGCGCTGGGGGGAACGGTAGAAGGGGGAAAGCCATATGGCGTCGATGTCGAGCTCGGCCAGCTGGGGCATTTCCGCGGTGATGCCGGCGAGGTCACCGACTCCGTCCCCGTTCATATCCCGGAAGGAGCGCGGGTAGACCTGGTAGATGACGGCCGAGCGCCACCAGCCATGGGCCTTATCCGGGGCATGGACCGGGGTAAGGGACCGGGCCAGAGGTGAAACCGCTTGCAGCAACGAGTCAACAGACATTGGGCCAGCTTAGAGCGGGGCTGGCTGGCATTGAAAGCGTTTCCAACTGATATTCCTTGACAGTTTCCGTCAATCATCCGCCCGTATCGGTAAGGTTTGGCATCAAATTGGAAGCGTTTTCACCGGAGGGCACTTACGCGCGCGGGCAGCCACCTAGACTTGAAAGCACGTGCGACCGAATCGGGAGACCCTATGAGCAGCATCGCTGACGAGCTCACTTCTACCCTGGGAACCGGCAAAGTCGTCCAGGATCCTGCAGTGCTGGCTGCCTATGCCGTTGACCAGGCGCCTGTTCTGGACTACCAGCAGCCCCTCGCGGTTGTTTTTGCGGAATCGGTGCCCGACGTCCAGGCCGCTGTCAAGAGCTGCGCTGCACATGGCGTTCCGCTCGTGGCACGGGGCGCCGGAACGGGTGTTTCCGGCGGTGCGCATGCGACCGAGGGTTCGGTGGTTCTCAGCCTGGAGCGGATGAACCGGATTCTGGACCTCAACCCGGACGACGAGACCGCCGTCGTTGAGCCGGGGGTGGTCAACGCAGACCTGAACGACGCCGCCGCCCGGCACGGCCTGATGTTCGCTCCGGATCCGGCGAGCTTCAGGGTATCGACGATCGGCGGCAACGTGGCGACGAACGCGGGCGGGCTCAGGTGTGCCAAGTACGGTGTCACCCGCGACTCGGTGCTGGCTCTGAACGTGGTGCTCGCGGACGGCTCCCTCATCCACACCGGCCACCAGACCTTCAAGGGCGTGGCGGGCTATGACCTGACCGGATTGTTTGTCGGTTCAGAGGGCACGCTGGGCATCGTCGTTGGCGCCACGGTGCGGCTCAAGTACCTGCCCCGCGAGGTGCACACAATCGCGGCGTTCTATCCCGATTTCCGGCAGGCCGCGGCAGGTGTTTTGGCGGTGGGCAAGGCCCGTGTGCAGCCAGCCATCATGGAACTGCTCGACGGCGGGACTCTCGCGCAGCTGGATGAGATTCATGGCTCGGACCTCGCAGCGAGGGGCGGGTCCCTCCTGCTGATCCAGACCGACGGGTTCGGTGCCGCAGCGGAGGCGGACGTGGTCCGTGAGGTCCTGGCAGCAGGCGGTGCCGTGGTGACCACCGAAGCGAATGCGGAAGCCGAGCTCCTGGTGGAACTGCGGCGCAACAGCCGCGGCGTCGAGGTGGACGATCAGTACCGGGTGGGCGAGGACGTGGCGGTGCCCCGCTCCCGGCTGGTGGACTACGTGGCGGCTCTTGAATCGCTGGCCGAGGTCCATGACGTGAAGCTCAAGGTCGTGGCGCACGCCGGCGACGGAAACCTGCACCCCACGTTCTGGGTGGACCGCGTGAACGATGTGGTGGATGCCGATGCGATGCGGCGCCTGAACAAAGCACTCGACGCGTCGATCGCCGTGGCGCTGGACATGGGCGGCACCATCACGGGGGAGCACGGCATCGGGCAATACAAGCTGCGGTGGCTGGGCCTGGAGCAGCCGGAGCCCATCCGTGAGCTGCAGCGGCGCCTGAAGGAACTCCTCGACCCGGCCGGGATCCTCAACCCTGGCAAGGCTATTTAACACACGCGTGCCACTTCAGGACTTCCCAACGTCCAGTCGCCCCCAGCGTACAGTCGCCTGTGGGTCAGTCGTCGGAGTCCGGATACTCGTCGATCGACTCCTCGGCGCCGTACCGGGACTCCTCGGTCTCCACTTCCAGGATCTTCAGCAGCTCGGTATCAGGGTTGAGCATGATGGCCGCCTCGTCGCGGCGGTGGCGCAGGATGGAATCGATGTAGGACTGCACGGCCTCCGCCAGCGGAATGTGGCGCTCCTGCTTTTCGGACATGTACCAGCGGTGCTCAAGCACCTCGTGCACGGCCTCCGCCGGCTCCAGCTTGCCGGAGAGGTCGCGGGGGATCGAGCGCACGATCGGTTCGAAGATCTGGCTTACCCAGAGGTGGGCACTGTATTCCTCATCCATTTCCGGATTGTTGTCAGCGCGGAACGAGTCCATGTCGTTGAGCAGGCGCCGGGCCTGGTTCTCCTGGGCGTCGAGGCCGGTCAGGCGGAGGAGGCGCCGCTGGTGGTGGCCGGCGTCCACGACTTTGGGCTGAAGCTGGATGGTCGTGCCGTTCTGGGTGGTCTTGATCGCATACTCTTCGACGTCGAAGCCCAGTTCATTCAGCCGCCGGATGCGGGCCCCCACGCGCCAGCGCTCACCGAGTTCGAACGATTCCTTTTCGGTCAGTTCGGTCCACAGGCGACGGTAGCTTTCCATGATGAGCTCGCTGGTGGCCACGGGATCCACCTTCTCCTCGATCAGGCCGCCGTCAAGGAGGTCCATGAGCTCACCGGCGATGTTGACGCGGGCAATCTCAAGGTCGTACTCGCGCTGGCCGGTCGAAAGGTCGGGGTAGAGTTCGCCGGTCTCCGCGTCCACGAGGTAGGCGGCAAAGGCTCCGGCGTCGCGGCGGAACAGTGTGTTGGAGAGCGATACGTCACCCCAATAGAACCCGATGAGGTGGAGCCGCACCATCAGCAGGGCCTGCGCGTCGATGAGGCGGGTCAGGGTGTCCTTGCGGAGCATCTGGGAGAAGAGCGCCCGGTAAGGCATGGAGAACTTTAGGTGGCGGGTGACCAGCACCGGGTTCAGGGGCTTGCCGTCGAGGGTGGTGCGGCCGGTGATGACGGCAACGGGTTCCACGCAGGGAACATCCAGCCGGGCCAGCTTGCGGAGCATGTGGTACTCGTGCCGGGCCACGTGCTCGGACGTTTCTTTGATGGCGATGACCGACCCGCCAAGGTGGGCGAAGCGGACGATGTGCCGCGAGATGCCGCGGGGGAGGGCCGCGAGGTATTCAGCGGGCCAGTCTTCAAGGGCGATATGCCAGGGGAGGTCCAGCAGTTCAGGATCGGCGGCGGCTGCCGTGATGTTGAGGTTGCTGGCGACCGAGGATGCCTTGGCATCGTTGGCGCTGGCGGCTTCGAACCTGGGCAGTTTGCCGATCTGCCCGTAGTCTGTGGGTTCGTCGTGCCACTGTGCGCTGTATTCCTCGGTCATGGATCAATTCTTCCGTACGTAGTGTCCGCATGCCTAAACCCCGCATGTTCAACAGGGTGGGGTGCGCGCTTAACGCCCGACGGCGGCCCTTCCGTTAAGGGGAGGGCCGCCGTCGGTCTGTTTACCGTTCTGATCAGGCGGTTTCGAAAAGCTCAACCACCGGCGCCAGGGGGACTAGTCGCCCAGGCGCTCGCCGGTCTTCGTGTCGAACAGGTGCACGTGGCCGGACTGCGGGCGGACCCAGATGGACTCGCCCTTCATCGGGGGGCGGCGGCCGTCGACGCGTGCCACGATGTCGTGGCTCTTGCCGTCCAACGTGGTGTGTCCGTAGACGTAGGCGTCGGCGCCGAGCTCTTCGACGACGTCGACCTCAACCTGCAGGCCGTCGCCCTGCGGCGCGGTCTCCAGGTCCTCGGGGCGGGTGCCGAGCGTGACGGTGCTGCCGTGCGCCTCTTCGAGGACGTTGCGCGGCACGGGGTAGACGGTGCCGCCGAACTGCACGCCGCCGTCGACGACCGGAAGTTCGAGGAGGTTCATGGCGGGGGAGCCGATGAAGCCGGCGACGAAGACGTTCTTCGGGCGGTCGTACAGGTTGCGGGGGGTGTCCACCTGCATCAGGAGGCCGTCCTTGAGCACTGCGACGCGGTCGCCCATGGTCATGGCCTCGACCTGGTCGTGCGTCACGTAAACGGTGGTGACGCCCAGGCGGCGGGTAAGGGATGCAATCTGGGTGCGGGTCTGGACACGGAGCTTGGCGTCCAGGTTGGACAGCGGCTCGTCCATGAGGAAGACCTGCGGGTTACGCACGATTGCGCGGCCCATGGCAACACGCTGGCGCTGACCGCCGGAAAGTGCCTTCGGCTTGCGGTCCAGGTACGGCTCGAGATCCAGGAGCTTGGCAGCTTCACGGACACGCTCGGCGCGCTCTTCCTTGCTGACGCCTGCGATCTTCAGGGCGAAGCCCATGTTGTCCGCCACTGTCATGTGGGGGTACAGGGCGTAGTTCTGGAAAACCATGGCGATGTCGCGGTCCTTCGGCGGAACGTCGGTGACATCGCGGTCGCCAATGAGGATACGGCCGGCGTTCACATCTTCCAGGCCTGCGAGCATGCGCAGGGAGGTGGACTTACCGCAACCGGAGGGTCCAACGAGGACCAGAAATTCGCCGTCGGCGATTTCGATGTTGAGCTTGTCAACAGCGGGCTTCTCTGTGCCCGGGTACAGACGCGTAGCGTTATCAAAAGTAACTGTTGCCACAGTTATCAATCCCTTCACCGGCAGGTACGTGCCGGACGATCCGTAGTGAATGGTTCATGTAATTCAGTTATGTACTGCAATATGCACTCCCCGGCCGAAGCCGAGGAGCATCGCGTGACGCCGCACGGTTCCTGTGCGCCACATCACACCCCAGAGTATGTCAGATTTATCCCTAATGGACGCAAATGTTACGGGCATCACAGGTGAGATCCCGCACATGCGGGTGTTACGAAGGTGATTCCACGGCCCTCCGGCGTTCCCGGAGCAGGGCTTCCAGCAGCTCGGCGATGTGCACGGGGGCCTCTACGCGGTACTGCGCCTGGGTGAAGTCCAGGCCCACCTTCACGCCCACGTCGTCGGGTCCGAGACGGCCCAGTGCGTCCTCGTCTGTGGTGTCGTCGCCGGCAAAGATGACGGCCGTCGCGCCGGACGCCTGCCTTAGGAAGTCCACGCCCTCGCCCTTTGACGCGTGGACCACGGACGTTTCCAGGACCCTCTTGCCGTTCTTCAGGTGGACGCCCTCGCGGTCCTGAAGAGCTGCGCGCGCCGCGGACACGGCGTCCTCCGCTACGTCATCCTCGGCAAGCCGGGTGTGGAGCACGACGCCCGCGGGCTTCTCTTCCAGGAGCGTGCCCGGGGCGAGCTCCACGATGCCTTCCAGGATGCTGCGGACCTCCGCCAGCAGCTCCAGCTGGGCGGCATCCAGGACGAGAGGGGCCGATCCGGGGCCCAGCCAGGCCTCCGCCCCGTGGCTGCCGATGAGCAGCGTCTCCGCGGGGGGCGAAGCGACCGCGCGGAGGCTGTCGAGCGCCCTGCCAGAGATGAGGGCCGTCGTCGTGCGTGGAAGGGTGGCCAGCTCAGCGAAGGCGGCCGCGGACCGCGGCAGCGGGCGGGCATCGCCTGCATGGTCCACGAGGGGTGAGATGGTGCCGTCGAAGTCCATAGCGACCAGCAGGTGCTCGGTGCCGGCGACCCGCCTCACGGCATCAAGGAGCTCCGGCGGCAGTGTCAGCGGGGCCCTGTCGCGGGACGGGGCGGGGTCTGCCTCAGGAGTCATCGCGGACCACCTTTTCGTTGAGGGCGTGCAGGAAGTCGGCGGACCAGTGGTCGACGTCGTGGTCCAGGATCTGCTTGCGCATGGCGCGCATACGGCGCGCCGACTCCTTCGGGGACATTCTGACGGCCCTCATGACAGTGTCCTTGAGGCCGTCAATGTCGTGCGGGTTCATCAGGAGCGCCTGCTTCAGCTGGTCGGCTGCCCCCGCGAATTCGCTGAGGACCAGTGCGCCGTCGTTTCCTGTCCGGGCCGTGACGTATTCCTTGGCCACGAGGTTCATGCCGTCACGGAGAGCGGTGACGAGCATGACGTCGGCGGCCAGGTACAGCGCCACCATCTCCTCGATGGGGTAGCTGTGGTGCAGGTACCGCACGGCCGTGTTCTCGATGGTGTCGTAGGTTCCGTTGATATGGCCCACGGTTCCCTCCACCTCTTCGCGGAGGAGGCGGTACTGTTCCACGCGTTCCCGGCTCGGGCTGGCCACCTGGATCAGTGTCGCGTCGCCCACCGTGAGCTTTTCCTCGTTGAGGAGCTCCTCGTAGGCCTTGAGCCGGTGCCTGATGCCCTTGGTGTAATCGAGGCGGTCGACGCCGAGCAGGATGGTCTTGGGGTTGCCAAGATCCTGCCGGATCTGACGGGACCGTTCGATGATTTCGGGCTTGTTCGCCAGTTCCGTGATGTGCCGGACATCGATGGAGATGGGAAAGGCCTGGGCGCGGGCGATGTGCGTGATCTCGCCGTTCTGGCCCTTGACGTGGACCTGCTGCTGCTTGACGCTCGCGCCGAGGAAGCGGCGGGCCGAACGCATGAAGTTGCCGGCGTCGCTGCTGCGCTGGAAGCCCACGAGGTCCGCGCCCAGCAATCCGTCGATGATCGACTGGCGCCACGGAAGCTGGGCAAAGATCTCCGGCGGAGGGAACGGGATGTGGTTGAAGAAGCCGATCCGCAGGTCCGGCCGCGCCTCGCGCAGCATCCGGGGCACGAGCTGGAGCTGGTAGTCCTGCACCCACACGGTAGCGCCGCGGTTGGCATGGCGGACGACGGCGTCGGCGAACCTCTTGTTGACCTTGCGGTATGAGTCCCACCAGGTCCTGTGGAACTCCGGCGGCGCAATGACATCGTGGTACAGCGGCCAGAGGGTGGCGTTGGAAAAGCCTTCGTAGTACAGCTCGACGTCGTCGGTGCTCAACTGCACGGGGACGAGGTCCATGCTGCCGTGGCTGAAGGGGGTGACAGTCTCGTCGGGGGCTCCATGCCAGCCAACCCAGGCGCCGTCGGTCTTGGTCATCATAGGGGCGAGGGCGGTCACCAGGCCGCCGGGCGAGCGGCGCCAGCCGGAGCCGTCGTCGCCCTGTTCGCCCGGAGCGCAGCGGTCCACCGGAAGGCGGTTGGACACCACCATGAAGTCATACGTGGCGGTGGCGGAGCTGTCCTCAGACGCAGCCCAGCTCTCCGTTTTTGTCTCCGGTTTGTCGCTTTCAGGTCCTTGCATTGCGCTCCCTGGGGTTGCTTGTGGATCTCTGTCAACCCTAGCGGGCGGGAATCATACGTGCTATTCGTCCGTTGGGCACGCTGAAGGAATACTTGAAAGCGCAAGCTCCGGGGTATCCCCCTAAAATGGGAGGGTTGCCCCTGGGTGGTCCGCACCTGTCCGATCGACACGAGGAACTAATGAGCCCCGCAAACGAACCCCGCATGTCCAAAGCCGAGCGCACGGCGGAGGCCCGCGAGAAAGCCCGCCAGATCCGTGAAGCAAAGCTGAAGAAGGACAAGCGGAACAAGCTGCTGATCGGCTGGGGCATCGTTGCCGCGGTGGTTGCCATCCTTGCCGTTGTGGCCCTTGTCGTCAGCACGAGCCTGCAGAACAACGCGCCGGTGGCGGACCAAGGCCCCACCCCAGCCAACGGAAACGTCCACGGCGGCGTCACCCTGCTCAAGGGCACCGAGGTTGCCAAGTCCGAGCCCGCGACCGTCAACGTGGCAGACCTGCCGGACGCGCCCGCGTCGGCTCCTGCGACTATTAAGGCGCCCGGTGCGGATGCTGAGGCCGGCAAGCCGGTCAAGGTGGTCCTCTACATCGACTTCATCTGCCCCGCCTGCAAGAACTTCGAGGCGCAGTTCAACGACACGCTTACGTCCCTCCGCAACGAAGGCAAGGTCACCGTGGAGTACCGGGCCCTGGGCTTCCTGGACAGCCGCTCCACCACGAATTACTCCTCCCGTGCAGCGAACGCTGCTGCCTGTGTGGTGAATGAATCCCCGGAGAAGTACGCGGAGTTTGTGGACACCCTGTTCGCCAACCAGCCGGCCGAAGGCGGCGCCGGGCTTTCCGACGACGAGCTGAAGAAGCTGGCAACGGACATCGGTGCCAAGAGCATCGACACCTGTGTCGAGGAAAAGCGGTACCGTCCGTGGGTGAAGTACACCACCCAGGAAGCCGCCGCCATTGGTGTCGCCGGCACGCCGACCGTCCTGGTGGACGGCAAGCAGTGGGGCAAGGGCGACAGCGCACAGACCGAATTCCCGGCCTTCGTCGACGCGGCCATCAAGGCCAAGGCTTAGTCTTCCGCGCAAGCTTTATCAGCGGCGGCCCGCCACCCGGATTTTGTTCGAGTGGCGGGCCGCCGCCGTTTTTACCTGCGGGCAGTCCGTGGGCTAATCTTGTTTAGCGCCGTATGGCGCCCACCCTGACGGGTGCGCCTCCTTAGCTCAGTTGGCCAGAGCACCGCTCTTGTAAAGCGGGGGTCGTCGGTTCGAATCCGACAGGGGGCTCCATTTACCCCTCTTTTCCGGCGATTTTGCCCGGATGGGAGGGGTTTTTCATCAGTTCAACCGCACGGTTCCGACCTTGACTGCCAGCGCAGCGTTGCCAGGCTTGGTCACCGGCTGCCAAGATACGTAAGTGGGCGCAGTTGCGGTGTCCGGCCTCAAAATCAACTACGGGGTTGCGGGATCGGGCGATCCCCTCGTCCTTCTCCATGGCGGCTTTGGATTCGATAGCCGATCCTGGGGTCCGCAGCTCGACGCCCTCGACGACGAGTTCACTGTCGTCGCCTGGGACGCTCCGGGCTGCGGAGGATCCGACGATCCGCCCGAATCCTTCTGCATGGAAGACTACGCCGACAGCCTGGCCGAGTTTGTGAGAGCGCTCGGCCTGACCCGCCCGCATATCGTTGGCCTGTCGTTCGGTGGCGCGCTCGCCCTGGCGCTCTATGCACGACATCCGAGTCTGCCCAGGAGTCTGATCCTGGCCGGGGGGTACGCCGGCTGGGCCGGCTCCCTGCCAGCCGACGAGGTGCAGCGGCGCGTTCAGCGGATCAGCGAGGAAGTCACACAGCCTCCCGACGACTGGCTGCCTCAGTACCTGCCAGGCATGCTCACCGAGTCTGCACCGCGAGAAATGGCCCTACAAACACTCGCGCTGATGTCCGGTATCCACCCGCGAGCCAGTTTGACGATGCTCCGAGCGATGGCGAATGCCGATCTTCGCGGCATCCTCCCTGACATCGACGTCCCGACGCTGGTGCTGCATGGCGAACTCGACGCGCGATCGCCGCTGGCGGTCGGGAAGGAACTGCACACGAAAATCCCCGCGTCGAAGCTCGTCGTACTCCCCGGCGTCGGGCACCTGAGCAACGTGGAGGCCGCCGACGCCTTCAATTTCGAGGTGAGGACGTTCGTTCGTTCGCTCAGCAGCCCCACCGGACCTTGACCGTGGACTGCGCAGGCTGAGAACTGCGCGCTTGCCGCGAGTTGGAGAACTCGAGGGTTCCCCTGAATGGCCCGCACCTTGAAATCGGACGGTACCTGCGAAAACTAGAGCACCACCGTGCAGCGGTCACTTGGTCTGTGAGACGCCTCGTATCTCAAGGGTTACGAGACGGCCTAGCGCTTTAGTGGGAAACCTTCATCGAGCGCGCTAATGACACCGCTGTGGGAGCATAAGACTATGGGGGTCTTTCAGCGATTTCATGCAGGCTACGTGGGGCGGACAGGTGTCCCCGTAGGGATCTTCGTTGCCGTTGATCATCTTCGCCGGACCGGAAGGCTCAGCGAAGAAGAAATCGTTCTCTATGCCGTCATCGAAACACTGAGGCCCGATTCGGATCTTCGGCCCGAGGTGGCCACGTGCGCTGGGCCCGGACGAGGCGATGGAGGGGAATGGTGAGCGAAGTCGCGAACCCTGGCGTCGGGGATGAGGTCGTGCCAGAGGGATTCACCGCGGAGGACCTCCGACTGGGCAGAAAGGCCTCTCACAATATCAGCATCCTCTGCGTGGCTGCTTTTGTAGCCTGTGTTGCAATCGCTGGCTTCGTCTTTCTCAATGTCCCGTGGGACACCCGAATGCCCTACGACGGGAAATACGACCGCAGCGGCAAGGGGCTTCCCATACAGATCGCGATGCTTCCCTGCTTGCTGCTCCTCATCCGCATCTGGTGGGACGGAAGGAAGCCGGACGCGCATCACATGCGCAAGGGCTCACGCGTCGGGGCGTACATCCTGTGTGGCGGGCTCATCGGCGCATGCGTCATCGGCCAGTGGATCATGGCACGAGGCATCCTGGAGGCGGGTGGATACCTTGCCGGATAGCCTGACGTCCACCATCACGTCCCCATCCAACTCGGCGTCTCGAAACCTCTGCGCCTCAAAACCCTAGGGTTGTGAGACGGCCAATGTCGTAGTTGGCGCACCTTCCCGGGCATCTAATCGGGCGGGGTATTCGGCATGTCAGCTCCAGCATCGTCACAGAAAGCCTCGAGGTGCTGGGGGCGCGTAGTGATCGACGGGCCTTCGGGTGGACTTCGGCTACCGGCGTCCCGAGGGCGGGCACAGCGCCAGGTACATCGGGCTAGCATCATTGGATGGTGCGGATCGTCGATTACACGCCGGAATACCGGGAAGAGGTGCTCGCGCTTTCCCTAAGAGCCTGGGAGCCGGTGTTTCCATTGGTTCGCGATGCAGTGCCTGGGTTTGTGTACGAGGCCTTTTACCCAATGGGGTGGGAGGAACGTCAGTACCGCGACTTGGCAGCTGTTCTTGATGGTGAGCCGGAGAACGTAGCGATCGCTCTTGAGGGGAACCAGTTGGTGGGTTGGGTATGTACCCGGCTGCACCCGGAGGACAGCATGAGCGAGGTGTATGTTCTCGCCGTGGATCCCGTTCACCAGCGGAAGGGAGTTGGCCGAGCCCTCATGGATCATTCTTTCGATGCAGGCCGAAAGGCTGGCATGAGCATGGTGCTTGTGGAGACCGGTGATGATCCTGGCCACGCGCCTGCCCGGCGCGCATATGAAGCCGCTGGATTCGAGCGATGGCCTGTAGCACGCTATTTCAAGAACCTCGCCGATTGAAGACAATGCGCCCAAGTCACCTGCGCCGACGGCGGCTAACCCGAGAGAGAGTCTGCTAAGACCCTTCGTAGCGTGCCTTGGCTCGCCCCTGGTAGGTGCTTGTCAGAATTGCTGGACCATTTGCGACACACTTAGGCAGGTGGCGGACAGGTATAGGGTATGAGTCATTTATCGGGGGCCCCTGACAGGGCCGGCGCCTTCCGGTCGCTATACGAATCCTCATACGCCGACCTGCTGAAGTTCGTTCAGCGCCGCACGGATTCAGCAAATGCTGAGGACATGGTCGCTGAGGCATTTCTTGTCGTCTGGAGGCGCTTCTCCGAAGCGCCGGCGCAAGAGAGTGATGCCCGGGCCTGGGTTTTCGGGATCACGCGGAATCTGATGTTGAACGCTCAGCGTGGAGAACAGCGACGTCAAGCGCTAGGCGTGCGGCTCGCTGAAACAATATCCGATGATTTCAGCACCTCTCATGCTGATCTGGTCAGTAGTCGCATCGATTTAGGCCGCGCCTGGACGCTTCTTTCTGAAGTCCATCAAGAAGCCCTGGGACTCGCCGTCTTTGAGGACCTGGCCGCGCCGCAGGCTGCCAAAGTTTTAGGAATCTCACCCGTGGCTTTCCGGTTGAGGTTGACCCGCGCCAGACGGGCCTTGCGGCTCCTCCTTGACCACCTCCCTCATCATGCTTCCGATCTTTCGGCGGCATCACCTGAAAAGGCGTCAACGCTATGAAAAGTGATCAGAACCTCGACACACTTCTGCGCTCCATGGACGCAGCAGAGAAATGCTCACCGCCGAACCCTGCCAGGGCGCAAGCCGACCTGAACCGCATACTCAGCTCCCAACCAGTTTCCGCTGCCTCCAACAGCAAAGTGGGGGTCGGCCGCGGGCCGGCCAAACCCAAGGCCAACCGCCGACGACGGGTAGTCACGCTTGGAGGCCTGGCAGCAGCAGTCACGGCCGGGTTACTCATCATTCCGGCTTTCTCAGGAGAAGGTGACCCGGCCTTCGCCACCTGGACAGCAGCACCCGGGACACTCATCGGCTCCGAACGTGACAACGCCGTCTCAGACTGCCGCAGGTCAACACAACGCGTAGGCAGCGGAATTTACACGACCGAACTTTCAGCAGCGGAAGTAGCCATTGCTGAGCGGCGGGGAGCCTGGGTGACTGTCATCCTCATCGGCCCGGACGGTTTTGAAGCGTCATGTACCACGGACGCCACGGCGCCCTGGTACCACAAGGGAACGTTCGGCTCCGTCGGAAAACCCGGGATGGCGGCACTGCCGGCACGAGGTATTGCTGCGACCCAACTCGGAACTGGAACAAACGCAGACAAGCCCCTCTCGATCGCGTCTGGGCGCGTGGGAGCCGATGTAGCAGCGATTTCCTACACCAACTCTGCCGGCACAGAGGTGATCGCAACCGTAGCGAAAGGTCATTTCGCTTTCTGGCTACCGGGCAACGAATTGCAAAATGCTTCGGATCAGGGAGTGCCCGTTCACGTGACCTACAGAGATGGCTCCACTGAAACGCAGCTACTCAACTTCCCATCAAGTAGTGGGAAATCGTCCCTTAGATAGTTTCCCAATTTTCGGGGGGGCGCTGCGAGGCCGGCAACGGTCGGCTTACCCGCATGCAAAAATGACCGCATGACCCACGAACAGCGCGAAACCGCACCCCGGGAACCACAAACGGGCCTCGACCCCGCCTTCGAAGCCGCCTATGAAGCGGCGCAAAAGAGTCTCAGTGAAGGCGGTATCCCCATCGGAGCAGCGCTTGCCCGTGAGGGCGTGGTCATCGCGAGCGGACACAACAAACGAGTCCAACACGGCGATCCGATCGCGCACGGCGAAATGTCCGCACTTCGCGCAGCCGGCCGGCAGAAGAGCTACCGGGACACCACGCTTTATACCACTCTCGCTCCCTGCGCCATGTGCACCGGGACCATCATCCAGTTCAAAATCCCCCGTGTGGTGGTGGGTGAAGCACGTACGTTCGACGGCGAGTTCGAGCTTCTGCGGTCACGTGGCGTTGAGGTGGTGGTCCTGGACGATCAGCGCTGTGTGGACATGATGCGCATGTTCCAGGAGGAAAACCCGGACCTGTGGGCAGAGGACATCGCTGAGTAGGGGACGAACCCGCCGTGCGGAGCCTCGTCGCCCGCGATCTCCTCCAAGCACTGGCCAGCCCATTGTGTGCAGTGTCAGGATGGAAGGCACGATGCACGCGTAGGCCAGAGGAGGCTCGTGGATGACCGACGGAACGACAGTCGCACCCCAATCTGGATACGCGTCAGTAAACGGGCTCCAGATGTACTACGAGCTGCACGGGGATGATAGCGACGGCGGCACTCCGCTGTTGCTCCTGCACGGCGGGCTCTTCGACATCGAGCAGCAGTTCGGGGCGCTGATCCCGAGCCTGTCGGCCGGGCGCCGCGTGATCGCGACGGACTTCCAAGGGCACGGACGCACAAACGACATCGATCGGCCGCTGGGCACTCCCGACCTGGCATCCGATGTCATCGGGCTTCTCGAGCACCTCGGTGTCGACAACGTCGACGTGTTCGGGTTCAGCGTCGGCGGTGCGGTCGCGCTTGATCTCGCGATCCACCATCCAGAACTCGTGCGCAAGCTCATCGTTTCGTCGGTGTCGTTCCGGCCAGAGGGCGACCGTGGCGGCAACGCCGAAGCGGTCGCGGAGATGACGGTGGACTTGATCGCGGGTACCCCGATGGAGGAACGCTACCTCGCCGTTTCGCCGCATCCCGATCGTGAGCATCTGCAGGGCCTGCTCGACAAGCTCTCACGCTACGGTGCGGGCGAAACCGGATGGAGCGACGACGAGATCCGTGGAATCGCTGCGCCGACGCTCCTCACGGTCGGTGACTGCGACATGGTCAAGCTCGACCACGCCGTGAAATTCCTCCAACTGCGCGGGGGAGACGTGAACGGCGACTTCGAGGGTGTGCCCGCGTCGCAGCTCGCGGTGTTCCCCGGCACGACGCATTTCTTCGGGCTCGCGCGGACCGACCTCGTGCGCGACGTCGTGATCACGTTCCTCGATGCGCCCGCGGCCATTGGCTGGGCCGATCACCCCTGAAACGGGCGGTTTATCGGATCAGCCTTCAATCGGCGTCGATCTCCTCCAGTAGGTCTTTGGCCGCCTTGGCGATGTCGTCGTGGTCGTACTGCGCTGCCCGGCTTTCCAGCGAGATGACAGCGCAACGGTGGACCTTCTTGAAGTCGCCGAAAGGGAAACTCACGCTGCCTTTGGTGCCCTCCGACTGTTCGCGGTCAATGCCCAGGTGCCACTTTGAGAACTCGTCAAAGCCGTGCTTGTCAATGAACGAATTCTCATCGTCCGTGGACGGGGCGTGCTCACTCCAGTCATCGCGGATATCCCGCTCGACCTTTCCCTTTTTCACGAGCGCGCGTGCATGATCCAATGCTTTGCGGTTGAGCTTGGTGGCCATGGGGTGCCTCCTGGGGGATGCGGGTGCCAATCTCATGTTCAGGCTAAGACGGACGCTGCCCGGCCGCCAGCCCCGGTCCGTGCCCGGCCGCCAGCCCCGGACCAACCCGGCTTAACCGTGCAGAGACGCGGCCGAAACGTGCCCACAACACGGGGCGCCTACGTTTGCACCATGACCACGACGTACCTCCCGGCCAAAGAGCTGCTGGGAAGACTCCGCCGCACCCTCGCCGACGCCCTGTTCTCCGGTCATTTTCCCGGCCCGCCGGAGGAGGCCTCGGATGCCCTGCAGCAGGTCACCCGCTGGGCCTGGCTGCCCGCCCTGAGCGGGGTCGCCCTAGCAGCGGAGCATGCCCGCGGAGCCCACGAAACAGCCGCCGGCCGGGAGCCAGTTCAGCCGCCATAGGGCCGGCGTTGTCGCGTTGGCCACAGTAGTCTTCACTTTGCTGCTTTATGACCTAAACTGCTTCACTGAGGTGCCTGAAATGGCGCTGCGCAGCAACGAAAGTGAACCACGATATGGCTACCGATTACGACGCCCCACGCAAGACAGAAGAAGAGAATCCCTCCGAATCGCTGGAGGCCCTTCAGGCGTCCCGCGGCGGTGGCGCGCAGACCGCTGTAATCGACGTCGATGAGAACGACACCGCCGAGGGCATCGACCTTCCGGGGGCAGATCTTTCCGGCGAAGAACTCACGGTCATTGTCGTTCCCGAGCAGTCCGACGAATTCACCTGCTCCTCCTGCTTCCTGGTCCGCCACCGCTCCCAGGTTGCACGCGAAAAGAACGGCATGAAGTACTGTCGCGACTGCGAAGGCTGACACAGCCCCAGACGCGCGCCCTTTGGCAAGGCAATGCGAGACGCCGGCGGCCCCGCAGGGAAGCTGGCGCCTCGCTTTTTTGTGCCCAACCGCAAATACGGCCGATATCGGCCGTTATGAGCGGTAACGGGCATATGGAGAAACGGCCACAAACGTCTTTCGGCGCCCTCAAAAAGCGCCTCCGAATTACAGTCCCGTAATCGGTTTCGGAGGCGCCTAACGGTTGCGCTCCGAACCGGACACATCCCTCGTTTCGGGCTATTGGCGCTCCTACGCTGGAGCTATCCAATCACTCACTCGAAAGGGGTGGCCAAATGAAAAAACTAAGCGCCTGGCTCACAGCTATGGTGATGGCTGTCGGGCTGGGCCTTCTGGCTCCGGGGTCTGCCTCCGCAGCCTCATATTGCGGACTCGTCTGGGGCTCGTTGGCAAAGTCCAACCAGGCCATGAGCGCCGCATCAGTAACCAATGTGCGGACGGGGCAGCATTACTGCTTCGACCGGCTGGTGATCGATCTCAAAGGAAAAGCAGGCGGCTACAACGTCCGCTACGTTTCCAAAGTCGTCCAGGACGGTTCCGGACTCCCCATCAAGCTGAGGGGTGGCGCGTTCCTCCAGGTCACGGCCCACTCGCCGAGCTATGACAGCAACACGGGCAAGGCCACCTTCACTCCGGCCAACAGGTCAGAGGTGACCAACGTTTCCAAGTACCAGACGTTCAGGCAACTGGCCTGGGCAGGCAGCTTCGAGGGTTACACCACCCTGGGCCTCGGTGTCCGCGCACGGCTGCCGTTCAAGGTGTTCACGCTTGACGGTCCGGGCTCGGGATCCAGGCTTGTCATTGATGTCGCCCATCACTGGTGACACGCGGCGCCGTCCAGGCCGATGAAGTCCTGACCACCTTTCGCAGATAAGCACCTTCCAACGTAAAAGCCCCGCCTCCGGGACAGTGAACCAGTTCACAGCCGGGAGGCGGGGCTTTCGCTTGTGTGTTCGGCGGGGCCGGCCGGCTGCTACTCCGGCAGCACCAGGGCGGGAGTGTCCCGGCGGATGGTCTCGCCGCGGAAAAAACCTGGCCGGAGCCGTGACATGACCAGCATGAAGATGACTCCCATGGCGAGGATGCCGACGCCGAGCACAAACACCAGGCCCACACCGAAGAACTCCGAGCCGCTGCCGAACTCCGGAGCCCAGCTGTCCGCGGCCGTCTGCAGGAACACCACCAGGAGCCCCAGGCCGCCCAGCAGCGGGCAGAGCAGCCTCAGCATGAAGTTCCGGAAGCTGCCGAACACGCTGTTGCGGAAGTACCAGACGCAGGCGAAGGCAGTCAGCCCGTAGTAGAAGCAGATCATCAGGCCCAGGGCGAGGATGGTGTCATTGAGGACGTTCTCGCTGACCACATGCATCACGGCATAGAACCCCGCCGAGAGGACACCGGCAGCGACGGTGGCGAAGCCCGGCGTCGCGAACTTCTTGCTCAGGCGGCTGAACGGCTCCGGCAGGGCGCCGTAGTGCGCCATCGCCAGAAGGCTGCGTGAGGGGGATGTGAACGTGGACTGGAGCGAGGCCGCCGAGCTGGAGAGGACCGCCAGCGACATGAGGATGGCGAGGGGGCCCATGATGGGGGAAGCCAGCGCGGTGAAGATGTTTGCGTGGTTTTCCTCGTTGTTCAGGCCGATGCCCGTGTCCCCGACGCCGGCGAACATCATCGTCGCGATGGTGATCAGCAGGTAGATGCCAAGAACGACGACGGCGGTCACCGTGCCTGCGAGGCCGGCGGTTTTCTTGCCGTTGGAGGTTTCCTCGTTCACCGTGAGGCAGACGTCCCAGCCCCAGTACACGAAGATGGACAGTGAGATGCCGGCGGCGACCTGGCCGAACGTCTCGATCTTGGTCACGTCGAACCATTCCCAGCTGAAGGGGATGGAGGTTTCGGACGCGGACCAGTTGGCGAAGGCCAGGGCCACGAAGAGGCCCAGCACCAGCAGCTGGAAGCCCACGAGCCCGTATTGCACAATCTTTGTGGTGTGCAGCCCGCGGTAGCTCACCCAGACCGCCAGCGCCACGAAGACGAAGCAGGTCGCCACGTTGAGGGGCTTGTTCGCGGCGAGATCAGCCAGTTCCGGTGCACCCGTCAGCTGCGCGATGAACAGGTAGAAGAAGTCCACTGCCACCGCGGCCAGGTTGGACAGCACGATGATGTTGGCGGCGAGCAAACCCCAGCCGCCCATCCAGCCGACCCACGGGCCGAAGGCCTTGGTCACCCACGTGAAGGTGGTGCCGCTGTCCGGTGAATCGGCGTTCAGCTCCCGGTAGGCCAGGGACACCAGGATCATCGGGATGAAGCCGATGAGGAAGATGACGGGAAGCTGCAGCCCTGCCTCGGCGACTGTGGGGCCGAGCGCGCTGGTCAGTGTGTACGCAGGCGCGATGGTGGAAATGCCAAGGACGACGACGGCGAGCAGGCCCAGCTGCCCGCCCTGCAGTCCTTTTCCGGTAATGCCGTGGGAGGGGCCGGCGGCCGGTGCGGCGGCGCGGGTGGTTTGACTCATGACTGTCCCTTTCTGGCAGGCAGTCCGTTCCGGAAACCGGCGGGCTGCTGCTGGGTGATGCAGTGGATTCCCCCGCCGCGGGCGAAGAGTTCGCGGGCGTCGATGCCCACCACCCGCCGTCCGGGATAGGCGTCAGCGAGGATGCGGAGGGCCTTCTCATCGTTGGGATCGGAGAAGGTGCAGGCGATGACGCCGCCGTTGACCACCACGTGGTTGATGTAGCTGTAGTCCACGAAGCCCTCCTCGTCGGTGAGGGCAGTGGGGGCCGGAACCTCGACAATGCTCCACTCCCGTCCGGCCGCGTCCCGGGTAGTGGACAGGAAGCTGATGACCTCGCGGCTGACCGCAAAGTCGGGATGCTCCGGATTCTGCTGCGAATGGACCAGGAGAACACCCGGCGACGGGATGGCGGCCACGATGTCCACGTGCCCGCGGGTACCGTAGCGCTCCGAATCGCGGGTCAGGCCGCGCGGAAGCCAGATCACGTGGCTGGCGCCGATGGTCCTGGCCAGCTCCGCTTCAACATCTGCCTTGGTGAGCCCGGGATTGCGGCCCGGATCCAGCTGCACTGTTTCGGTGACCAGCACTGTGCCCTCGCCGTCCACCTGAATGCCGCCGCCTTCGTTGACCAGCCCGGACACCAGGTGGTGGGCGCCGGTCCGGCCGGCCACCTCGGCCGCGATGAGCGAGTCCTTGTCCCATTGCGCCCAGTCCTGGGCGCCCCAGCCGTTGAAGACCCAGTCCACGGCACCCAGCTGGCCGCTGTCGTCCAGTACGAATGTAGGACCGATGTCCCGCATCCAGGCGTCGTTCAACTCCGCCGGAAGCACCTCGACGGCGGGTGAAAGATAGCGTGCGGCTGTCTCGACGTCGTCGGGCGCCACCACCACGGTGACCGGCTCAAATTCAACAGCGGCGTTCGCGACGGCGGCCCAGACCGACCTTGCCGCATGGGCCTCTTCGGCGGTTCCGCCCAGCGTGTAGCCCCCGGTGGGGAACGCCATCCAGAGGCGTTCCTGGGGCGCCGTCTCGGCGGGCATGCGCCACGTGCTCATGCTGTCACCTCTGCGGGAACGTAGTCGCTGGTTGAGTCTGCCGAAACCGTGCCGAACGGCTCGTCATGCCGCACGGGTTCGGTCAGCCGCGCATAGGTGTCAGGGCGGCGGGTGGTCAGGAACGGGAAGAGGGTGAGCCAGTCGCGGCGCTGGTCCAGGTCCAGATCCGCCACGAGGACAGCCGACTCGTCCCGCGGCGCCTGTGCCAGGATGCGGCCGTAGGGATCGGAGATGAAGGAGGACCCGTAGAAGTTGAGGCTGCCCTCCCGGCCCCAGCGGTTGGGAACCACCATGAACAGCCCGTTGGCGATGCCGTTGCCGACGATGACCTGCTGCCACAGGGGCTGCGTGTCGAACTCCGGGAACAGGGGCTCTGAACCGATCGCCGTCGGATACACCAGCAGCTCCGCGCCGCCGAGCGAATACATCCGCGCCAGCTCGGGAAACCACTCGTCCCAGCAGGTGGGCATGCCTAGCCGTGCGCCGCCAAGTTCAGCAGGGGCGTGGACTTCGTAGGCGTCTTCCGCCGCCGGGCCCTGCCGGAAGAAGCGGTCCTCGTAGTAGCCGGCGGTGACGGGGATGTGCAGTTTGTGGGTGCGCGCCAGCAGCTCGCCCGAGGGGGAGACGAGGATGGAGGTGTTCAGGCCCAGGCCGTCGTCGCTGCCGTCCGGGGCGTCTGCCCGCTGGTAGAGCGAGGCGTGCACACAGATGCCGTGCCGGCGGGCTGCATCCGCGGCGAAGCGGAAGGTGGGGCCGGTGAGCAGGTCCTCGGCGGCGTCCGAGGGGCGGGGGCGGACCCGTCCAGGCAGGGACAGGTCGTTCTCGGGAATCTCGTCGGCCGGATAGCGGGAGAGCGTGAGTTCGGGAAGGAAGACGACGGTGGCGCCGAGGCGGGCCGCCCGTTCGATGCCGTCGTTCAGCTCGGCACGAAGGACCGCAATGTTGCTGTGCCAGCGGTGCTGGACGACGCCGATCCGCAGCGCGGGACGCACAGACGGCGCTGTCCGGGCGAGGGAGGCGGGCGAAGCGAGGCAGGTGATTTCAATCATGATGATGACTACTCCAGTGAGACGACCGTCACTAAATGAATGACGTTCATTTAGTATGCACGGCGCGAGGCGTACTGACAAGGGGTTATTTGAGGGCCATTCATTTATGACCGGGATAGTAAGTAAGCTGATGGTGAAATCCCTGCTTTCCACCTGCCGCCCCTGACCCGGGCTGCGGTAGCGTCGGGGCTACTGGACCACTCGAGGAGGACGAATGAAAGCTTCACCGACCCTGACCAACAACATGCAGGCCGTCCTGGCGGACCTGATTGAACTGCACATCCAGGGCAAGCAGGCGCACTGGAACATCGTGGGGACCAACTTCCGTGACCTTCACCTGCAGCTGGACGAGATCGTCAACGCCGCACGGGCCTTCGCTGACGACATGGCCGAGCGGATGCGCGCACTCCACGCCCTTCCGGACGGCCGCAGCGAGACCGTGGCAAAGTCCACGAGCCTGGCCCAGTTCCCGGAAGGCCTCATCAACACCAAGGACGCGATCGACAGGATCGTTGCCGCGCTGGAAGCCGCTGTCGGCACTATGCGCAAGGTCCATGACGAGGTGGATGAAGAGGACCCCACCACAGCTGACCTGCTGCACGCCTTCATTGAGAAGCTGGAGCAGTACGCCTGGATGGTGGGCGCCGAAAACATGAAGGCCTCGGCCGGCGTCACCCGCCCCGACAGCAAGTAGCCGCCCGCGCCAGGCCGGCGGAGGAGCCGCCTGGCAGAACCACGCAAACAGCCCCGGAGTCACTCCGGGGCTGTTTGCGTGCCGCTTAGCTAGCCCTCGGCACCCGGCGGAGTACGACGGCGGAAAGGACTGCCGCTGCTGCCATCAGCACCAGCGCAATGGCGGCGGTAATGTGCACGCCCGAGTCAAAGGCCAGGCGGGCTGCCGCTGCGAGGGCCTCGGACAGCGGGGCGGGCAGGGTCTCGGCCAGCTCCATCGCTCCGGCGAGCGTTTCCCTGGCCCGGTCCGCGGACTCGCCCGGTGCCGCCTCGGCCACGGCCCGCGGCAGGACGAACTGTCCTTGGTATGAAGCTGTCAGGATCGACCCCAGCACGGCCGTTCCCAGCAGCGAGCCCACCTCGTAGCCTGTTTCGGAAATGGCCGCCGCCGCCCCGGACCTGGCCGGCGGCACCGTGCCCAGGATCAGGTCGTTGGAGATGGTCTCCGCGGCCCCGACCCCCAGGGCCAGCAGGAGCAGCGCTCCAAGCAGCAGGGATGGCCCGGCCGAGTGGTCGCCAAGGGTGACCAGGCAATAGCCGGCCGCGCTCAGGGACAGGCCGCCGGCCACCACGAACCCGGGCCGGATCCTCCGCACCAGCGGCACCACGAGAAGGCCGGCCACCACGGTGGCCGCCAGTGCCGGGAGCATGGCCGTCCCCGAGGCCGAGGGGGACATTCCCTCCAGCAATTGCAGGTGCTGGGCCAGGAACAGGATGAAGCCGTTGAAGGAGAACAGCGCCAAGACGTTGGCGGTGATTGCCGTGCTGAACACCCGGTTCCGAAACAGGGACAGGTCCAGCAGGGGAGACGCCAGCCGGTGCTGGCGCCGCACAAAGGCCCAGCCCATGAGCGTGCCGAAAGCGATGACGGCAAGCGGAAACACCCCGGGGCCTTCTGTGGCCAGTTCCTTGATCCCATAAACCACCGGCACCATGGTCAGCATGGAGAGCAGGATGCTGGCCGCATCCACCCGGCCCGGGTTCGGATCCCTGGACTCAGGAATGAAGAAGGGGCCGAAGACAAGCAGTGGCAGCATGATCGGCACCGCCACCAGAAGCACCGCGCCCCACCAGAAGTGCTCCACGAGCCAGCCGCCGAAGATCGGTCCAAGGGCCGCACCGCCGGAGAAGCCTGCAGCCCAGATCGCGACGGCCAGGCGGCGCCGGTTGGGCTCCGGGAAGATGTTCCGGATCAGCGACAGCGTGGACGGCATCAGCATGGCGCCAAAAAGGCCCAGTCCGGCACGCCCGGCAATCAGCCATTCTGCAGTGGGGGCATACGCTGTGGCGGCCGAGACGGCCGCAAATCCCGTGGTGCCGATCAGCAGCAGCCGGCGGCGGCCGATCCTGTCGCCCAGGCTTCCCATGGCCACCAGGAGCCCCGCCAGGACGAGGGCGTAGGCATCCACGATCCACAGCAGCTGGACCCCGGAGGGGTCCAGGCTGCGCGTGATCGCCGGGAGCGCGAACGTCAGGGCCGTATTGTCCACGGCCACAAGCAGAACGGGGAACATCAGCAGGCCCAGGGCAAGCCAGTCACGCATCCCGCCGTTGGCGGGAGACGGCTGCCTTGCTGCTGTGCCGGCGGCTGGGTTGAGGGACTCGATGGCTGCGGACTTGGTCATGATTTAACTATACCGTCCAGACGGTACAGTTATAGACACCTTCGCCAAACAGGCATGATTGAAGCCATGCCCAGAAAACCAGTCGCGCGCGGTGCTGTTCTCGACGCCTTCGAATCGCTCCTCATCGAAGTCGGGGAGCGGGCCGCCACCCTCGACGCCGTCGCCGGGCGTGCAGGTGTCTCCAAGGGCGGGCTGCTCTACCACTTCCCCAACAAGGAAGCCCTGATCGGCGTCCTGCTGGACCGCCTGGAGGAATATGCCGAGGCGGATGCCCGGGCCATGGCCTCGGCTCCCGAAGGGGCCGCAGCGTACTTCATCAGGTCCTCGGTGTGGGCAGATACACCGCTGGACCGCGCCATCGTGGCAGCAACCCGCCTGGCGGAGGTCGCCCATGAGGAAACCCGGCGCCGGTTCGCCCACATCCAGCAGCGCTGGCTCGACGAGATCGCCAAGGACGTGGGCCCGGGCCTGGCCAAGGCGGTTCTCTACATGGGCGACGGGCTGTACTTCAACGCGATGCTGTCGATCGGTCCGGCCGCGACAGCTGCCGAGACCGCCGCCGACGTCGAGAGCCTGCTGGCTGCGCTCGAACGGCTCCGGGGCTAGCGGGCGGTGGTGAGGCAGTTTGTAAACTCGCTCCGGACATAGGACAATAACCCTTGTGGCTGTTGTCACCGCTAACTGAATAAGCCTTTGATCTGCGGCGGGAGAGTCCTGCAAGTAGGTACAAGCAGGCGCCGTAGGAGCAAATCCTCCCCAGGAATCTCTCAGGCCCATGTACCGCCGCGGCAAGGCAACTCTGGAAAGTAGCAGGCACCCTGGAGTCCCGGGATCACCCGGATCATCAGGACGCGCTTTGCTCACCGACGGTGCAAGCGGGGCTGTGTGCGATGCACGGCTTACGCGGAATCTCTCAGGTCCAATACAGAGCGGGGAGGAACCCGAATCACTGTGGCGCACCTTGCGCCGCCTTAGTTATGGAGTTCCTTTGACCGTACATTCAGCCTCCGCCTCCTTCGTAGACCGGCATATCGGAGCCCGCCGAGAAGCCGACGTTGACGCCATGCTCAGGGCTGTCGGCTTCGACACCATTGATGCGATGGTTGATACCGCCGTTCCCAAGGACATCCGGCAGGACTCTGCGCTGGAACTCTCTGCTGCGCTGAGCGAGGTTGAGGCGCTCGCCGAACTCCGCAAGCTGGCCGCCAAGAACAAGACCGCTGTGCAGATGATCGGCCAGGGCTATTACGACACCGTGACGCCGCCGGTGATCCGCCGCAACGTCCTTGAATCCCCGGCCTGGTACACCGCCTACACGCCATACCAGCCCGAGATCTCGCAGGGCCGCCTTGAGGCGCTGCTGAACTTCCAGACCATGGTCCAGGATCTCGTTGGCCTGCCCATCGCCAACGCCTCGCTGCTGGATGAAGCAACGGCCGTGGCTGAAGCCGTGCTGCTCATGCGCCGTGCCAACAAGAACAAGCAGGCCCATGACGGCAAGACTGTCCTGGACGCCGACTGCCTGCCGCAGACCATTGCCATCGTCAAGGGCCGCGCCGAGGCGCTTGGATTCGAAGTCGAGGTCGCAGACCTGTCCAAGGGACTTCCCGACGGCGACATCAACGGTGTCGTGCTCCAGCAGCCCGGCGTCTCCGGCCACGTGTTCGACCACTCCGGCATCATTGCCGCCGCGAAGGAACGTGGCGCCCTGGTCACGGTCTCAGCTGATCTGCTGGCGCTGACCCTCATCACCCCTCCCGGCGAGCAGGGCGCGGACATTGCCGTCGGCTCCGCGCAGCGCCTGGGTGTGCCGCTGTTCTACGGCGGACCCCACGCCGCCTACATGGCAGTGCAGAAGGGCCTTGAGCGCTCACTGCCCGGCCGCCTGGTGGGTGTCTCCAAGGACTCTGCCGGAGTGCCCGCATACCGCCTCGCGCTGCAGACCCGCGAGCAGCACATCCGCCGTGAAAAGGCGACCTCCAACATCTGCACGGCACAGGCGCTGCTGGCCATTGTCGCCTCGATGTACGCCGTTTACCACGGGCCGGAGGGCCTGAAGGCAATCGCCGAGACCGCGCACAGCCACGCCAAGGTTCTTGCGGCCTCACTCAAAGCTGCAGGGCTGGACGTCCTGCACACCAGCTTCTTCGATACCGTGACCGTATCCGTTCCGGGCAAGGCTGCCGGCATCATCGCCGCAGCCGAAGAGAGGGGCATCAACCTCCGGGTGATCGACGCCGATACCGTCGGCATCTCCACCGATGAAACAACGACGCCGGCCATCGTGGCGGACGTTCTTGCCGCCTTCGGCGCCGAGGCAGTGGGAGCCCCGGGCAGTTTCGCTCTTGACGCCGCCGTCGAGCGTTCCTCCTCGTACCTGCAGCATCCGGTGTTCAACACGCACCGCTCCGAGACGCAGCTGCTGCGCTACATCCGCAGGCTTTCGGACCGTGACCTGGCGCTGGACCGCACCATGATCCCGCTGGGTTCGTGCACCATGAAGCTGAACGCCACGGCGGAGATGGAAGCGATATCGTGGCCGGAATTCGCCTCAATCCACCCCTTCGCACCGGATTCGCAGACCGAGGGCTGGCGTGAGCTGATCGCCGACCTGGAGGCGCAGCTGACCGAGATCACCGGCTATGACCAGGTTTCGATCCAGCCCAACGCCGGGTCCCAGGGTGAACTCGCGGGCCTCCTGGCGATCCGCGGCTACCACCGTTCCCGCGGGGAGGGGCAGCGGAACATCTGCCTGATCCCGGCCTCGGCCCACGGCACGAATGCCGCCTCGGCTGTGCTGGCGGGCATGAAGGTCGTCGTGGTGGCCACCGCCGCCGACGGCACGATCGACCACGCGGACCTGTACGCCAAGATCGACGCCCACAAGGACGCTCTGTCCTGCATCATGATCACCTATCCCTCCACCCACGGGGTGTATGACGCCGACGTCCGCGAAGTCTGCGACGCCGTGCACGCGGCCGGCGGCCAGGTCTACATCGACGGCGCGAACCTCAACGCCCTGGTCGGACTGGCCCAGCCGGGCAAGTTCGGCGGGGACGTGTCCCACCTGAACCTGCACAAGACCTTCTGCATCCCTCACGGCGGCGGCGGACCCGGCGTCGGACCCGTCGCGGCGAAGGCCCACCTGGCCCCGTTCATGCCCGGCAACGCCGCGTCCTGGACCGAGGGCGATGACGTGCCGATCTCGGCTTCGCGCTTCGGTTCCGCCGGTGTCCTGCCGATCTCGTGGGCGTATGTGAAGCTCATGGGCGGGGACGGCCTGACGCAGGCCACCAAGTCTGCGCTGCTCGCCGCCAACTATGTGGCCGCCCAGCTCAACGAGTTCTTCCCGGTGCTGTACTCCGGGGAGGGCGGCCTTGTGGCGCACGAGTGCATCCTGGACCTGCGCGACCTCACGGCCAAGACCGGTGTCACGGCCGAGGACGTGGCCAAACGCCTGATCGACTACGGCTTCCACGCCCCCACCCTGGCCTTCCCGGTGGCAGGCACCCTGATGGTGGAGCCGACCGAGTCCGAGGACCTGGCCGAGATCGACCGGTTCATCGAGGCGATGATCTCCATCCGCCACGAGATCGACCAGGTGGCCAACGGTGACTTCACCGTGGAGAACAGCCCGCTGCGCAACGCCCCGCACACCGCAGCCGCGGCCATCAGCTCCGGCTGGGACCGCGCCTACCCCCGCGAGCAGGCCGTGTTCCCCGTGCACTCCCTCAAGCAGGACAAGTACTTCCCGCCCGTCGGCCGGATCGACGGCGCCCTGGGCGACCGCAACCTGATCTGCTCCTGCCCACCTCTCGAAGCCTTCGAGGAAAACACAGAATCTTTCGAAAACTGATTTCGGCCGCCCCGATGGTTGAGCCTGGCGAAACGCTGGATTTCGACAGGCTCGACCGCCGGACATGAAAGGACTTTCCCTTGCCTGAGAAGTACACCGCCCTTTACGAAGAGCACAAGAAACTCGGCGCCTCCTTCACCGACTTCGGTGGCTGGCAGATGCCGCTCAAATACAGCTCCGAGCTGGCCGAACACCACGCCGTCCGCAAGGCCGCGGGCATCTTCGACCTCTCCCACATGGGCGAAGTCTGGGTGACCGGGCCCGATGCGGCTGCCTTCCTCGACTATGCCCTCGTGGGCAAGATTTCGGCGATGGCCGTCGGCAAAGCCAAATACTCGCTGATCTGTAATGAGGACGGCGGCATCATCGACGACCTCATCATCTACAGGCGCCCGGCGGCCGCGGATGCCGCACCAGCGGATGCCGCAAAAGACAGTACCGACAGGTTCCTGGTGGTGCCCAACGCCGGGAATGCCAAGGTGGTTGCCGAGGCCCTGGCCGACAGGGCCGCCAACTTTGACGTCACCGTGAATGACGTCTCCACCGAGGTCTCGCTGATCGCCGTCCAGGGACCCAAGGCAGAGGAAATCCTCCTCCGCCTGGTTCCCGCCGCACAGCACGGGCTCGTCACCGGCCTGAAGTACTACGCCGCCGTCGAGGTCCCGTTCCTGGTGGCCGGAGCCGGGCAGGAACTGTTACTGGCCCGCACCGGCTACACCGGGGAGGACGGGTTTGAGATCTTCGTGGACAACGACGACGCCGCAGCCCTCTGGCAGGCGATCGTTGCCATTGCGGACGAGGGGGAGCTGACGCCTGCCGGTCTGGCTTCCCGCGATTCGCTCCGCCTCGAAGCGGGCATGCCGCTGTACGGCAACGAACTGTCCCTGGAAGGCGACCCGTTCGCTGCCGGCCTGGGGCCCGTCGTCGCGCTGTCCAAGGAGGGCGATTTCGTTGGAAAGGCCGCCCTGGCCGCCAAGAAGGAAGCAGGCGCCGGCTCCACGAGCGGCCGCAGGCTCGTGGGCCTCAAGGGCTTGGGACGCCGCGCCGGACGCGGGCACTACCCGGTGCTCAAGGACGGCAACGTCGTAGGCGAGGTCACCTCCGGCCAGCCCAGCCCGAGCCTGGGATATCCCGTGGCCATGGCGTACGTCGACGTGGAATACACCGAGCCCGGCACAGCCCTGGACATCGATCTGCGCGGCAAGAGCGAGCCCTTCGAAGTCGTGGCACTGCCTTTCTACAAGCGCCAGAAGTAGCCGCGCCGCTGGTTGAGCTTGTCGAAACCGGGGATCTCGACAAGCTCGATCATTGGGGGTCGAGCCTGTTGAAGCCCGCCGCCGACCCCGACAAAAGATTTCAAACGTAAGGAAAAAACATGGCAAAAGTTGCCCCTGAACTGCAGTACTCCGACGAACACGAATGGATCGCCCGCGACGCCGGATCGAACGTCGTTTCCATCGGGATTTCCGCCGTGGCCACCGACGCGCTCGGCGACATCGTCTATGTGGACCTGCCCGAGGTCGGCTCGGCCGTGACGGCGGGGGAGACCTGCGGCGAGGTCGAGTCCACGAAGTCCGTCTCGGACCTGTACTCCCCGGTTACCGGCGAAGTCCTGGAAACCAACCCCGCCGTCGTCGAGGACCCGGCGCTGATCAACAGCGACCCGTACGGCGCCGGCTGGCTCTTCAAGGTGGCCGCGGAATCTGACGGCCCGCTGCTCTCCGCCGAGGACTACGCAGCCAAGAACGGCGGTGAGCTGTGAGCGCCGCCGATGCCGCAAGCACAGAAACAGTGGCCTTCGAGCAGGTAGTCTCACCGAGCCTGGACGCCGACCTGTCGGCCCTTGACCCGGAGATCGCCGCCAAGATCGACGACGAACTCACCCGCCAGCGCGGTGGGCTGGAGATGATCGCCTCCGAGAACCACACCGCCGTGGCCGTGATGCAGGCGCAGGGCTCGGTGCTGACCAACAAGTACGCCGAGGGCTACCCGGGCAAGCGGTACTACGGCGGCTGCGAGCACGTGGACGTGATCGAGCAGCTCGCGATCGACCGGGTAAAGGCGCTCTTCGGCGCGGAATACGCGAACGTCCAGCCGCACTCCGGCGCGCAGGCCAACGCCTCGGTGATGCACGCCCTGATCAAGCCGGGCGACACCATCATGGGCCTGAACCTGGCCCACGGCGGGCACCTGACGCACGGCATGCGGATCAACTTCTCCGGCCGCCTGTACAACGTGATCCCGTACCAGGTCCGTGAAGAGGACCACCGGATCGACATGGCCGAGGTGGAGCGCCTGGCCCAGGAGCACAAGCCGGCACTGATCGTCGCCGGCTGGTCCGCCTACGCCCGGCAGCTGGATTTTGCCGAGTTCCGCCGGATAGCCGACTCTGTGGGTGCGTACCTGATGGTGGATATGGCGCACTTCGCCGGGCTTGTGGCCGCGGGCCTGCACCCCTCCCCGGTCCCGCACGCGCACGTGACCACATCCACCACGCACAAGACCCTCGCCGGTCCGCGCGGCGGCATCATCCTGACCAACGACGCCGACATCGCCAAGAAGATCAACTCGGCGGTGTTCCCCGGCCAGCAGGGCGGCCCCCTCGAGCACGTCATCGCCGGCAAGGCAGTGGCCTTCAAGATCGCGGCCTCGGCCGAGTTCAGGGAACGCCAGGAACGCGTGCTGGCCGGCGCCCGGATCCTGGCCGAGCGACTGGTCCAGCCGGACGTCACCGCCAAGGGAATCAACGTGATCTCCGGCGGCACGGACGTGCACCTGGTCCTGGTGGACCTGCGCAACTGCGAACTCGACGGCCGGCAGGCAGAGGACCGCCTCGCGGAAATCGACATCACCGTCAACCGCAATGCCGTGCCGTTCGACCCGCGCCCGCCCATGGTCACCTCCGGTCTGCGCATCGGCACCCCGGCCCTGGCGACCCGCGGTTTTGGCGAAGCGGCCTTCGCGGAGGTTGCGGACATCATCGCCGCGGCCCTGACTGCCGACGCCGGCAGCGACCTTTCCGGCCTGCGCTCCCGTGTGGAAGCGCTCGCCTCAGCCCACCCGCTTTACCCGGCGGTGGCAGACCTCGCAGCGGTAAAAACCGCGTAGCGTGGAATTAAACAGCACGACGGCGGGCGGCCGCCACAAGCTGCCGCCCGCCGTCGTACTGGCCGACTGTGCGCCGCGACCCGCGGCCAGGCAGTCCCCGGCAGGACCATCTGCCGGACCGAAGCATGACCAAGTGAGGAACCGACATGGCCGTTGGAGTCTTTGACCTTTTTTCCATCGGAATAGGACCGTCCAGTTCACACACCGTGGGCCCGATGCGGGCCGCCGCGGTCTTCGCCGAGGAGCTGAAGTCTTCCGGCAAAGTGGACCAGGTGGCGTCCCTGCGGGTGGACCTGTACGGGTCCCTGGCCGCCACAGGCCACGGCCACGGGACCATGACCGCCATCCTCCTGGGGCTCGAAGGCTTCCACCCCGAGCTGATCCTGCCCGATGAGGTGGAGGGCCGGCTGGCCGCGATCGAAGAGACCGGCATGCTGCAGCTTGCGGGGACCGTTCCGCTGCCCTACGGCGTCAAGGACATGGTGCTGCGCCCCCTGACCATTCTGCCCCGGCACACCAACGGCATGACCTTCACGGTCTCTGATGCCGCCGGCGAAGTCCTCCACGAAGCAACGTTCTTCTCCGTGGGAGGCGGTTTCATCGTGCGCGAGGGCGAAGAGGACACGGCACAGCAGGAACTTGAGGAATCCAAGAAGGAACTGCCGCTGCCGTTCCGCACCGCCGCGGAACTTCTCGGCCGCTGCCAGTCCAAGGGCCTGTCCATCGGCGAGATCATGTTCGTCAACGAACGCGCCTCCCGCTCCGAAGAGGAAATCCGCGAAGGCCTGCTCCACATCTACTCGGTCATGGAAAGCTGCGTGGAGGTCAGCCTCAAGCGCGAGGGGCTGCTTCCCGGCGGACTGAAGGTCCGCCGTCGGGCGCCCGACTGGCACGAACGGCTCCTGAAGGAGGACAAGGACCGGGACCCCAAGTACTGGCAGGAATGGGTGAATCTCATCGCCCTCGCCGTCAACGAGGAGAACGCCTCCGGCGGGCGCGTCGTGACTGCCCCCACCAACGGCGCCGCGGGCATCATCCCGGCGGTGCTGTACTACGCCCTGCACTTCGCCCCCGGCATGGACACCGCGAGCCAGAAGGACCGGGACGACGTCGTGGTGAAGTTCCTGCTGACCGCCGGCGCGATTGGTGTCCTGTACAAGGAACAGGCGTCCATCTCCGGCGCAGAGGTGGGCTGCCAGGGCGAGGTGGGCTCGGCGTCGTCCATGGCTGCCGCTGGCCTGGCCGAGGTGATGGGCGGCACGCCGTCCCAGGTGGAGAACGCCGCGGAGATCGCCATGGAGCACAATCTGGGCCTGACCTGCGACCCCATCGGCGGGCTGGTCCAGGTGCCCTGCATCGAACGCAACGCGATCGCCGCCGCCAAGGCCATCAACGCCGCGAAGATGGCGCTGTGGGGGGACGGCTCGCACCGGGTTTCCCTCGATGAAGTGATCGTCACCATGCGGGAGACCGGCAGGGATATGAGCTCGAAGTACAAGGAAACGGCCATGGGCGGGCTCGCCGTCAACGTGGTGGAGTGCTGACCGGCTGCCTCTCCACACGGGCGGGCATTCGGCGGGGGCGCGTGCAGGGCGGATAGACTTGAGGCTGCCTCAACGGGCACCGGCTGCAGACACGTACGCGAAGATTGGACACGGCACACTTGCGAGAATTCACTGCCCGCTTTGCCACCTCCGAGGAGGTCGCCAACTGGGATTCCCACGTCACCGCGAATCCGAACGGCGGAAACCTCCTTCAGTCAGAGGCTTTCGCTGACGTCAAACAGCACTTCGGCTGGAAACCCCTCCACCTGGTCTACGAAACGGCCGACTACCTCAGCTACAACCTCGTCCTGGAGAAGAGCTTTCCCGTGCTGGGCAAGCTCTGGTACATGATCAAGGGGCCGGATGTCGCCGACGTCGAAGACATTCCCGGCATCGCCAAAGCCAACGCGGACTTCGTCAAGAGGGCGCGGCTGGGCGTCTTCGCCATCAAGATCGAACCGGACATCGTGCTCAGCGACGAGGCCCGGAAGATCATTGAAGGGGCCGGGCTGGTGAAGACCCACAACCTTCAGCCCAATGACTCCACGGCGCTTCTGGACATTTCCCCGGACGAGAACCAGCTGCTCCGCAACCTGCACTCGCGGGGCCGGAACGCGGTCCGCCGTGCCATCCGCGAAGGCGTCGAGGTGCACAATGTGGAACCGAGCGAAGAGAATTACCGTGCCATGTACGGGCTCATGACCACCACGGTGGAGGCGAAGTCGCAGGTCCGGGTCCGGGAGTACGAGTACTACCGCCAGTTCTGGACCAACTTCATCAAGCGCGGCCAAGGACGGCTTCTGTTCGTGTACGAGAACGACGTCCCCTCGGTGGGGGCCTTCGTGATCAACTACGGCCGCAAGGGCACCTACAAGGACGGCGGGTCTCTGCAGAAACGCAGCCAGTACGGCGACTCGCACCTCGTCCAGTGGACGGCGATCAACCAGGTCAAGGAACTTGGCTGCACGGAATACGACTTCTGTGGCACTCCACCCAGCGACCAACTGAAGGACACGTCCAACCCGTTCCACGGGCTGGGCCTCTTCAAGACAAGCTTCAGCAAGACCGTCACCGACTTCGTGGGCTGCTACGACCAGGTCATCAGCCCGCTGAAATACAAGGCCTGGATGGCCGCCGGCGAACGGGTGGCGCGGCAGCTATACACACGCCGGACGGGAAAGCAGTTCTACTAAGGCTGCGGTAACGGATAGAGCCGCCGTCGCGGACAGACCAGAGGCAACGTACGGAGGGAGGCCGGAATGGAGAAGAAACCCGGGGGAGCCGATCGCCCCATCAGTGACGGCCTGCCCAAGACGGAGCCGCTGACCGCTTCGCAGCTGCGCCAGAACGCCGCCGCCAAGCGCATGCTGCGCCGCCTTGTGCAGGGCGACAACCCGCCGACGGCGCCGCTGAGCATAGTGGACCGACTTACCGGTAGCCCCTACGCCAACCCCATGATCCAGGTGCCCGGCGTGGACACGTCTGCGCGGAAGACCATGGACTTCGCCCTGCGGCTCGCCGAATCGATGTTCCGTTACGGCGCCGGCGCGCTCGAGGTGGAAACCAGCATCATCGCTGTCACCGCGGCGCTCGGCCTGAGCAACATCGAGGTGGACATCACCAACCAGTCGGTGAACATCAATTACGCGCCGCAGGACCAGACGCCCATTTCGCTGCTTCGCGTGGTGCGTTCCTGGACCAACAACTACGCAGGCCTGGCAAAAGTCCACCAGCTCGTGACCGACATTGTGGCGGGCGGCGTCGGCAGGGACGAGGCTGCCCGGCGCTTGGACGAGATCGTCCGCAGCCCCAAGCCTTTCCCGCGCTGGATGGTCACGGTGGCCTTCGCTGTCTTCTCGGCGATGTTCGTTGGCGTGATCGGCGGCGGCTTGGGGGCGTCGGCGGTCGCCTTCGCCTCCAACCTCCTGATCAGCCTGCTGGCCCGGAAGCTGGGCCGCTGGCGGACGCCTGACTTCTTCATCACGGCGGCCTGCTCCTTCGTCGTGACGATCATCGCGCTGCTCCTGTGGAGGTTCGGCAGCCCCGTGGGTGTCCAGATTGCCCCGGCCATCGTGGTGGTGGGCGGCATCCTGCTGCTTCTTCCCACGGGACGGCTCGTGTCCTCCGTGCAAGACGCCATCAACGGCTTCCCCGTGACGGCGGCAGGCCGGTTCCTGTCCACCCTGCTGACGTTCGGGGCGCTCGTTGCGGGGATCGCGGTCGCGTTCGTGGTGGGGGACAGGATCGGCATGGAACCCATCGACGTCACGGAGACGTTCCCGCCCGCGTATCCCCTGTGGGCACAAGTCATCATGGTGGCCATTGCCGTCGTCGCCATCGGTATCACGGAACAGACGAACTGGAAGCTGCTGCTTCCGACGGCGGGTGTCGGCGTGATCGGGCACCTGGTGCTCATCAGTGCAGAAGCCCTCGCCATCGGCCCGCGCTTTTCACCGGCGCTCGCCGCCGTCGTGATCGGCCTGCTCGCCCGGATAGTGGCGCTGAAGATGGGTGCCCCTCAGCTGGTGGTCGCCGTGCCTGCCGGCCTGATTCTCCTGCCCGGGCTCACCATTTTCCGGTCGATGTACGTCCTGACCATCGAGGAGTCCGAGATCCTGCTGGGTGCCGGCGGGATGCTCAGCGCAGGGGCCATCGTGTTTGGCGTGGCCGGCGGGATTGTGCTCGGTGACACGCTGGCGCGGCCCTTCACCAAGGGCCTGGCGAGCAACGAACGACGGCGGGCGAGGCGCCGCTAGGGGGCCAGGGCTTTGCCTAGTTAGATCTTGCTCGGCTAGATCTTGCCTATCGGCAGCTTCTTCTCGGCCTGGAAGTCGTCCTCCACCCGGCCCTTGGCCCAGTAGCCCGAGAGCGATACCTGCTTGCGGTCCAGGCCGCGCTCGCGGAAGAGCACTTCGCGCAGGCCCTTCATGTAGCCCCGTTCGCCGTGTGCAAAGACGTCCACCCTGCCTTCCGGCCACGGTGTCTCCCGCAGAGCGTTGACCAGCAGGTCGCTGTCGCCCGCCGCAACGCCCCTGCGCTGGAGCCAGACCATTTCGATGCCGGCGGGGGCGGCAATAGGCTGGATATCGGCGACGCCGTCCACCTCGAGGAACGCCAGCCCCCGGGCGTCCGCGGGCAGCGACTCGAGCACAGCTGCGATCGCCGGGATCGCCGCCTCGTCGCCGGCCAGCAGAATCCAGTCCGCCGAGGGATCGGGGTTGTAGCCGCCTCCGGGGCCGGTGAAGGTCAGGCTGTCGCCGGGCTGGGCGGACGCGGCCCACGGACCCGCCAGGCCCTCGTCCCCGTGGATGACAAAGTCGATGGCCAGTTCACGCGCGGCCACGTCCACCCAGCGGATCGTGTAGGTCCGCGTGAACGGCCACTGCTCCCGCGGCAGCGTTTCGCGGACCGTCCACAGGTCGAGGGGCTCGGGGTAGGCGATGCCAGGCTGCGGAAAGGCGATCTTGACGTACCTGTCCACGAAATCGTTGTTAACGTAGTTCGCGAACCCCTCGCCGCCGGCGACAATCCGGACCATGTGCGCCGAAAGCTGTTCCCGGCGCAGCACGGTCAGGTTGATCTGGGGACGGGATGTCCGCGTCGCGGAGGTGGCTGCAGGAACAGTGATAGTCATGAAGGTAAGCCTAAGCTAAGTTCGGACCCGGCCGCCTCGCGGGTTCGTTAGATTACGGCCGGTGCGCTGCCGGTGCCATTGCCGGAAGTTCCCAGTCCACCGCGCCGGCGCCTTGCTCTTGCAGTAGGGCGTTGGCGCGGCTGAACGGACGCGAACCAAAGAAACCCCGGGAGGCAGACAGCGGGCTGGGGTGGACGCTGGCCACCACCGGAGTCTCGCCCAGCAGCGGGCGCATCCCCTCGGCGTCCTTTCCCCACAGGACCGCCACGAGCGGGAGCTGGCGTCCATCGGGCGCCCGGCGGGCAGCGACGGCGGAAACCGCCGCCGTCGTGATGGTTTCCCAGCCTTTGCCGCGGTGCGAGCCGGCGGCGCCCTCGCGGACGCTCAGGACCCTGTTGAGCAGGAGCACGCCCTGGTCCGCCCAGGCACCGAGATCGCCGTGGACCCTGGCCGGGTACCCCAGATCCGATTCCAGTTCCTTGTAGATGTTCGCGAGGCTGCGGGGGATGGGCCGCGTCCTGCCGTCAACCGAAAAGGCCAGACCTACAGCGTGGCCCGGAGTCGGGTACGGATCCTGGCCGACGATCAGCACCCGCACCTCCGCCAGGGGCTGCCGGAACGCCCTCAGAACGTTCGACGGCGAGGGCAGCACCCGGTGACCCGCCGCTACTTCACCTGCCAGGAAGGAAAGGGCCGATCTCAGCTCGCCCTCCACCCCGGCCAGCGCCCCGGCCCAGTCAGCGGCTACCAGCTCCGGCAGCGGCATCCCTGCCATCTCGGCGAAGCCAGGTCCCGCGGCCTCGGGCGGCAGCAGGTCGAACAAGGGTTCAGGCTGTTCAGTCACACCGATCATTCTCCCAGCGGCAGTCGCATGGCGTAACGCGGCGTAAATGACAATGCTGTTATTCCTCCGTAACATGGAGGCTGGAGTTTTTACCGGAATCAGCGAAGGAGTGCGCAGTGGCTGAGCCGTTGCAGGACCATCTCGCAGAGCAGTCCGCTGCGCAGTCCGCAGAGGCGGGCGCCGGGCCGCGGCGCGGATCCCTGCTGGATGACTTCCAGCTGAGGGACTCGCCGCTGAGCGAGCGTGAGCAGCAGATCCTGGCGCTGGAGCGGCAGTGGTGGAAGTATGCCGGCGCGAAGGAACAGGCCATCCGGGAACTGTTCGACCTGTCGGCCACGCACTACTACCAGATCCTGAATGCGCTCATTGATACCGAGCATGCGTTGGCCCACGATCCCATGTTGGTAAAGAGATTGCGTAGACTACGTACGTCACGTCAGAGGGCCCGCACCGCGCGCCGCTTGGGGTCTGACGCGTAATCGCCAGTGCCGAACTGCCGGCAGAAGACCAACAAGGACGTCACTTTTACCATGACCAACTATGCCCGAGACGAATTCGACAGGGTCCCAGAGGTCACTTCCCGGCAGGGCGTACACCGCTCCGTACCGGCACCCAGGCGCCCCCGTCTGTGGCCCGTCCTGACTGTGGGCAGCGGCGCTCTCGCCGTTGGTGTGGCCGCGTTTGCCTTCCTCCCGCAGCTCGGCTTCGACGCCGCTGCCGGGCCTTCAGCAGCCCAGGACGTTGCGGTCTCGCCGTCCGCGGATCCCTCGCCCTCGCCCACGCCGTCCGAGGCAGCGGCGCCGTCCGGCACCCCGAGTGCCGACTCGTCGTCGGCTGCAGCCTCACCATCAGACCCGGCATCCCCTCCGGCCTCCGTCGAAGCGCTCGCCTCGGCCGCGGACAAGTCACTTCCTGTTTCGGTCTACAACGGCACGCAGACTTCCGGGCTGGCCGGCCGCGTCGGCGCCACCCTCGAGGCCGACGGCTGGACTCTGGGCCAGGTTGCGAACTGGCAGGGCGCGCCCCAGCAGGAGTCCGTCATCTTCTACTCGGGTGCCGAGCGCAGGGCCAGCGCAGAGGCTCTCGGGGAGCTGCTGAACATCGCCACGCTCGTGGAGAGCCCGGGATTTGAGACATCTGTTGCCGTGGTGCTGGGCCCCGGATTCCAGTGACCTTTTGGGTTACGCCTGAATAACTATTGAGTCCGGGCCCGGCTGTCAGCCTGCCTCCCGCCGCGGCGCAGTGGATAGAGTGATTTCGAGTCTTCGGCGCGTAATTCACGGCACACACTGAGGTGGGCCTTACGGAAGCAATCTGAAAGTGTGGAGATCATGGCATTGGGAACCGTGAAGTGGTTCAACGCTGAAAAGGGCTACGGCTTCATCACCGTCGACGGCACGGGCGACGACGTCTTCGTGCACTGGTCCGCCATCCAGGTGGACGGCTACCGCGCCTTGGACGAGGGTCAGCGCGTGGAGCTCGAGGTCGGCGAAGGCGAAAAGGGCCCGCAAGCCGAAAACGTCCGGCCCGCCTAGTGGCTGCCCGCGCCGCCCGGAGACCTGCCACGGTGAACGCCCGACGGCGGACCGGAACCGTGAGAGCTGCCCGCGCCGCTGCCTGGGGTGCTGCCGCCGTCCTGGCGCTGGGTGCGTGCTCCGGCTCAGGCGAAAACGCCCGGACTGCGTCCGTGGAGGCCAGCGGCGACGGCACCTTGCGGATCGGCCTGATCCTGGACAGCACCGGCGCGCAGGCGTTCCTGAACAGTGCCCAGCTGGCAGCCGCCAAACTTGCCGTGCAGGAGATCAACGCGGCCGGCGGCCACAAAGGCAGGCCCGTGGAGCTGTTGCCGGAAAAGCCCGGCGGCGACGCCGGCGCACAGGCGCGGGAACTCGTGGATGCCAAAGCCGATGTGGTGATCGGACCCACGGATTCCAGCCGCGCTCCCGCCGTCATCGATGTGCTGTCCAAGGCCAAAGTCGCGCTCATCTCGCCGGCCAACACGGCAGGGGAGTTGAGCGAGTACAGGAGCGGCGGATACTACTTCCGCACCGCGGCGGCCGACGCCGCCCAGGCCGCCGTGCTGGTGAAGCTGGCCAAGGACGGCGGCGCCAAGAGCCTGGCCGTCGTCCACGAGGAGGGTGCCTATGGCACCGAAGTGTCGGCGGCCGTCTCCGCCTCCGCGAAGGGTGCCGGACTGGAGCCCGTGACAGTGGCGGCCTTCAAGTCGGGCGAGGCGCAGAAAGCGGCGGCCACTGCCGCGGGCGCGTCACCGGACGCCGTCGTCCTCATTGCCCGCGGCGGGGCACAGGGTGCCATCGCAGAACTCCACAATGCGGGACTGTCGGGGAAGCAGCTGATCCTTGCGGACGGAGCCTTCCGGCAGTACGGCTCCGACCTCGCCTCCCGGGCGCTGGACGGCGCCCGCGGAATCGTCCCCGGCGTGTTCCCCTCGGCCCATCTGCAGGGCGAACTCGTGGCCGTGGACAAGAACCTCAAGGACATGACGTTCGCCGCGGAGACCTACGATGCGGTCAACCTGGCAGCACTGGCGGCTGCCGCGGCGGACGACGACGCCGGCGCGTCCGTTGCCGCGAAGCTGATCGCCGTCTCCGGCGGGTCCGCCGGCGCCGGCTCCCAGTCTGCAGGCAAGCCGGCTGTTTGCCGGACGTACAAGGAGTGCCTTGCCGCCGTCCGGGCCGGAACGGCTGTGGATTATGACGGCGAGTCAGGCCCCGTCCGGTTTGACGCGAACGGCGACGTGACGGTGGCCAACTACATGGTGTTCACCTTCGGCGCGGACAACAGGGCGAAACTCACCGGCAGCGAAACAGCCAGCCGGGCGGCGGGCTGATCGCCGGGAGCGAAGCGGCCCCGGATTCGTCCCGGATTTCACGGCCACTGCTTGCACTCTCCCCGGGGGAGTGCTAATTATTGATTAGCACTCCTGAGCATCGACTGCTAATGCCTCGCCCGGCCCAGGCCGCAGCGCGGTTGGCGGACGTGTGAGGGAGCGAAGAAATACCTGGTTGGGGTGAGATCCGGACTGCCGGCGTACAGAGGCCTGCAGGAACGATCGTCCGTCGCGGGCACCGCAGCAAGGTTCATTCTTAACGACTGTCCCGAAAGGACTACTGCCGTTATGGCCAAGATCATTGCATTTGATGAAGAGGCACGCCGCGGTCTTGAGCGGGGCCTGAACACCCTCGCCGACGCCGTCAAGGTCACCCTCGGCCCGCGTGGACGCAACGTCGTCCTCGAAAAGAAGTGGGGCGCCCCCACGATCACCAACGATGGTGTTTCCATCGCCAAGGAGATCGAGCTGGACGATCCTTACGAGAAGATCGGCGCCGAGCTGGTCAAGGAAGTTGCCAAGAAGACGGATGACGTCGCTGGCGACGGCACCACCACGGCTACCGTGCTGGCACAGGCCCTCGTCAAGGAAGGCCTGCGCAACGTTGCGGCCGGCGCTGACCCGCTGTCCCTCAAGCGCGGCATCGAGAAGGCAGTTGAAGCGGTAACCCGCGAACTGCTGGACAACGCCAAGGAAATCGAAACCAAGGAAGAGATCGCCGCCACGGCGTCCATCTCCGCCGGTGACGACGAAATCGGCGCCCTCATTGCCGAAGCCCTGGACAAGGTCGGCAAGGAAGGTGTCATCACCGTCGAGGAGTCCAACACCTTCGGCCTGGAGCTTGAGCTCACCGAAGGCATGCGCTTCGACAAGGGCTACATCTCCGCATACTTCGTCACGGACACGGAGCGCCAGGAAACGGTCCTCGAGGACCCGTACATCCTGATCGTCAACTCCAAGATCTCCAACGTCAAGGAACTGGTTGCTGTCCTCGAAAAGGTCATGCAGTCCAACAAGCCGCTGCTGATCATTGCCGAAGACATCGAGGGCGAGGCCCTGGCCACCCTGATCGTCAACAAGATCCGCGGCACCTTCAAGTCCGTCGCCGTCAAGGCTCCGGGCTTCGGTGACCGCCGCAAGGCCCAGCTCGCCGACATCGCCATCCTCACCGGTGGCCAGGTCATCGCCGAGGAAGTTGGCCTGAAGCTCGAGACCGCTGGCCTCGAACTCCTGGGCCGCGCCCGCAAGGTGGTTGTCACCAAGGACGAGACCACCATCGTCGAAGGTGCCGGCGACGCCGACCAGATCGCCGGCCGCGTTTCCCAGATCCGCGCCGAGATCGAAAACTCCGACTCCGACTACGACCGCGAGAAGCTGCAGGAGCGCCTGGCCAAGCTGGCCGGCGGCGTGGCAGTCATCAAGGCCGGTGCCGCTACCGAAGTTGAGCTCAAGGAACGCAAGCACCGCATTGAGGACGCAGTCCGCAACGCGAAGGCTGCCGTTGAGGAAGGCATCGTCGCCGGTGGTGGCGTTGCCCTCATCCAGGCTGGCCTCAAGGCATTCGCCAACCTGAACCTGTCCGGCGACGAAGCAACCGGTGCGAACATCGTCCGCGTTGCCATCGACGCTCCGCTGAAGCAGATCGCCTTCAACGCAGGCCTCGAGCCCGGCGTTGTGGTCGACAAGGTCCGCGGCCTGCCCGCGGGCCACGGCCTGAACGCCGCAACCGGCGAGTACGTCGACCTGCTGGCTGCCGGCATCAACGACCCGGTCAAGGTAACCCGCTCTGCCCTGCAGAACGCGGCTTCCATTGCCGGACTGTTCCTCACCACCGAGGCAGTAGTCGCCGACAAGCCGGAGAAGAACGCTCCGGCCATGGGCGGCGGCGACGAGATGGGCGGCATGGGCGGTTTCTAACCCCCTGGCTCCTGGTCGCTCAAAGGCGTAAGAGCAGCAGCGGCCCCACCTTCGGGTGGGGTCGCTGCTGGTCTTTAACGGCCCGGCTTTTTAACGGCCCGATGTTTACGGCCTGGCGTTGCTGCTCTACACGTCCGGCCCCGTCGGTCCATGAGGCTGAGTTTCAGTGTCGGCAGTGTCTGGCAGGATGGATTCGTGACGATTACAGCAGCGGCCGACGGTTCGGCCTTAGGAAATCCCGGTCCGGCCGGATGGGCCTGGTATGTGAACGACGATTGCTGGCGCGCCGGAGGGTGGCCGCACGGAACGAACAACCAGGGTGAGCTTATGGCTGTGCTGGATCTCTTCCGCGCCACGGCACACGTCCCACAGGAGGACCTGCACATCCTCTGCGACAGCCAATACGTCATCAACTGCATCACCAAATGGATGCCGGGCTGGAAGCGGAAGGGCTGGCGCAAGGCCGACGGCAAACCGGTGCTGAACGTGGACCTCCTCAAGGACATCGACAGGGAACTGGTGGGGCGCAGGTACCGATTCGAATGGGTCAGGGGCCACGCCGGTCACGACCTCAACGAGGCAGCGGACGAGCGGGCCCGGGCCGTTGCCCTGGCCTACCAGCAGGGAATTGCGGCACGGTCCGGGCCGGGTTTCCGCGGAGCGGCCGCGCTGGGCGCACCGGATGTCAGCGCACAGGATGTCAGCGCACCAGATGTCAGCGCACAGGGTTCCGGCGCACCGGCTGCCGGCGCAGGCTCCGTAGCTGTGGCATCCCGCCCGGGTTCCGCCGTTGCCGACGTCCGGAAGCAGGGCGGCACGGGCTCCTACCAAACCGAAGAACCCGGCCTCTTCAGTGAACCGGAGCCGGACCTTTTCAGTGAACCGGAGCCGGACCTTTTCAGCGAACTCGACGCGGATGCCTTCCCCGTGGCGCCGGGCCGCGGCCCGAGCCCGGAAGAAACCGTCGAGGCGCTGGAACGCGAGCTCCTTCGCCCGGATGTACGCAGCGATATCGGCCGGACGGGAGTGCTCCTGCATCCGGAGTTCATGGAGATCGGCAGCTCCGGAAGGATCTGGACCCGGGACGCCATGATGATGTCGCTGGAGGAAAGCCCCGGCGGTCCGATGGAGCTGGAGCTGATCTCTGCCGACCGGATCGGCGCCGACACCATCCTGCTGACGTACCGCAGCCGCTCACGCGACGGTGCGGCCCTGCGGAGCTCCATCTGGGTCCTCCACGGCGGACAGTGGCGCCTCCGCTTCCACCAGGGCACCCCGGAGGCCTGACGGGCCCTCAGCTGAACCGCTGGGCGTTGCCTTGCTCCGCCTGCGCGTACGTGGTGGCCGCGGACTGCAGGGCGAGGTTGATGGAGGCCAGGGAGGCTTCCACCTTCCCCTGCGTCAGCGTCCACTCCGTGATGAGTGCTTGGAAGTTCGTGGCGGCAGAACCCCGCCACGTGGCCTGGAGCTCGTCCAAGCCGTGCTTCATCGCCTGCACGTCGGCGCTGATGCGGTCAACGGTGGCCCTGACGTTGGCTGACTTCACCTGGAGGAGTTCGGTATCGACGGAAATGATGCTCATGGCTGTGGCCTCTCGACGCGCGGTGGACCGGCACTGGAGTGACCGGCGGAGGGCCGGTTTTCCGACCCACTGGGTCGAGCCTACGAACCCGCCCGCAGCGCCCACCACAGGAAATCCCTATATGTGGATAACCTGGCCGCCGCCGGAGCCTCCCCGCTCCGGTCCGTCGTCCCTGGTCCCGAGATCCTCGCTTACCTCGTCCTCGCTTACGCCGTCCCCGTGGGAAGCCTCCTGTGAGTCGTCCCGGAGGGGAAGGCTGACCACCAGGGTGGCACCGCCGCCCTCGGTGGCGTTGACCCGGACGGAGCCGCCGTGCGAACCGACGATGGCGGCCACGATCGCCAGGCCCAAGCCGCTGCCGCCGGTGTCGCGCGTGCGGGAGGTATCCGACCGGTAGAAGCGTTCGAAGATCTTCGGCGCTTCACTGTCCGGAATTCCGGGTCCATGATCGCGGACTTCGAGCACAGCCCGCGGTTCCCCCTCCACACCGGTCCTCACGCCGACGGCGAGTTCGATCGGGGTCCCCTCCGGTGTATACCTGAGGGCGTTGCCCACGAGGTTTCCCACGACTTGGCGGAGCTTTGCCTCATCGCCGAGAACGGGGGCAGGCGCGGCATGTCCGCCGTCGAGTCCCATCAGTGTGATGGTGCGTCCCCGGTCGCTGGCCTGGGTATCCACGACGGCGTCGTGGGCGAGCAGTTGCAGGTCAACGGGTTTCCGCTGCAGCGGGCGCTGCTCGTCCAGCCGGGCAAGCAGCAGCAGGTCCTCCACCATGGAGCCCATGCGCTTGGCCTCGCTCTCGATCCGGCCCATGGCACTGGCAATGTCCTCCTCGGATTGCAGGGCCCCATGGCGGTAAAGCTCCGAGTAGCCCCTGATGGTCACCAGTGGGGTCCGCAGTTCATGGGAGGCGTCCGCCGCGAAGCGCCGCATCCGGCCCTCCGAGGCCATCCGGGCAGCGAAGGCCGCCTCGATGTGGGCGAGCATGGCATTGAGCGAGCGCCCCAGGCGGCCCACTTCGGTGGACGGGTTTTCCACCGCCACTCGGCGCGACAGATCCCCGGCCGCAATGGCTGCCGCCGTCTTTTCGACCCTGGCCAGGGGCCTGAAGGACCTCGTCACGGTCCAGGACGCGATAAAGGAGGCCAGGATCATGGTGAGCAGACCCACGCCCACGACCACGAGCGTGGCGTGGCGAAGTACTTCGTCCACCGGAGAGAGCGGCAGCCCGACAACGACGACGGCCCGCTGCTGGTCGCTGTCGACCACGCTGACCGCGACCACGCGCCAGTTCTTGCCGTCGCTGCCCCGGACCTGGAAGGGCTTCAACCCGCGTTGACGGGCGTCATCCACCGAGATTGAGTCGATGTCCGGGCGGTCGGACTTGCCGTCCAGATTAGTTGGCGCAGAGTCCGGGTAATAGATGGTGACGGTGTAGTCCGTTGGCACCACAGGGTTCGGCACAATCAACTGGTTGAAGGACCGCTGCCGCTCCGCGGACTGGACCGCGGCCCGGAGTTTGTCGTCCACCTGGCCTTCAAGATAGCTGCGCAGCAGCGTCAGCGTACCCGCCCCCGTCACCGCCAAGGCCACGAGCATAAGCGCCATCATGATGGCCACCAGCTGTGACCGGAGTGTGGCGGACTTCCAACGTTCGAGCAAGGTCAGCGCTTTTCTGCTGTCCGGAGCACGTAGCCCACGCCGCGCTTGGTCTGGATAAGGGCCGGAGCGTCAGGATCGATGTCCACCTTGCGGCGGAGGTAGGAAATGTAGGATTCGACGATCGAAGCGTCGCCGTTGAAGTCGTATTCCCAGACGTGGTCCAGGATCTGCGCCTTGGACAGGACACGGTTCGGATTGAGCATGAGGTACCGCAGGAGCTTGAACTCGGTAGGAGACAGCTCGATCACGGTGCCACCGCGCCGCACCTCGTGGGCGTCGTCGTCGAGCTCGAGGTCGTCCACGCGGATGACCGCCTCGTCATCGTCCAGCATGGGCTGGGTGCGGCGAAGCACCGCGCGGATCCTGGCCACCACCTCGTCGAGGCTGAACGGCTTGGTGACGTAGTCATCGCCGCCCACTGTGAGCCCGGTGACCTTGTCCTCGGTGTCGTCCTTGGCCGTCAGGAACAGGACAGGGAAATGCTTGCCGGCGGCGCGCAGCCGGCGCGTGACGGTGAAGCCGTCCATGTCCGGAAGCATGACATCCAGTACGGCCAGGTCCGGCGCATCGGCTTCGGCGGCGGCCAGGGCGTCACGCCCGTTGCCTGCGGAGATGACCTCAAATCCGGCGAAGCGCAGCGACGTGGACAACAGCTCGCGAATGTTGGGTTCGTCATCGACCACGAGAAGCTTCGCTTCGGCACCGTTCTTTTTCATAGTTCCATGATGCTCCCAGAGTCTGGGAGTTTTCTGGATGAATGTTGTGTGTTCAGTGGGCCCTATCCCACGGCCCCGGCGTCCTTGGCGTCCATGATCCTGTAGGCATAGCCCTGTTCGGCCAGGAACCGCTGGCGTTTGGCGGCGAAATCCTGATCGAGGGTGTCGCGGGCCACCAGTGAATAGAAGCGTGCCGCCCTGCCGTCCTGCTTGGGGCGCAGCAGCCGGCCGAGCCGCTGGGCCTCTTCCTGCCGGGAGCCGAAGGACCCGGAGACCTGGATGGCCACGGATGCTTCAGGAAGGTCGATGGAGAAATTCGCCACCTTGGAGACGACCAGCGTCTGGACCTCGCCGGCCCGGAAGGCATCAAAGAGCCGCTGGCGCTCCTTCACGGAGGTGTCACCCTTGATCACGGGTGCGTTCAGTCGTCCGCCAAGCTCATCGAGCTGGTCGATGTACTGGCCGATCACCAGCACCTGTTCGCCCTGGTGCTTTTCCACCAACTGCTCCGCCACCAAAGTCTTGGTTTCCGACGTGGCGCACAGCCGGTACTTGTCGGCGTCCTCGGCCATCGCGTAGGCGACGCGTTCGTCGCGGGGCAGATCCACCCGCACCTCCACGCAGTCCGCGGGCGCGATGTAGCCCTGGGCCTCGATGTCCTTCCACGGCGCGTCGTAACGCTTAGGGCCGATGAGGCTGAACACTTCGCCCTCGCGGCCGTCTTCCCGGACCAGGGTGGCCGTGAGGCCCAGGCGGCGCCGGGCCTGCAGGTCTGCCGTCATCCGGAAGATGGGCGCAGGCAGGAGGTGGACCTCGTCGTAGATGATCAGGCCCCAGTCGTGACCGTCAACCAGCTCGAGGTGCGGATACAGTCCGCCGCGCTTTGTGGTGAGCACCTGGTACGTGGCGATGGTGACAGGCCGGACCTCCTTGACGGCGCCGGAGTATTCGCCAATTTCGGCTTCCGTAAGTGAGGTCCGTTTGAGCAGCTCGTCTTTCCACTGGCGTGCCGCAACGGTGTTGGTGACGAGGATGAGCGTGGTGGTGGAACTGGTGGCCATGGCTGCGGCCCCCACCAGGGTTTTACCCGCGCCGCACGGGAGCACCACCACTCCGCTGCCTCCGGCCCAGAAGTTCTCGGCAGCCAGCTGCTGGTAAGGCCGCAGTTTCCAGCCGGACTCGTCCAGCATGATCGGATGGGGTGTGCCGTCGACATACCCGGCCAGGTCCTCCGCGGGCCAGCCGAGCTTGAGCAGCAGCTGCTTCAGCTGGCCGCGCTGGGACGAGTGGACCACCACGGTCTCACCGTCAATGCGCGGTCCCAGCAGCGGCTGGATCTTCTTGGCACGGCTGACCTCCTCGAGCACCGGATAGTCGCTGGTCCGCATGACGAGCCCGTGCTGCGGATCCTTTTCCAGCCGCAGCCGCCCATAGCGGGACATGGTCTCTTCAACGTCGATCAGCAGCGAGTGCGGCACCGGGAAGCGGGAGTACTTGAGCAGGGTGTCCAGGACCTTCTCGGCATCGAGGCCCGCGGCCCGCGCGTTCCAGAGGCCCAGGGGAGTCAGCCGGTAGCTGTGCATGTGCTCCGGTGCGCGCTCCAGTTCGGCGAAGGCCGCTATGGCGTGCCTGGCTTCGGTGGCCTGCTCGTGGTCGACTTCCAGGAGGATGGTCTTGTCGCTTTGGACAATCAGCGGTCCGTCGTTCACGCGGTGCAATCCTTCACGGGTGTATTTCCCCTGCTGCTTCGATATCGATGATCCGGTGGATGGACAGCACCCGCTCGGTGTCCTTGGCGGGGTCGAACACCCGGACGCGTCCGCCGCTTACCGAGACCGGAACAACGGTTTCCAGCCTGGCATTCCCGAGGCTGTCCACGACGTTCATGGTGACCCGCTGTTTAAGCCGAATGGCCTTCCGCAGGGTCTCCAGCCCGAGCTGCGTGGCTTCCTCGCTGCCGTTGACTGCGGCGCCGGACCGGTGGCCGTTGGAGCCGGCCGCAGCCGCATGGCTGCGCAGCACCGCGAGCTGGGCGGCGATGTCGGCGTCCGGCGGGGCTGTCCGCGGCGCGCTGTACACAGGCCGCGCGCCTGCCCCGGCAACCGGCGCGGTGCGGTTCAGCCGCACGACGGCGGACTCCGGTTCTTCGACAGCGGGTGACAGTCCCAGCCCGCGCAGCACCAGCGCCGTCTGCCGTGGCGGCGCATGCGAGATCAGGACCGTGGGGGCGATCCTGACCAGGTTCAGGGAGGCTGCCGCGGCTTCGCCTGCCAGCTCCATGAGGGCTGCTTCGTCGTCGCTCTGGATGAAGCAGCCCGCGGCGCCGACGCGCAGCTTTCCGTGTCTCTGGGCGGTGTCCTCGATGAGGTACTCCAGGGGCTGCGGAACGGCGGTGGCCGAGTGCCTTCGGAGGAAGTCCAGGATGGTGGCGGCGTCCTGTCCCGCGTCCAGGGCCCGCCGGATCGACTGCACGGAGAACCTGTAAATCGTGGCCGGGCCCTGCCCTTCGGCGTCTGCAACCCGCTGGAGCTGTTGGCTCAGTTCCGGACTCAAGTACCCCGGGGCAACAGCCGTAAGGTCCGCCTGGAGCAGGACATGGTTCAGGGCTGCCGGCAGGTGTTCGCCTAGGATGTCCATCGCCTCGTCAGGCGCGTCGGCCGCGATGGCCGCGCCCACCTGGCTGAGGGCGCCGGATCCGATCAGACCAAGCATCTCGGCCTCCGCCAGGACTCCGCGGATCAGTGAGCTGAAGCGCCGGGCCATGCGCGGCTGCTGCCATTCGGCGCGTTGCAGCACAGCATTGGCGTCGAGGACGGGAGCGGTGCCATCCGGAGCCTCGGCTTCGAGCGTCAGCTCCCGGAGGATCTCGAGGATCCTTTTGCGGACCACCGGCGCATCGGACCGCTGAGCCTCTGCAGACAAGGCGTTGACGACGGCGGTTCCGGCAGCCGTCCGGTGGTTCGGCTGCCCGCCGGGCTGGCCGTTGATGGGCTGCCCCACCAGTGACGGGGCGCGCTCGCTGGCCAGCCAGGCATTGACAAGCCACAACCACTGTTCCTGTCGGGGCAGGCCCAGCCACTCGAGTTCGGGCGGCTGCACCCAGCAGGAGCTGTCCACATCCAGCCGGACCAGTCCCGAAAGGGCGCAGAACTCCAGGAGGACGGCGGCCGCATGCTGGTCCACCCGCAGGGCGTCGGCCAGTCGGCGCATTTCACGGATGCCCACTCCGCCGCTGCGCAGCGTTCCCAATGGCTGCTCCCGGACGGCGTGGAGCAGCTCGCCGGTGAGCCGCAGCGTTTCGGCGATTGCGCCCAAGGCGGCGTTGCGGCGGAGGGAAGCGGTGGTGGTTCCCAAGGTGGGCTTGGGAGGGGTGAGGGAGAAGTTATCGATTACTGCGCCGCCCCGGAGGGATATCCCCACGCTGTGGGGGAGTTCGACGTGCGCCGCGTCCAGCGGCACGAGCAGGCCACGGGCCAGCAGCCAGTCCACCGGTCCGACGTCGTGCCCCTCGCCGATGACCGACGCTTTCCGCTGTGCCTGCGGGACGGCCCCCATGGCCCAGTTGCTAAACCGGGCCAGCAGCGCCGTCGTGCGTTCCGGAGCCGTGGCGAGGATGGCACGCAGGGCCTCGGGCGAGGAGGTCCAGTGCTGCAGGGCCAGCGCCGCTTCCATCGGGGTGGTGGCGGGCTGGATGGCGGCGCCGCTGCGGTGCAGTTCGCCGACCAGCTGGACGACGCGCTGGGCGAAGGCCGGCTGCAGCCGGACCAATTCTGTGTAGCTGCGACCCAGCCCGGCGGGATAAATCCCCACGACATCCTTCAGGCTGCCCACCGGCAGGTAGAAACGCTGTCGGTGGGCGGATGGGCTCGCGGTGTGAGGGGGCTCTGCACGGTGGACCAGCGCCAGCTCCTGTAGCGACAGCAGGATACGCTCAACGGCGGCCAGCGAAGAGCCTGCGATCAGTTTCTTGACGCCTGCTGCCGACGCACTGTGCCCGGTATCGGTGTTCGTGCACAGGTGAAGCGTCTCCAGCACCTGCATTTGGGGCCGGTTGAGGCGCTCCAGTGCCCGCTGCACGCTGACCCGGGCGCTGGCACGGGCCGCCAGCGCCGCGAAATCGGGTACGCCCGGCGAAATGAGATCCGGCCGCGCAGCGAACAGGGCACGCAACGACGCGTCGCTGCGTGCCTCCAGTTCCTTGCTGAGCGCACGAATAAGGGACATCAGTCCAACGTTACCGCCCGCCGCCGTTTCCTGCCCGGCGCCGTGCTGCAATGCTGTCGATCACCAGCACGAATACCAGGATGAAAGCGAGCGGAAGCCCGTAGAGGGCAGCGGACGTGATCGCGGCCGGAGCGGCCTGGCCGCCGTATGCCATCGCCATCACCGTTCCCACGGACGCCAGGGAAAGCACTGCCAGAACCGCTGCGGCGACCGTCAAAGGACGCCGGAAACGCGTGGGTATCATGCCGTAACGCTAACAGTCCCGCCGCGGCTGCGCCTCAAAGCAGGAATCCCAAGCCAGTCAGGATAACCTTGAAGTAGCAGACCAACATGAACCAGGCAGTCATACCCTGAACCCGTACACCGGTGCGGATGCGGTGATGGCCGGACATGTCTAGACAGTCAGAACGAAGAAGGTTGATTACGTGCCTACCGGCAAAGTCAAGTGGTATGACAAGGACAAGGGATTCGGATTCCTCGCGGGCGAGGACGGCCAGGAAGTGTTCCTGCCCAAGTCGGCGCTTCCCGGGGGCGTCACCGAACTGAAAGCCGGCACGCGGGTCGAGTTCGGTGTGGCCGACGGCCGCAAGGGCGCCCAGGCCCTGGGCGTGCGGGTACTGGACAAGACCCCATCCATCGCCAAGGCCAAGCGGCCCAATGCCAGGGACCTCGCGCCTGTGGTGCAGGACCTCGTCACGGTGCTGGACAACCTCTCCGGCACCCTGTCCGCCGGCAAATACCCGGAGGGTAACAAGGGCAAGGCCATCGCCGCCGCCCTGCGTAAGGTTGCCGACGAGCTGGACGCCTAGGTCCCCATGAACCCGGAACCTGAACAGGCCGAATCAAAGGCGGCACCAAAGACGCCCGGGAAGCGTGCCGGTGTCCCGGTCTGGCGCACCGGAAAACCCGACGCCGTCCTCGCGGCTGCCGTAGACGTGGCCCGGACCGCCATCGAAGGCATCGCCAAGGCATCGGAAATCGGCGAACACCTGGCCGCGCGCACGGAGGGTGACCGCCTGGTGACCCACCTGTTCGAATCCAAGCTGCCCGGTTACGTCGGATGGCAGTGGTACGCCGTGCTCACACGAAATTCGCGGTCCAAGGTGATCACCGTGAACGAGCTGGGCCTGCTGCCCTCCGAGGACTCGATCCTCGCCCCGGAGTGGGTTCCCTGGGCGGAGCGTGTCCGGCCGGAGGATGCCCAGGACGATGCATTGGCGGACGAAGACGCACCGCAGGCCGCTGGGGCAGGGGTGTCAGAGGCGGGCGCTCCCGGTGCCGGAGCCGCGGAGGAGCCGGAGGTTTCCCCGGAGGCAGCCGTAAAGGAAACCGCAAAGGACCCGGCCGGCGAGGAAGGCTGAACGGCGAACGGCGCCGGCCGGGACACGAGCCCGGACGGCGCCGTCGAACGCTGATGCTGCCTGTGGCAGCGGCGCGGGGAGGCTACTTCTTCAGCTCGCCCACCACGTAGTCGATGCACTCCAGCAGCGCCGAAACGTCCGCAGGGTCGATCGCCACGAAAGTCGCGATACGGAGCTGGTTACGTCCCAGCTTGCGGTACGGTTCCGTGTCCACAATGCCGTTGGCGCGCAGTACCTTGGCGATGGCCGCGGCATCGATTGAGTCATCAAAGTCGATCGTGGCGATGACGTTGGAGCGTTCCGCGGCGTTGGCGACGAACGGCGTAGCGAACTCGGAGGCCTCGGCCCACTTGTAGATGCGGCCCGCGGAGTCGGCGGTTCGGCCGGCGGCGAAGTCGAGGCCGCCGTTGGAGTTGAGCCATTGCACCTGCGCGTCGAGGGTCACCAAGGTGGCCAGCGCCGGGGTGTTGTAGGTCTGGTTCAGCTTCGAGTTGTCGATGGCCGTCTGCAGGTCCAGGAAGTCCGGGATCCAGCGGCCGCCGGCCTTGATCCGCGCGGCACGCTCCAGCGCGGCGGGGGAGAAGAGACCCAGCCACAGGCCGCCGTCGGAAGCGAAGTTCTTCTGCGGTGCGAAGTAGTAAACGTCGGTCTCGGCGACGTCTACGTCCAGTCCTCCGGCAGCGGACGTAGCGTCCACCAGGACGAGGGAACCTGCATCCGCGCCGCTCACGCGCTTGACCGGGGCGGCAACACCGGTGGAGGTCTCGTTCTGCGGCCAGGCGTAGACGTCAACGCCTGCCTCTGCCCGGGGCTCGGGGCAGGTTCCCGGCTCCGACTTGATGATGGACGAATCCGCAAGGAACGGGGCCTTGTTGGTGGCCGCGGCAAACTTCGAACCGAACTCACCGAAGGAGAGGTGCTGGGCCTTCTGCTCCACGAGGCCAAAACTCGCCACGTCCCAGAACGCCGTCGAGCCACCCACGCCGAGGATAACTTCATAGCCCTCGGGGGCGCGGAAGAACGTGCTGAGGCCCTCACGAACCGATCCGACAAGGTTCTTCACCGGCGCCTGGCGGTGGGACGTGCCCAGGAGCGTGGTGGCGGCTGCGGACAGCGCCTCGACCTGCTCCGGCCTGACCTTGGAAGGTCCGGCGCCGAACCGTCCATCCTTGGGCAGGAGGTTTGCTGGGATGGTGATGCTGGTCTCGCTCACAGGGGCTCCAATTTTCGGCATGGACATGCGGATCGGCGGGGACAGTTGGTGACCGGCGGTCAGGTATGGCTGCCCGCGAAGGCCCCCTTTATTCTGCCTGAGACGCGGAAATCCCGGGAACCGTGCCCGTCACAGTCCAGTCATTGAGACGCCGCGGTTTATCCGGAGTAATTCAAAATAGGCTAAGCTTTTGGTGGACGAACAGGCGGACAGTCGGCGTTGCACCGCCGCCGGATTGGGGCCGCGGCGGCTGGATGCCGAGCCGCCAGACGAGGGGCCCGCGGTACCGTGGGAGAACGCAAGTACTGTGCTCGAGGAGCTGAGCTGAATGACGGATCTGATCGACACCACGGAGATGTATCTTCGGACCATTTTGGAGCTGGAAGAAGAGAACATCGTGGCACTGCGTGCCCGCATCGCCGAGCGCCTCCGCCATTCGGGTCCTACCGTCTCCCAGACCGTCGGACGGATGGAGCGGGACGGGCTGGTTGTGGTTACCGGCGACCGGCACCTGGAGTTGACCGAAGTAGGGCGCAAACGCGCCACCGAGGTGATGCGCAAGCACCGGCTGGCCGAGCGCCTGCTTGCCGACGTCATTGGCCTGGACTGGGCGTATGTTCATGACGAAGCGTGTCGGTGGGAACACGTGATGAGCGAACGCGTGGAACGCAGGATCTACGAGATGCTGAATCACCCCACGGAATCGCCCTATGGCAACCCCATTCCCGGGCTGGCTGCGCTGGGCGGCGAGCCGACACGCACCTTTGCCGACGTCGACCTGAACCTGCTGGACGCCATGGGCAGTTATGGCCCGGACTCGCGGGTGACCGTCAGCAGGCTCGCCGAACCGATTCAGGTCGAGCCCGAACTCCTGCAGCAGCTGGACGAGGGCGGGATCCGCCCGGGAGCGACCGTGTCGCTGGAACGGGTCGGGGAGTACATTTCCGTGCGTGTCCCTGGCATCGACGGCGCCCTCGAGTTGCCGCCCGAAGTTGCTGCGCACGTGTTTGTCCGGGTGGCCTGAGTCACCCCGGTGCAGGTTGTCCGACATCAGCTGGCAGGATGACCCACCACTTTTGCACAAGCAAGATAACGGAATTATTACCGCAAGCTTTAATCGCCTATAGTTAAGTCGCAGCGCCGATACCAAAGCGTTACCTGATCCGGAGCCGAACTCTGCCAGCGGATCAGTCGCTCGAAACACCTTCTGGCAGAGGCGGAGGAACCACAACTGGCCGTTTAAAACGGCCTTGGGGTGAAGTCCGCAGCAGCAAGCCACCTTCCACAGACGGAATCCCCGGATACCTCTGTGCCAAAAAGGCTTGTCATTGCGGACCGGGTCGATCAACTCTCTGACCCGAATCCGACAGCTAACTTCGCAGGCTACCCAGAGAGGAACCGTTCTTGACCATGCAGAATGCCCGGGGCCGCCGCCGCGCTACCGGCTCCGCTGCCGAGCCCCGCACGCCCGTAGCGGTCGCCGCTGAGCGACCCCGCGATGCGCAGCGTCAAGCGCGGAAGCAACGCAGTCCTTTCCGTCAGGTCGCTGACTTCGCCGCTGCCAGCGGAGTCGGGCAGAAGGTCGGCGTGGCCCTTGCCGCCTCGGGCCTCCTGCTGACCGTCACAGTGCCCGCCACGAGCCCGGTCCTGGCCACGGCCGACCACAGCGCCCCGGCCGCCGCAGGTGCCGCCACGGCGCAGCCAGAGGTCTCCGCCGAGGCGGCAGCCAAGATTGACTTCAGCCGCACCTCCGTTGCGACAGCCGGTGACCCGGATGGCAAGCTCAAGCAGCTCCTGAGCGCACAGTCCGCCGGCAGTATCAGCCGCGCAGCCTCCGTCGGCAGCCTTGGCATGCCCTTGGCCACCATGGTGAAGTCCTCGCCCTTCGGATACCGCGTGAGCCCCATCACTGGCGGCGCCGGAGAGTTCCACCGTGGCCAGGACTTCGCGGCCCAGTGTGGAACAGAGGTGTACGCAGCGGCCAGCGGCACGGTCACGTTTGCGGGCTGGCACGAGTTTGGCGGCGGCAACAGGGTTGTCATCGACCATGGCAACGGCCTCGAAACCACGTATAACCATTTGTCGTCATCGAGCGTTCAGGTCGGCCAGAAGGTCAGCCGGGGCGACACGGTGGCACTCAGCGGGACCACCGGCGCATCCACCGGCTGCCACCTCCACTTTGAGGTGATGGTCAACGGAGAAGTCGTTGATCCCGAAGGCTGGCTGTAAGCAAAGCCGATGGAGAGCTCTCAGATTCTCGTGACACGCCGTGACCTGAATGTGACATTCCCTCCGAACTGTTGTACCGTCTAAACCGCGTCAACTTTTCCGAAGTTGACGCCCTTGAGTGGATTGCCTAACTCTGCCACCGCTCAAGGTCCGTTCGCATTACATCGTCTGGCAGGGGCGGGGGAACCAATTTTGGTCTTCGCAAGAAGGCCTTGGGGTTAAGTCGCAAAGCTTCCCAGGAAGCGGCGCGGCCGGGTGACTCCCATCCGAATCCGACAGCTCACCTCGTAGGCATTGGGAGAGGCTACCTTCGTGTCTTCACGCCACAATCTTGCGCGCCACCGTGCGCAAACGGTTCGTAAGAACCCGCTGGACTCCGTGTCCAAGGCAGTAAGCGCCAATGCAGGCACAGTAGGTCGTCAGGCAGCAGTCATTGCGGCCGCTTCAGGTCTCGTCCTGAGCGCCGGCATGCCAGCCAACGCGTCCGACGCCAACATCGGTGTTTCCGCCTCCGCTGAGTCCGGATCCCAGGCGGCACAGCTTGCTGTGACCGCCGCGCCCACCGCAACCGTCTCCTTCGAGCGTCCTGCCGTTACCACCGAGGCAGCCCCCGTCATTGAGACAGTCGCGCCCCAGTCCAGCGACGACACGGCCAGCCCCGAAGCTGCCGTGGAAACCATCGCGGCCAAGGCCGGGAAACTGGTTGACGCCGCAGGCTCGGGTGCAACGTCAGGTCTCGCGGGCATCGCCTACACCGGTATCGGCAGCCCGTACGTCTGGGGTGGCACCACTCCCAGCGGCTGGGACTGCTCCGGCTTCACCCAGTGGGTCTACGCACAGGCGGGCATCAGCATTCCGCGCGTCAATGCGTGGACAGCCATGAAGCCCACGTCGACTCCCGCTCCCGGCGACCTGGTCATGCAGAACGGCGGTGCCCACGTTGGCATCTACGTTGGCAACGGCATGATGATCAGCGCGCTGAACCCCTCGCAGGGCACCATCCTGCATGCAGTGTCCGCCACGGGCACGTCCTCGTTCTACACCCTTCGCTAAAACCCCCCATTCGAGACGATTCGGCGTACCCCCAAGACGCCGGCGCGTCGCTAAACCGCGGCCTGCTACAGCGGGCCGTGGAACACGAAAGAGAGAAATCATGACTACACGTGCGACCATTGCACGCCACCGCGCCGAGGTCACCAAGACCAACTCGCTGTCCGTCATTGCCAAGGCTGTCGGCGACAACGCCGGCGGAGTAGGCCGTCAGGCTGCTGTTATCGCTGCCGCCTCCGGACTCGTTCTGACCAGCGGCATCGCCGCCAACGCTGCTGAGACCAACGTTCAGCGCGACTCGGCTTCCACGTCCACCCTGGAAGTGCAGTCCCTGGCGTCGGCACCGATTTCGGCCGCATCCAGCATCGCCATCTCCTACGAGAAGCCGGCGATCACCACCACCCCGGCCCCCGTCGTTGAGGCTCCCAAGCCGGTCGTCAACGTCCAGGAAGCCGCGCCGGCCGTGGAAGCCCCGGCCGTCAAGGCTGCTCCGGCAGTTCAGGCCACCGCGAAGGTGGAAGCTGCACCTGCTGCCAACACGTCCTCGGCAAGCGGCAAGGGAGCTGCCATCGCTGCTGCCGCATACGCCCAGCTGGGCGTCTCGCAGGACTGCACCATGCTGGCCACCAACTCGCTGGCCGCTGTGGGCATCAACTACCACGGCTGGCCGGCAGGTTACCTGTCCCTCGGCCGCACTGTCAGCGCTGCCGAAGCCAAGCCGGGCGACCTCGCCTACTACCAAAACGGCGGCATGGGCCTGGCCCACATCGCTGTCTACGTCGGCAACGGCCAGGCTGTTCACGGTGGCTGGAACGGCGGAACCACCGCGCTGTTCAGCGTGAACGTCGGCTCCGGCCCGGTCTTCATCCGCGTCGGCGGCTAAGCCACGAGCAAAGGCTTAAAAGGACCCCTGCCCCTGCGGCGGGGGTCCTTTTGTCTTAAAACTTCCCGGGCTGAACGCCGACACGCCGTGGCCGAATGTTAGGCCGATTCGTCGATATGCGCTAAGAGTGTTTACTCTTGTGGTGTCGATCCATAGCCCGGACATGCAGAGGGCAGCCGGCCCTCGCGCCTCTGCCGGGTGCGGCCGTGAAGAGGTATGCGCATGCGCACGCTCGTACTTAATGCTGGATATGAACCCTTGGCGGTTGTGACCTTCCGCCGGGCGCTGGTTCTTGTGCTCACAGGAAAAGCCAGCGTGGTTGCCGAAGGTGACGATCCCGTCGTGGGGCCGAAGGACATCATGGGCCGCCCCTCCGTGATTCTCCTGAACCGTTATATCCGGCCGCGCTATAACATGGTCACCGCAGTGAGCCGGCGCGGGGTGCTGCGCAGGGACGGCCACCGATGCGCGTACTGCGGCAAGGCAGCCCACACCATAGACCACGTCCAGCCGAAATCTCGGGGCGGTGCGGATACCTGGGAAAACCTCGTGGCGGCCTGCCTCCGGTGCAATAACGTCAAGGGGGATCACACTCCGGCGGAAATGGGTTGGAAGCTGCGGTTCGTCCCGGCGCCTCCCGTTGGCACCATCTGGCAAATCAAGGAACTGGAGAAGCCGACCCCCGCGTGGGATCCCTTCCTGCTTCCGGAGACGGCCGCCTGACCTGTGGCACTAGGCTTGGTATGTGTACTTCGATGCAGTCATTCTGGCCGGCGGCCGTTCTTCGAGGCTCGGCGGTTCGCCGAAGGCCGAACTGACCTATGAGGGTGAGACCCTTCTGCAGCGGTCGATTGCGGCCGCCCGAGGTGCCCGCCGCATCGTAGTCGTGGGCCCGGAAGGCCACGACCTTCCGCCCGGTGTTTTGAGCTGCCGGGAGGATCCGCCGTTCGCCGGGCCTGCCGCCGCGATTGCGGCCGGCCTGGCCCTACTGGAGTCCCCGGCCCGTCCCGGGGATGATGCCTATGTTCTGGTTCTGGCATGTGACATGCCCCGCGTGGCGGATGCCGTGCATGCCCTTCTGGAAGCGCTGCAGGGCGGCGACGGCGTCATGGCAGTTTCCGGCGACGGGCGGCGCCAGCCGTTGGCAGGCTTTTACCGCACGGCTGTGCTAGAACGCGCCGTGGAAGAAGCCGCGGCGCGGAACGCTTTGAACCATGGGTCAGTTTTCGCTCTCCTTGCTAGGCTTGACGTACAGGCTGTCACCGTGCCCGCCGGCTCCACAGACGATGTGGATACCTGGGACGATGCCGCCGCATTGGGAGTGGACGCCAGCAATCATCCGGGCTGAACGTCGCAGCCGCAGTTGAGATTGGAGGCAGGCATGAAAAGCCAGGACGAAACGCTTGAGGAGTGGTGCCGTCTACTGCTGCGGGCCTTCGAGCTCGAAGACGTGCAAGTGGATGTCAATGAGGTGCTGTCCCTTGCCGGGGTAGCCGCGCACTCGGTGGTCCGGCCCGCAGCGCCGCTGACCACCTTCATCGCCGGATTTGCCGCCGGGCTCGCCTCAGGTTCGGGCCAGGCGCCTGACTCCACATCGATGAAAGCGGCCATGGACGTGGCCCGTTCCGTGTCCAAGGCCTACTCGGCCGATGAGGCAGGGGATGACTCCGTTCCGCCGGCCGCAGGCAGTTCCAGCAGCGTAGCGGCTCCCAGCGGGACACCGGGGGAATGACCGCCGCCCCCGGACATCCAGCAGCCGAGGACGACACAGACGCACTGCCCGCGGACAGCGGACCCGCAGATAGTGGAATCGAGGCCGCGGACCCGCCTGCCACGCATGCGGCACACACTTGGGAAGAAGCGCGGCAGGCCGCCTTTGACTGCGCTGCTCCGATCCCTGCCGGCCGGGTTCCTCTGAAGGAAGCCCTGGGCCGGACATTGGCGGCGGACATCACCGCGCTGCAGGACATTCCGCACTACGCTTCGTCCGCGATGGACGGCTGGGCCGTCAACGGCAGCGGGCCCTGGATCCTTGCTGAACCCGGGCAACGGCTCGCGCCGCACCAGGCCAGCGTCATCGTGACCGGCGGTCTCATTCCGCCGGGCGCGAAGGCGGTGCTGCGCCGTGAAAGCGGCGTCATGTCCAAGGACGAGGATGGCCTGCCGGTACTGACCCTCGGCGGCAGCGCCCGCCCGGGTGAACCGCGAAACGGCCAGCACATCCGCAAAGCGGCCGAAGAAGCCGTTGCCGGCGAGGTGCTGGTCAAAGCCGGCACCACTCTGAATCCTGCGCATCTGGCACTCGCCGCCCTGGCCGGCCACGACGATGTGTCGGTGGTTGGCAAACCGGTGGTAAAGCTGCTGCTCACGGGCTCCGAGGTCATCGAACACGGCCTCCCCGAAGCGGGCAAGGTCCGGGACACCTTCGGCCCGCAACTGGCTTCCGTCGTGGAAATGATGGGCGGTATCTGCACCGGACAGGTCAGGATAGGGGACAGCTACGGCGAGTGGCTGGAAGCACTGGAGGACGAAGGGCCGGAGGCGGAGCCGGACGACCGCCTGGCGGAGGCCTCAGCGGCAGTGCTGCCTCCCGACGTCGTTATCACCACCGGGGGTACCGGTGTGTCCGGTACCGATCACTTCAGGCGCGCCGTGGCGGATCTCGGCGGGCGGCTGGTGATCGACGGCGTGGCGATGCGCCCCGGCCACCCGGCGGTCCTTGCGGAACTGCCGGACGGGCGCTTCGTGCTGGGATTGCCCGGCAATCCGCTTGCGGCAATGATGGCGCTGTCCACTGTCGGCGGCCCGCTCCTCGCGGCGCTGGGACACGGGGCCATGCCTGCCGTGCAGGAGGTGCCGTGCGGAACCATGATCGATCCCGACCCCGGCCGGACCAGACTCATGCCGTTCCGGCTCCTCTACGGCATGGCCTCGCCCTCCCAGCACACCGGACCCGGGATGATGAGGGGACTGGCCGCCGCTGACGGCGTGATGGTGGTCCCGCCGCACGGTGTGCAGCTTGGCGAGACCGTTCCGGCCTTTGCACTGCCGTGGGGGCCGGCCATTCCCGAGCCCAAGAAAGCAGACTCCAAAGTGAAGGCGTCACCCCGCAGGGCGGGGAACCGGCCGGCCGGCAAGCCGGCTGCGGACAGCGGGCCAGTGGACTGGAGTGCGCTCCTGGACTGAAAACCACAGCCCGTTGGTGTACTGGCACCCCGCTTGCAATGATGGAGGCATGAACAGGCTGGCACCAGGGGTGACCCGATGGGACGCGTGACGCAACGACGCAAGATTCACCGATACGTCTTGGACGGCTCACCCTCCGCCCTCGAATTTCCCGTCCGGCACCGTGAGGACGTGCTGGCCGTGGAGGAGCCGCTGGAGATCCGGCTCGGCAGTCTCTCCTTCTCGGTGACCATGCGCACGCCAGGGGACGACTTTGACCTGGTGGCGGGATTCCTGGTCTCCGAGGGTGTCATATGGGACCCCGACCAGCTCATCTCCCTGAGGTTCTGTGCCGGGGAAGATGAAAACGGCGTCCAGACCTTCAACGTGGTAGAAGCCCAGCTGCGGCCCGACGTCGTGCTCCCGGACACCGGACGCCACGTCTACACATCAAGTTCCTGCGGGATTTGCGGCACGGATTCGATTGACGCCGTCCGCAAGTCGTCGCACTTCAGTCCGGCTGACGACACGCTCACAGTCCCGGTAAGAACCCTCGCTGCCCTGCCGGACCTGCTCAGGGAAGCGCAGACGGTCTTCGAAGCCACCGGTGGCGTGCACGCCGCCGGTCTCTTCAGCATCGATGACGACGGCGCCGCCCGGCTATTGTGCCTCCGCGAGGACGTTGGCCGGCACAATGCCGTGGACAAGGTGGTTGGCTGGGCGTTGCGTGAGCGGCGCCTGCCGCTGTCCCGTACGGTGCTGCAGGTATCAGGCCGTGCATCCTTTGAACTTGTGCAGAAGGCTGCGCTGGCGGGGATCCCGGTGCTGGCTGCCGTCAGCGCTCCCTCCAGTCTCGCCGTCGAACTCGCGGAGTCCAGCGGGGTTACCGTGGCCGGCTTCAGCAGGGGAAGCAGCCTGAACGTCTATACTGGCGGACACCGCATTTCCCTGGCGGACCTGCCCCGCCAGGAGCCGCGAATGCTTGGCTAATCAGGCGCGACGCAGTAGATTTTATCCATCGAATGGACACGTTGATCCGCTCTTTCAGGGCAGCGAACCTGCCCCGGACACCAGCTGGATGACGCCCAGGCCGGCGAAACGGCCGGAACGGGCGGCGCCGGCCTCACGCATTAAAGAGGAACACATTGCACGACGACCGCCGGATCACGGAAGTCCGTCTCGACCGCTTCCTGCGGGAGCGGATCACCCCCGCGATCTACTCGCGAAGCGTACCCCTGACCCTGAGCAGCTGGGAGGTCCCGGACGAGCCTGTCCCGGTCATGGAGGCACTGCGCCAGGATTTCCGGCCGCAGGAACACGGCGCTGCGTGGGGCCGGCCGTGGGGAACCATGTGGCTTCGTCTCCAGGGCGAGGTACCCGACTCGTGGGGGACCGCGCCGGACACCGAAGTGGAGATGGTGGTGGACATCGGGTTCACCACCGAAATTCCCGGCTTCCAGTGTGAAGGCACCGCGTGGCGGCCCGACGGCAGCATTATCAAGGCGATTTCTCCGCGCAACCAGTACATCCCGCTCAAACTGCTGGGCAGCGGGATGGCTGTGGACTTCTATGTCGAAGCTGCGGCCAACCCCGATGTTGCGCAGGGCTGGACCTTTGCGGCCACGCCTTACGGTGATAAGGCCACCGCCGGTGACCAGCCGCAGTACCGGCTCGGCAGCATTGCCATTGCCGAACTGAACCGGCATGTGTGGGAGCTACAGCAGGACATCGCTGCGCTCCGGGGCCTGATGCACGAGCTGCCCATGGAACTGCCGCGCCGCCACGAGATCCTGCGTGCCCTGGAGCGCATGCTGGACGTCATGGATCCGGACGACGTCCCCGGCACTGCGGCCGCGGGCAGGGCAGCGCTCGCCGGCGTTTTGGCCAGCCCCGCCTACGCCTCGGCCCACGAACTGCTGGCCACCGGTCATGCTCACATTGATTCGGCCTGGCTGTGGCCGGTGCGGGAGACCATGAGGAAATGCGCGCGGACGTTTTCGAACGTGGTCGCCCTCATGGACGATGATCCCGATTTCGTGTTTTCCTGCTCGTCAGCGCAGCAGCTGGCCTGGATCAAGGAGTTCTATCCCGAACTGTTCGGGCGGATCCGGGAGAAGGTGAAGGCCGGACAGTTCGTTCCCGTGGGCGGCATGTGGGTGGAATCGGACACCAACATGCCCGGCGGGGAAGCCATGGCCCGGCAGTTCCTGGAAGGCAAGAGCTTCTTCCTTGACGAGTTCGGCATCGAGTGCCAGGAAGCGTGGCTTCCGGACTCGTTCGGATATTCCGCGGCGCTGCCGCAGATCGTCAAGTCAGCCGGCAGCAAGTGGTTCCTTACGCAGAAAATCTCCTGGAACCAGATCAACCGGATGCCGCACCACACCTTCAACTGGGAGGGGATCGACGGCACGCGGCTCTTTACCCACTTCCCGCCCGTGGACACCTACAACTCGGAACTCACCGCCCGTGATCTTGCCCATGCCGAACGCAATTACCGGGACCACGGGCACGGCACGATCTCGCTGGTCCCCTTTGGCTACGGCGACGGCGGAGGCGGCCCCACCCGGGAAATGCTGGCCGCCGCCCACCGCACAGCGAACCTTGAAGGCTCGCCCAAAGTCCGGATCGGGACGGCACACAGCTTCTTCGAGCAGGCCCAGGCCGAATACACCGCCCTGCCGGTCTGGGTGGGGGAGATGTACCTCGAACTCCACCGCGGCACCTACACCAGCCAGGCCCGCACAAAGCAGGGAAACAGGCGCAGCGAGCACCTCCTCCGTGAAGCCGAGCTGTGGTGCGCCACAGCAGCGGTGCGCACCGGAGGTTCCTACGCCTACCCGGCAGCCGAGTTGAAACGGCTGTGGCGGCTGGTGCTCCTGCAGCAGTTCCACGACATCCTGCCCGGCAGTTCCATTGCATGGGTACACCAGGACGCCGAACGGAACTACGCCGCCGTGGCCAAGGGACTCGAAGGGCTCATCAGCCAGGCCGCGGCCGCTGCGCTGGGCGAGGGCAGCGAGGAGTTCCTGCTCAACGCAGGTCCCCGCGAACGCGACGGCGTCCCGGCACTCGCTGCTGCCCGGCCCGTCCAGGCAGACGGGCCGGTGCAGGTCACCGCCCGGGACGGCGGCTTCGTGCTCGACAACGGCATCGTCCGTGCCGTGCTGGATGCCAACGGACTGCTGACCTCACTGCGCGACCACGCCAGCGGCAGGGAGGCCATAGCCCCGGGCAACTTCGGAAACCACCTGGAACTGCACCGCGACACCCCCAACGAATGGGACGCATGGGACATTGACCAGTTCTACCGGCGGAACGTCACGTCACTGACCGACGCAGCCTCCGTGACGCTGGAACGTCACGGTGGTGACGCCGTCGTCGTCGTTGAACGGCTTTTCGGGGCCTCGCGGATCGTCCAGCGCCTCACGCTGGCGCCCGGCGGCAGTTCGCTGGGCATCTCCACGGAGGTCGACTGGCAGGAGCGTGAGAAGCTCCTCAAGCTGGGGTTCCCGCTTGATCTCAGGGCCGACCGCTCGGCCGCCGAAACCCAGTTCGGCCATGTCTTCCGGCCCACCCACGTCAACACCTCCTGGGAGGCCGCGAAGTTCGAGATCTGCGCGCACCGCTGGATCCATGTGGCCGAACCCGGCTATGGGGTCGCCATCGCCAACGCCTCCACCTACGGGCACGATGTGGCCCGGAGCATCAGGGACGACGGCGGAACCACCACGACCGTCCGGCTCTCACTGCTGCGTGCAGCGAAGTTCCCCGACCCGCAGGCAGACCGCGGGCGCCACGTACTGGACATCTGGATCCGGCCCGGTGCCGGCATCGGGGACGCCGTCGAGGAGGGCTACCGCGCCAACCTCGCACCGCGGACCGTGCTGGGCGCGCATTCCGTGGAGCCGCTGGTCGCCGTGGATAACGGGGCGCTCGTGGTTGAAGCCGTGAAGCTGGCGGAGGACGGGTCGGGAGATGTCATCGTGCGGCTGTACGAGTCCCTGGGCGAACGGTCGGCAGGACGGGTCACGGCGAACTTCCCCGTCAGGAACATCCACACCGTGGATCTCCTGGAGCGGAAGGCCGAGGCGCCGGGCGTCGTGGCCGGAAAGAACGCGGCAGACCTCACCCTGCGTCCGTTCCAGCTGGTCACCCTGAGGTTCGTGCGCTAGAACTCGTGGAGCAGCCGCTTGACGAACTGCCGGGTACGTTCCTGGCGCGGCGCCCGGAGGACCTCTGCCGCCGGTCCGCGCTCAACCACCACGCCGCCGTCCATGAAGATGACCTCGTCGGCCACCTGCCGGGCGAAGGCGAGCTCGTGCGTGACGATCACCATGGTCCAGTTCTCTTCGGCCAGTTCCTGGATGACGGCCAAAACATCGCCAACCAGTTCGGGGTCCAGGGCTGACGTGGGTTCGTCGAACAGCAGAAGCTGGGGCTTCAGGGCGAGGGCCCGCACAATGCCCACGCGCTGCTGCTGCCCGCCGGAGAGCTCGAAGGGGTAGGCGTCGCGTTTGTCCGCCAGGCCAACCCGGGCCAGCAGCTTCTCCGCCTCGTCGACGGCTTCGGTGCGATTGCGCTTCTGCACCTGCACCGGGCCTTCGATGACGTTCTGCACCACCGTCATATGGGGAAACAGGTTGTAGTGCTGGAAGACCATGGCACTGCGGTCGCGCAGGTCCGAGATGTCCTTCTTGGCCACCTTGCCCGAAAAGTCGAGCGACAGGTCTTTGCCGGTGCCGGTGTCTGCAAAGGTGACGGTGCCGGCGTCGGGCGTTTCCAGCCCGTTCAGCGAACGGAGCACTGTGGTCTTTCCGGAGCCCGAAGGCCCGATGAGGGCAACCACGTTGCCGCGGCGCACGTCCAGGTCGATGTCCCGGAGCACCACGTTGCTGCCGAATGCCTTGGCCAGGCCGCGGACGGAAAGCACCGGCCTCGCCTGGGGCGCACCGGCGTGCTCAGGGTTGCCCGAGGGAGCGCCGGCGGGCGGGCTAGTGGGCGACATAGCGGTCCAATCTCTTTTCGAGGGCGGATTGTCCAGCGGACAGCGCGAGGCAGATGACCCAGTAGACCAGCGCGGCTTCAAGGTACAGCACCATGAACTCCTGGCTGAAGGCGGCGATCTGCTGGGCATTCCGGAAGAGCTCGGTGACCAGGATCAGGGAGGCCAGCGATGTGTCCTTGACCAGGGAGATGAACGTGTTGGACAGCGGCGGCACGGATACCCTGGCCGCCTGCGGAAGGATGATGCGGCGCAGTGACAGTCCCCGCGACATGCCGATCGTGTGTCCGGCCTCCCACTGCCCCTTGGGGACCGAGAGGATGGCTGCCCGGATCACCTCCGCCGCATAGCCGCCGACGTTCAGGGAAAAAGCGATGATGGCGCTGGGCCAGGGATCCAGCTTTACGCCCAGGCTGGGCAGCCCATAGAAGATCACGAAGAGCTGCACCAGCAGAGGCGTTCCGCGGATCACGGAGACGTAGAACCGTGCCGCCCCGGAGATCACAGCGTTCCGGCTGAGCCGCATGAGCGCCACCAGCAGCGCCAGAGCCAGGCCGAAGGCGAACGAGGCCAAGGTCAGCGGGATCGTTCCCGTGACGGCACCGGCGACGATCGGGCCGAAGGAGCTCCAGACGAGGTCCCAGTTGAACGGCATTTACTTCGTGACGTCCGCGCCGAAGTACGTCTCCGAGATTTTCGCGAGGGTGCCGTCCGCCCGAAGATCGGCCAGGGCCTTGTCCACGGCCGCGGTGAGTTCCGTGGAACCCTTGCGGAACACAAACGCGCTCTCCGACTTTTCCGTGGTTTCTGCGGCGATCTTCAGGCCGGAGTCCGGATTGGTCTTGGCGTAATCAAGATAGGTGAGCTTGTCGTTGACGATCGCGTCTACACGGCCCTGGCGGACCAGCGTGACGCCCTGTGCCCAGCCTTCAACGGACTGGACGTTTGCGCCGGCGTCCACGGCCATCTTGTAGAAGTTGCTCGTCAGCGACTGGGCGGTGGTCTTGCCCTTGAGGCTCTCGAAGCTCGTGATGCTGCTGTTGTCCTCTTTGGTCACGATCACACCCGTGGAGACGGTGTACGGGGTGGAGAGGTCGTACTTAGCCTTGCGTTCCGGGTTGATGGAGATCTGGTTCGCGATGGTGTCGAAGCGCTTGGCGTCGAGGCCTGCGAAGATGCCGTCGAACTGGGTTTCCTCGAACTTGGCCTTTACCCCCAGCTTGTCCGCTACCGCCTTGGCGATCTCGACGTCGAAGCCGGTGAGCTCACCGGCTCCTTCGGCGTGGAAGGAAAACGGCTTGTACGTACCCTCTGTCGCGATCACGATCTCGCCCTTGGACTTCACATCGCTGAGGGAAGTATCCGAGCCGGTGGTTGCCGACGGTGTCTGGGAGCCGCCGCAGCCAGACAGTGCCAGGGCCAGGCCGGCGAGAGTGGCGACGATTGCACTGCGGCGGGTATGGAGGCGGTTCATGGGGGTTCCTTCTTCTGCTGGCTGCTGAGGGCTTTGTACCGGCAACGCCCGGGTGACGTCCTTTTATTTCGCCATCATACGGGGGCCGGAACGAGGCCTTAAACAGGCTGAGTGGGGGCGGTCCCCAACGGCCGCCACCACTCATCCCCCCAATGCATGCTCCAGCAGGCGCCACAGTTCTCCGGATCAGCGGAGCACCAGGCAGCAGCTGCTTTCACACATTCATGATTCTCTCACGCTCTAATGATTTTGTGAATCCCTCGCGGCCACCTTTCGGTAAATGACGTTCCCGGTCCCGTTGCAGCTGGTTGGCTACTGGGTGCCTGCGGGCGTCGGGGCCTTCCGGTGCGCCCTCGCCTTGGCCAGCCAGATCAGCGCCAAGCCGGAGACGAAGCACAGGATGGCGGTGTAGTTGATGATGAAGGGCAGGTAGCCCCACGACGGCGGAATCAACGGAAAGAGGAGGCTGAGCGTGACGTTTATTCCTCCGATGGCCAGCAGGAGGGCACTGATCCGGATCATCGCCGGCAGCGTGCTGCCCACCGCGCGCACCATGGCAGGCAGGATGGCCAGGCACACAAAGGCAGGGTAGGCGCGGCCGGCCGCACCGTAGTATTCCACCAAGAGCCTGTTCCGTTCGTCCTTGGCATAGACGTCCATCATCCCCGCCGACGAGCCTTCGGTGTCAATGAGGGCGAAGAGAACCAGCACTGCGGCAGAGATCAGCCCCAACACTATGGTTCCGGCACGCCCCCTGATGAGCCGCACGCCGCGGGCGTCTCCGAACCCCTTCGCGATCCGGATGCCGAGGAAGTAGATGGCACCAAAGATGATGAAGCGCAGGAGGAGGTTAGCCACATTCGTGTTTCCGAGCAGGTCATCGATCGCCAGATAGGGGCCCTTGATGCTTAGGAGCGTGGCCACGGTCAAAAACGCAAAGATATAGAAGAGCGACCTGTTTTTCTTCCGGACCAGGTTCGGTATCCGGGACAGTGCGGCGGCAGCGCACGCCACCAGAGTGGTCCACTGCAGGATCTCGATCATCCCAGATTCTCCCAGATTTTTTCGGTTTGTTCTTGGTCTTGTTCTTGGCGGCGCAATGTCTTCCCGAGCGTCTGGAGGCGGTCTCCCGCCAGTGCGGCGAGTTCGCCGTCGGACAGCCGGTCCAGGGCGGCCTTGCGGGCGCCGGGCGCCCAGCCTGCTTCGGCTTCCGTGATCAGACCCGTGGCCACCAGGCCGCCGGTCAGCCCGACGCCGGCAGCCCGGGAAGTGGCTATCGCCACCTCGGGGGCAAGCCGGTTCGCGGTCAGCTGCGCGGAGTAGTTCTGCGGGGCGATTCCGGTGGCGGCGGAGACCCGGTGCCGGAGTTCCCCGTCGTCGATTGCGTCCACCCAGTTCTTCACGGAGGTCGGGTGCGGAGCCGGGCTGAGTTCCCAATCCCCGCCGGCTTCCTCTTCGGGTGCGGTGCGGGCGATGACAGCACGCAGCAGGTCCACGGTGGCGATTTGGCTGACGAGCTCCTGCCGGGTGGGCGGGACGAGGGGGCCGGCGAGGTCGCGGTAGACCTCAAAGTAGGCAAGGGACGTTACGGGATTAATATTGAAAGCCCGGCTGATGCTGACCACGGTTGCCTCGGCGACCTTGCCGCGGACGAGCTGCTGGGCCAGGGTGGTCCGCTTGACCTTCGACAGCCTGCAAACGTCGGCCATACTGGTGTCGGGTGCAATGCCGTGCAGCCAGCGCTGGAACGCTTTGGCGGGGAGTGGCATGGAACGCTCTCTGCTGAACGAATGATTGGCACTATGGCAGCTGCCGTCGCTGTAGATTTTACGGGGGCCGCCGCTTCCACTATGCTAGTTTCTCGAACCCGCTGGTCCGTACACCCCCCAAGTCCGGACCAGCGGGTTCTTTCATGCCCGCCGGAATTTTTCGGGCCGATCCGGGCAGCGGTGAGAGGATGGACAAATGACGGCAACCCTTGTTGCGAAGGACCTGGCGGGCGGTCATGATCACCGCACCCTCTTCTCAAAGCTTTCCCTTACCGTGGCGCCCGGGGAGGTCGTCGGCGTCGTCGGGGCGAACGGGGCCGGCAAGTCCACCCTGCTCCGGCTCCTTGCCGGCGTGGATGAACCGCAGGAGGGTACCGTAAGCCTGGCTCCCGCGGATGCCTTCGTAGGCTGGCTTCCGCAGGAACACGAGCGGGTCCCTGGCGAGACAGTGGGCGCCTACATTGCACGCCGCACGGGCTGCGCCAGTGCCACTGCCGACATGGAGGCAACCGCCGAAGCGCTCGGCGGAGGAGCCGCCGGCGCGGACGATGCGTACTCCCTGGCCTTCGACCGCTGGATGGCCTCGGGCGCCGCCGACCTGGACGAGCGGATTCCCCCTGTGCTCGCCGATCTGGGCCTGGACGTCGGGGCGGACGCTGACATGACCGGGCTGTCGGGCGGCCAGGCAGCACGCGTAGCGCTCGCCGCCCTGCTGCTGAGCCGCTTTGACATCGTGCTGTTGGATGAGCCGACAAATGACCTCGACCTGGACGGCCTTGCCCGGCTGGAGGCCTTCGTCCAGGGTCTCCGCGGAGGCGCCGTGCTGGTCTCGCATGACCGCGAGTTCCTGGCCCGCTGCGTGACCACGATCGTTGAGTTGGACCTCGCGCAGAATTCAGTGGCAGTCTACGACGGCGGCTACGAGGCCTTCCTCGAGGAGCGCGCCGTCGCCCGCCGGCATGCCCGCGAACGGTACGAGGAGTTCGCCGCCACGAAGGCGGATCTGGTGTCTCGTGCACGCACCCAGCGCGAGTGGAGCTCGCAGGGCGTCCGTAACGCCATGAAGAAAAACCCTGACAACGACAAGATCCGGCGCGCGGCCAGCACTGAATCGTCGGAAAAGCAGGCGCAAAAGGTCCGTCAAATGGAGTCGCGCATCGCCCGCCTTGACGTCGTGGAAGAGCCCCGGAAGGAATGGCAGCTGCAGTTCAGCATCGGTCAGGCACCGCGCTCGAGCTCCGTCGTAGCGACGCTCCGGGACGCTGTGGTCCATCAGGGGGACTTCACGCTGGGACCGGTCAACCTGCAGCTCAACGCCGGTGAACGGATCGGCATCACCGGCCCCAATGGTGCGGGCAAGTCCACACTGCTGCGCCTGCTTCTCGGCCTTCAGGAACCGGCTTCCGGGAATTCCACCAGAGGGGCGTCCGTGGCCGTGGGCGAAATCGACCAGGCACGCGGGCTGCTGGCCGGACACCTGAAGCTGGGCGACGCCGTCGGAGCGGTTCTGGCCGACCAGACGCCGGCGGAGGTCCGCACCCTGCTGGCCAAATTCGGACTCAAGGCGGACCACACCTCCCGCACCGTGGATTCCCTCTCGCCGGGCGAACGCACCCGCGCCGCCCTGGCCCTCTTACAGGCCCGCGGTGTCAACCTGCTGGTCCTGGACGAGCCAACCAACCACCTGGACCTGCCGGCGATCGAGCAGTTGGAGGAAGCCCTGGAGAGCTACGAGGGCGCACTGCTGCTGGTGACCCACGACCGGCGCCTTCTGGAGAATGTGCGGCTCGACGCTCGCTGGAACGTGGACAACGGCATCGTCACTGAGGCTATGACCGGAAAAATGGAGCAGAGACAATGAGCATGGACGGCGTCGCCTGGCGCTCGCTGCACAACATCACCCGGGCCAAGAGCGGCTCCAAACCGTTTTCCCGGGAGACGCTGAAACGCGTCCTGGGTTTTGCGCGCCCGCACCGGGGCAAGCTGATTGCCTTCGTGGTGGTGTCCATTGCCATGGCCTTCCTTGCCGTGGCAACGCCGGTGCTTGCCGGCCAGGTGGTGGACGCCATCGTGGCCGCTGCCGGAACCGGCGAGGTGATCCGCCTGGCCGCGCTGATCGCCGGGGTGGCCGTTGCCGAGGCCGCGCTGGGCTTGGTGAGCCGCTGGCTCTCCTCCACCATCGGCGAAGGGGTGATCGTTGATCTCCGCACCCGGGTGTTCGACCATGTGCAGAAAATGCCCATCGCCTTCTTCACAAGGACCCGCACCGGCGCCCTCGTCAGCAGGCTGAACAACGACGTCATCGGCGCCCAGTCGGCGTTCGCGGGAACACTGTCCGGCGTGGTGAGCAACGTGGTGGCGCTCATTCTGACCCTCGTGGTCATGCTCAACACCTCGTGGCTGGTCACCGTGCTGGCCATGGTCCTGCTGCCGATCTTCCTCATCCCCGCCCGGCGGATGGGCTCCAAGCTGGCAGACCTGCGCCGTGAAGCCGCCGAGCACAACGCGGCCATGGGCACGCAGATGACGGAGCGTTTCTCGGCCCCGGGTGCCACGCTGGTCAAGCTCTTCGGCCGCCCGGAGGACGAATCGCGAGAGTTTGCGCTGCGTGCGGGCCGCGTCCGCGACATCGGTGTGCGGACCGCGATGCTGCAGTTCACGTTCGTGACCGCGCTGACGCTGGTATCGGCGCTTGCCCTGGCCCTGGTGTACGGCCTGGGCGGCTGGCTAGCCATCGAAGGCCAGCTCGCACCGGGCGACGTCGTGGTGCTGGCACTGCTGCTCACCCGCCTTTACGCCCCGCTCACCGCCCTGTCCAACGCCCGCGTGGAGATCATGAGCGCCCTGGTCAGCTTTGAACGCGTCTTCGAGATCCTCGACCTCAAGCCGCTCATCCAGGAAAAGCCCGACGCCGTGGAGGTCCCGCCGGGGCCGGTCGCCGTAGAATTCGACGACGTACGGTTCGCCTACCCCTCGGCGGACAAGGTGTCCCTGGCGTCGCTGGAGGAGGTCGCCACGCTCGATACGCGCGGCGGCGAAGAGGTGCTGCACGGCATCAGCTTCCGGGTGGAACCCGGACAGACCGTGGCGCTCGTCGGCTCCTCGGGAGCGGGCAAGTCCACCATCGCCCAGCTGCTGTCACGGCTTTACGACGTCGACTCCGGCGCCGTGCGCCTCGGCGGTCGCGGTTCCGGCACAGGGCTGGACGTCCGCGACCTGACCTTCGGCTCCATGCGCGCCACCCTCGGCATGGTCACGCAGGACGGTCACCTGTTCCACGAATCCATCGCCTCCAACCTGCGGCTGGCCCGTCCGGACGCCACCGAGGAGGAGATGTGGGACGTGCTGCGCCAGGCGCGGCTCGAGTACATGATCCGGTCGCTTCCGGACGGCCTGGACACCGTGGTGGGGGAGCGCGGCTACCGGCTCTCCGGCGGGGAGCGCCAGCGCCTCACCATCGCCCGGCTGCTGATCGCCCAGCCCCGCGTCGTCATCCTGGACGAGGCCACAGCGGCACTGGACTCCACCAACGAAGCCGCCGTGCAGGCGGCTCTCGGTGCGGCACTTGAGGGGCGCACCGCCGTCGTGATTGCGCACAGGCTCTCCACGATCCGCGCCGCCGATGTCATCCTGGTGGTGGAGGACGGCTCAATAGTGGAGCGCGGAACCCATACAGAACTGCTCGCCGCCGAGGGCCGCTACGCCGAGCTGTACCGGACGCAGTTCGCCGAGGCCACCGCAGTAGCAGAGGAAGCCGTCCCGGAGCTCTAGGCATCGCCGGTTGCAGACAAATGGGCAGGGCCCCGGAGAAATGTCTCCAGGGCCCTGCCCGGTTGTTAGGCTGCGGCTGACGGCCGCCATCCGTTACCGGAAGATGTTGTAGGGACCCCAGCCCCCGCTGATGAAGGTTCGGGTACCCCAGGTCCCCTTGCTGTAGGGGTAGTGGGCTAGCCTGCCGTCGGTGAGCCGGGCGATGAGTCCGTTACTTCCGGGAGTGAATCCAGCCACGTTGGTGATGCTGTTGATGCTGTTCCACCCCGTGCCAACCACAGGCCTGGTTTGGTTGACGAAGCCACCGGTTCCGTTGGAGCGGTACAGCAGGAGGCTGCCGTCACTGCGTTTGGCGAGGAGGTCCTGTGTCCCGTTCTGGTCGAAGTCAGCCATGGTGAGGTAGAGGCCACGCCATCCGCCTCCGCGGTAGGTGCGCGGCGACAACGTTTTTCCTGCGCTGTTGCCGTAGTAATAGAGACTTCCGGCCGCGTCGTAGGCCAGGATGCCAGGGTATTTGTCGGCTGTGCGCCAGCGGCCGACCGTCACGTGGTAACTGCCCCATCCTCCGCCGAGGGACTGGGCCGGAGCGAATCCGCCACCGTGCTTTCCAAGGTAGTAATTCAGCCGCCCGTCCTTCCACTGGGCGACGATGTCGTAAACACCATCGCTGTTCCAGTCGATCACGTACCCCTTGGCCAGGCCGGCCCAGCCGCTGCCAATCATTTGCCGCGGCTGGATACCGCCAGCGCCGGTGGCCCGGTAGTTCCACAGCACGCCGTCCGCTCCGGCCGCCACGGTATCAGCGGCGGTGGCGATGCTCGGCCCGGAGGGGGCAGGTGGCGTGGTACCGATGTTGATGGTCGAGGCGACGCTGGGCACCCCGTTGGCGTCCAGTGCAAAGAGCATGTAGTTGCCCGGCACCAGCACGCCGCGATCCGACGGCAACCTCAGCGACGCGGTGTTACCCGAGACCGCAGTTGCGGTCAGCGGTATCCGCCGCTGGTCGGTGTTCACGGTGTGGGTCACCGTGCTCATCCGCATCAGGGAGAACTTGGTGGTCGGCGCCCCGGTGGTCACGGCAATCGTGCTGCCGGGTGCGGCGAACGTTGGTGCAGTCACAATCCTCGGCCGGACGCGGGCGCTGCCGTCGGCGTTCAGCAGGTAGGGCGGGGTGAAGATCTCTCCGTCCAGGTGGTTGGTGGTGCAGTCCCCCTCGCACAGCCCGCCGCCGCCGACGAACACCCGGGCATCCGGGAGCAGCAGGGCAACGCTGTGATACGTCCGGGGAATGGCCATCGGAGCCATCGTGGTCCACAGTCCGGTCGCCGGGTTCCAGATTTCCGGAGACATCCTGGCGTTGGTGTCGGTCCATGGAGCGGGAGTGGCCTGACCGCCGACCACAAGCACCTTGCCGTCAGGCAGCGCGACCCCGTTCGCGAAGGACCGGCTGACCGCCATGTCCGCGGTCCGGGCTACGGTGGCTCCGTTGTTGATGTCGATGGTGTAAGCCCGCGCGGTGGCAGGGGCGCCCGAGTACGCAGTCGCCCCGCCCACGGTGAGGATCTTGCCGATGTCGTACATCACGGCGTCGCCGTTCATCGCGTCCGGGCTGTCGGACCGGAGTCCGGCAGAGGTGATGCCGCCGGTGCCTGTGGTGGAGATCCAGTTCATCTGGCGGCTCGGCCCGGCGTGGAACACCCGGCCGCCAGGGGCGGCGAACAACCAGGCGTGATTGTCGGAACGGAATTCCCCATCGGGATCGTCGGTCAGGATGGGGTCTACCGGCACATTTGTCAGCGCGCGCCAGCCGCCGGCTTCGGACCATACCTCGCCGTGCCTGTTGCCCACAGCGCCGCCGGACCAAGACCCGCCGATGCTGAACACCTCACCGGTGGACGTGGTCACGTTGGACTGGTATCCGCGGCCGATCGTCATGGCCGGTCCTCTGGTCCAGGTGTTCGACACAGGGTTGTACAGGGTGGTCTTCGTGCTGTTGCTGCCGCCGCTGATCATGATCCGCCCGTCCGGCAGCATCGAGGTCCCGGGGCAGAACATGTCGTGGGCGGTGTTGGCCACGGCGGTCTGGGTCACCGCGCCGGTGGTGAGGTTCATGGTGGATGTCTGGGTGTAGCCGTTGGTGCCACCGAATGTCGTGGGGGAGTAGGCGGACCAGGTGAGCAGTTTGTTGCCAGGCAGCAGCGCTGCTGCGACCGGGACAATCGGGAAGTTGATGGTGGGACCCCAGGTTCCCTGCGCCCCGTTCACGGCCATGGTGGTCATCATGCCGCCGTCGCTTTGGCCAATCAGGTTGATCTCGGCGGCGCTGCTCCACGATCCGCGGTTGCCGGCCTCGCTGATGGCCCGTAGCTGGACATAACGTGCCGTCGCTGCCGCGAACGTCACGCTTTTTTCGGCACTGCTGTCCGCCCAGGTCCCGTGGGCCACGGGCGTACCCCATGTTGTGCCGTTGGTGCTCACCAGAATCTCAAAGCTGCCGATCCGCCCGTTCTCGACGTCAGGACGCGGCAGATAGCGCAACCCCGTGATGTTTTGGGTCACCTTGGTGTCGATTGTGATGGCGTGAGGCAACGGGACTGCAGGCGCGGCAGTTCCCTTGCTGTGCCAGAATGTGTCGGCGTTCCCGTCCAGAACGTTGGCGGCCACACCGTTCCCGCCGGAAGCCTCTTCGTCGCTGGCCGACACCGTCCACCCGGCCCGTTGCATTGAAGGCGGAGGTGGCTCCATCCCGTCGGCAGACAGCACGGGGATGTGCTCATGTGGCCCGGGCGGCGCGCTGGAGGCGTCGTCGTGCGGAACCACCGCTACGTAGCCCGTGATCAGCAGGAATGCGGCCGTAACTGCGGATACAACTCGAAACATGTGCGCCTCCGTCTGGCTTCAGCCCCCCACGACAACACGAAGGCTAGGCCGGGCAGGTTGGGAAAACCTTGGGCGGCAGGTACAGGCACTGAAAGGTTGACGGCACGCGTGATGGATGAGCCCGCGAAGCCAGGACCGGATATCAGGCGGAGGAGGTCAGGTGCGGGCGGTGCCCCGGGCGTCCGTTGCGGCCAGCGCCGGCAGGATGTGGTCCGTGAGGAGGGGCGCGAGGTCGGCGGGCAGCTCCGCGGCCGCCAGGTCCAGCCAGCGGATTTCTGCAATCTCGGCCGAGGGATGGGCAATCCAGGTGCCGGGCGCCCTGAACACCGTTGCCTCGATTTCCGTTGCTTCCTCATTGGCCGCGTCCGCGAGCCACACGCCCATCAGCTCCAGCTCCCGCGGGTCAACAACGATCCCCACTTCTTCCTCGAGCTCCCGGGCTGCGGCCTGCACGGCGGTTTCGCCGGGTTCGGGTTTCCCTCCGGGATGCATGAACTTGTCCGTGCCGCGCTTGCGGACGGTCAGGAGCCGTCCGGCGGCGTCATAGACGCAGACGGCGGAGACAATGATGCGGGGATTCACGCCTACGAGCCTAGCTGTTTAGCAGCATGCGACGCAGGCTCGCGGCGGAGCGCGGATTCCAGCAGCAGGTCCTTGTGGGGGCCCGTGACGTCCCAGACATAGCTGAATGCGTCCGGGTCGAGCAGGGAGTATCTGACGCGGTAGGTGTCGGGATCGCACCAGTGGTGGTCCTGGCTGGCGTCTGCGGCGAAGCTCATTCGGTGGAACGGGCGGCCGTCGGGAAAGGTCATATCCAGGGCATCGGCCGAGCCCGTGGGCCTAAGGAGGTATTCCCGCGTCGCCGGGCCGGTAAAGGTCCCGCCCCCCGAAGCAGGCCAGCATACGGTGCCTTCCTCCTGGAAGCGCAGCCCGCCGTCGTCGTCCGTTTCGGTAAAAATTACGACGCCGGCAAAGGTTCCGCGGGTGCCCGCCGTGCGATCAAAAAGGGTCCGTTCCACGGACCAGCGTCCACCGGACGCCCCTGCCTGGGAGATGCCCAGCAGGTAGGCGCGGAGCCCGGAATACGGCTGCAGATTCAAGTGCCCTCGATTGGAATCGAACCAACGACACCGGCTTTAGGAGAGCCGTGCTCTATCCACTGAGCTACGAGGGCGGGCGTCCGCCGCGGCCAGCCTGGGCCGGCCCGTTCGGACACGCTTACAAGCATACAAGGTGTCGGCGCGTACTACGCTCTTGGCATGGCCGCCGCAGCACAAGCACCTTCCGCCCGGGCAACATTCCTGCCCGATACCGCCTCCACGAGACAGTACATCGGGGCCTGGGCCATACTCAGCGTGGTGCAGTATTTCGTGGCGGAGGCGGCCGTGATCGGGGCCTGGGCCGGCCCCGAACCCTACGACCGCCGGACCGGGTTCATCAGCGACCTCGGCGCCGTTCACTGCGGCGTTTTTGACGGACGCAGCGTCTGCTCGCCGCTGCACCCGCTGATGAATGCCTCTTTTGTTGTCCAGGGCCTGGGAATGCTGCTCGGTGCCCTGCTGCTGAGCTCGGCGCTGCTGCGGATCGCCGCCCGGCCGGGCGCGCCGGTGGCGGCGAGCCACAGCGGCGAGGTGCCGTGGTTCGCGGCCGTTGGCACGCGCGTCTTCACCGGAACGGCGGGCGCCGGAACCACCATCGTGGGGCTGGTGCCCGAAGACGTGGGCTCGGGCTGGCACTTTGCGGGTGCCGTCATGTACTTCACCGCCGGGTCCTTCGCGTTGCTGCTGCTGGGCGGCCTGTGGCTGGGGCAGACACCGCTGGGCCGGTTCATCCTCGCGTGCGGCATCGTGTCCCTCAGCGCCCTGGTCACGGGCGGGGTGACGGGCATGAAGGTGCCGGAACCCGGGACATTGGAGCGGCTGATGGGCTATCCGATTACGGTCGGCCTGGCTGCAGCCGGCCTCGTCGTTGCCCAGCGCGTCCACCACGAACGCGCCGTCCGCAAGGCAACCAGGGCGCGCGCGGCCTAGTCCCCGGCCGCTTTGGGCTGCCTTTACGGGCTAGCCGGGGGACTGGCCTGCGGAGCCCGCTTCGACCGGCGGCGCCCCAAAAAGACTGCGGCCGCGCCGGCAAGCAGGCTCAGCACCAGCAACACCCAGCCCGCAACGGTGAGGAAGGACGCCAGGGCGACCTGTCCGGCGTCGAGCGTGGGAGCAGACACCATGGCGTCGATGGCCACGTTCCCCCACAGCCGCGTAACCACGAACAGCAGCGGCAGGGACCACAGCGCCCAGCGCAGCGGTTTCCTCGCCACGTTGGTGCCAATCAGGATGAGCCAGGTGAAGCCGAAGATCAGCGGGAAGAGCGTGCCTGCGGTCTTATGGAGGTAGTTGAGCTGGCCGATGGCGTCGCCGCTCAGAACGCGGCGCAGTTCCCCCACGAAGCCCGGATCAAAGCCGCCGATGAGGGAATCGGGCATCGGCAGGCCCCGGGAAAGCTGGGTGAGCTGGTTCAGCGTCAGCAAATGGAGGTACCAGAACAGGAAAAGGCTGGCCACGACACCCGCAATGATGATGAGGTTGCCGTTGCTCTGGGCCTTCTGCGGAGTGCGGTCTGTGGTGGGATTGATCACCGGCGGCAGGTCGTGCTGCGGGACCACCGCCTTCGCGCCGTGCTTCTTGATCCGCTGTGCAGGTGTCTTGGCCATGCGTCCATTATCGCCTGAGTCCGTTGTCGTACTGGGGCCGTTGTCGTCCTGGGGCCGCCCGCCGATAGGCTGGGGGCGTGACCGAACTTGGAAGACACAAATTGGGTAAACACAGCGCGGCCAACCTGAGCCCCGGCCTCGACGACTTTGAGCTGGCGTCCGCGCTGGTCCGTGAAGCCGGGATGCTGGCCCTGATGATGCGGCAGGGCGGTCTGGACTCCCAGCGCAAGACCTCGGTTTCGGACATCGTCACAGCGGCAGACCATGCGGCCGAGGCCTATGTGCTGGAACAGCTCCAGCGCTGCCGCCCCGAGGACGGGGTCCTGGGCGAGGAGGGCGCGGCCGTCCGCGGAAGCAGCGGCCGCACCTGGGTCATCGATCCCGTGGACGGAACCTACAACTTCCTGCACGGTTCCACATACTGGTGCTCCGCGATTGCCCTCAAGGACGAATCGGATGTGCTGCTCGGGGCCATCTTCCAGCCGGAAGAGGACAAGCTCTGGCTGGGCGGCGCGAACCGCCCGGCCACCCTCAACGGCGACGTTGTCACCACTTTCAAGGCCGACGGCGCAGACCGCGGCGCGTCCCCTCTCGCCGACATTGGCGCCGCCACCTACATCCATCCCCGCTGGCTCGCGGACCCCATGTGCGCCATGCCCTGGCATGCGGCGGCCACGTCGGCCGCCACGCTGCGCATGCTCGGCTCCGGCTCCTGCGACCTGGGACGTGTGGCCGACGGCGAGCTCGGCTGCTGGTTCCAGCACAGCTGCCCCGAGTGGGACTGGCTTCCCGGGAAAGCGATCGTCCTTGCCGCCGGCGGCGCCGTCGGAAGCGTCTACGTGAACGGCCTGGAATGGTTCATGGCAGGGGGCACGACGGCGGTGCATCAGTTGCGTGCGGCCCTCGAGTCAGGCTCCGTGGACTAGCCTTTGTCACTGCTCTCCGGTAGGGAAGTTGCGTCTCCGGGAGGGAAGTCCGGAGTTATCCACAGGGGCGGAATCCAGTGTCAGCCCCACCGCCTAGACTTGTAGTCACCATGGATATGTTGTTTGACCCGTACGCTGACGGACCTTTCAAAGCCGGCACCCACGCGGCCGCCCTGACCAAGTCGCGCCCCGAACCCGGTCTGGCGCCGGCCGAATTTGGCGGCGGGGGCCATGGCCCGAAGGAACCGCATCAGCCTGAAGCGGCCGGGGGTGCTGAGACCAGCACCTGGACCCGGCCCAAGCTGCCGGACGCCGGCGCCTTGCTGCAGGGGCTGAACCCGCAGCAGGAAGAGGCTGTCAAACACGCCGGCAGCGCGCTGCTGATTGTGGCCGGTGCGGGCTCGGGCAAGACGCGCGTTCTCAGTAACCGGATCGCCTACCTGATCGCCACCCGCCGCGCCCACCACGGCGAGATCCTGGCCATCACGTTCACCAACAAGGCCGCCGCAGAAATGCGGGAACGCATCGAGGCGCTCGTCGGCGGCCGGGCCAAGACCATGTGGATCTCCACGTTCCACTCGTCCTGCGTCCGGATCCTGCGCCGCGAGGCAGCCAACGTCGGCCTGAAATCCAACTTCTCCATCTACGATTCCGCGGATTCCCTCAGGCTCATTACGCTCGTGGCCAAGAACCTGGACCTGGATCCCAAGAAGTTCGCGCCCAAGGCCATCCAGCACAAGATCTCAGCGCTCAAGAATGAATTGATCGACGCTGATTCCTACGCGTCGTCGGCGAACTACAACGATCCCTTCGAACAGGCCGTTGCCGAGGTCTTCAAGGGCTACACCCAGCGCCTGCGCCAGGCGAATGCCATGGACTTCGACGACCTCATCGCCGAGACCGTCTACATGTTCCGTGCCTTCCCGGCACTCGCCGATTCCTACAGGCGGCGGTTCCGGCACGTCCTCGTGGACGAGTACCAGGACACCAACCACGCCCAGTACGCCCTGGTCCGGGAAATCGTGGGCGAGGGACCGGACGCCGCAGAACTCACTGTCGTGGGCGATTCCGACCAGTCCATCTACGCCTTCCGCGGCGCGGACATCCGCAACATCGTGGAGTTCGAAAAGGACTATCCGGACGCCCGCACCATCAAACTCGAACAGAACTACCGCTCCACCCAGAACATCCTGACTGCGGCCAACTCCGTCATTTCACGCAACCCGAACCGGCCGGAGAAGCGGCTGTGGACCGCGGAGGGCGAGGGCCACAAGATCATCGGCTACGTCGGCGAAAACGAACACGACGAAGCGCAGTTCATCGCCAAGGAAATCGACCGGCTGCAGGACGAGGACAACCTCCGTCCCGGTGACGTCGCCATCTTCTACCGGACCAACGCGCAGTCACGTTCCATCGAGGACGTCCTGGTGCGGGTCGGGCTGCCGTACAAGGTGGTGGGCGGCACGCGGTTCTACGAGCGCAAGGAAATCAAGGACGCGCTGGCCTACCTGCGCGTGCTGGTCAACCCTGATGACGACGTCAACCTCCGCCGCGTCCTGAATGAACCCAAACGCGGCATCGGCGACCGCGCCGAGGGCGCCGTGGCCGCCTTGGCTGAACGTGAACGCACGTCGTTCATGGCCGCAGCCCGCCGCGCCGACCAAGCCCCGGGCATGGCCACGCGCTCGGTCAACGCGGTGCTGGGCTTCGTGAAGCTCCTCGATGATCTGGCCGAGGTCGCTGCCGGGTCCGGCGCAGCAGCCGCCCTGGAGGCAGTGCTGGAACAGACCGGTTACCTGGCAACCCTGCGGTCCAGCAGCGACCCGCAGGACGAGTCCCGGGTGGAGAACCTGGCAGAGCTCGTCGCCGTCGTGCGTGAGTACGAACAGGACAACCCCGAAGGGTCCCTCGAAGCCTTCCTGGAACAGGTATCCCTCGTGGCGGACGCGGACCAGATTCCGGACGCGCCGGGGGCGGATATCGACGCCGCCGTGGCCGAGGCCAAGCGCCTGGGCGTTGTCACGCTCATGACGCTGCACACTGCCAAGGGCCTCGAGTTCCCCGTGGTGTTCCTCACCGGCATGGAGCACGGGCTCTTTCCGCATCAGCGCTCCGCCACGGACCCGAAGGAACTGGCAGAGGAACGACGCCTTGCCTATGTGGGGCTGACCCGTGCCCGGAAGCGGCTGTATGTCACCCGCTCCGAAGTCCGCAGCATGTGGGGCCAGAGCCAGTACAACCCCGCCAGCCAGTTCCTCGAGGAAATCCCCTCCGACCTCGTCGAATGGAAGCGCGAGGGCACCAGCAGGCAGGCGGGCGGCTGGGGGAGCGGCGCCTCGATCGGCTCCAGCCGCTACGGCGGATCCTTCTGGGGTGCAGGGTCGGCTCGGGGCGGGAAGGCGGACTCCTCGGCGGGCTTCAACGCTGACGTTCCCGCCGCCGTCGCGAAAAACCGGGTGCAGCCGCAAAAAGAGGTCATTGCGGTCAGTGTGGGGGACAAGGTCAATCACACCAGCTTCGGCAACGGCACGGTGCTGGCGGTGGAAGGTGCGGGGGACAAAACGGTGGCAAAGGTGAAGTTCGACGTCGGCGAGAAGCGACTGCTGCTGCGCTACGCGCCGCTGACCAAGCTCGACGCCTGACCATGGCGGTGCGCAGGCCGCTGGTGGCTGCCGCGGTTGCGGTCCTGGCCGTGCTGGCCGGTACGGGCTGTTCCGTCACCCTGCCGGATCCCGGGTACACCCCGCCGCCGCCGTTGCCAGCACTTGAACAGCTCAGGCAGGCTCCGCTGACCGACCCCGCCGCTTTCCGGACCGCTGATGATGTGCTGGCCTTTGTCACGGCAGACCGGAACGTCGTCTGCGCCCTGACCTCCGCCCGCGGCGCACACGTGAACCTGCCCTACGAACCGAATAACTTCGGTGATTCCGCCAACAGGAAGCTGGACACTGTTCCCGTGGCGCACTGTGAGTTGGCGGTGTATCCGGCGCCCGACGCCGCGGACATCAGGGACAACTGCACCGGAACGGGCCTGGGCTACCTCGGCGGAGCCGCCCTGCTCACACCGGACCGGGCCAGGTACGGGGAATGCCGGTCCGGCGTCACCGCGATGGAATCCGCCTTTGGGCCCCAGGGACCAAGGGACGGTGTGATCGCCGCGCTTCCCGTCCTCCCCGAGGGCGGCAACCTCGAACGCAACGGCCTGAGGTGTTCTGCGTACGACGCCGGGGTGGCCTGCGGCAACGTCACCGGCGGCGTTGCGTTCGTCGTCAGCCGGGACCATTACGAAATCATCTCGGGTGGGGGCAAAAAGGCCTCCACGGCACCGCCTGAGGCCCCAAAAACCCCGTAATCATGCGGTTTTTCTACGGTCCATAGAATAGTGTCCTTACTCACATAACAGGTAGTCTGGAAAGGCCTGGTCCCCATTAAGGACTAGAGTTCCCAGAGGAGCATTGCGCTGCGTGGCTCGTCTCCGGACCTGCCGCAGGGCGCGTTTATTCCGCAGTCCGGTCCACAACTGTGGTGCTTTCCGGCTGTACAGAAACTACTTCGACGTAGAAGGACACTAAACCGTGGACCTGTTTGAATATCAGGCGCGCGATATGTTCGAGGCGCACGGTGTACCCGTGCTTGCTGGCATCGTGGCGCACACCCCTGAAGAAGCAAAGGCAGCTGCCGAGAAGATCGGCGGCGTAACTGTCGTAAAGGCGCAGGTTAAGGTCGGTGGCCGCGGCAAAGCCGGCGGCGTCAAGGTTGCCAAGTCCGCTGACGAAGCGCTTGAGCACTCCACCAACATCCTGGGCATGGACATCAAGGGCCACACCGTTAACAAGGTGATGATCGCCCAGGGTGCGGATATCGCCGAGGAATACTACTTCTCCGTTCTGCTGGACCGGGCCAACCGCAACTACCTGGCCATGTGCTCGGTTGAAGGCGGCATGGAAATCGAGCAGCTTGCCGTCGAACGTCCCGAGGCGCTGGCCAAGGTTGCCATCGACCCCGCCGTGGGCATCGACCAGGCCAAGGCCGACGAAATCGTCGCCGAGGCCGGTTTCGCTGAGGAGCTGCGCGGCAAAGTCGCCGCCGTCATCCTCAAGCTCTGGGACGTCTTCAAGAAGGAAGACGCCACCCTCGTCGAGGTCAACCCGCTGGTCAAGACCGGTGCCGGAGAGATCGTTGCCCTCGACGGCAAGGTGACCCTGGACGAGAACGCCGACTTCCGCCACGCTAAGCACGCGCTCCTGGAAGACAAAGACGCTGCCGATCCGCTCGAGGCCAAGGCCAAGGCGCAGGACCTCAACTACGTCAAGCTCGACGGCGAAGTTGGCATCATCGGCAACGGTGCAGGCCTCGTGATGTCCACCCTGGACGTCGTCGCCTACGCCGGCGAGAGCCACGGCAACGTCAAGCCTGCCAACTTCCTGGACATCGGCGGTGGAGCTTCCGCCGAGGTTATGGCCGCTGGCCTCGACGTCATCCTGGGCGACGAGCAGGTCAAGTCTGTGTTCGTGAACGTCTTCGGCGGCATCACCGCGTGTGACGCTGTTGCCAAGGGCATCGTGGGTGCGCTGGCCGAGCTTGGCCACTCCGCCAACAAGCCCCTGGTTGTCCGTCTCGACGGCAACAACGTTGAAGAAGGCCGCCGCATCCTGGCCGAGGCCAACCACCCGCTGGTTACCCTGGCCGCCACTATGGACGAGGGCGCCGACAAGGCCGCCGAGCTCGCCAACGCAGCTAAGTAAAGGGACGCACTATGTCTATTTATCTGAACAAGGACTCCAAGGTCATCGTCCAGGGCATCACGGGCGGCGAAGGCACCAAGCACACCGCCCTCATGCTCAAGGCCGGCACCAACATCGTTGGCGGTGTCAACGCCCGCAAGGCCGGCACCACGGTTCTGCACGGCGAGAACGAGATCACCGTTTTTGGCACCGTCAAGGAAGCCATGGCAGAGACCGGCGCCGACGTCTCCATCGTCTTCGTTCCGCCGGCATTCACCAAGAACGCCGTCGTTGAAGCCATCGAGGCAGGCATCGGCCTGGTCGTGGTCATCACCGAAGGCGTTCCGGTCCAGGACTCCGCCGAATTCTGGGCACTGGCCCAGTCCAAGGTGGACGCCGACGGCAACCAGATCACCCGCATCATCGGGCCGAACTGCCCCGGCATCATCACCCCGGGTGAAGCGCTGGTCGGCATCACCCCGGCGAACATCACGGGCAAGGGCCCCATCGGCCTGGTTTCCAAGTCGGGCACCCTGACCTACCAGATGATGTACGAACTGCGCGACCTTGGCTTCTCGACCGCGATCGGCATCGGCGGCGACCCCATCATCGGCACCACGCACATCGATGCGCTGGCCGCTTTCGAAGCTGACCCGGAGACCAAGGCGATCGTCATGATCGGCGAAATCGGCGGCGACGCAGAAGAGCGCGCAGCGGACTTCATCAAGGCCAACGTCACCAAGCCGGTTGTCGGCTACGTGGCAGGCTTCACCGCGCCTGAAGGCAAAACCATGGGCCACGCAGGCGCCATCGTCTCCGGTTCCGCCGGGACCGCCCAGGCTAAGAAGGAAGCCCTCGAGGCCGCCGGCGTCAAGGTCGGCAAGACGCCGTCCGAGACCGCAAAGCTGCTGCGCGAAGTTTACGCAGCCCTGTAGTCCCGCGGGACATAAGTCCCGAAAGCAACGCGGGGCCACCTCTGACAATCCCAACTGGGTTGTCCAAGAGTGGCCCCGCGTTTTTGCATTTAACCCCTTGTCCCAAGGCGCAGCGAGGCTTAACCTATTAACAACCTAAAGGTTGATCAATCATAGGCTTGATCAATAAGACGGTTGAATAGTAGGAACATCTGCACCAGTTCTAAGGCAGTGGCAGTGGACACGACGGACGATGACGACCTTCTCGACTTGGCCTTCCTGGCCCTGTCCGATCCCGTCCGCCGCCGCCTCATCTCCCGGCTTAGCAGGGGACCCGCCACCGTCAACGAACTGGCCGAACCCTTCGCGATCACCAAGCAGGCGGTCTCGAAGCACATCCAGGTACTCGAGCAGGCACAGCTGGTCACCCGCACCCGCGATGCCCAGCGCCGGCCCGTCCACCTGAACCCTGCACGGCTCGAAGCGCTGACCGCGTGGATCGACCAGTACCGGCTGGTCCGCGAGGCGCAATTCCGCAGCCTCGACGCCGTGCTCCGCTCCCAAACCGCCCCAGGCGGCAGCAGCTCCAAGGAGAGAAAATGAGCAATGAGCTTAAACTCACCGTTCCTGACGGCCTCCCGTTCATAGACTTCGAGCGGGAGTTTGATTTCCCCGTTGCCGATGTGTTCCGTGCACACAAGGAGCCGGACCTCATCACGCAGTGGCTTGGGCCGCGCGGCACCAACGTGGAAATCGATCACTACGACTTCCGCTCCGGCGGCAGCTACCTCTATAACCACACCGGCCCGGACGGCGCGAAGTATGCCTTCAGCGGCATCTTCCACACTGTCCGCGAGAACGAGTTCGCCATCCAGACCTTCGAATTCAGCGGCTATCCGGACGTCGTCAGCATCGAATTCATGAATTTCGAGGACCTCGGAAACGGCCGCTGCCGGCTGCGGGGGCACTCCGTCTATCCGACGCAGGAGGCCCGGGACGGTATGGCACAATCCGGAATGGAAGGCGGCATGAGCGACGGCTACGAGCGGCTGGAGGAACTGCTCGCAAAATAAGTCCGTCTTCAACGTCCCAAGACAGATCCCGGCAGACGCCCCACGTACGACGCCGGGCGGTCGCCTTCTCGCAGAAGGTCACCGCCCGGCGTCGTGCTTTTTGGCTCCCCCGGGAGGTCTTGTACCTGCCGAAAGCACTTTGATAGTATGACAGGACAAACTACCAAAGGAGCACCGTTGCCACTCGTTCGAATCGACGTCAATGAAGGCCGCACCCCTCAGGAGCTGCAGCAGCTCAGCCGGGGAATCCACGACGCCATCCTGGCTGAATACAAGATCCCGGAGCGGGACTACTTTCACATCGTCACCGAGCATCCGGCGGGGCAGATCTTCGCGCAGGATGCCGGCCTCGGCTTTGAACGCACGCCGGACGTCGTCATGATCCAGATCTTCACTTAGGGCGGGCGCAGCCAGGAGGCCAAACAGTCCCTGTTCGCGGCCGTGGCGGCCAGGCTGGGGGATCTCGGAATCCGTGGCGAGAATGTGTTCATCGGATACGTGGAAAACACCGCAGGGGACTGGTCCTTCGGATTTGGCCGGGCCCAGTACGTCACCGGAGAGCTTGTGGTACCTGAGAAGTAGAGGCATGCCGGGGCGTGCCGAGCGCCGCCTCAGGCACCTTCCGCCGACCGCGCCGTGCCATCAAATGCAAGTTGTAAATATGTCAGTACAAACCTTTGACAGGACATTCAAACTAGGGCAAAGTAGGGGTGTGGCCCCGCTCACGGGGGTCGACAAGCACCGGAGCCCAGGCTGTTCAGCTGCTTAGGTACAGAGTTCAAATAGAAAGGTCCGCGATTACCGTGACCCACGAACTGCTCACGATCGGGCGCATCAGCGTTGATATCTACCCGAACGACATTGGGGTGGACCTGGAGGACGTCACGTCCTTCGGCAAGTACCTCGGTGGCTCCCCGTCCAATGTGGCTGTTGCCGCCGCCCGCCACGGCCGCCGAACCGCAGTGATCACCCGGACCGGCGATGACGCCTTCGGAAACTACCTGCACCGCGAGCTGCGCAAGTTCAACGTGGACGACTCCTTCGTCAGCCCGGTGAGGGAATGGCCCACTGCGGTGACCTTCTGTGCGATCAAGCCGCCGGAGGACTTTCCGCTGTACTTTTACGGGCGCGTTCCCACGGCGCCGGACCTGCAGATCAAGGCCGGCGAATTGGATCTCGGCGCCATCAAAAACGCGCGAATCTTCTGGTCTACCGTGACGGGCCTGTGCCAGGAACCCAGCCGCGAAGCCCACATCAAAGCCCATGAGGCCCGGCCCCGCGCCGAGCTGAAGGAGGGCCAGTACACCATTTTGGACCTGGACTACCGGCCCATGTTCTGGGACTCGGAGGAAGAGGCCCGTGCCGAGGTGGCGAAGGTTCTGCGGCACGTCACAGTGGCGATCGGCAACGACAAGGAATGCGCCGTTGCCGTCGGCGAGGGCACTCCTGATGAACAGGCTGACCGACTGCTGGCCGCGGGCGTCGAGATCGCCGTCGTCAAGCTTGGCCCCGAAGGTGTGATGGCGAAGACCCGCACCGAACGCGTGGTCTCCGCGCCGGTTCCCGTGGAGACAGTCAACGGCCTCGGCGCCGGCGACTCCTTCGGCGGGGCCTTCTGCCACGGGCTGCTCTCCGGCTGGCCCCTTGCCCAGGTCCTTGACTACGCCAACGCCGCCGGCGCGATCGTCGCCTCCCGCGTGTCCTGTGCCGATGCCATGCCGACGCCGGACGAGGTCCGCTCGCTGCTGGCCGAGCGCGGACGCCTGGTCCCGGATGCTGTTCCCGGACCGGGTTCTAACCAACTCACCCCCGAAGGAGCGGCCCTGTGAGCCTCACCCCTGGCGCCGCCACCCTTACGGTGGATGACGATCCCCGCCGCTACGCGCATCTGAGCACCATCCGCCTGGAGGATCCGGGAGCGGTTGCCCGCGCCGCCAAGGCGCGCCGCCGCCATCCCGGCCCTAAGTCCGGCAGGCAGAACTTCATTGTCGCTGCCGACCACCCGGCCCGCGGGGCCCTCGCGGTGGGCAGCGATCCGGTGGCCATGGCGGACCGCCGCCAGCTGCTGGACCGGCTGCAGATCGCGCTGGCCAACCCGGCCGTGGACGGTGTTCTTGCCTCGCCGGACATCATGGATGACCTGCTGCTGCTCGGTGCGCTGGAGGGCAAGCTGCTCTTCGGGTCGATGAACCGCGGCGGCCTCACCGGCCTGGTCAATGAATTCGATGACCGCTTTACCGGCCACACGGCTGCTGCCCTTGAGGCCCTCGGCGCCGACGGCGGCAAGATGCTCACGCGGATCTGCCTGGGCGACCCGGACACGGTCTCGCTGCTGGAGGCGACGGCCAAGGCCATTGATTCCCTCGCCGAGCGCAAGCTGATCGCGATGGTGGAGCCGTTCCTGTCTGTGCGGGAGAACGGCAGGGTCCGCAACGACCTCTCCACGGATGCCGTGATCAAGTCGATCGCGATCGCCGAGGGACTTGGCTCCACGAGCGCGTACACCTGGATGAAGCTGCCGGTGGTGGCCGAGATGGAGCGCGTCATGGCCGCGACCACCATGCCCACGGTGCTGCTGGGCGGGGATCCGGAGGGCACGCAGGAGGAAGTCTTCGCCACCTGGGAAGCAGCCCTCGCGCTCCCCGGGGTGCAGGGACTTACGGTCGGACGGGCCCTGCTGTACCCGCAGGACGGCGATGTTGCCGGTGCTGTCGCCGCGGCGGCCTCCCTCCTCAACCACACCACAGAAGTATCGGAGTAACCTCCCATGGAGACGAGAACAGCAACAGGTACCCGCCGCATGACCGTGGCGCAGGCCGTGGTCGAGTACCTCTCCAGGCAGTACACCGTTGATTCCGTGGGCGGGGTCGACTTCCGGGAGCGGCTGATCCCGGGTACGTTCGGCATCTTTGGCCACGGCAATGTTGCCGGCGTGGGCCAGGCCCTGAAGCAGTACCAGGCCGCGGATCCCTCGGTCATGCCGTACTACCAGGGCCGCAACGAACAGGCACAGGCGCACCAGGCAGTGGGCTACGCCCGGCATACCCGCCGCCGCCAGACGTTCGCCATCAGTACCTCCATCGGCCCGGGCTCCTCGAACCTGCTCACGGGCGCGGCGCTCGCCACCACCAACCGGCTGCCGGTGCTGCTGCTGCCCAGCGACACTTTCGCCACCCGCGCCGCGGACCCCGTGCTGCAGCAGCTCGAGCAGCCCCACGCCTACGACATCACGGTGAACGATGCGTTCCGGCCGCTGTCCAAGTTTTTCGACCGCGTCACCCGTCCCGAGCAGCTGTTTTCCGCGTTCCACCACGGCCTGCGTGTCCTGACCGACCCGGCCGAGACCGGCGCGGTGACCATTTCGCTGCCGCAGGACGTCCAGGCAGAAGCCTTCGACGTGCCGGAGGAATTCCTCGCCGAACGCGAGTGGCGGATCCGCCGCCCGGACGCCGACGACGAGGACATTCGCCGCGCCGCCGAAGCGATCCGCGCCGCGAAGCGCCCGCTGATCATCGCCGGCGGCGGCGTCCTGTACGCCTACGCCAACGATGAACTGGCCAGGTTCGTGGAGCTGACCGGAATCCCGGTGGGCAACACCCAGGCCGGCGTCGGCGTCCTGCCATGGGATCACAAGTTCTCCTTGGGAGCCATCGGCTCCACGGGCACGACGGCGGCCAACGCCATCGCTGCCGAGGCGGACCTGATCATCGGGATCGGTACGCGCTACGAGGACTTCACCACCGCGTCCCGGACCGCGTTCCAGAACCCGGACGTGAAGTTCATCAACATCAACGTCGCCGCCATCGACGCGTACAAGCACGGCACCTCGCTGCCGATCGTCGCGGACGCCCGGAAGGCCTTGGTCAAGTTGAACCAGGCCCTCGGCGGCTACCGCGTGGGCGCGGACCTGGAACAGCGGGTCGCGGCCGAGAAACAGCGCTGGGACGCCACCGTGGACGAGGCCTTCGGGACCCGGTACACGCCGCTGCCCGCGCAGAACGAGATCATCGGAGCCACGAGCCGGGCCATGGACGCCCAGGACGTCGTGATCTGCGCCGCGGGTTCGCTGCCCGGTGACCTGCACAAGATGTGGCGGGTGCGCGATCCGTTCGGCTACCACGTGGAATATGCCTACTCCTGCATGGGCTACGAGATCCCCGGCGGCCTTGGCGTGAAGCGTGCAGCGCTGGCGGAAGCCGCTGCCGGGGGAACCCGGCGCGACGTCGTCGTGATGGTGGGGGACGGCTCGTACCTGATGATGCACACTGAGTTGGTCACCGCCGTCGCTGAACGGATCAAGCTGATTGTGGTCCTGATCCAGAACCACGGCTACGCCTCCATCGGTTCCCTCTCCGAAATGCTCGGGTCGCAGCGCTTCGGCACCCAGTACCGCGCGCTGGACGAGGAACGGCACAGCTTTGACGACGGCGAAACCCTTCCCGTGGATCTGGCCACCAACGCTGAGAGCCTGGGCGTGAAGGTGATCCGGATTGAACCGGGGGAGAAGGTCATCGCCGAGCTCGAGCAGGCCATCCGCGACGCCAAGGCAGCACCGGAACGTGGAGGACCGATCCTCATCCACGTCGAATCCGACCCGCTGCTGGATGCCCCGAGCTCCGAATCCTGGTGGGATGTCCCCGTCTCCCAGGTCTCGGACCTCGAATCCACGAAACAGGCCTTCCAGACCTACATCGACCACAAGAGCCGCCAGCGCAAGCTGCTCGGCTAGCCCCCAAGCCTCTCCCTCAAGCCACAGACAAGGAAGTCATCTCTATGTCAACGACGACCGTCACCACCACCATCAACCATTTCATCAACGGTGTTGAAACCGCCGGTGAAGGCGACCGCACCCAGCCCGTCTACAACCCCGCCACCGGCGCCGTAAGCGGCGAGCTGCGTCTGGCAAACCGCGCCGACCTGGACACCACGGTCGCCGCGGCCCGTGCCGCCGCCGACAGCTGGGGCGACATCTCCCTGGCCAAGCGCACCGCGGTGCTGTTCAAGTTCCGCGAGCTCGTCGCCTCCCACATTGACGAACTTGCCGAACTGATCACGGCCGAGCACGGCAAGGTCCTCTCCGACGCGAAGGGCGAGATCGGCCGCGGCCTGGAGGTCATCGAGTTCGCCTGCGGCATCCCGCAGCTGCTCAAGGGCGACTACTCGGACCAGGTCTCCACCGGCATCGACGTCTTCTCCTTCCGCGAGCCGCTCGGCGTCGTCGCGGGCATCACGCCGTTCAACTTCCCTGTCATGGTGCCGCTGTGGATGGCACCCATGGCGATCGCCACCGGCAACGCCTTCATCCTCAAGCCCTCCGAGCGCGACCCCTCCGCCTCGATGCTGCTGGCCAAGCTGTGGAAAGCCGCGGGCCTGCCCGACGGCGTGTTCCAGGTCCTGCACGGCGACAAGGAAACCGTCGACGGACTGCTGACCCACCCGGACGTGGACGGCATCTCCTTTGTCGGCTCTACCCCGATCGCCAAGTACGTCCACGAGACCGCCACGGCGCACGGCAAGCGCGTCCAGGCCCTGGGCGGGGCGAAGAACCACGCCATCATCCTCCCCGACGCCGACCTGGACAACGCTGCCGACCACCTCGCCGCCGCAGCCTTCGGCTCCGCCGGGGAGCGCTGCATGGCCATCTCCGTGGCCGTTGCCGTTGGTGACGCCGCAGAGCTCCTGGTCAAGAAAGTCGAAGAGCGCGCCCTCGCCGTCAAGGTCAACAACGGCACCGCCCCCGGCGCCGAAATGGGCCCGGTCATCACCCCGGCCTCCAAGGAACGCATCGTCCGGATCGTCACCGAAGCCGAACAGGCCGGCGCCGCCATGGTCGTCGATGGCCGCGACCTCGTGGTCCCCGGCCACGAAGACGGCTTCTGGGTGGGCCCCACCGTCCTGGACCACGTCAAGACCGAAATGACCGCCTACACCGAGGAAATCTTCGGACCGGTCCTCGTGGTGGTCCGCGTCGATGACCTGGACGCCGGCATCAAGCTGATCAACTCCAACCCCTACGGCAACGGCACCGCCATCTTCACCTCCTCCGGCGCGCACGCCCGCAAGTTCCAGCGCTCGGTAACGGTCGGCATGGTCGGCATCAACGTGCCCCTGCCCGTGCCGGTGGCCTACCACTCCTTCGGCGGCTGGAAGGCCTCGCTCTTTGGCGACAAGCACATCTACGGCCCCGAAGGCGTCTCCTTCTACACCCGCGGCAAGGTCATCACCTCCCGCTGGCCCGAACCCACGCACGCCTCCGGCGCCTCCTACAACTTCCCCTCCAACTGATCTCGGTTCCCGAGAAGAGAGACAACGCTGTCATGACTGAGAACAAACTGATCATCGGCACGGCGCCGGACTCCTGGGGCGTGTGGTTCGCAGACGACCCGAAGCAGACCCCGTGGGAGCGGTTCCTGGATGAAGTGGCAGAGTCCGGCTACAAGTGGATCGAGCTGGGTCCGTACGGCTACCTGCCGAACGACCCCACGCGGCTGGCGGAGGAGCTCGCGCAGCGCGACCTGAAGGTCACCGCGGGAACGGTTTTCACCGCGTTCCACCGCGGGCTGGACCAGTGGGAGACTGCATGGGAACCGGCACGCAAGGTGGCCGAGCTCACGGCCGCCATGGGCGGCGAGCACATCGTGGTCATCCCGGCGATGTGGCGCGACGACGTCACCGGCGTGGCGGTGGAGAGCGGCCAGCTCACAGAGAAGGCCTGGAGTGACCTCTTTGCCGGGCACAACCGCCTGGGCAAGACGCTGCTGGAGGACTTTGGTCTGAAGCAGCAGTTCCACTCTCACGCCGATTCCCACGTCGGGGCGCAGGAAGACATCGAGGCGCTCCTGGGTGCCACGGATCCGAAGTACCTGAACCTGTGCCTGGACACCGGCCACGCCGAATACTGCGGAGCCTCCAGCCTTGAGCTCATCAAGAACCATCCGGACCGCATCGGCTACCTGCACCTGAAGCAGATCAACCCGGAGGTCCTGAAGAAGGTCAACGAGGAAAACATGACCTGGGCCGCGGCCAACCTGGCTGGCGTCATGACCGAGCCGCCGAACGGGCTGCCGGACCTGCGCGCCGTCATCGAAGCCGTGGAAGCCCTGAACCGCCCCATCTTCGGCATCGTGGAGCAGGACATGTACCCCGTGGCCTTCGACGTCCCCATGCCGATCGCCAAGCGCACCCGCAACTACCTGCTGTCCTGCGGCTCCCGCACCGCCGTCAACTAGCGGCCGCCCAGGCACCCGAAACGTAAAGGAAAGAACAATGACTGAAACCCTTCGCGTCGCCGTCATCGGCGCCGGCCGCATGGGCGCGGACCACATCCAGCGCCTCAGCAAGCGCATTCACGGCGCTGAAGTCGCTGCTGTCGTCGACGTCGACCTGGGCCGCGCACAGGCCGCCATCCAAGGCATCCCGGGCGCCGTCGCCTTGGCAGATGCTGAAGAGGCGCTCAACAACGGCGACATCAACGCCGTCCTGATCGCCACGCCTGGCTTCCTGCACGAGGACATCCTGCTCAAGGCCATCGCCAAGGACATCCCCATCCTCTGCGAAAAGCCGCTGACCCCGGACGCCGGGTCCGCCTGGAAGATCGTCCAGGCGGAGGAAAAGCTGGGCCGTAAGCGTATCCAAGTGGGGTTCATGCGCCGCTTCGACGCCGAATACGCCGCCCTGGGCTCCGTGATCCGCGACGGCGAACTCGGTGAACTGCTGATGCTGCACCACCAGCACCGCAACCCCAGCACCCCAGCGGGCTTTACCAACGAGATGCTGATCAACGATTCGGTAGTGCACGAGTTTGACGCCATCCGCTTCTTCACCGGAGAGGAAATCACCAGCGTTCAGGTCCGCCTGGGCAAGGCCACGAAAAACGCCCCGGCCGGGCAGCACGATCCCCAGCACGTCCTGATCGAGACCGAGTCCGGCGTCCTGGCCGACGTCGAAATCTACGTCAACGCCAAGTTCGGCTACGAAGTGGCCACGCAGGCCTCCTTCGAAGAGGGCATCGTCAGCATCGGCGGAGACAAGGGCCCCTACACCCGCAGTGCCGGCCGCTGGGGCGGCAAGGTCACCCCTGGTTTCGAAGAGCGCTTCGGCGCCGCGTACGACGTCGAAATTCAGTCCTGGGTGGACGCAGCACTCCGCGGCGAAATCGGCGGCCCCACCGCCTGGGACGGCTACGCCACCGCAGCATGCTGCGAAGCCGGTGTCGAAGCACAAAAGAACGGCGAAAAGGTCGCCGTGAAGCTGAACGCCAAGCCAGCCCTCTACAGCTAGGAAAAACAGAAGGGGCCGGCTCTGCCGGCCCCTTCTGTTCGTTCCCGGTCCGACGCGCAACTGACAGATCCACAATGGAGTATTCCACGTGAAAATCGCACTTGATCCCACGCCGTTCCACCACTCGCACAGCCTGCTCGAATTTCCACGCGTGGTGGCGGACCTCGGCTACAAGTACATGCAGATGACCCCGCACGCCGACTTCATCCCCTTCTACAACCACCCCAAGGCAGACGACGAACTCGTGGGCCAGCTGAAGAAGGCCAGCAAGGACGCCGGAATCGAGATCGCCTCGGTCCTTCCCGTGCTCCGCTGGTCCGGGCCGGACGAAGACGCCCGCGAAGCCGCCGTCCGCTACTGGAAGCGCGCCATCCAGATCACCGTGGACCTGGGCGTCAGTACCATGAACACCGAATTCAGCGGCAGGCCCGAGAAAGCTGAAGAATCAGAACGTGCCTTCTACCGCTCCATGGAAGAACTGCTGCCCATCATTGAACGCGAAGGTATCGACCTGCTGATCGATCCGCATCCGGACGACTTCGTGGAAGAGGGCCTGGCGGCCATTCGGGTCATCCGCGGCCTCAACTCCAAGAACGTCGGCCTGGTCTACGTGGCCTCGCACAGCTTCCACATGAAGGACGCGCCCCTGGACATCATGCGCGCCGCTGGCGACAAGCTGCGCCTGGTGCACGTCGCAGACACCATGGACCACCACGCCTCGCACGGCCTTCGCTACATCACCAACCCGCCCGGGAACCCGGTCCGTGTCCACCAGCACCTGAAAATCGGCGACGGCGACGTCAACTGGGATGAGTTCTTCGGCGGCCTGAAGGAAATCGGCTTCCTGGACCGCGACGATACAGTGATGGTCTCAAGCGTCTTCGCCGAAGACGACAACGCCGCGGACGTGTCGCGGTACCAGCTGGAGACCATGAAGCAGTATGTCCAGAAGGTCAACGCATGACGTCGAGTCTCCAGTCGGAGAAGGCAACACAGAAGGCGCCCGTCAACCATAAACGGGCGCTGCGGACAGTCACCATCATCTCAATGTTCGGTGGCCTGCTCTTCGGCTAGGACACCAGCGTCATCAATGGTGCCCTTCCCTATATGCAGGAGGATCTCGGCCTCACGCCATTAACTGAAGGCCTGGTGACATCGCACGCCTTGTGCAGAAAGCCCCTTTGAATGGTTCAAAGGGGCTTTTGTGCGCCAACCTCCAGGCCGCCACTGCGGTATCGGCAGTGGCGTGAGCCTAGGCGTGGGCGTGCAGCCGGGGGAGGGCGTCTACAAGCGGGGCCAGTTCCGGGACCTCCTGCGCCTGGGCCAGGCTCCGCTCCAGCGCGGCGTCGTGCACTGGCCGGGCGTCCTCCAGGAGCTTGATGCCGTTGGTTGTCAGCTCCGTGTAGATACCGCGCCGGTCGTCGGCACACAGGATGCGCGTCAGCAGCCCGCGGTCCTCCAGCCGGTTGACCAGGCGCGTCGTGGCGCTGGCACTGAGGGCGGAGGCCCGGGCCAGCTGCTGCATGCGCATATGCCAGCCGTCCTGCCGGCTGAGCGCATCCAGGACCGTGTACTCCACGACGGACAGCTGCGCGTGGGCCTGCAGTGAGCGTTCGAGTTCGGCTTCGATCAGGCCGTGCAGCGCCGCGAGGGTCCGCCAGCCCTGGGCGCGCACTTCCACGGCGTCGTCCTTGATGCCCATCGTTCTTCCTCCTCCAGTCGCCGCCTGCGGGAAGGGGCGACTCAAATAAATAGTTGCTTGCGCGCGGTATCCGCTTGTGCAACAATAAATACCGCGTCTGCAACTATTAGCCTACGCGCCCCACCCTCTTCCGTACAGTTCCCTAGGAGCACTTCCATGCCCATTGGCCTGCTTGCCCTCGCCCTCGGCGGGTTCGGCATCGGACTCACCGAATTCGTCATCATGGGCCTGCTGCCCGAGGTGGCCGCAGACTTTCACGTCAGCGAGGCCTCGGCCGGCTGGCTCATCTCCGGCTACGCCCTCGCCGTCGTGGTCGGTGCGCTGGGGCTGACCGCCGCAGTGACCCGGTTCGACCGCAAACCCGTGCTCGCCGTCCTGCTCGTACTGTTCATCGCCGGAAACCTGATCTCCGCCACGGCCCCCGACTACTGGATGATGATGGCCGGCCGCATCGTGGCCGCCCTCTCGCACGGAGCCTTCTTCGGCATCGGGGCGGTGGTCGCCGCCAGCATGGTGGCCCCCACCAAGAAGGCCGGCGCCATCGCCATCATGTTCACCGGGCTCACTGCGGCCAATGTCCTCGGCGTTCCCTTCGGCACGATGCTGGGCCAGGCTGCCGGCTGGCGCTCCACGTTCTGGGCCATCACCGGAATCGGAGTGCTTGCCCTCGCGGGCATTCTTGCCCTCGTGCCGAAAACAGGACACGGTGACGCTTCCCAAGGCGGCTTGCTCAGCGAGCTGCGGGCCTTCCGCTCCGGCCAGGTCTGGCTCTCCATCCTGGTGACAATCCTGGGCTACGGCGGCATGTTCGGCGCCTTCACCTACATCGCCTTCACCCTCACTGAGATCTCCGGATTCTCCGCCTCCACCGTCCCGTGGCTCCTGATCGTCTTTGGTGTGGGCCTCTTCATGGGTAACACGCTCGGCGGCAAGGCTGCAGACCGCAATGTGGACCGTACCCTGCTCGTGGTCCTGTCAGTCCTTGTGGTGGTGCTCGTTGCCTTCGCGCTGACGGCCGGCAACCAGCCCCTGACCATTGCTTCCATGGTGCTGATGGGCGGCTTCGGTTTCGCCACGGTGCCAGGCCTGCAGATGCGCGTCATGCAATACGCCGACGGCGCCCCCACCCTCGCGTCCGGCGCCAACATCGGCGCGTTCAATGTGGGCAACGCCCTAGGGGCCTGGCTGGGCGGCGTGACCATCTCGGCGGGACTCGGCTACACGTCCCCCATCTGGGCAGGCGCCGGCATCACCCTGCTGGGCCTTGCCGTGATGGCCTTCGCCGCGGCCAAGGCCCAAGCCCCCAACAACGCTCCTGCACATTCTGCCGGGTCTGCCACCTACGCTCCTGCAGATTTCGTCGTCCGTTGAACCTGCTCAAGACCAGAACGCGAGAGAACTCCATGAACACCAACCAGACCACCACTCAGATTCCCTGTGTCACGCTCAACAACGGCGTCCAGATGCCGCAACTCGGTTTCGGCGTCTTCCAAGTGCCCGACGACGAGACCGCTGTCGCCGTGAGCGCAGCTCTCGCGGCCGGTTACCGCAGCATCGATACTGCTGCCATCTACGGAAACGAGTCCGGAACGGGCCGCGCGCTGGCCGCGTCGGGCATAGCCCGCCAGGAACTCTTCATCACGTCCAAGGTGTGGGTGGCCGACCTCGGCTACGAGGCCACGCTCGCCGCCTACGAGGCGAGCCTGGGAAAGTTGGGCCTCGACTACCTTGACCTCTACCTCATCCACTGGCCGGCGCCTGCCACCGACAGCTACCTCGAGTCCTGGCGCGCCCTGGAGAAACTGCTGGCGGACGGGCGGGTACGGGCCATCGGCGTCTCCAACTTTCTTCCGGAGCACCTGGAAAAAATTGTCGGACTGGGTGGAACCGTGCCGGCCGTCAACCAGGTGGAACTGCATCCGGCGCTGCAGCAGCGCGCCGTCGCCCGGTCCAACGCGGCACACGGCATTGCCACAGAAGCCTGGAGCCCGCTGGCGCAGGGCGCCGTGCTGCGGGATCCTGCCGTCACCCGGATGGCCGCGGACCACGGAGTCTCGCCGGCCCAGGCGATCCTGCGCTGGCACCTGCAGCAGGGCCGCATCATCATCCCCAAGTCGGTCACGCCGTCGCGGATCCGGGAGAACCTGGACCTCTTCGGCTTTGACCTGGCAGACTCCGAACTGGCGGCCATCGATGCCTTGGAGCGGAACGGGCGCACGGGGCCCCATCCCGCTGAATTCAACGGCAGCTAGGCGCGGAACGGCAGGCGCGGATCCACGTCCTGGCCCTCCCAGCTCTGGCGGACCCAGCCGTGGTGGGGGTCGTCGCTGATGAGCCAGTCACGGACCCGTCCGGGCCCGGCCATGACATTCAGGTAGTACATGTCGTAGCCGGGTGCGGCCATGGCGGGGCCGTGCCAGCCGTAGGGGACCAGGACCACGTCGCCGGTGCGGACCTCGGCGGCGACGTCGATGGGGCGCTCGTCGGAGGCGTAGACCCGCTGGTAGCCGATGGCATCCGCGTCACCGCCCGGGCCTGCGATGCCGGGAACAACCGCCACCCGGGTCTCGAAGTAGTAGATCTCCTCCAGGGAGGTCTCGCCCTCCTTCTCCTCATCGTGCTTGTGGGGAGGGTAGGAGGACCAGTTGCCTGCGGGCGTGATGACTTCGCACACGATGAAGCGGTCAGCCTCCAGCGCCGCGGGGGTGCCGAAGTTGTGGACCTGGCGCGAGCAGTTCCCGGCGCCGCGCAGTTCCACCGGGGTCTCCGCCGCCGTGACCAGACGGGTGGGGTACTGGACGTTGGCGGGCGCCGTGGCGACGGCAACCCGGCCGCCGTCGGACGAGCTGACCGTGACCGCCTTCCCGGTGCCGGAGTACAGCACATCCGTGGGGCCGCTGAAGACGCTGGCGCGGCCGGCCAGCTGATACTTCTCACCGTCCACGGCCGCCGTGAAGGCGCCGCTCAACGGAATCACGATGCGTTCCTCGCCCGCTGCGGGGAGTTCGACGACGGCGCCCGGGGCCAGCGTGGCCACCTTCAGTCCGGTATGTGCCCACCCCTCGACGGTGATCGCGGAGTCCGCTGTTCCCAGCGAAACGTCCCAGCATCCTTCGGCTGCGCTGCCCAGCGGATATACCCAGTCGGCCATAAATTGTTCTCTTTCGGGTCGTAAGTGGTCAGGGTCCGGCTATTTTCAGAGTCCGCTTTTCACGGTCCAGTGCTGAAGCGGTTCCACGGCGGAGCTCGTGGCACGGGGGTGGTTACCGCTGTACGAGGGTCATTTCAAAGCTGTAGGAATCGGCGCGGTACACGTGGTGTCCGGTCTCGACGTTCCGGCCGGTGTCGTCGACGGCGGTGCGCTCCATGGTCACCAGCGCCGAGCCGGGCTCCGTTTCGAGGAGCGGGGCCTGGTACTCGTTGGCCACCATGGCGCCAATCCGCTGTGTGGCCAGACGGAAGTTGACCCCGCCGCCACGAAGAATGCCGTAGAGCCCCTGCGAGCCCAGCAGCTCCTCGTCGATGTGCGTGATGTCATCGCGGACCCAGTTTTCCATCAGGGCCAGCGGTTTCCCGCCGACCTTGCGGAGCCTGGTGAAGTGATAGACCTTCGCCCCTGCCGGCAGGTGCAGTGCCTTTCGCGTGGCATCGTCGGCTTCGACGTGCGCGAACGTCAGGACGTCGGTGGTGGGCTTGCTGCCGTTGTTGGCGAGGTCGTCATACAGGCTGGAGAGTTCCAGGGGGCGGCGGACCTGGCTTGAGACCACCTGGGTGCCCACGCCGCGTTTGCGGACCAGCAGTCCCGAGCGAACCAGTTCGTCCATGGCCTTGCGCATGGTGGGCCGGGAAAGGTTCAGCTGGGCGGCGAGGTCAATTTCATTCTCCAGCCGGCTGCCCGGCTCCAGCAGCCCCGTGTGGATCGCGGCCTCGATGCCTTGCACCACCTGGTGGTACAACGGCACCGGCGACGACCTGTCGATGCTGAGGTGAAGTTGGTTCGCCATGAGTGCTCCCTTTTATGCTGCGGGATCCTGCGTCCAGGTACCCATATGTCAGCGGCATGTTCGCTTGATAGGACATACTGCCTTACCTGATATTAGCAGCGGGTGCTTTCGGGTCAAGGCCTCTCTCCAGGTTTGGCTGCTCCCGCAAGCGTCCGAGCGTTTCCCTGTGTCTGAGGAAAGTAATCTCGTTAAAACATCCTAATGTCAGGACAAACTATTGACATCTGTGAGCCGAATCACCATGATCGGTGTAGAAGGCTTTGGTGACCCCGCATCGGGGCGACGGTCCCAGCCCCCAAATCAAAGGAGATTCATCGTGACTAAGTTTTCGTGGCGGAAGACGGCCTTGGTGGCGGCCGTTGTGCCCATGTTGGCCCTGACCGCGTGCTCCAGCACTGGTGGCAAGCCCGCCGATGCGGGCAACGCCGGAGGCGGCGGGCAGGTGGTCAGCACTCCCCGGATGAAAGTCGCATTGATCACCCATGCGGCCCCGGGAGACACCTTCTGGGATATCGTCCGCAAGGGAGCGGAGGAGGCCGCCGCGAAGGATAATGTGGAACTGCTCTACACATCGGACCCTGAAGGTGGACGCCAGGCACAGCTTATCCAGCAGGCAATTGATCAGAAGGTGGACGGCATTGCCGTAACACTGGCTAAGCCGGATGCGCTGAAGGACTCCCTCAAGAAGGCCACAGACGCCGGCATACCTGTAGTCAGCCTCAATGCCGGCGAATCGGTCTCTGCACAACTGGGTGCTTTCACCCACTTCGGGTCCAACGAAAAGCTCGCTGGCGCCGCAGTCGGAACGAAGCTCAGCGAACTGGGGCTCAAGCACCCCATCTGTGTTATCCAAGAGCAGGGGCACGTGGGTCTGGAAGCCCGCTGCGCAGGGGTCAAGGAAAAGGTGGCCGGAACGGAGATCCTGTACGTTCCCGGAACGGACATGGCCCAGGTTTCCTCCACTGTTACCGCCAAACTGCAGGCCACTGCTGATGCCGATGCCATCATTGGCTTGGGTGCGCCCTACACATTGACCATCCTGAAGGCCGTGACCGGCGCCGGCAGCAAGGCCAAGGTGGCCTCGTTCGACATGAACCCTGAGCTCGCCCAGAAGATTGCCGACGGAGATGTCATATTTACTGTTGACCAGCAGCCGTGGCTGCAGGGCTACGGCTCAATTGATTCGCTGTGGCAGGCCAAGCGCGGTGGCTTCAAGATCGGCGGCGGGCAGCCCGTGCTGACCGGCCCGTCCATCGTCGACAAGGCTGCAGCCACCGACGTCCTCAAGTTCGCCAAGGACGGCGTCCGCTAAGGACGCCCCTCCCGCCGGGTCCGCGGCTCCAGGCAGCGGACCCGGCCCTAGGTAGGAGCATCATCATGACCATCACCCAGAGTGTGTCGAAACCCCCGGCGCTGCGCGATGAGCGCGTGGCCAAGCGCAACCCCTTTCAGAAACTCCTGGCACGTCCTGAAGTCGGCGCCCTCGTGGGCGCAATCGTCCTCTTCGTCTTCTTCGCCTCGGTTTCCCAGACGTTCATCCAGCCGAACGCCTTCGCCACCGTCCTCTACGGCAGCTCCACCATCGGCATCATGGCCGTTGGAGTGTCGCTGCTGATGATCGGCGGCGAGTTCGACCTCTCCACCGGCGTCGCAGTCATCAGTTCCGCCCTCACCGCGTCAATGTTCAGCTGGTACTTCAGCATGAACGTCTGGGTCGGCGTGATCCTGGCCCTCGTGGTCTCGCTCGGCATCGGGTACATCAACGGCTGGATTCTGATGAAGACCAAGCTGCCGAGCTTCATCGTTACCCTCGCAACCTTCCTGATGCTGACCGGCCTCAACCTGGGCCTGACCCGCATGATCGGCGGCGGCGTGTCCTCCCCGTCCATTTCCGACATGGACGGCTACCAGGCAGCCCGGGCCATCTTTGCCTCCTCGGTTAACATCGCCGGGGTGGACGTCAATAACACGGTCTTCATCTGGATCGCCCTGGTTGCCGTGGCGTCCTGGGTGCTGCTGCGCACCAAGGTGGGCAACTGGATCTTCGCCGTCGGCGGCGACGCGAACGCTGCCCGCGCCGTGGGCGTTCCGGTCAAGGCCACCAAGATCGGCCTGTTCATGGCGGTCGGTTTTTGCGGCTGGATCCTGGGCATGCACAACCTCTTCGCCTTTGACGCCGTCCAGTCAGGTGAGGGCGTGGGCAACGAGTTCCTCTACATCATCGCTGCGGTGATCGGCGGCTGCCTCCTGACCGGCGGCTATGGCTCGGCCGTGGGCGGCGCCATCGGCGCCTTCATCTTCGGCATGGCCAACAAGGGCATCGTCTACGCGCAGTGGAATCCGGACTGGTTCAAGTTCTTCCTCGGCCTGATGCTTCTCTTGGCCACCATCGTGAACCTGATCGTCAAGCGCCGCGCAGACGCAAGCAAGTAAGGGCTGAAACCATGAACGCCAAGCAGATCGACCAGCAGCAGCTCCTCAAGGATGAGAAGGATCCGCTGACCCACACCCCCGTGCACCTGCTCTCGCTGGAGAGCGTCGGCAAGCACTACGGCAACATCGTCGCCCTCACCGACGTCACGATGGCAGTGGACAACGGCCGCGTTACCTGCGTCCTCGGCGACAACGGCGCCGGCAAGTCCACCCTGATCAAGATCATCGCCGGGCTGCACCAGCACGACGAAGGCGTTCTGAATGTCATGGGGGAGGAGCGCAAGTTCAGTTCCCCCAGGGACGCCCTGGACGTCGGCATCGCCACCGTCTACCAGGACCTCGCCGTGGTTCCGCTGATGCCCATCTGGCGCAACTTCTTCCTCGGCTCCGAGCTGACCACCGGCGTAGGACCGTTCAAGAGCTTGGACGTCCAGAAGATGAAGGACATCACCAAAAAGGAACTCGCCGACATGGGCATCGACCTCCGCGATGTCGAGCAGCCCATCGGCCAGCTCTCCGGTGGTGAACGCCAGTGCGTCGCGATCGCCCGCGCCGTCTACTTCGGCGCCAAGGTCCTGATCCTGGACGAACCCACAGCCGCGCTGGGTGTGAAGCAGTCCGGCGTCGTGCTCCGCTACATCCTGCAGGCACGCGACCGGGGACTGGGCGTCATCTTCATCACCCACAACCCCCACCACGCCTTCCCTGTGGGCGACCGGTTCCTGCTGCTCAAGCGCGGCAAGTCGATCGGCTACTACGACAAGAAGGACATCACCCTGGACGAGCTCACTGCCCAGATGGCCGGCGGCGCCGAACTGGCCGAACTCGCCCACGAACTCGAGCAGCTCGGCGGGCACGGCGACATCGTCAAGGAAGTCCAGGCCGAAGTCGCCGGAGCCTCCAGCGCCGGCACGCCAAGGCACGCGGGAACCTGAGTCCGCGAAACCGGCCATCCACCTGACTGCATTCACTCCACTGCAAAAGGAACTGTATGAAGGACCTAACGCTCGGACTTGTCGGCGTCGGCCGCATCGGCGTGATGCATGCGAACAACATTGCGGCACTGAACGGCGTGCTCCACCCGCAGGGGATCAACGTCCGGCTCAGGCTCACGGATGTTGCCGCGGAGCACGCGCGTGCCGTCGCACAGAGCCTGGGCGCCGAGTTCCTGCCTTCCGTCAAGGCGCTGCTCGGCTCGGGAATCGACGGCCTGGTCATTGCCACCGGAACCGGCACACACCCGGAACTGATCAGGACGGGCGTGGATGCCGGCATTCCGGTGTTCTGTGAGAAGCCGGTGGCCTTGAGCGTGGCTGATTCCCTGCCGGTCCTGGAGTACATCCGGGCCAAAGGGGGAGTGGTCCAGATCGGCCATCAGCGGAGGTTCGACGCCGGATACGTCGAGGCAAAGCGCGCCTACGAGGACGGGGAGCTCGGCTGGATCCACTCGCTGAGGGCCGTTACCTGTGACATGATGCCGCCGCCTCTGGAGTTCCTGGCGACGTCGGGAGGGCTGTTCCGCGATTGCTCCGTGCATGACTTCGACATCCTGCGCTGGCTCACCGGCCGGGAAATCGTGGAGGTCTACGCCAAAGGCTCCAATAAGGGCGACCCGGCCATAGGCCGAGTGGGGGACGTGGACACGGCGCTGGCGGTGGTCACGTTCGACGACGGCACGCTGGGTTCCGTGGGCGCCTCGCGCTACAACGGGGCCGGGCACGATGTCCGGCTGGAAATCCAAGGTTCGGAAGGCTCCCTCATGGTGGGCCTTGACGAGAAGGCCGCGCTGGCCTCGGCGGAAGCCGGTGTCGGATTTCCGTCGGGAGATTCCCACAGGACATTCGCTGAGCGTTTCGACCAGGCCTACCGGTCCGAGATGGCCGCCTTTGCCGAGCTCGTGCTTGGACAGCGGGAGAACCCCTGTACGCCCGAAGACGCCGTCGCGGCATCCCGGGTGTCCGACGCCGCCCAGGAGTCGCTCGAAACCGGGGTGCCCGTGCGAGTCGCGGCCGCCGTCACCATCTAGCCGCGGCCTGTACTGCCGCGATTGCCCATACTGCCGCGGTAATCGCGGCCGTCGGAGTCAGCGGCTGCAGGCTTCCACGAATGCGCGGAACGGTGCCCGCCGCTCGGCTTCCGATAGCCTGCGGACCTCGGGGTGCCACTGGACCGAGGCCACCCACCGCTCGGGATCTTCCAGCGCCTCGACGGTGCCGTCATCTGCCACGGCGGACACCACCAGGCCGGGAGCCACCTTCGCCACGGCCTGGTGGTGTCCGGAAGCGATCTTCACCCCGAAGGCACCTGGGGTCCCGGATTCCGGATCCGCGATGGCACCGTACAAGTGCGCCACCCTGGAGCCTGGCATGATCGCCACCTCGTGCCAGGCCCACAAGCCGCCGCCGTCGCGGTGGGCCACGGTTCCCGGTGTCATGTCCTGGATCAGCGTTCCGCCGTACAGGACGTTGAGCAGCTGGTGGCCCCGGCAGATTCCCAGGAGGGGGAGTCCGGCGTCGATCGTCCGACGTGCCACCGCGATATCCAGGCGGTCCTGCTCCGGGTTGACGTCGTAAAGGGTGGCGCCCGGCTCCTCACCGTACAGCCGCGGGTCGACGTCACCGCCGCCGGGAAGGACGGCGCCGTCAAGCGTCCCGCCTGCGCCGGCCCGCCGGCCGCCGTCGAACAGGCCGTCGCCGAGCAGTTCGGGGGTTAATAGCACGGGTTCACCGCCGCCGTCGCGCACGAGGCCAACGATGTCATCGAAGAGGCCGTTGGCCTTGGCCACGCGGGGGTCGGGATCGGCCGAGCTGCTGAGCCGGACTGGGATGCCGATGCGCGGGCGCGGCGGGGTGGCAGGGGCTGAATTCTGCATTCTCAAATTCTGCACCACTTTTGACCGGCCCGGGCCGCTTGAGTCCGTGCAGGTTTCCCGTGCTTTACCCCGGCCGCGCCCCGCTTCTGTAGTGTTAGGCGCATCGAGGGCAGCAGGCAAGGCGAAAGTAGGTCGTTCCCATGGGTCGCAGGACACTGGTTGACGGTCTCGTCGACGGCCTGCTGGACGACATCCTTGACGGCAGGCTCAAGCCGCATGAGGCCCTGCCACCGGAAGCCGACATTGCCAAGGTTTATGACGTCAGCCGCCTGACCGTGCGGGAGGCGCTCAAGGCACTGCGGGCGCAGAACATTCTGTACGTCAAGGCGGGCCGGGGAACGTTCGTTAATCCCACGGAAAACTGGACGGGGCTGGATGCGATCATCAAGGCCGCCTCGTACGGCAACGCGGCGGACCAGGTGTCCATCGGCCTGATCGAGGTGCGCCGCATGGTGGAAACAGGCGCGGCGGCGCTAGCCGCCAGGCGCCATTCGCCGGAACACGCCGAGGAGATGCGGCAGGCAATCGCCGACATGAAGCGGTTCCATGAATCCGGAGACCTAGACGGGTTCGTGACGGCCGACATCGCCTTCCACGACGTCGTGCTGAAGGCCTCGGGGAACCCTTTCGTGCGCGCCCTGCTCGCGCAACTGGGCCAGTCGCTCTACCGCGCGCGCCGGGAGACGTCCGCCATCCCGGAGATCCAGCGCCACGCCATCGCCTTCCATCAGCGCGTGCTGGACAGCATCCTCACCGGTGACGCCGAATTGGCACGGCGCGCCATGGACGAGCACATGGACCAGACGTTCGAAGACTACGAACGCTACGTCCACGGCGCCAAATCCTAAAGCCTGCCCGGGCCACCTTGACGTAATGCGCGTCACCCTTCTAAGATCTTTTTCATGTTCTCCCGTCAGATGTCTGACATCAGATTCAAATAATCAAGAACCTCAGCAATCAAAAAGCTGCTCCGCTCTGGAGCGATTACAGCCCAAATAAACGCCTCGGATTCCCCCGCGCGAAGCCGCCGGTCCGGAACCGACAGATAGAAGGTCGATGATGACTTCATTAACCACAAAGCACTCCGGACTCGGTGAGCTTGGCGACCGCACGCTCCGCAAAGTCCGCCGCCGCGTCATGCCCCTGATCGTCCTGCTCTACTTCATTGCCTATCTGGACCGGAACAACGTCGGCTTCGCCAAGCTGACCATGAGCGAGGACATCGGCCTGACCGCCGCTGCCTACGGACTCGGCGCGGGCATCTTCTTCCTCGGCTACGCCCTCCTGGAAGTGCCCAGCAACGCTGGGATGTACAGGTTCGGCGCCCGCAAATGGCTGGCCCGGATCCTCATCTCCTGGGGCATCTTCGCCACCGCGATGGCCCTGGTGAACGGCGAAACCACCTACTACATCATCCGGTTCCTGCTGGGTGCCGCTGAAGCAGGCTTCTTCCCTGCGATCCTCTTCTACCTGACCCTGTGGTTCCCCGCCGCGCAGCGCGTCACCGTGCTCGGCATCTTCATCCTGGCCCAGCCGATCTCCAACGCCCTCGGCGCCCCGGTCTCCGGCCTGCTGCTGCAGATGGACGGCATCTGGGGCCTGCACGGCTGGCAGTGGCTGTACATCATCGAAGGCATCCCCGCGATCCTGCTGGGCGTGCTGACCCCGATCCTCATGACGGACCGCCCGCGGGACGCCAAGTGGCTCAACGCCGACGAACGCGAGTGGCTGGCCACCACCATGGACGCCGAACTCGCCGCCAAGTCAAAGGGCGTCAGCCACAACTTCTTGGCCGGCCTCAAGGACAAGCGCACCCTCGTCTACTCGGCCCTCTACTTCGGCCTGGTCTGCGGTATCTACGGCCTCGGACTCTGGATGCCCACGATCGTGGCCGCCCTCGGCAAGTTCTCCACCGCCCAGGTCGGATTCATCGTCCTCATTCCGTACTCCATCGCAGCAGTCTTCGTGTATTTCTGGAGCAAGCGTGCCGACAAGACGGGCAAGCGCGCCTGGCACAGCTCCGTCAGCATGGTGCTGGCCGGTGTGGGTCTGCTGTCCGCAGGCTACCTCCTCCAGGTCAACCCCGTCCTTGCCCTGATCGCCCTCACCGCCGCGGCCATGGGCATCTACGGCGCCATCGCCCCGTTCCTGTCCATGCCGTCCGCGGCACTCACCGGCGCAGCAGCAGCCTCCGGCCTGGCCATGGTCAACTCGCTGGGTAACCTCGGCGGCTTCGTTGCACCCTACGCCGTCGGCCTGTTCAACGACGCCACCGGCAGCAACCAGAGCGGCCTGCTGTTCCTCTCCTTCTGCCTCTGCGTCACCGCGGTGGCCACCTACCTCTACGCCCGCAAGCGTCCCGAGGGTGACGCCGCCTTGGATCCCGCAGTCGAGGCAGCCAACAAGGTCACCGTCACCAACTAAGAACCACCCGCCAAGAACCGGCTAATACCAGCTAAAGGAATACCTGCAATGAGCTCAACCACGTCCTTCCCCGCAGAACGCACCGTCGTCCTGACCGGTGCGGCCTCAGCCCGCGGCATCGGTCGCGCAGCTGCCGACCGCATGGCCAGCGAAGGCTGGTCCATCGCCATCCTGGACATCAACGCCGAGGATGCGAAGGCGGCCGCAGCCGAAATCGGCTCCAACCGCGCGGTGAAGGCAATCGGCGTGGGCGCCGACGTCTCGGACGCCGTGTCCGTGGACCGGGCGATCACCGAGATCGAAGAGACGCTGCCGCCGATCGTGGCTCTGGCGAACCTGGCAGGCATCAGCTCGCCCACACCTTTCATGGAGACCACCGTGGAGGAATGGGACAAGGTCTTCGCAATCAACATGCGCGGCACCTTCGTAGTCTCCCAGCGCGTGCTGAAGGGCATGATCGAGCGCAAGCTGGGCCGCATCGTGAGCATCTCCTCGATCTCGGCCCAGCGTGGCGGCGGCACGTACTCCAAGGTCGCCTACAGCGCCTCCAAGGCCGGCATCATCGGGTTCACCCGGGCCCTGGCCCGCGAAGTGGGCGAGTTCGGCGTGACGGTCAACGCCATCGCCCCCGGCCCGATCGACACCGACATCATGGGCGGAACGCTGACCGAGGAGCGCAAAGCCCAGATGTCCGAAGGCATCATGATGGGCCGCGTCGGCACCCGGGAGGAAGTGGCTGCACTCATCTCCTTCCTGCTGGGAGAGGACTCCGGCTACATCACCGCCGCCACGTATGACATCAACGGAGGCCTCCAAGTCTCCTAGACCCGGACCAGCATGGAGAACAAAGAAGTGCCCCGCAGCCCAGCTGCGGGGCACTTCGGCGTTCGGGCTCGCTAGGCTGGCATCATGAACCCCTCCGGCAGCCTGAACCCGAGCCCGCGGACCCTCGAGGTCGAGAGCCTCTCCGGATTCGACCGGCTGGTCAGCGACGGAGCGAAGACCATGCACGGCTGGCACGCGCAGTCCCTGGACCTGCGCGGCCGGGCCCCGGCGCTCGCGGCCATGGACGCCGAAGGCGCGGTGTTCCTGGGCTGCACGTTCGACCCGGGGGTGGAAGAAGCGCTCCGCCGTCGCGGCGCCCTGATCTTTCCGAAGCTGACCGGAGTGCCGTTTGATGCCTACCGCGCGGAGCTCTACACGCCGCAGGAGCTCTACGCCGGAATTCAGGACACGCCGTATGAGGAAACACCGGACGCCCTGGTGTACCAGTGGAGCATCCGGCCCGGCCAGCGTCACCGCCTCGACGCCACGCTCGCTGCTGCCCTGCACGACCACGCCATCGGCGACGCCCTCGACGAGCTGGTCCGGTCAACCAAGGACGGGGGCAGCACGGTCGTCGGGGTCATGGGTGGCCACGCGGCGCAGCGGGGAACCGCGGGCTTCGCCGACGCTGCTGCGTTGGGCAGGCTGCTGGCCCGCAGCGGGCGGATGGTGGCCACCGGCGGAGGGCCCGGGGCCATGGAGGCGGCCAACCTGGGGGCCTACCTCAGTGAAGTGCCCGAAAAGGCGTTCCGGGCTGTCCTGGCTGAACTGGCATCCGTCCCCGGCTTCCGGCCCTCTGTGTCCGCGTGGGCACGCGCGGCGGCCGCCGTCGTCGAGCGTTATCCGGGCGGAACGGCATCGGTGGGGATCCCCACCTGGTTCTACGGCCACGAACCGCCCAACTATTTCGCGACCCACATCGCCAAGTACTTCGCCAACGCCGTCCGCGAGGCGATTCTGCTGGAGCTGTGCAATGGCGGAATCGTGTTCCTGCCCGGCGCGGCGGGGACCGTCCAGGAGATCTTCCAGGACGCATGCGAGAACTACTACGGTGCACCCGAAACCCTGACACCAATGGTGCTCGTGGGCCGTGACCACTGGGAGCGCCGCTACCCCACGTGGCCCATGCTGCGGAGCCTCGCCGCCGGGCGGGCGATGGAGGAGCGGATCTTCCTGGTGGATACCGTGGACGAAGCGCTCGCGGTCCTCGATTCCTAGAGGTCCTTCCGGCACGGCGCCTGGCTCAGTGCATGGAGGCCGTTGAGGTCCCCGGCGGCCAGACCGTCAGGCGTGCCGATTTCCGGGTACATCAGCTGGACAGGGTCATTCACGTGCTCAAGCCCCATGACGTGCGCGAGTTCATGCAGGATGACGGCGGTGGCATAAGCGGGCCCGTCCGGCCGGTTCAGTTCAACGCCGATCTGCGGTGCATCCAGCTCCAGGCTTCCGGTGACGAAGCTCTTGGGACCGTCGCCATAGCTGTAATGCGTGCTGCCCCCAGTGCCGATGATCTGGCCCTTGAGCTTGGGGGCTGCCTCCGGCGTGGTCCAGCTGATCAACAGCGGTGCCCACCGTTCCCCGTAAGCCTCGGGCTGGTACGGGTCGCGCTGCGCGGACGGCTGTTCGTCGGTGGAGCCGTCGTTGATGAAGCGGATGCCCGTCGCGCGTGAAACCGTCTTGATGGCCTCATGGACCAGCCCGGCCGCGCCCGCCGGGGCAGGGTCGTCGTTCACCACATAGTGCAGCGGCCGGCACGGTGAGAATCCCACGGGAGTGCCGTCGTCGTTTGTGGCCAAAAACGCGTACGAATTGCTAGGTTCGGGCGGGGCCTGGGGCGTGCCGAGCGGCGCGTCCGCTTCCTCGGTACCCGGCGGCGGGGCGTCCGCCGCGCGGCTGTCGGTTCCCGGTTCTCCCGGTTCCCCGGCGTGGCCGGCTTCGTGCTCAACGCCGGTCTCGCCGGAATCCGCGGCGGGGTTCTCCTCCCCGGTTCCGAGACGGAACTCGAGCAGGCCTGCCAGGCGCGGATCGTTATAGGCGAGGCCTGCGGCCAGGAAGGCGCCACACCCGATGGCGGATATCAGGACAAGGTTCCGGATGAAGCTGCGGGCGGCCTTGCCCGACCCCGCATGGCGCGCGTGCTTCCGGTGCCCGTTTTCCGGCACTAGGCGATCACCGCGCCGAAGACCATTCCCAACATGTAGGTGACGCCCGCGGCGCCCAGGCCGATAGCCAGCTGGCGCAGGCCCCGGGTCAGGGGCGACGTTCCGGACAGCAGGCCGACGACGCCGCCGGTCGCCAGCAGTGCCATGCCGACCAGGACGGCGGCCGTCACGAGCGCACCAATGCCTGTCATGCCGAAAAGGAAGGGAACGATGGGGACGATCGCGCCTGAGGCAAAGAAGCAGAAGCTGGACAGCGCTGCGCCCCAGGCCGTGCCAACTGCCTCGTGCTCATCTTGGGACTGCGGGAGCTCAGGCCGCAGCGAGAGGCTCGGATCACAGTCGCAGCTGAAGAGCCCCATCCGCTCGGCCACCCGGTGTTCGGCGGCCTCGCGGGACATGCCGCGGGCCAGATACACCAGCAGGAGCTCGTTGTGTTCGATATCGAGCTGGGGCGCAGCCGCCAGCGTCACCTGCGTGGGACGGGTGGCGGCAAGGAGTTCACGCTGGGAGCGGACGGAGACAAATTCGCCGGCGCCCATGGAGAAGGCACCCGCCAGCAGGCCCGCAATGCCACTCAGCAGCACCACCGAGCTGGCCACACCCGTTGCGGCCATGCCCATCACAAGCGCCAGATTGCTGACCAACCCGTCGTTCGCCCCGAAAACCGCAGCCCGGAAGGTCCCTGCCAGCCGGTTGCGTCCGCGGGTGGCAAGACCGCGCACCACTTCCTCATGGATCTGTTCATCCGCAGCCATGGCGGGTGTGGCGGACGGCTCCCGGGTGTAGGGGGAGCGTCCCTCCGCGCGCTGTGCCAGGGCGAGCACGAAAACGGACCCGAAGTGCCGGGCAAGGAAACCCAGCAGCCGGCTACGGGCGGAAGCGCGGCGGGGCTTGCCCGCATGCTCTCCGAGCAGCTTGAGCCAGTGCGCCTCATGGCGGCCTTCGGCCGCTGCCAGGGCGAGGAGGATGGCGCGTTCTTCGCCGGACCGGTTCTGGGCGAGGTCCCGGTAGACGGCGGCCTCGGCACGTTCGTCCGCCAGGTACTGGCGCCAGCGTTTGATGTCCGCTGCGTCCGGGGTGGCGCGGGCGGCGGCTGCACTGTGATGGTCAGATTTTGCGGGCTGAGACACGGGGACTCCTGGGCTGGATGAGGCATGGTTCTGCCCCATTGCTTGCCCAGCTTACCCCGCAAATCCGCGGTTTTTCGGCCGGTATTCCTCAGCGTAAGTTTTAGGGATCCCGTATTCTGCCGCCCCGGCGGGGCTCTCTGTGCTGCCTCCGGGCCGGCTCTTGACCCCCTGCATGGGTGGTGATCTGATGAAAACGTGCCTCGTTGACGGAGGGCACGGAAGTCCAATCACACGGAGGTCTGCAGTATGAACACCACCGGATCAAACCCCGAGCCTGCCCGCCGCACCATCGAATCTGATCCCGCCTACGACTTCGCCGAGGATGTACCGGTGGATGAGGACTGGGATGCCGAAGACGAGTTCCTTGATTCCGAGGAGAGGGTCGTTCCCACAGCGCCGGAAGCGGTTGACAGCGACGAGCGCGTCGTCGCGCTGGACACGGACGAGTTCCGCGAGGACGAGGAATACGAGCCATAACCAGTCTGTCTTGACCCCCGACCTTAACGCCCGACGGCGGTGCGTTCCCCCACGAGGGGAAGGCACCGCCGTCGGGCGTTTCGGTTGCTCAAGCGACCAGGCTCAAGCGGCTGGCTTCGAGCACCAAGGCTCAGCCGGTTGCTTGGCCGCGCCAGGTTAGCCGGCCGGGACGTGAACCGCTGGTTCCTCGGATTCCTGGCCGGCCACGCGGCGGTACCAGTTCTTCATGACGGCCGGATCGGTGGGCCTGGTCGACAGTGACACTGCCACGTAGACCACGGCCGAAGCCAGGAGGCCGTAGTAGATCGGCTCGTTGGCGTAAATGCCATCCAGCGGCGCCGCGGCGTTAATCTCCAGGTAGATCATGGTGCCGAGGGTGACGACGGAACCCACTGCCATGGACGCCGCGGCGGCCACGCCCGTGCCCCGCTTCCACACGAGGCCGCCGAGGATGGCGACGAGCAGGCCGCCCACCAGGATGTCGTAGGCGATGGTCAGCGCCGCCACGACGTCCTTGGTGATGATGGCGATGAGGATGGCCACGATGCCGAGTCCCAGCACCCAGAGGCGGTTTGCCTTGACGTCGTGCTCGGGGTTGTCCGAGTCGTCGGTGTTGATCGTCTTGCCGAACCAGCTGGCCACGAATGGAAGGACGTCGGCGCGGGCCACGGTGGCGGCGGCGATCAGCGCGCCGGACGCTGTGGACATCATGGCTGCGACCGCGGCGGCGAGCACAAGACCGCCGACGCCGATGGGCAGCAGGTTCTGTGCCACCTCCGCGTAGACGACGTCTTTGCCTCCGGTCGCGACGTCAATGTCGGGCAGGGCGACGCGGGCGCCGAGGCCGATCAGGGCGCCGGCAGCACCATAGAGGATGCAGTAGATGCCGGCCGTGGCCCCGCCCCAGCGGGCAACTTTCGGAGTCTTCGCCGTAAACACACGCTGCCAGATGTCCTGGCCGATGAGCAGGCCCAGGGTGTAGACAACGAAGTAGGTGATGATGGTCTGCAGGCCGATGCCATCGATCTGGAAGAAGCTGGCGTCAACGCGGCTGCGGATCCCGTCGAGTCCGCCGGCGGCGTTGAGGGTGAACGGCAGCATCAGGATAAAGATGCCCACGGTCTTGATGACGAACTGGACCTGGTCGGCAAGGGTGATGGACCACATCCCGCCAATCGTTGAGTAGACCAGCACGATGCCACCGCCGACGGCGATGGCCAGCGCCCGGTCCCAGTCAAAGAGCACCACGAAGATGGTGGCGTAGGCGCCGGTGGAGGTGGCGCAGAGCATCAACGTGTATGCCAGCATCACAATGCCGGAGGTCTTGGTGGCGTGGCTGCCATAGCGCAGCGTCAGCATCTGGGACACGGTGTAGATCTTGAGCTTCTGGATGGTGCCGGCAAAGAGCAGGCTCAGCAGCAGCACGCCGGCGCCGATGGCGACTACCAGCCACATGCCGGAGATGCCGAAGGTGTAGCCGAGGCCGACGCCGCCCACGGTTGAAGCCCCGCCAAGGACGACGGCGGCCATGGTTCCGGTGTAGAGGAAAGGTCCGAGGCGACGGCCTGCCACGAGGAAGTCGCTGTTGTTTCGGGTGCGGGACTTGCCCCACCATCCGAAGGCCAGCATTGCGGCCAGGTACACCACCACGATGGCGATATTGACGAAATTTGGGTCCATGATTTGGGGCTCCTTGGAGCTCTGGCAGCTTTGCGGCAATCCGGGGGGAGTAGCAGTTGGGGGTTGCACGGATTGCGCTGCTCTGAGGGGGAAACTGAAGGGTTCGCTCCTGTTGCTTCGTAGGCAACAGTTGTTGCTTTCCAGCGTAGGCTGTGATTCGAGTAACAGTCAAGACGCAATCCTCTGTGACGCGGTTTCGGCGGCGTCAGATGAGTGGCGGGCCGCTAGTATGGCTCCAAAGATGGGGCCGAGCGGCCGGCCGTGAAAGGTTCGTAGATGAAGGCACTTCCAGTTGAGCCGAGCAATGTTCCGGTTGCCATCGGTTCAAGAATCCGTGCCGCCCGCCAGTCGCAGCGGCTCACGATCGAACAGGTGGCGGATGCCACCGGGCTGACCAAGGGCTTTTTGAGCCGCGTCGAGCGCGACCTGACCTCGCCGTCCGTTGCCTCGCTGGTCACCCTGTGCCAGGTGCTGTCCATATCCATCGGTGATCTGTTCGCCGCCCCGGAGACCCACCTGACAAAGCGCGACGCCGGCCCCCGCATCTCGCTTGGCGGCGAGGGGATCGTTGAGCGGCTGCTGACCGCCCGCTCAGAGCGGCGAGTCCAGATCATCCAGGCGGTCATCGAGCCGCGGGGGCGAGGTGAGTCCGAGCTCTACGCCGTGGACTGCGACGTCGACGTGCTGCACGTTATCAAGGGCACTATCAAGCTCATCCTCACCAACGAGGAATATGAACTGTCCGACGGTGACACCGTCACGTTTCCGGGGCGCGAGCCGCACACCTGGATGAACCCGACGGACCAGTCCGTCGAGGTACTGTGGGTGCTGGTTCCAGCCGCCAGCCGGTAGGCATTCCCTTCTTTCCGTGATCCCGATCGGGCCGCCCCAGGCGGGCCCGGCGCTCCGGCGCGCCCGTCCGCACCCTCACTGTTTCTGTAAACAGATGATGCGCATTAGGCAACTTCGAGTGTATGATGGCTGTCACACCCACCTTTCATCCTCGAAAGAGAGGCGTTCCTTTGGAAGAGCTGCGCATCGAAGCCAACGGCAACCTTGGCCCCATCGATTCATCCCGAATTCCCCGCTACGCGGGAGCCGCCACCTATGCCCGGCTGCCCCGCCTCGACCAGGTGGCCAAGGCGGACATCACCGTGGTAGGCGTCCCCTTCGACTCCGGCGTCTCCTACCGCCCGGGCGCCCGATTTGGCGCCAACCACGTCCGCGAGGCCAGCCGCCTGCTCCGTCCCTACAACCCCGCCTGGGATGTCAGTCCCTTTGAGAACTGCCAGGTGGCAGACGCCGGCGACATGGCCGTGAACCCGTTCAACATCAACGAGGCCATCGAGACCGTCCAGCAAAACGCCCTGGACCTGACAGCGTCCGGCAGCAAGCTCATGACACTTGGCGGAGACCACACCATCGCCCTGCCGCTGCTTCGCGCCGCCGCGGAACGTGCCGGCGGCCCGATCGCCATGCTGCACTTCGACGCCCACTTGGACACCTGGGACACATACTTCGGTGCCGAGTACACCCACGGCACGCCGTTCCGCCGGGCCGTGGAGGAGGGCATCCTCGACACCGAGGCCATCAGCCACATCGGCACCCGCGGCCCGCTGTACGGCAAGAAGGATCTCGACGACGACCACCGCTTCGGCTTCGGCATCGTCACCTCGGCTGACGTCTACTACCAGGGCGTCCTCGAGACCGTGGCCAAGGTCCGGGACCGGATCGGCAACCGCCCGCTGTACATCTCGGTGGACATCGACGTCCTTGACCCCGCGCATGCCCCGGGAACGGGGACGCCGGAAGCCGGAGGAATCACCAGCAGGGAACTGCTCGAGATCATCCGCGGCTTCCGCGGCATGAACCTGGTGGGGGCCGACGTCGTCGAAGTCGCTCCCGCGTACGACCATGCCGAAATCACGGGCGTCGCCGCCAGCCACGTTGCCTACGAACTCGTCACCCTGATGGCCGACAACGCCGTCGAAGGGGACCGGTTCGGGGCCGACACCGGCTACGCCGCGCAGGCGCTGGGACAGGAATCCCGCCGCCCGGCCGGGTTCGCGGCGTCCTCGCCGCTGGCCGAGCCCGTCGAGGCCGGAATCACCCGCCAGGCTGCGGGGGCGACGCAGTGATCGATTTCGATCCGGGCACAGCATCCCCCACGAAGGGGACGGACGTACGCAACGGCGGGGACCTCGTCGTCGAAACCCTCGAGGCGCTGGGCGCGAAGACCGTGTTCGGCATCCCGGGCCAGCACGCGCTGGGCCTGTTTGACGCGATGGGCCGCGGAAACTTGCACTTCGTGTCGTCGCGCGTGGAGAACAACAGTGCCTTCGCCGCCGACGGATATTCGCGGGCCACCGGCGAGGTGGGCGTGCTGTTCCTGTCCACCGGCCCGGGTGCGCTGACTTCCCTCGCCGGGCTGCAGGAGGCCTACGCCACCGGCGTGCCGATGGTGGTCATCGCCAGCCAGATCCCGCTGGAGGGGCTGGGGGCGCGCCGGAAGGGCATGCTGCACCAGCTCGATGACCAGAAGGCCTCGGCCGCGAATGTCACCAAGAGCCAGCGCCTGATCCAGCATGCCTCCGGCATTCCTTCGGCCATCCAGGATGCCTGGACCGAAGCCATCTCCTCGCCGCAGGGCCCCGTCTGGCTCGAAATTCCGCAGAATGTCCTGCTCGATCCCATCATGGTTCCCCCGGTGGAGGACGCGCTCGCCGAAGCCGCCGACAATCCGCCGCGCGTTGAGCTGGTCCGCGAAGCCGTCAAATGGCTGACCGCCGCGGAGCGTCCGGCCATCATTGCCGGCGGCGGCACGCGCCGCGGGCGGGCCGAGAAGTCGCTCCTGTCCATCGCGGAGAAGCTGCGCGCCCCGGTGATCTGCACCCCCGGCGGAAACGGCGCGTTCCCCTGGAACCACGAGCTGTCGCTGCAGTCCTGGATCGAGGACCGCTACATGACCGACGTCCTCGAGGATGCCGACGTGCTGATCGTGATCGGCTCATCGCTCGGTGAGGTCACGTCCAACTACTTCACGTTCGAACCGCGTGGCCGCATCATCCAGATCGACGCCGAACCCCGCGTGCTCGAATCGAACCGGCCCGGGCTGGGCATCCGCGCTGATGCCGGACAGGCGCTCGCCGCCTTGGACGAGGCCCTTGTGGTTGAGCCCGCCGAAACCGGCCGCAGCTGGCACGGGGTATCGCCGGAGGACCTGGTGCGCGAGACCCTGGCCAAGGTGCGGGCGCGTCTGGAATCCCAGGACCTCCGCAAGGAACTGGCGTTCATGGCCGATATCCGCGAGGCCGTTCCCGCGGACATGCAGACCTTCTGGGACATGACCATTTCCGCCTACTGGGGCTGGAGCTGCTGGGATTCCCGCGAGGGCCAGTTCCATTCCGCCCAGGGCGCCGGCGGACTGGGCTACGGCTTCCCCGCGGCCATCGGGGGAGCGGTGGGCCTGGAAACCGTCGGCAAATCCGGTGCTTCCGCGCGTGTCCTGGCGGTTTCGGGAGACGGCTCCGCCATGTACTCGATCTCGGAACTGGCCACCGCCAGGCAGCACAACGTACCGGTCACCTGGCTGATCGTGGACGACGGCGGGTACGGCATCCTGCGCGAGTACATGGTGGGCGCGTTCGGCAAAGCCACGGCCACCGAGCTTGCGCGCCCGGACTTCGTGAAGCTCGCCGAGGCCTTCGGCGTGCCGGCCACCCGGGTGGCCCCGGAAAATGTCGGGGACGCGCTGAAGGCGGGGTTCGCCGCGGACGGCCCGAACGTCGTCGTCGTCGAAACCCTGCTCAAGATGTTCGCCCCCACCCACCTGGACGCCTAGCGGCAACACAAACCCACCCAGCGCGAACTGGCAGCTAATGCCCCCTCGGCACGACTTTGAGGGCATTACCTGCCGGTTCGCGCTGCTGGTTTAAAGCGTGGCGCGGAAGGCGCACCTGCTTAGTTTCCTCAAGCAACCATCTTGCGATATAGTTGCTTCAGGCAAACAAGTAGGGAGGCCTCAGCCATGGCAGTTGAGCCCGGCACCGCAGCCGAACTGGTGCGCGAGATTTTCGACCTACAACGGGCCGTCCGGTGCGTGGCGGTTGCCAATTCGCGGGGGATGGAAACCGGAGTGGCCCTGCAGGGCGTGCTCCGGTTTGTGGGGGAGAAGGAGTCCCGCGCCACGCACTTGGCCGCGCGCCTGGGCGTCAGCGCCCCCGTCCTCAGCCGCCATATCGCCGAACTTGAGGAGCTGGGTCTCGTCCACAGAAGGCCAGACCCCGAGGACGGCCGGGCCCAGCTGGTGGCGCTCACCGAAGCAGGGCGCACGAAGCTCCGGGATATCGAAGAGCACCGTGCCTCCACGCTGCAGGAATATCTGCGGGAGTGGAGCCAGCATGACGCCGAGGAGACGGCAAAAATTCTCCGCAATCTTGCGGGATCCCTCAAGGATTCCGCCCGGGCAAAGGCGGCCGGCCCCCTCACAGAGAATCCCACCCTTTAGGAGCACGCCCGTGTCGAGCACTGCCACCCAACCACCCTTGGCGATGACTCACCGCCAGATCATGGAGGCCCTCACCGGCCTCCTTGCCGCGTTTTTCACCGCCATCCTCAGCAGCACCATCGTGGCCAACGCACTGCCTACCATCATGTCCGATCTCAAGGGGACACAGACAGATTTCGCCTGGGTGATCACGGCGGCGCTCCTGGCCAACGCCGCCACCACGCCCATCTGGGGCAAGCTTGCGGACCTGTACAACAAGAAACTGCTGGTCCAGCTGAGCATTGTGGTCTTCGTGGCCGGCTCGGTCATGGCGGGTCTGTCCGCCACCATCCCGCTGTTGCTCACCGCCCGCGTCATCCAGGGCGTGGCCATGGGAGGCCTGACCGCCCTGGCCCAAGCCATCATTGGGTCCATGATTCCGCCGCGCGACCGCGGAAAGTACTCCGGCTACATGGGCGCCGTCATGGCGGTGGGCACCGCCGGCGGGCCGTTGTTGGGCGGATTCATCGTGGACAGCCCGCTGGGCTGGCGCTGGACGTTCTTCGTGTGCGTGCCGCTCGCCGTCGTGGCCCTGATCCTGCTGCAGGTCACCCTGAAAATCCAGCACGTCAGGCGCCCCGCCAGGATCGACTGGTTGGGCTCCATCCTCCTCACCTCCGGCGTCAGCCTTCTCCTGATCTGGGTATCGTTTGCGGGCAACCCTGAGTACTACGGCTGGTGGTCCTGGCAGTCGGCGCTGATGGTGGGCGGCGGTGTGGTGTTGCTGGCCCTCCTGGTGGTCGTGGAGTCCAAGGTGGCCGAACCGATCATCCCGCTGAAGATCATCTCTGAACGCACCACGGCCCTGGCGATCTGGGCATCGGTCGCGGTGGGCGTGGCCATGTTCGGCTCTTCGACCTTCCTTGGCCAGTATTTCCAGGTGGCCCGCGGCGCCACTCCCACGGAGGCAGGGCTCCTGACCCTGCCCATGATCGCCGGCAACCTCATCGGTTCGGTGGTTTCAGGGCTGCTCATCAGCCGCACCGGAAAGTGGAAGGGCTACCTCGTTGCCGGTGCCATCCTGCTGATCGGAGGCCTGGGCCTGGGCGGCACCATGGACCACACCACGGATCTCTGGAAGGCGGGCCTCTTCACTGCCATTCTGGGACTGGGGCTGGGCATGCTGATGCAGAACCTCGTCCTGGCAGTTCAAAACACCGTCAGCGCCCGGGACATCGGCACCGCGAGTGCATCCGTGGCATTCTTCCGGTCGGTCGGCGGTGCCATCGGTGTCTCGGTTCTCGGGGCGATCTTGGGCAACCGGGTCCAGGAACTCGCCGCGCAGGGGTTCGCTGCGGCCGGCCTTTCCGGGGCCGGGGGTTCCGGAGCAGCCCTCAACCTGGCCGACATGCCCGCCCCGGTACGGGACATCATGCGCGCCGCGTATGGCGACGCCACTGCGGAAATCTTCCTGATCGCCGCCGGCATCGCCGTGATCGCGCTCGTTGCAGTTCTCCTGATCACGGAACGCCCGCTGCGGCGCACCGTGGACGAACAGCCGGCAGCACGGGCCGTTGACGCGCCGCCCGCTCCTGCTGGCGCCGCAGGGTCACCTGGCGGGACCAGGGAATCACAGCAGGAAAGCCCGACGGCGCAACTCACCTCCGTGAACAGCTGACCGGTACGCTCCTGCCACGTCCTCAGCCACGTCTTCTGGCACGCAGTGGCACGTCCTCTGGCATGCGGTGGCGGGCGTACTCCGCTGGGATGATCTTCGCCGGCGATGTTTCGCATGGGCAACGGATTTCGTACAGTTGGAAGGCTAATGATGTCAGCCCCGGCTGCTACAACTTCTCCCAACCAATTCGCGCTCTCTTCCTAAGGACCCGTGGGCATGCTTGTCACCCTCATACGGCGCTATGCCAAGCCGTATATGCCGTACATATTGGCCGTCATCGCCTTTCAACTGGCGTCCACAATCGCCGCGCTGTACCTGCCGAGCCTCAACGCGCAGATCATCGACGAAGGTGTATCCCGCGGCGACACCGACTTCATCTGGCGCACCGGCGGCGTCATGCTCCTGGTGGCCTTCCTCCAGGTGGGCACCGCCATCGCCGGCGTGTACTTCGGGTCCAAGACGGCGATGGCCATGGGACGCGACCTGCGCCGCGGCGTCTTCCGGAAAGTAACGAGCTTCTCCGCCAAGGACGTGAACACCTTCGGCGCACCCACCCTGATCACCCGCGGCACCAACGACGTCCAGCAGGTGCAGATGCTGGTCCTGATGGGCCTGAACTTCATGGTCTCCACGCCCATCATGTGCATCGGCGGCATCGTCATGGCTCTGCGCGAGGACATCAACCTGTCCTGGCTGGTCTGGGTCTCGGTGCCTGTCCTGATTGTGGTGGTGGGCTACCTTGTTGTGCGTCTCATGCCGCTCTTCCGGTCCATGCAGAAGAAGATCGACCGGATAAACGAGGTGCTGCGCGAACAGATCATCGGCATCCGTGTGGTCCGCGCCTTCGTCCGCGAGCCGTACGAGACCGGGCGCTTCGGGGAGGCCAACAAGGAACTGACGGACGTTTCCCTGAAAATCGGAGCGCTCTTCGTGCTCATGTTCCCGGCCATCGGCATGATCCTGCACCTGTCCACGGCCGCCGTGCTCTGGTTCGGCGGCCAGCGGGTGGACTCCGGCGACATGCAGGTGGGCGCCCTGACCGCCTTCCTGCAGTACCTGCTCCAGATCCTCATTGCCGTGATGATGGGCACGTTCATGGCGATGATGATTCCGCGTGCGTCAGTCTGCGCCGACCGCATCGGCGAAGTGCTCGACGTCGAGCCCTCCATCCATGATCCAGAGCAGCCGCAGATCCCGGCAAAGCTGGAGGGCGTGGTGGAATACCGCAACGTCACCTTCGCCTACCCCGGTGCGGAAGCCCCCGTCCTGAGCAACATCAGCTTCACGGCCCGCCCGGGGGAAACGGTGGCGATCATTGGCTCCACCGGCGCCGGAAAGACCTCACTCCTGTCGCTGCTGCCCCGCCTCTATGACGTGGCCGACGGCGAGGTGCTGCTTGACGGCGTCTCCGTGAGCAGGCTGGACCGCGCCGAGATCACCAGGCGCGTGGCCCTCGTGCCGCAGCGCCCCTACCTGTTCTCCGGAACGATCGAGCACAACCTGCGTTTCGGCAAACCCGAGGCAACCGATGAAGAACTGTGGGAAGCGCTGCACGTGGCGCAGGGCGACGGCTTCGTGAAAGAGAAGAAGAACGGGCTGGCGTCCCGGATCGCCCAGGGCGGCACCAACGTCTCCGGCGGGCAGCGCCAGCGCCTGTGCATTGCCCGGGCCCTGGTGACGAAGCCCAAGGTCTACCTCTTTGACGACTCGTTCTCGGCCCTGGACGTCGCCACCGATGCAAGGCTGCGCGCCGCACTCAAGCACACCACGGCGGACGCCACCGTGATCATCGTGGCGCAGCGGATCTCGACCATTACGGAGGCGGACCAGATCCTCGTGCTGGACAACGGCCGGATCGTGGACCGCGGCACGCACGATGAACTGCTGGAGACGTCGCCCACCTACCAGGAAATCGTTGAATCCCAGCTGAGCGTGGAGGAAGTGGCATGAGCGCCGACAACAAGTCCCTGCGCGGGGATACCGAGGAAGGCGTCCGTCCGGACGCAGCCGCGGAAGCCCCAGAGCTTGAGGACGACGACTTCATCGAGGAGGAGTACAAGCCCTCGGAGGCAGACGGCGACATGTTCGGCGGCATGCCCGCGAAGAAGGCGCAGCACTTTTGGCCCTCCGCCAAGCGGCTCCTGGGCCTGCTCAAACCCGAGGCCGTCGGCATCTACATCGTGGTGGCCATGGTCATCGTGTCCGTGGTCCTCAACGTCATTGCGCCCAAGGTGCTCGGGCAGGCCATGGACGTCATCTTCGGCGGCGTCGTAGGCAAGCAGCTCCCGGCCGGAGTCAGCAAGGAGCAGTTCGTCGACGGCCTGCGGGCGCAGGGCCAGGACAACTTCGCGGACATGATCTCCCGGATGGAACTGGTTCCCGGCACCGGCATCGACTTCCAGAAGCTGACGGTCCTGATCTCCGCGGTCCTCCTTATGTACTTCGTGGCGAACATCTTCCTGTGGCTGCAGGGTTATGTGCTTAACCGGATCGTCATGAAGGTGATCCGCCAGCTCCGCGACGACACCGAGAAGAAGCTCAACCGGCTGCCGCTGAACTACTTTGATACGCGCCAGCGCGGCGACGTCCTCTCCCGCGTGACGAACGACGTCGACAACGTCCAGCAGGCGCTGCAGCAGGCGTTCGCGCAGCTCATCAGCTCCGTCCTGACGGTCCTGGGCATCGTGATCATGATGTTCATCGTCTCGTGGCAGCTGGCCCTGATTGCGCTGATCGCCCTCCCGCTGTCCGGCGTAGCGGCGGGCGTGATCGGCACCCGCAGCCAGAAACTGTTCGCCGCGCAGTGGAAGAACACCGGCCAGCTGAACGGCCAGATCGAGGAGTCCTTCTCCGGCCACGACCTGGTGCGGGTCTTCGGCCGCGACGCGGACATGCTGGAACGGTTCGAGGAGCGCAACGACGCCCTGTACAAGGCCAGCTTCGGCGCGCAGTTCGTCTCAGGCATCATCTTCCCGGTCATGCAGTTCGTGTCCTACCTCAGCTACGTCGGCATTGCCGTGGTGGGCGGGCTGCGCGTGGCGTCCGGCAGCATGAGTCTGGGTGACGCCACGGCATTCATCCAGTACTCACGCGAGTTCACCCAGCCGCTGGGCCAGATGGCAGGCATGGCCAACATGCTGCAGTCAGGCGTGGCCTCTGCCGAGCGTGTGTTCGAGTTCCTGGACGCGGACGAGCAGGACGCCGAAACCGCCACCAAGCACCTGCCGGCCAAGACCGACGGCCACGTGGAATTCCGCGACGTCACCTTCAGCTACACGGAGGACAAGCGGCTCATCGAGAACCTCTCGTTCACGGCGGAGCCCGGGCATACGGTGGCGATCGTCGGCCCCACCGGTGCCGGCAAGACCACCCTGGTGAACCTCGTCATGCGCTTCTACGAGCTCAACTCGGGTGCCATCACGCTGGATGGGGTGGACGTGACGCAGCTCAGCCGGGCCGAGCTCCGCTCGAAAGTGGGCATGGTGCTGCAGGACGCCTGGCTCTTCGGCGGCTCCATCTACGACAACATCAGGTACGGCAAGCTGGACGCCACCGAGGAAGAAATCATGGCGGCGGCCAAGGCTACGTTCGTGGACCGCTTCGTGCGGGCGCTGCCCGACGGCTACGACACCGTCATCGACGAGGAGGGCAACAACGTCAGTGCCGGCGAAAAGCAGCTGATCACCATTGCCCGGGCCTTCGTGGCCAACCCGTCACTGCTGATTCTGGACGAAGCCACGAGCTCCGTGGACACCCGCACCGAGCTCCTCGTCCAGAAGGCCATGGCAGCGCTACGCACGGACCGGACCAGCTTCGTCATCGCCCACCGCCTCTCCACCATCCGCGACGCGGACACCATCCTGGTAATGGAGAACGGCAAGATCGTGGAACAGGGCAACCACCAGGCCCTGCTCGAGGCAGAGGGTGCGTACTACCGTCTGTACATGTCCCAGTTCGCCGGCTCTGACGTGGAGGAAACCCCCGTGGACGATTCGACGGCGGTGCACAGCTGAGCGGGCGGAACCCCGCAGGCCGCCCGGACCCCCGGCGCATCGAGGTGCTCGTGCCGATGCGCTGGGGCGACATGGACGCCTACGGGCACATCAACAATGTGCAGATTGTCCGCATGCTGGAGGAAGCGCGCATTGCCGCGTTCGGGCCGCCGCGCGGCGCAGGGCTGCCCGGAGTGGAACCGCACGTCGCGCTCTTCAATGACATCGCCGAAGGCGTCATGGCCCTCGTGGTGGACCACCGCGTGCGGTACGTGAAGACCTTGGAGTACCGGAACGTCCCGGCGGTGGTGCAGGTGTGGGTCGGCGCCGTGAAGGGCGCCAGCTTCGACATCCATTACCTTGTGCAGGATCCGGTTACTCGCGAGGATTGTGTGAAGGCGTCGAGCCATCTCGCCTTCGTCGACGAAGCCACAGGACGGGTGCTGAGGCTGACCCCGGAACAGAAAGAGCGACTGGAGCCCTTCACCGACCACAAGCCCTGACAGGCCCACCGTCATCAGCGGGCCTGTTACCAACCACAAGGAGCCGCAGTGAAAAAGAAGAAGAAATCCTGGAAGGACATGCCCCCGGCAGCACGCTTTGGAACGGTGATCGTGGGCGCGGGGCAGCTGGCTTACCTCGTGGCCGCCCAGCGCGACATTTCCCGCCGTCCGGCAGAGCAGATCCGCGGCTCCAAGAAGTTCTGGCGGCTGGTCACGCTGGTCAATTTCATCGGTCCAAGCAGTTACTTTGCCTTCGGCCGGAAGGGGCTGCCGCGGCCTACCGGGAAGTAGCTTCTCCGGGGCCGTGGTGCTGGCGTTCAGGTTAAGCCTGTAAATTTGAACGCATGACCCCCGCCCCAAAGCCTGCCCTGCACCGTGCCCTCGGAGTTTCCAAGGAGATCGAAGAGGCCGCCTGGTTCGTGCTCGGTGCGGGGCTCCAGGGGAAGCCATCGGCGCTGGACGGGCGCACCCAGACCTGGACCTCAGAGGCGGCCGGTGAGCTGCTGGAGCGGCTGGACCGGGGAGTGGCCGACGCCAAGGCCCCCATGATGACCAACCTGCGGACCAACCTCGCGGACGCCTCCCGTCCGGCGAAGCAGCTCGCCGTTGAGCTGCTCTTCCTGCAGTCGCTGCCGCTGGCCCATGAGGTGAAGTCGCTGAAGGTCAAGCGGGCTCGCGTGACCGAGGCGGCGTCGTGGATTGAACCGCCCCTAGAGCTTCCCGAGGCGCTGTACAAGGGCATGACCGACCATGGCGTCATCCGGGACCGCACCGCCGAATTCAACTGGACCATCTGGGACCACCTCAAATGGCTCTGCCGGTTCGTGCACCATGTTGACCAGCAGTCCACGGCCGCCATCAACAAGGCGCTCAAGGACCCGCTGGCCTTTCACCTGCTCGCCGCGGGCACGCCGGACGACCAGCCGGCGATTCGGCGCAGCATCGAGTACCTCGCCTGGCCCAGCTTCTTCGAACCGGTCGTGGCAGACGTCGAACGCCGAGAGATCCGCGATGCCTTCGCCTCCCTGGTGGGCGGGGCCAAGGGCGACACCGACGAAGAAATCACCGCCGACATCCGGCGCATCCGCCTGCACCTCGATGAGCAGGCAGGACAGCGCATCGACTGGTACTCCCGCCACCTCGTGAGCCAGTGGCGCAAGGTGGGGGACCCGGGACGCCGCGCCTGGCTGCTGCGCACCCATCACGACAACGCCGAGCTGCTCGCCGCCTGGCAGGAGGAAGAGAAGGTGACGCTCGACGTCGAACATCTCCGCCTGCTGGACGCCGGCGTGACCGCCGGGCTGGTCCAGCATGCGGTGGACGAGGATTACAAGCACCTCGGCTACGTGGAGCGGGAAGACACGAAGACGGCCGTTTTCGCCTTCCTGACCGTCATGAAGCCGGGAGACCTGGCCCTGTGCCACAACTCGGGGTCGGTCCGGATCGGCGTCGTCCTGGGGGAGCCCGACCACAATGGCGACAACCGCCGGATGCGCCGGAAGGTCCGCTGGTTTGACGATGCCCACGCGATGACCGAACTGCCGCGGCACGTGCAACGCCAGCTCGCCACTCCGGGGATCATCGTCGACGTCACGCGCGTGGTGCAGGCGCTGCAGGCGCTTTTGCCCGCTGAAGCGGAAGCAGAGCCCGACGGCGGTGCGGAACCTGCCGCCGTCGCCGTTCCCGTACAGGAGGGGTTCCGCCCGCTGACGCCCGACTTCGCGGACTCACTACACATGGATCTGGAACCGCTGCAGGAGATTGCCGACCTGCTGGAGGAAAACCGGCAGCTGGTGCTGTACGGCCCGCCGGGTACCGGCAAGACGTACCTCGCCAAGCACCTCGCGGCCGAGCTCGCGCAGGACAGCACGGACGAGCGGGTGAAGCTGGTGCAGTTCCACCCCTCGTATGCCTATGAGGACTTCTTCGAGGGCTACCGGCCGGACAAGACGGACGAGGGCCAGGTGTCCTTCAAACTCGTGGCAGGGCCGCTCCGCCGGCTCGCCGAAGAGGCCGCCAAGCCGGGCAACGAGTCAAAGCCGTATTTCCTGATCATCGACGAGATGAACCGCGCCAACCTGGCCAAGGTCTTCGGCGAACTGTACTTCCTGCTGGAGTACCGCGACGACCGCATCTATCTGCAGTACAGCCCCAACGAGCCGTTCACGCTCCCGGACAACCTCTACATCATCGGCACCATGAATACCGCGGACCGCTCCATCGCCATGATGGATGCCGCCATCCGCCGCCGCTTTGCCTTCATCGAACTGCACCCGAAAACCGAACCGGTGAAGGGGTCCCTGCTGCGCTTCCTTGAGGCGCGGCAGCTGGACACCACGCCCGCATTGCTGCTGGATGCGCTCAATGACTCCATCGACGAGTGGGACCGCGACCTGATGATCGGTCCGTCCTACTTCATGAAGAAAGCTGCGCAGAGTCCCGCGGGGCTGCGCCGGATCTGGAAGTACGAGCTCATGCCGCTGCTCGAGGAGCACTATCACGGGCAACTGACCCGGGCGCAGCTGGAGGAACGCTTCGGGCTGGAGCAGCTGATGGGACGCCTTGCGGCTCGCTAGCGTGGCCGCTGGGCCCGCGCGCGTTGGCGCCTCACCGCGCTTTCGTCACGTCGTGCTGGACGAGCTGTCCCGCGGAGTCGTGGAGAAACTGGATCCGGGCAGCGCTGCGTTCATCAACTCCAGCGGGCTCGCGAAGGCCTCACCCATGGGGATGGGCATGTACCGGATCGAACCGGTGGGCAAGGTGGGCTCCGTGCGAACATCCCACGTGCAGCTCGACGTCCGACCGAAGGACCGGCTGGGGCTGAACCGGCTGCTGTTCCTGCTGAGCTATGCAGGCGACCAGGGATTCCGCGACGATCCTGTTGCCGCCACCGAGGACACAGAGCTGTGGAGCGCGCTGGCGGCGTCCCTCGCGCAGCTCGCCGAACGGGCCCTGCAGCGCGGCGTGCTTCAGGGCTACCTCACCGTTGACGAGTCGCTGCGGACGGTCAAGGGCCGGATCCGGATCTCCGACCAGATATCGCGGCGGCCCGGGATGCTGGTTCCGCTCGAGGTGTCCTACGACGAGTTCACCGAAGACATCGCTGAGAACCGGATCCTGCGTGCCGCCCTTGAGCGCATGTCCCGCGTACCCGGCGTCCGGCCCGAAGTGCTGAGCCGGCTGCGCCAGCTCAAGGGAAAGCTCGCCGCCGCCACCCGGCTGCAGTCCGGAGCCCCCCTGCCGCCGTGGCGGGCCAGCCGGATGAATGTCCGGTATCACGCCGCGCTCCGGCTGTCCGAGGTAATCCTGCGCAACGCCTCGGCCGAGGCGGGTGAGGGACCGCAGCAGACTGCGTCATTCGTGGTGGACATGGACCGGGTCTTCGAGGACTTCGTGGGCAAGGCCCTCCGCCACGCCATGAAGGGCTTTCCCGGTGAAATGCGGCTGCAGTTCAACGCCATGCTTAACGAAGCTGTCCGGGACTCGGACCGGCTGACCGTCCGGCCCGACGCCGTGCACCTGCTCGGGGGACGACCAGTGGTGGTCTACGACGCCAAATACAGGGCACGCACGGATCGCGGGGCGTCGCTGACGGGGGACCATTTCCAGATGCTGGCCTATTGCACCGCACTGCAGGTGCCCACGGCCTGGCTGGTCTATGCCGGAGCCGGCGAAGTGAAGCTGAGGCGCATCCTCAACACCGACATCGACATCGTGGAGTTTCCGCTGGACCTTTCCCAGCCTCCGGCTGACATCTTGGCCGCCGTCTCGGATCTGGCCGGGCAGTCCTGGGGAGAAGTGGTGCGTCAGGCCAGGTCCGGCCGCTAAGAGCGCGCCTAGACGGTTTCTGTTTCCCTGTCCTCGTCTGCAGCGGGATCCTCCAGGTTGCCGTACAGGGAGCGCAGGTGAGCGAGGAGGGCCTTCTCCGGGCAGCCGCGATATTGGGCAAGAAGACCCCGCAGCCGGGTTCTGATCTCAGCACCTTCCGGGCACGGATCATCGAGAATCGAGGAGATGATCGCCATAACCTGCCGCCGCATCGGCCCCAGCTCCGGGTCCTTGGTGGGCTGGTTGACTTCCGGCCAGGCGAAGAGCCGTTCGGAGTAGGCGCGGGGTCCTGTCGGCATCAGTTTCTGCGACATGTCACTCTCCGGTTCCCTCGGGTTCAGACAGCAAGTGGAGCGATGCTTTGGGCCCTTGATGTCTCCAGTCTGCCAACGCGGGGGTCGGTCCGCCACCCCAGCGAATTGAACATTGTAGAAACTCTAGCGCAAGACAGACAGGTCTGTCTTGAGTCCGGGGTTACGATGTTAACAAATGGAAGATTCATCCAGATCTGCTCTACCGAGCGCCGGGGTCTTTCCTTCCGGCGGTTTGCAATCTGGCCCGCAGGTTGAAGCCTTGCCCGGTGGCGCGGCGGCCGCCGGGATCCGGGAACGTATCGTGAATGCCGCCTACGATCTCTTCACCCGCCGCGGCGTGCGGGACGTCGGCATCAACGAACTCATCAGCCGTTCGGGCGTTGCGAAAGCCACCTTCTACCGCCACTTCGCCTCCAAGGACCAGGTGGTGCTCGCCTTCCTCGAACAGCGCGACCGCGTGTGGACCGTCAATGCGATCGTGGGGGAGGCGCGACGCCGGGCAGACACCCCGGAAGAGCAGTTACTGGCCATCTTCGACGTGTTCTCCGATTGGTTCCACCGCACCGATTTTGAAGCCTGCTCCTTCATCAACGTGCTTCTCGAGATGGGCTCCTCGCATCCCTTGGGCCGGGCCAGCATCGACTACCTCGCAAAGATCCGCGGTCATGTGAAGCAACTCGCGGACGAGGCCGGCCTGCAGCGGACCGAAGATTTCTCCAGGTCATGGCACATCCTGATGAAGGGGTCCATCATTTCCGCTGCTGAAGGTGATGTGGAGGCGGCCAGGCGCGCCCGCCAGCTCGCCGGCTGGCTCATCGAGCACCACCGCACCTGATCCGGCATGGCGTTCGTGCCAGACGTCAGGCCGGGAGCGCAAATGTGAACGTTGTCCCGTAACCCTTTGCGCTGCGCAGCGAAACGGTACCGCCGTGGGCTTCCACGATGGCCTTGCTGATGGAGAGCCCCAGCCCGACGCCGGGTATGGCGGAATTGCGGACGGACTCCGAGCGGAAGAACTTGGCGAACGCTTCCTTCTGGTCCTGTTCGCTCATTCCCATTCCGTTGTCGCTGACGCTGCACACCACATGGTTGTCCTCGGACCGCAGGGAGACGGTCACTTCGCCGCCGTCGGGGGAGTATTTGATGGCATTGGAGACGAGGTTGTCCAGGACCTGTGAGATCCGCGCAGAATCGACGTGGGCCTCCAGCTGCTCGGGGGCATCGAACCGGAGGCGGATACCGGATTCCGCAGCCCTTGGGCGTGCTGCGCTAATGCTTGCACGGACCAGCTCAGCTACGTCCACTGCGTGAGGGCTGATAATCAGCTGCCCGCGCCTGCTCGACAGCAGGTCTGAAACGAGGGTAAGCAGGCGTTCCGAATTGCGCTGGATGATTTCCAGAGGGCCACGCTGATAATCGGTCAGGTCGTCGTCGTCGAGCAGCAGCTCCACGTAACCGAGGATGGACGTCAGGGGCGTGCGGAATTCGTGTGAGACGTTCGAGACGAAGTCGTCCTTGGCTGCCAGTGCGTCAACCAAGTCCGTGACGTCGCTGAACACGATGACTGAACCTGCAAAGTTTCCGTCCTGGTCGGTCATCGGCCTCGCGCTCGTTGTGATGGCACGCTGCTCATCGCCGCTCCCCAGCCAGACGAGGTAGTCGGTGAACTGCTCACCGAGCACGGCACGGCGAACCGGGCGCTCCTCCACGGGAACGGGAGTGGTCCGGTCCTGCGCGAAGACCAGCAACTGCGATTCATTCGGATCTGCGTTGTCCGGCGGAGACGCCAGTTGATGGTGGGCCCGTTGCTTCCGGTTCATCAGGATGTCGTTCCCGTCGGCGTCCACAGCGAGCACACCCAGGTGCACGGTATCGAGCACTGTATTGAGCAGCCTTTCCTGACGTTTGCTGCCGTCCAACACGCCCTGCAACTGGGAGTCTTTGTCCTCCAGATCGCGTTGCTGGCGCACCATGCTGAGAGTCATCACGGTGATCGAAACACCGATCCCCAACATCATGATCGGAAGCAGGAGGGAGCGGGCCAGGTCCTGTCCGGACACGTCTCCTTTGATCAGAAGCGGGAGCCAAATGATGCCGAGCGGTCCGAAAAAGGAAAGGGCTACAGCCGTCCTGGGAAACACGCCGGAGGCGCATAACCAGATCACGGGAAATACCGCCATCAGGCTGATTCCCGTCAGACTATCCTGGCCGCCTTCCCTGCCGAGGGCGATCGAAACCAGGTCAAGCAGGGGAATGACGAGGAAACTCGGGTAGGGCAGGCGGTCCCAGGGAACGGCAAAACAAAGAGCCAGGATGATGACCTGCGACACCAGGAAACTGATGAAAAGCGGATTCGGCAGCGTCTCCGGGAAGAAGGCCAGAACGAGGACCGCCGTGAACGCGACTGTGACGGACAGCGGCATCTGGCTGAGCGTCACGCGGCCCCGCAGGTCATACTCGTGGAAGGGGCGCCGAAAGAGCGGCATCCTGCCCGAGGAGATGTTCCAGGCTTGCTTATTCATTCGTGCTGGTCAGGAAGGACTTGGCAGGTAAACGCATAGAAGCAGGATAACCGGCTGGGGCTATACTTCAGACGGGAAGTAGCGGGCTGAGGGGGCTGCGATGGGCGACACACGCGTTGGCTTGGTTATCGAGGACGACCACGACATTCGAGAGCTGGTGCGGGTTGTTCTGACGCAGGCAGGCTTTGAGGTCACGGCTGCGTCCAGCGGGGCAGAAGGTGTTCTCGCCGCCAAAAACCTTGATCCGGCGGTCATCACTTTGGACCTTGGCCTGCCGGACATCGACGGTTTTGAAGTGGCCCGGCAGATCCGCCAGTTTTCGGACGCGTACATCGTGATGCTGACGGCCCGGGCGGAGGAGCTGGATACCCTGATCGGCCTGGAATCAGGGGCCGACGACTACTTGACGAAGCCCTTCCGGCCCAGAGAACTGCGCGCCCGCGTTGCCGCCATGATGCGGCGGCCGCGGTCGACGTCGGATCTTGCCGACGACTCAGGCGCACCTTCCGCCGGGGCTGGCGACCCGAAGGCCTACCGCCACAACGGACTGGATTTGAGTTATGAGTCCCGGACCGTGTCCGTGGACGGCCAGGAACTCAGTCTGACCCGAACCGAATTCGACCTTCTGCACGCGCTTCTGGAGGCGAACCGCATGGTGCGCACCAAGTCCGATCTGGTGCGCCGCCTACGGGACGAACCCTACGACGTCGGAAGTTACATCAGCGAGGCCGACGAGAGGGCCGTTGAGGTGCACATGGGCAACCTGCGCAAGAAACTCGGTGATTCCGCCCAAAATCCGCGCTGGCTTCAGACCGTGCGCGGCGTCGGTTACAGGCTGGCGCCCGAGCAGGGCTGAGATTGCATCTCGCCCGCTCTCAGCGGGCGGCGAGGAACCGTTCCAGCTGCTCCTCCAGGGCGGACCGGTCCTTTAGTTCGCACTCCCATAGCGTGAGCACTTCCCAGCCTGCGCTTTCGAGTTGCCGGCGCTGGTCGGCGTCGCGGTTTCTGGTCTTGGTTCGTTTGGTTTCCCAGAACTCAGCGTTGGCCTTGGGTGCGTGCTGGCCGACCCGGCAATCGTGGAAATGCCAGAAGCAGCCGTTGATGAAGATGACCTTCCTGCGGCCCGAGAACACGAGGTCGGGATTTCCCGGCAGCTTGGTGCCGCGGGATACGCCGTGCAGCCGGTACCGGTAGCCCTTGGCATGCAGGAGGCTGCGCACCAGCAACTCGGGTTTGGTGTTCTTTCCCCTGATCCGGGACATGTTCCAGCTGCGCTGCTCAGGTGTCAGCCGGTCCGCCATGGTTCAAGTCTAGGCGGCCGGCAGACGGCGGCATGTGGTCTGTCAGGCGTTGATTTCCGGCTGCTCGCCGAAGTCGAAGTGCCTGCCGCTGACGGATCCGGGCTCGATCTCGACGTAGAAATCCTTCAGGGTCGGCACCCACGAGGCCAGCCCGAGCGCCTCGGCTTCGGCAATCTCGGCCGTCTTGTCCAAGACCCGGGCAGTACCGCGGAGGACGACCGACCACGCCTGGTCCGAGAGGATGCCGTCCGTTTCGAAGAGCACGCGGTCGTTGATGGTCAGCTCGGCCAGCTTGTTACCGGGAGCCGTACGGAAGTAGAGCTTGCGGCGGCTGGTCACATAGTTGACAGGGAAGATGTCCGGTTCGCCGGCCACGGTAACAACGAGCCTGCCGTGGTTGGTGCCCTCCAGAAGCTGCCAGCACTGCGCTTCGTCGAGGATGAGGATGGGGTCGCCGTCTGCGTGATTGAACATCATGGCTCCATCCTTCTACGCGACGTAGAAAAGCGATAGGGGTGTATGGCAATTTTCCCAGCAGTTCTCGATCTCGTAAATCCGCCATAGAGCGCCCGGCCGCTTCCTGGGCTGCGCAGGCTGTGGATAACTTTGAGCGCGAAAGTGTAGCCTCGGCTACCCTTTAACCATTGTTCGGACACAGACGTCTGGGCCATCTATCCGGGGGGATTAGCTGCGCATGACTTCTCGATCGCCTATTTCCGGGCGCCTGTGCCTTTCTGCTGCTTCGTGCCTCGCCATCTCAGCCCTGGCTCTCAGCGGCTGCACCAGTGGCGACGCGCCCCCGGGAGAGCCGAGCACCGGGGCGACTTCTTCAGGGGCGCCGTCTGCGTCCATTACGCCGGCTGCCTCGCCTACTCCTAAACCGACTCCCGTCTATAAGCCGGCCGACGCCAAGGGCAGGGCGCAGAATGTGCCGGTTCCAGTGAAGCCTGCGTTGGCAGACAAGAATTCCAAGGAAGGGCTGGAGGCGTTCAGTAAGTACTGGTTTCAAGCGCTCTCATATGCCTACGAAACCGGTGACACTGCCCTCATGGAGGCTGCTAGTGGGCCTAATTGCCGCTTCTGTAATGGGCTTCGGGACAACATCAATAATGCATGGCAGGGGAAGAAATGGATAGCAGGAGGAAAGATTCAGACACCATCCGTCCGTGCAAAGTTCAGTCCGGGCGGAAAATCTCAACAGGCAACAATTCAAGTAGTTCAACAGCAAATCTCGATATATCGAGCGACAGGCGTCTTGTCTCAGGCAGTAACTAAGGCGTCCAACACCGGAAGCCAGGCAATTGCTACCTTCGACTCGACGGGTTGGGTCATGATGGACCTTGGCCTAATTCGCTAACTGATGAAAATCACCGGCTTAGCATTTGCCTCGTTGTTCCTGGTTGGGATAGTTACCACCCACCAAGCTGTCGGAGTCGCGGCTGATAACTCTTCGACCGTCATCGGGTTTGAGGACACCGGCCTTGAGGTCGGGGCTGCGAACTGGGTCCTCGACAAGATCAGCGGCGAGATCGTCCCGGCACCGGCCGGTTTCGTCAGTGAAGATCCAAATCAATACAATGCCTTTCCTCAGTGCCAAGTGGACGATGGAAACCTAGCGATCGAATGCTTGGCCGGGCAACGGCCTTGCCCGCCACGTGCTGACGGTAAACCAGGGGTGCCCGTCATTTGGAAGGTCGCGCCGAGATCCATCGTTAACCCAACTTGGACAGACTGGACTGGCAACGGAGGCGGTGCCACTTGCCTTTATGACAGAAACCCGGAAGACCTGCTGCCGCGAATCGCGGCCCTGATTCAGCGAGAGTTCGACAAACTGCCCGTGGCCCCCGGAAAGGTAACGGCGCAGCCGAGTCCCCACACTCTGCGGGGCGCTGAGACCAACTTCTACGCGGATGCAGTGGAGCAGGAGTTCGACATAACGATACTGGCGCAGAAAATTCACATCGTCGCCAAACCGGTCCAATACCGCTGGGACTACGGCGATGGCACTTCACTCGGACCGACGACCACCATGGGTGGGCCGCTGCCGCAGGACCGCTGGGGTGAGAAGACCCGGACGAGCCATGCCTACGCGCAAACCGGAGACTTCAATGTCGTCCTGACCACGTACTTCCAAGGCACCTACTCAGTCAACGGTGGTCCTGCGCTCCCCATACCCAATCAAGGCCAGTTCAGTGCGCCCCCTCAATCCGTAAGTGTCTGGCGGTCGGTCACCCGGAACTACGCGGACGATTGCATCACAAACCCCCGCGGCCAGGGCTGTCCAAACGGATGAACCTGGAGCTGCGTCGTCGGACCGCAACCGAGCGCGAGGTGTGAACCTCAGCGCATTCGGAATACTTGCACACGCGTGGCAGTTGCAGACTGTGAACCCAAATGCATTCTGAAAGGAACCGCGCGCATGCTGTTTTCCCGTCTGAACCTCGGCGAGCTTGAACTCCCCAACCGGCTGGTCATGGCCCCTCTCACCCGCCTCCGCTCAGGCAAGGACGGCGTACCAGGGCCCCTCGTAGTGGAGCACTATCGCCAGCGGGCGTCCCTCGGCTTGATCGTGAGTGAGGGCATCTACCCCAGCCCGGCTGGCCGCTCCTACCCTGGACAGCCGGGGCTGGTTACGGCCGAGCAGATCGCCGCTTGGAAAAAAGTCACCGATGCAGTCCACACCGAGGGTGGCCGGATGTTTGCGCAGATCATGCACGGCGGGCGCGTCTCCCACGAGGACATCACCGGGGGCCACCGAATCGTTGCGCCGAGCGCCATCGCCGTCGACGCTGAGACCCGGACCTATAACGGTAAGCAGGCCCACCCCGTGCCTCATGAACTCACGACGGACGAAGTTCCCGTGGTGATCCAGGAAATCGTCACGGCGTCGCGGAACGCAATCGAGGCCGGTTTCGACGGCGTCGAGCTCCACTCTGCAAATGGTTATCTGCTGCACGAATTCCTTGCGCCGAACAGCAACATCCGGACGGACAGCTACGGCGGCTCTCCCGAAAAGCGGGCACGGTTCGTCATCGAGACCGTAAACGCTGTGGTTGAGGCGCTGGGCGCCAACCGCGTGGGAATCCGCATCTCGCCGGAACACAACGTTCAGGGCATCAGCGAAAATGACGTTGAGGATGTCCGAGCCACGTATGAAGTATTGGTGAACTCGATCGCGCCCTTGAACCTTGCCTACCTGAGCATCCTGCATGACCAGCCGGCATCCGATTTGGTCCAGGACCTGCGCGCCCGGTTCAACGGAACCTTCCTCGTCAACACCGGGTTCGGCGACATCACCACCCGTGAGGAAGCAGTTTCCCTGGTCTCTGAGGGCCACGCAGACGCTGTGGTGGTTGGCCGGCCAGCCATCGCCAATCCCGACCTCGCTCGTCGTTGGCGCGAAGGGCTGCCCCTGAACGAGCTCGACCCGAGCACGTTCTACGCGGAAGGCGCCGAGGGTTACACCGACTACCCGGCCTACCAACCCGCGTAGCCAAACCGGCAAACGCAGAGTCGCTGGCAACCACAGAGAATCAGAGGAACCGCCCGGAATCCCTGGCGGTTCCTCTGGCCTTTACGCCTAACACTTTGTAGCAGTATCACGCCATCCAGGCCCGGCCGGACCCGCCTGTCTTCATCCGGCCGGGACATCGTCAGCCTGCCGCGAGGGCCTCGTTGACGAGCTTGGCCAGTTCGGGTGCATCGGCTGCGGTGACCGCTCCGACGGCGCCGCTCTTCATCACAGTGACCGCCAGGGTGCCCTTAACTCCCAACACGGTAATGTTGCAGACCTGTTTCTGCCCGCTGGGGGTGGTTTGGACGGTGAGCGCAGCCAGCGACTTATCGGCCTGCACTGCGGGCTCCAGTCGTTTCATTTCGTTGGTGACCTTCTGCCCCTTCAACTCAACGGTGTACTTCGAGCACTCATTCAGAGCAGCTGCGCTCTTCTCGAACTGGGCAGTCATCACCGAAGGGTCCCGGACCGCGAACACCGTCATGACCGTCGCCGTTTTGGCCTTCGCCGCCAGGCTCGCCCCGGCAGCGTAGGTGCTGCCCTCGGGAACCTGGGTGTTGTTATCGATCAGCACCCCGCAGGTTTTTGGTGTGATGACGGCGGTTTTGAGCATTCCCCGTGCTGCTATAAGTCCCTGATCGATCTGGGCAGCCGGGACGACGGTGAGGGGCTGTCCCTGGGCATCCTTTAGGCCGGCGACGATGGCGGTGAGTTCCTCATTGGTGTAGGCCTTCGGTGTCGGTGTCGGCGTCGGTTCCGATGATGCAGGGGACGGGCTCTCGGATGCGGTGGTACCCGACGGGGATGGGCCGCCGCAGCCTGCGAGAGTGAGAACTGCTGCGATGGCGAGGGCGGCTGGAGCGTTGCTTCTGTTCATGGCTGGATCCCGTTCAACTGTGCCGGCCTGCCCGCGGGTTTTCGCGGGCTCGTTCCGGAACTGCGCCGTCAGCTGCCGCTTGCCTGCGGGCACAGCACACCGCGCACGCCTGCGATGTTTGAGTCGCTCAGGGCCGACCTGCGGGGCCCGTGTCCTGCTGTAGTGATCCCCTTTTTCACCGCTGGATAGCGCGGTTGCTCAGAGGGTACGACGTCAGCCCGGCCAGCGCCAGAGCAGGCAGGTAACTGACCTCCCTGACTCCCGCCGACATGCCCGGGGGCCCTGCCGGGACTTGGTCGTAGTCTCCTACTAGCGCAATGAGCCGGGCAACCTGAACATCCTCGGATGCAGTTTGTTGGTGGTGACCTCGCACCTTCGCGACTCCAACTTCGACGCGGTTCAATCCTCACGGGCCCATGCATCCCCACGGTTCGCTCGACTATAGGATTTGAGGATGCAGAAAGCGTCCAGCGGCACCAGCGCCGGCAGCCGGCACAACGATCAGACCGGCGCCCGCCGCGGAGGGCGAACCGTGAATCGCCAGGTCCTGGCCGACCACGTCTATGAGGAACTGCTGACCGCACTCATGGACGGACGGCTGGAACCCGGCGCCGCCGTCAGTATTGATGGGACAGCCCGCGAACTCGATGTTTCGCCCACTCCTGTCCGCGAGGCACTTGCCCGGCTGGAGCACACCGGCATGGTCCGGCGAGTGGCGTTGAAAGGCTACCGCGTTGCCCCGGTCTTCACCCGGGAAGACTTCGCGGAGCTCATGGAGGCGCGGCTGGCTATCGAGCCGGTCAACGCCCGTCTGGCCTGCGCCCGGCTCACGCCCGAACGGCTTGCGGAACTCGAAAGGACCGTCGACGACCTCAAGTCGGCGCCACGCGGCCCCTCATTTGCTGAATACAAGGACTATCTGGAAGCGGACGAACACTTCCACCAGCTGATCGCCCAGCAGACCGGGAACCAGTTCATGGTTGCCGCCTACGCCGCCCTTGGCGGGCAGGTCCAGCGGTTCCGGCTGTTCGGCGGCGTAGGCATCACCGACGCAGAATTCGCCATCGCCGAGCACCAGGCAGTGCTGGATGCGCTCTCCACGGGGGACCCCGAAAAGGCAGAGGCCGCTATGGCCGACCACATCCAAAAGGTCCGGGCGCGGGCCATCGCCGACGCCCCCGCCAACTAGCTGCCCGCGCAGCAAGGCTGCTCCGCACCGCAAGGCTTCCGGGCCTCCTTCGCGCCATCACCCACCCGAAAACCTTGACACCTCTCCATCGATAGTAGATCCTATAGGAAACAGGATTCACGAAGGAGTGCATACGTGGCTTATACAGCCGAGAACTGGCCCATCACCGCCGCCCTGCTGCAGTTCCCCGGCACAGACGCCCAGGGAACCCACATCAACGACGCCGACGCGTCCGCCTGGGCCGAAGTTTTCACCGAGGTCAAGGAAGCCGGCTTCGCCAACGCCGACCTCACCGACAGCTGGGTCCGCCCTGGCGACCTCAGCAAACAGCGCCTCGCGGAGTTCAAGCAGACCGCCCAGGAAGTGGGCATCGGCATTCCCGTCATCTCCGCCATCCGCCGCAGCGTGATCGAGGAAGGCAAGTGGGAAGCCAATCTCGAGTACAGCCACCGCACCATCGACGCCGCCGCTGAACTGGGGTGCGAGGTCGTCTCCTTCGGTCTGCACCAGGCGATCACTCCGGAGCAGCAGAAGCAGCTCTGGTTCTGGACTGTCGAAGGCTACAAGGACCCGGCAGGGGACAAGGAGTCCTGGAACAACGCTGTCATGCGGCTCCGCGAACTGGGCCGGCACGCGGCAGACGTCGGCGTCCTGCTTTCCCTCGAAATGTACGAGGACACCTACCTCGGCACCGCGGACTCCTCCGTGCAGTTGGTCCAGGAGATCGGACTCTCCAACGTCGGCCTCAACCCGGACATCGGCAATCTCATCCGCCTGCACCGCCCCATCGAGGACTGGCGCGAAATCGTGGCCAAAACCATGCCGTACTCCAACTACTGGCACGTGAAGAACTACATCCGCGACGAGGACGTGGCCCGCGACAGCTACGTCGCCATGCCCGCCCCCATGGAAAGCGGCCTCATCAACTACCGCGAGGCGTTCAAGGTGGCCATCGCGAACGGGTACCAGGGCATCATCTGCACCGAGCACTACGGCGGCGACGGCCTGTCCGTCACCGCCCGCAACCAGGAATACCTGCGCCGCCACGTCCTCCCGAAGAAGGACGGCTACGCGCTCGGCACGAGCCTGGTGGCACAGGGACGGCAGCGGCCGGCCGCCGTCGAACTCGCCACTTCCTGAAAGGTCCGCACGTTCGGTTCCCACCGGAACTGAACGTCCGACGGCGGCTGCCGGGCTCGGTTCCGGTGGCCGCCTTCCCGGGCCCTCCGGAACAAACCGGCCGTGGTCCACGACAACTGCTCAACCCAACACGGACTCAATGAGGAACCATGACCCAGATCTTCGACAATCCCGCTGATTTCGCGGATGAGGCGCTGGACGGCTTCGTGGCTGCCAACCGCGGTTATGTGGCCCGAGTGGACGGCGGCGTTGTCCGCTCCACTGAGATGGCCCCCGGCCAGGTGGCCCTCGTGATCGGCGGCGGCTCTGGACACTACCCGGCCTTCGCCGGACTCGTGGGACCGGGCCTTGCAGCAGGCTCAGCGTGCGGCAACATGTTCGCCTCGCCCGCCGCCGGCCAGGTCTACCGCGTGGCTAAGGCCGCCGACTCCGGCGGCGGAGTGCTCCTCAGCTACGGCAACTACGCCGGCGACGTCCTGCACTTCGGCCAGGCCCAGCTGCGCCTCAACGCCGAAGGCATCGAGACCCGCACGGTGCTGGTGACCGATGACATTGCCAGCGCGCCGCTGGACCAGATCGAGAAGCGCCGCGGCATCGCCGGCGACCTCACGGTCTTCAAGATCGCTGGTGCCGCCACCGAGGCAGGCCTGAACCTGGACGAGGTGGAACGGCTGGCCATCAAGACCAACTACCGCACGCGCTCCCTGGGTGTGGCCTTCGACGGCTGCACCCTGCCCGGCGCGAGCGAGCCCCTCTTCCAAGTGCCCGAAGGCCAGATGTCGCTGGGCCTCGGCATCCACGGTGAACCGGGAATCTCCGAGCACCCCATGCCCACGGCATCGGAGCTCGCGGAACTGCTCGTCTCCAGGCTCCTCGAGGACAAGCCCGACGACGCCGGCGACCGCGTGGTGGCGATCGTCAACGGACTCGGCACGATCAAGTACGACGAACTGTTCCTGCTGTTCGGCAAGATCGAAAAGCTGCTCGATAAGGCCGGGCTGACCGTGGTGGAGCCGGAGTGCGGCGAGCTGGTCACGAGCCTGGACATGTCCGGGCTTTCCCTGACCCTGCTGTGGCTGGACGACGAGATCGAGCAGTACTGGGCAGCCCCTGCCGACACTCCCGCCTTCCGCAAGGGCAACCTCGCACCGCGCGCCCGCCGCGAACTCGCCGGAACCGAGGATGCCGTCGCTGAAGAGACGGAAAAGGCAACCGCGGCATCCGCCGACCTGGGCAGGCTGGCTGCTGCGGTCCTCGCTCAGGTGCGTGACGTCGTCGTCGAACACGAAGAGGAACTCGGCAACCTGGATGCCATCGCCGGAGACGGCGACCACGGCATCGGCATGCGCCGCGGCGTGGATGCCGCCGCCGCGGCCGGCGAGCAGAATGCGGCCGCCGGAGCGTCCGTTGAACGTGTGCTCACCGCCGCGGGGGAGGCCTGGAGCGAGCGGGCCGGCGGAACCTCCGGTGCCCTCTGGGGATCGGCGGTCATCGCGGCGGGAATCGCGCTGGGCAACCGCGACTCCTACCGGCCAGAGGACGCCGCCGCAGCGGTGGAGGCTTTCACCAGCGCGATCACCGCGCTCGGCAAGGCCGAACCGGGGGACAAGACCATGGTGGACGCGCTCCTGCCGTTCCAGAATGCGTTCCGCAAAGAGCACGACGGCGGCGCCTCCCTTAGCGGCGCCCTCACCGCAGCTGCTGCCGCGGCCACGGAAGCGGCCGGGCAGACCGCGAACCTGCGCCCCCTCAAAGGCCGGGCCCGCCCGCTGGCTGAGAAGAGCCTCGGCCATCCTGATCCGGGTGCAGTTTCCTTCGGGCTGATCGCCGAACGGATCGCCCGCTACATCCAATTTGAACTGGCCACGTCTGATCTGGCCTCATCCCGCATGGCCGCACCGGCCGGAAACGGAGCACAAGCATGACCTCGACCGCAGCCTGGCGCATTGTCATCGGCAACGATGAGGCTGGCGTTGAATATAAGGAAGCGCTGAAGGCATTGCTCGAGGCAGACAACCGCGTGGCCTCCGTGGTGGACATAGGAGTGGCTGCCAACGACTCCACGGCTTACCCGCACCTGGCCGTCACAGCTGCCCGCAAGGTGGCCGAGGGCGAAGCCGACCGTGCCCTCCTCATCTGCGGCACGGGCCTTGGCGTGGCCATCGCGGCCAACAAAGTCCCCGGCATCCGTGCCGTCACCGCGCACGACAGCTACTCCGTGGAACGCTCGGTCCTGAGCAACAACGCCCAGGTCCTCACCATGGGCCAGCGCGTGATCGGCCTGGAACTCGCCAAGAAACTCGTGGGCGAATGGCTGGACCACCGCTTCGACGAGAGCTCGTCCTCGGCGGCCAAGGTGGACGCCATCTGCTCCTACGAACCCGACTACACGAAGGCTGACTGAACCATGACAGAGATACCCAACAGCTCAGGCAAGTTTGCCGTCGTCGGGTCCGGCTACATGGGCGGCGGCATCGCCCAGGTGCTGGCGCTGGGTGGAGCGCGCGTTGCCTTGGCCGATGTGTCCGCGGAGGTGGCGCAGAAGAACTACGAGCGCCTTCTGACGGAGTCCGACCAGTTTGTGGCTGACGGCCTGTTCCCCGCAGGCTCCACCGAGATCCTGAAGCAGAACCTCTGGGCCGCGAAGGACATCGAGGAGGCCGTGGCGGACGCCGACTTTATCGAAGAGGCCGTTCCCGAAGTCATCGCGATCAAGCACGAGACGCTGGCCCGCATCAGTGCAGCCGCCCGGCCGGACGCCATCATCGGCTCGAACACCTCCACCATCTCCATCGCGGAGCTGTCGGAGCCGGTGGCCAACCCGGAGCGCTTCCTTGGCGTCCACTTCTCCAATCCGTCGCCCTTCATCCCGGGCGTGGAGATCATTCCCCACGCCGGGACCTCGGCCGAAACGGTTGGCGCGGCCCGCGATCTGGTGCACGCTGCCAACAAGCAGACCGCGATGGTCAAGGACGTCACCGGGTTCGTGCTCAACCGGCTGCAGTACGCGCTGTTCCACGAAGCCGCACAGCTCGTCGAGCAGGGCATCGCGACGGCGGAGGACGTGGACACCCTGGTCCGCACCACCTTCGGCTTCCGCCTGCCCTTCTTCGGGCCGTTCGCAATCGCCGACATGGCCGGTCTGGACGTCTACAACTTCTGCTACAAGTCGCTGCAGACGGACTTCCCCGAGCGCTTTGCCACCCCGAAGATCCTCACGGACCTCGTGGAGGCCGGGAAGCTGGGCACCAAGACAGGTGCAGGCTTCCTCAACGTCCCCGCCGAGCGCACACAGGAGCTGATTGCCTACCGCAACAAGGCGTACGTGGCCATGCAGAAGCTCATCGAGGAGCTTGGCCCGGCACCCATCAACTGAGCACCCGCCCGACTGGCGCTGTACCCGGCACAGCCGAACCCGGCACAGCCGTATCCAACACAGGCAGGAAACCAGAATGACGCAGCCCCGCGCGGCCGGCATCGCAGGCAACAACACCCCGGAAACCATCTATGTCGGTGTCAGCACCAAGATGTACCTGGGGTACCGGGACAGCCTGCGCTGGCTGGGCGAGCTGCGCCGCGAAGCGGACGCCCGTCCGGCACTCGCTGCCGGGCGGGTCGTCCCGTTCGTCATTCCGTCCTTTCCCATGCTGCCCGCTGCTGCGGAGATCCTGGCCGGCTCGCCGGTCCTTCTCGGGGCCCAGGACTGCGGCTGGGCAGACGGCCCGTGGACCGGCGAGGTGTCGCCGTCACTGCTTTCGGAGCTCGGCGTACGCCTCGTGGAGATCGGCCACGCCGAGCGGCGCCGGCACTTCGGCGAGGATGACGCCATGATCGCGCTCAAGGTCAAGGCAGCAGACGACGCCGGCCTCACACCTCTGCTGTGTGTCGGCGAGGAGACCGCCGGCACGGGTTTGGGGACGGAGAACGGGGCTGGATCTTCGGCCGAGACGGCTGCTTCGTTCGTCTACGGCCAGATCGAGGCCGCCACCGGCGGAGACTGGGAGCTCGCCTCGCGGCTGGTGATCGCCTACGAACCGGTGTGGGCCATCGGCGCCGCCGAACCGGCCAGCGCCGGCTACGTATCCGACGCCGTGAAGCACCTTCGCGCACGGCTCGCCGCTCACGGACTGGCTGGCCTGCCGGTCATCTACGGCGGCTCGGCCAAGCCGGGACTGCTGCCCACGCTCGACGGCGTTTCCGGGCTCTTCCTCGGACGGTTCGCCCACGAGGCGGCCAACTTCGGAAAAGTGCTGGATGAAGCCTTGGCACAGACCCACGGTGTGGTGCCGGGCCCCGGAAGCGGACAGGGCTAGAGGAACGCCTCCCGCCCGGTCCCTTCGCTCAGAACAAGCTGGCCGTCCTCGATGGACACCAACAGGCTCCGCGGCCGCCCGTGCAGTTTCTTCTCGGCCATGAGATTCCGGCTGACCACCTCCACCCCCACCGTGGCGCCCTTAGCGGGCAGCTCCACAGACACTTCCTCTGCCATTCCGAGCAGCTCCCGGGTGGTGACGTCGCGGTCGTACCGTGCTTCCTTGCCGTTGACAGTGATGGCGACATCGTCCTCGTTGAAGCCATCCTGAAGAATGATGAGCAATTCCTGCATGGTGCACCGCCTACCTGGAGGATTTCTGCTGCCTACAGTCACTACACCACTTAAGCCCAGCCCTGTGTAGGGCAAAATGTTGTGGTGACCCAATTCCCGCAGGCCCCTTCCGCACCCTCCCCAGCTCCGAATCCAACCCCGGCACGTACTCCGGAGGCCAACGGCACGGACGGCGGTCTTGCCCAGCGCATCGCCGCCCAGATCGCCGCCGAGCTGGGCGTCAAAGCCTGGCAGGTGAAGGCAGCCGTGGACCTGCTCGACGGCGGATCCACCGTCCCCTTCATCGCCCGCTACCGCAAGGAAGCCACGGGAACGCTCGACGACACCCAGCTCCGCGATCTCGACGAACGCCTGCGCTACCTCCGCGAACTGGAGGACCGCCGTCGTGCGGTTCTTGAGGCGATTGCTGCGCAAGGCAAGCTGACCCCGGAACTCGAGGCCGCCGTCGTCGCTGCCGATACAAAATCCAGGCTGGAGGACATCTACCTGCCCTTCAAGTCCAAGCGCCGCACCAAGGCGCAGATCGCCCGGGAGGCCGGGCTGGAACCGCTCGCCGACGCGCTGCTCAAACGCCCCGAACTGGATCCGGAGCGCGAGGCGGCAAAGTATCTGAACGCCGAGCATGCGATTGACGATGCCGCCGCTGCGCTCGCCGGCGCACGCTCCATCCTCGTGGAACGCGTGGCACAGGATCCGGATCTTGCAGAAACGCTGCGTGAGCGTCTGTGGACGCAGGGCCGGATGGTGTCGCGCGTCAAGAAGGGCAAGGAGGCCGAAGGGCAGAAGTTTGCGGACTACTTTGAGTTCTCGCAGGCTCCCAGCGGAATGCCGTCGCACCGCGTCCTTGCGCTGCTGCGCGGCGAGAAGGACGGCGTGCTGGAGCTCGACCTCGCCGAGGCTGACCCGTCCGACGACGACGCCCTCGCCGCCGCGCGCGCCCGGTACGAATCCGCCGTGGCCAGGTTCCTGGGGGTTGCTGACCGTGGCCGGCCCGCCGACGCCTGGCTCCTCCAGACCGCGCAGGTGGCATGGCGCTCGCGGGTGCTTGCCCGGCTCACCGCCGATCTGCGCGGTCGGATGTTCGCTGCTGCTGAGGACGAGGCTGTCCGCGTCTTCGCAGCCAACTTGCGCGATGTCCTGCTCGCCGCACCGGCCGGTAACCGCGCCACCCTTGGCCTGGACCCCGGGCTGCGCACCGGCGTGAAGGTGGCCGTGGTGGACGGGACCGGCAAGGTGGTGGCCACCGACACGGTGTATCCGCATGCGCCGGCCCGCAAGTGGAACGAAGCCCTGGCGACGCTCGGCCGCCTCGCGCGGCAGCACGCCGTCGAACTTGTGGCGATCGGTAACGGCACGGCCTCACGGGAGACGGACAAACTGGCTGCTGAACTGATCAAGCAGCTGTCCGCCGAAGCGGGTGGCGGAGCCGCTACGCCACAGAAGCTGGTGGTGTCCGAGGCCGGTGCGTCCGTGTATTCGGCGTCGGCGCTGGCCGCGGCGGAACTGCCGGGGATGGATGTGTCCCTCCGCGGCGCGGTCTCGATCGCGCGCCGGCTGCAGGACCCGCTGGCCGAACTGGTGAAGATCGATCCGAAGTCGATCGGTGTCGGGCAGTACCAGCACGACGTCACCGCCGCCAAGCTGGACCGCAGCCTGGATGCCGTGGTGGAGGACTGTGTGAACGCGGTGGGCGTGGACGTCAACACGGCGTCGCCCGCGCTGCTGAGCCGCGTGGCCGGCGTCGGCCCGCTGCTGAGCGAGAACATCGTGGCCTACCGCAATGAGCACGGTCCGTTCGCCAAACGCAGCGAGCTGAAGAAGGTGCCGCGGCTGGGTGCGAAGGCGTTCGAGCAGTGCGCCGGATTCCTGCGGATCACCGGGGGAGCCGAGCCGCTGGACGCGTCCAGTGTCCACCCGGAGTCGTATCCTGTGGCCCGGAAAATCATGGCAGCCGCCGGTGCGGGCACTGGTGCCGCCGCCGGTGCCGGCACTTCAGGCAAGGCCTCGATGCTTCCCAGCACCGGGCTGGCCGGAGCGAGTTCCCTGAACCCGCAGGACTTTGTGGATGGCACGTTCGGTTTGCCGACGGTGCGGGACATCATCGCCGAGCTCGAGAAGCCGGGCCGCGACCCCCGGCCGGCTTTCAAGGCCGCCACGTTCTCGGAGGGGATCGAGAAGATTTCCGACCTCAAGCCCGGGATGGTGCTGGAGGGGACAGTCACCAACGTGGCCGCGTTCGGCGCGTTCGTTGACGTTGGAGTGCACCAGGACGGGCTGGTGCATGTGTCGGCGCTCGCGAACCGGTTCGTGTCCGATCCGCGAGAAGTGGTGAAGTCGGGCCAGGTGGTGCGCGTGAAGGTGCTCGAAGCCGATCCGGAACGGAAAAGGATTTCGCTGTCCCTGCGGCTCGACGACGAACCGGCACAGTCGTCCGGCGGGCGCCAGACTGCTGGGGGCCAGCCTGCCGGGCGCCAACCTTCCGGGCGCCAGACGGGCGGCGGCCGTCCTGCGCGCAATGGCGGTTCTGCGGGTGCTGGTGCTGCGGGCGCCGGCGGCAATGCGGGCGGTGGCGGTCGTGCGGCCGGCGGCAGCAAGCAGAAGCCCGCGCCGCAGAAGCCCGCGCCCCAGAAGCCCGCGCCCCCGGCGGACACTGCCATGGCAGAAGCGCTGCGGAAGGCCGGCCTCGCGAAGTAGGCGAGCCTGCAGGACATCGAGCCTTTCCCGAACTCCAAGCCGCTGGGCAAGGTTCTGTCTGGGATTAGAGCATGGTCCGCGTCGCGGGCGCGTTGCCCCTGACAGCATAGAACCGGGTGCCTAGAGTAGCGGCATGAGTTTTACGCCGCCGAAGCCGTTCACCACCCGTCCCACCCTGCGGGGCACGTTCGGCATGGCTGCATCGACGCACTGGCTGGCAACGGCAACGGCGCAGTCTGTGCTCGAGCGGGGAGGCAACGCGTTCGACGCGGCCGCCGCCGCTGCCTTCGTGCTGCACGTGGTGGAACCCCACCTCAACGGTCCGGGCGGAGACATGACCGGCGTGTTCACTACGGCAGAGGATCCGGGTAAGCCCGTCGTGCTCATGGGGCAGGGCCCGGCGCCGGCCGGAGCTACCGTGCAGCACCTCCGGGGCGAGGGTCTGGATCTGGTGCCGGGCTCCGGTGCGCTGGCCGCCGCGGTGCCTGGTGCCGTCGACGCCTGGCTATTGCTCCTGCGGGATCACGGAACCTGGGAGCTCGCGGAGGTGCTGGACTTCGCGATCGGGTATGCGCGGGACGGACACCCTGTTCTTGCACGCGTCGGCAGCACCATCTCCGCGGTTTCGGCGTTGTTCAGCGATCACTGGCCGACGTCAGCCGACCTGTGGATGCCGGACGGACGGATTCCGCAGGAGGGAGAGCTGATGCGGAATCCCGCCCATGCGCGCACCTTGCAGCGACTGGTCCAGGCCGGCGCAGGCATAGGGGAGGCTGCGGGTGCTGCCGCTGCCCACACGCGTGAGTCGCGGATCGACGCTGCCCGCCGCGAATGGAGTGAGGGCTTCGTGGCCCGGGCCGTCGCCAAGGCTGTGCAGACGCCACACCGCCACTCGTCCGGGACGGACCACCGGGGCGTGCTGACCATGGCCGACATGGCCGGGTTCCGGGCGAGCTATGAAGAGGCCGCCACTCTGGAATTCCGGGGCTATACGATTGCCAAGACCGGACCGTGGGGTCAGGGTCCGGCGCTGCTGCAGACCCTTGCCATTCTGGACGGCTTCGATGACGAACACCTCGATCCGTCTACTGAGCTCGGCGCCCACACCATACTCGAGGCCCAGAAGCTCGCGCTGGCTGACCGCGAGGTGTACTACGGCGACGCCGATGTGCCTCTGGACCACCTGCTGTCGGCAGACTATGCGGCTGAGCGCCGCCAACTCATCACCGAGCAGGCGTCCCACGAGTTCCGTCCTGGCCGGGTCCCCGGGCTGGTACCGTACACTCCGGTCCTGCGGACGGAGTATGCTCCGCCGGCACACGCGGGTGCTGCCGGCGGCGTAGGGGAGCCCACTGTCGAACCGACGGGGGAGACCCGCGGCGACACCTGCCACATCGACGTCGTGGACCGCTGGGGGAACATGATCTCGGCGACGCCGTCAGGGGGCTGGCTGCAGTCGTCGCCGGCAATTCCGGAACTGGGCTTTTGCCTGGGGACCCGGCTGCAGATGACGTGGCTCGAGTCGGGAACCCCTTCGACGCTGGCTCCCGGTAAGCGGCCCCGAACCACGCTGACGCCGACACTGGTGTTGCGCGACGGCACCGCAGTCTCGGCGCTTGGCTCACCGGGCGGGGACCAGCAGGACCAGTGGCAGCTCCTTTACTTGCTTCGGACAATTGTCGGGGGATACTCGCCTCAGCAGGCCATCGATGCGCCGGCCTTCCATACGACGTCGATGCCAGGCTCGTTCTGGCCCCGAACTTGGGAACCAGGCGGTGCCGTCGTCGAGGATCGGCTGGGGAACAATGTCATTGAGGGCCTCGAGCGAAGAGGCCACCGCATCACGCGCGCCGGTGACTGGACGCTGGGACGGCTGTCCGCCGTCGTGCGTGATCCGGTGACCGGAGTCCTGCAGGCGGCCGCCAATCCGCGGGGTGCGCAGGGTTACGCTGCGGGGCGGTAATGCTGCATAGGGGACCTCGCAAGGCCTTCCCGCTTCGGTGCGGGTTCTTTGGTTGCCTTCGGCACGTCGGGGTTTCCGGTATCCGGGCTTTCTGAAAGGCTGGGACCATGACTTACTTCCTGGAATATACGGTTCCTGCTGGCCCTGACGACGCCGAATTCGAGTTCCCGCACGACGAGATCCAGACGGGGACCACCATTCCGCTCTCGGAGACGGACGCCGAAATGGTGCACACGCCCGAGCTTGCTGCACGGACCGGCATCGTCGGTGCAACCGTCCCGGAAGCCAAGCTCGAAGCCGAGCAGCTCATCATCCACAGCCGGGCCACGGAGGCTTCTCTCTATGAGGATCCGTCCAACTCGCTCCAGTCGGGCATCGGCACGCTGATTGCCACATTCGTGGAAGGTCGCGGCTGGCAGGACGCCTAGCCAGCAGCACGAACACAAGATACCGGACGCCCGGACTCCCTGAGGGTCCGGGCGTCCTGCTGTTTAGTGGGGCCTGCAGCACGGCTCGGCGGCGTTGCAGTTTGCACACTCGCGTAGACCCCGAACGCTCAGCTCATGTTCGGTGGTGGTGGTTGCGGCGGGGTTTTTGGTGGGGGTCGATGTGGGGTGGGGGGATGAACCAGGGGACTCCGGTGTTGACCTGGATCTGCCAGTGTTCTTTGTGGATCAGGTGGTGGTGATGACTGCAGAGGAGGACGCCGTTGTCGGTGTTGGTGGGTCCGCCGTGTGACCAGTAGGTGGTGTGGTGGGCTTCGCACCAGGGGGCGGGGATGGTGCAGTTGGGGAAGGCGCAGCCTTGGTCGCGCGCGGTGAGGGCTTTGCGGATGTGGGGCGGGAAGATCCGGGTGGTGCGGCCGACGTCGAGGATGCGGCCTTCGGCGCCGAGGAGGATGGGGATGATGTCCGCGTCGCAGGCGATTTTGCGGATGGTGGCGGCGTTGACGGGTCCGGTGAATGTGAACGTCCCGGTGCCGGCTGGGCCGGTTCCGGTGGCTGTGCGTGAGTCGGCGGGTTGGTTTGTTGGTGTGGTGTGGGGGTAGCGGGGGCCGTTGGTGGCAGTGGTTTCGAGGCGGTTCAGTAGGTCTTGGTGGTTGATGGTGACCATGACTTGGGGGCGGAGGCCTCCGGTGGTGGGCAGGGTGTTGGTGGCGAGGGCGGTTTTGCAGGCGCCGATGAGGCCGTCGAGGAGTTGCTGGGGGCGGGTGCGGCGTTCGAGGTGGGCGTCGTTTGCTGCGGTTTCGGCCGCGTCCCCGAACCCCGGCCCGGGGTGGTCGTCGGGGGTGCGGGGGTTGGTGGCGGTGTTCATGACGGTGAGGAGGTGTTCGTATTGGTCTGTGGTGGCGAAGATTTCGAGGTGGTGCAGGCCGCGGCGGGGGCGGCGGAGGAAGGCGCCTTGGCGGTGGCGGAGTTCTTCTTCGGTGGGTTCGGTGCCGTCCTGGTCGATGGCGTCGGTCCAGCGGTGGGCGATGCGGGTCAGGAAGTCGTGGTCGTTCTCTACGGCGGTGCGGATCAGGATGGTTTCCATGTGCTCCAGGACGGCGGGCTCGGCGATGGGGCGGGCTTTGTCCAAGGCCGTGGTGATGATGGTCCCGGCGCGGGAGGCGATGGTCCCGGCGGCCAGGACCGTGGCGATGCGTTCGCAGGCCGGGGGCAGGGGCGTTCCGCCGATGCCGGTGCGGGGGAGAACGGAGCCGGCGAGGGCGAGGCGGCGGCGGGCCTCGCCGATGCTGATCCGGAGCCGGATCCGCAGGAACTCCGCGGCGTTCCGGCACCCGTCATCGGCCGGATCCACCGCCCCAAGCCCGGCCGCTGCGGTCGGGAGAGCGGAAGCCGCTGCCGCGGGTTCGGTGCCGGGTTCGGTACCCCAGCCCGTGGTCCAGCCCGCGGCTTTGCTGGCCGGGCCGGCGGTATTGATCGCAGCAGTGTTGATCGCTGCCGTGCGGGTCCGCTCGACCGCGGCGGCCGCGAGCAGCTGCAGGTGCTCGACCCGGCGGGACAGCTCCTCCGCCAGGTCGGCGAAATCCGCAGCATCCCCGAAACCGGCCAGGGCTAGGTCTCCCGGTGCGGACTCCACCACCGATTCCACCAGCGCGAGGCAGGCCTGCAGATTAACCGAAGCACCGCCGTCGAACACCACGCCGCCCACACGCCCGGAAGCTGGCATGGAAACGGGAACGCTGCGGAGCCGGCGGCTCCACAGCAGGGAAGCCGCGCTGAATCCGGACGTTACCGTCCGGCCTGCGGTGTGATCCGCTGCGTTGCCCCCAAGGCTTCCATAGGAAAACTTTGTCAGAGGGGTGTGACATTTTAGTGCGGCAGGCAAACCCGGATGGAAGGAGGAATCGGGATGGAAACGCGGAGCCTGCTTACGTCTCGGGGACTCTGGAGTCGGGGTTCACGGAGCCGCTCTGTGGACCGGAGCGGGACGATAACGGTTCTTTCTGCCAAGGCCAGCGACCAGTGATCTCCAGCTCCAGTGAGAAACTCAGGAAGGTACGGATGAGCACGATGAGCGCCAGCACGCCGACGCTTTCATACGTCGGCGCCACGGCTACGGTACGGATGATGTCTGCCGCGACGAGGAGTTCCAGCCCGAGCAGAATGGAGCGGCCGAGCAGTTGGCGGTAGGCGCGGTAAACGGACATCCGCTCGGCGTCTGCGGGCAGGCGGCGGGGCTGGTAGCCGCGCAATGCCATGGGGATCGAGACGACGGCGCCGACCACCATCACGGCCACGCCCGCGAAGTCAACGAACTTGCCGACTGCTTCAATGATGTGCTGAAAATCCACGCCGTGCCCCCGTCGAATGTCTTGGTCGTATCCGTCCGCGCTTACGGTTGCGGCCGTCCCCGCTCAGCCCCGCCCGCTCAGCCCCCGCCTGCCGCCTGAGCACAGCCTACGGGTGGCGCACGCCAACACCCGCCAGGATCGCGCGATATCCCTCGCGGAACGTCGGATAGATAAAGGAGTAGCCCGTTCCGCGCAGCAGTTTGTTGCTGCACCGCTTGTTGCCGCCGCGCCCGTCGCCGATATTGCCCGACGGCGGATCCTGCAGCCCCAGCTCTGACGCCAGGAAACGCAACACGTCGCCGAGTTCGGCTGGGTCGTCGTCCACGCCCACGTAGAAGGGAGAGGGTGCGTCGTCCATTGTGCACAACTGAACGATGGCGCCGGCCGCATCGTCCCGGTGGATGCGGTTTGTATAGCGCGGTGCATTCGGGACTACGGCCGTGCCGTTGCGGACCTGATCGATTAGCCTGGTGCGCCCGGGGCCGTAGATGCCTCCGAGACGGAGAACCACTGCGGCTGTTGGCGTTTCGCGCAGGCGCTCATGGAGCAGATCCTCTGCCTCGCGGATGATGCGGCCGGAGAAACTGCCCGGCACCGGCGTCATGCTTTCGTCGATCCAACCGCCGCCCGCATCGCCGTAGACAGCGGTAGAGGAGATGAACAGAACGCGGCGCGGCGTCACGCCGTCACGTTCGAGGGCGTTGAGAACATGGGAGAGTCCGTCCACATATGCGGTGCGATACGCCTCCTCGGTGGGCGAATCAGCGGCAACAGCCACGACGACGGCGGTAGTGTCCGCCGGGACCGGTGGAAGTTCAGGGGAGCTCAGGTCAGCCGCGACTCCTTCGATCAGTGCCGGGAGTTTCTCCGGCGACCGCCGCCAGCCCACAACGCGGTGCCCGTCTGCGGCGAACCGCAGACCGGCTTCGGTGCCCAGATCGCCGCAGCCGGCCACAAGGATAGTCATACCTCCAGTCTGCCAGTCCACCCGCGGTGGCCGTGAACGGACAGGCCTCCTCGGACGTCAGTCAGGCTGCCGGCTTAGAGCGCAGGGACCGGGAAGAACACCCGCGGGTCCTGCAATAGGGCCGGGTAGTCGAACGCGGAACGGTCAATGATTTCGGTGACTTTGAAGTTCCGGCCGAAGCGGCCGTCGTCGAGCGTGATGGGGCGCCCAAGCACCATTCCGACGGCGAACCTGCTGCCACCCTCAAGAGGAACGGCCACGGGGGACTTGCCGGGAAGTGTGGAGAATGCGGCCTCTTGGCGCTGGCGTTTCCGCGACGGCTTTTTGACTTGCTGCTTGGGAGGCAACTTGCGGGCGACCTTCAGCGGCCGGCGGGAGCCTGACTCCGCGTAGACGGGCTGGTAATCGTCCTCCGGGTTCTCCGCAATGACTGCGGCTGCACGGCCCACGGCCGGCAGCCCGACTTTGTCCAGGCGCTCCGGGTCGATGTCGCCAACGTGTTCGCGCAGGATCCACAGGACGTCGCCTTCCGGATCCTCGGGAAGGAACTCGTGGCGCGGCTCAGGCCAGACATACTCAAGATCGGATTCCGTGTCGGGGAAAACCGGCGTGTAGAAGCGCGGGTCTTTCCTGATGAGGTTGGAACGATGACTCAGGTGCAGCTCCGGGTCGCCCAGCCACGGCGGCATGGGGATCTTGGCTGCGTACGCGGGGTGGGCGGCCTGCGGTGCGAATTCGCGGATGTTGTCGCGGGTGTTGTCCGCGAAGCCGCGCTTTTCCCATTCATCGGCCATGGCCAGGCCATACATGGTCAGGGCGGGGACATAGCCCATCCACATGCGGATGGCCGGATGCGACTGCCAGCCGTACTCCGGGATCACCAGCGCACGGAGTGTTTGCAGCGCCTCGACGCGCTGCTTGCCGAGCCTGGCAGGGTCCAGCACAGCGGCGCTTTGCTGGAAATCGGGATACGGAAGGAAGGTCTGCATTCTTTCAGTCTGAGGCCCCGCGCCTGATGTGCCAATTACGGTGTCACGGCCCACATCGATTCGCGCGCCATGGCCCCCCAGCATGTTCACAATGTGGACCTATGCATACAGGCGGGGCGGTCGACCACTAAGATAGCCGAAACCCAAATAGCGTCTGGAAGCCTTCACATGACTCTTACCTCCCCTGCGCCGTTAGAAACCGCGCCATCAGCACCTGAATCACACGCGTCACAGGCACCCCAGCCGTTCGTTCCGAAGTACGGCAAGATGCTCGGCCCCGAAGCGAACGGCATCCTGGTTCTGGACGAGTTCACGCTGGATCCGGCCGCCGCTCGCAAGGAGCAGCACGGCTTCCGTGCCGCACTTGCCTCCGTCTCCTTGACCCTGCGCCGGCTGATCGCTCTCCGCCTCGTGATCGCCATCGTGGCCATCGCTAATCTGCCGCTGTTCCTGATGTCGACGGGCTGGTGGATCTACGCTGTATCGCTGTCGGTGGTCATCGGAGTGCACTTGGCCGTGAACTGGCTGAACCGCCACGAGCCGCGCGTGAAGCAGCGCCACGAACTGGAACTCCACCGGCACCGTGAGCGCAGCACCAATTACCGCAAAGTCCGCGACGCCGTGAAGTTCGTCATTGACACGCCGTCCCGCATGAACGAGCACCTCTACCTCGAACTGCTCCACGCCAAGCGCGTCGCCCTTCACCTGGCCTCAGGCACCGTTGCCCTGCTCGACACGAGCGACGACGCCGCATGGAAGGTCCGCATCGTCCGCGAACTGCCGGCGGCCGCCTGAGCGCCGGCTCAAAGTACACCGACTTAAATACAGCGACGCCGGGACGTCCTCCGCGAAGGGGGCGTCCCGGCGTCGTACTGCTTTAAGCGGTCCGTACTGCTTTAAGCGCTGGCGCTAGCGCGACGGCTCTGAAGACGGCAACTGATTAGACGAAACTGATTTAGCCGGCAACTGGTAGACCGGTACTGATCAACCGACGACGCCGGAACCCCACCTCGAACGGGTAAGTTCCCCGCCGTCGTACTGCTTGAGGACAAGTTAAAGAACAACGCCGGCGCCCCATAAACGGGGCGCCGGCGTTGCGCTACAGACAGCCAGTTGCTGTCAGCAGGCCTGCTGACTAGGCGGGGAGCTGCAGAACCTGGCCAACGAACACCAGGTCGGGATCGGAGATCGAGTCGGCGTTTGCGTCGGCAAGGCTCTGCCAGCCGCCCTTCACGCCGAGCTTTTCGGCGATCTTGCTCAGGGTGTCGCCGGCCTGAATCGTGTAGGTCGCGCCGCTCAGGGCGACGGGAGCCACGTGCTTGGCCTGGGTCTCCACCGGAGCCGGTGCCTGCACAGGGGCCTGGACCGGGACCTGGGTGGCTACCGGGGCCTGGGCAACGGGAGCAGCAGCCTGAACGGGCGCGGCCTGAACCGGCGCGCTCTGCGGCTGGAGCTGCGGAGCAGGGGCGCCGCCGCCACCGGTCAGGCCCAACTTGGCGGCGCAGGCGGGCCAGGCGCCCCAGCCCTGCGTGGCCTGGACCTTCTCGGCTACAGCGATCTGCTGGGCGCGGGAGGCGTTTTCGGGCGCACCCGTGCCGCCGAAGCCGGCCCAGGTCTGCGGGGTGAACTGCAGGCCGCCGGAGAAGCCGTTGCCGGTGTTGATGGCCCAGTTGCCGCCGCTCTCACACTGGGCAAGTGCGTCCCAGGTGGAGCCGCTGGTGGCGGTGGGGGTTGCGGCGTTGGCAGCGGTGGCGGAAAGAGCCAGGCCAGCAGCGGAAACGGCCACAAGAGTTGCGCCGCGGCGCGCGGCAGTAGCGAAAGTGGATTTCTTCATTGTGGGATGCTCCTGAGGCCACCCGCGCTCGGTCCGTCCCCGGACGTTGTCGCGCTACCACCCGCCCCTGACAAACTAGAGGTCATTTCGGTGTCCGCCGGCCGGGCAGTAATTGGTGGAGGCGGCACCGGGCATTCATGGGCCCGCTTGGCGCGGGCATGTGTTCAACGGTAAGGCAGCCGGGCTCCGTTATCAAATCGAGATAATTCTTGACCGTCCAGCCGCCAGAAGTGAGGCCGGGCAAATGCGTCCCGCCTCGCTCAGGATTTCAGGGCTGAAGCAAGATATGGCGCCGTGCGGCTGCCTTGTGCGCTCGCGACGGCGGCCGCCGTTCCGGCCGCGACGATCTCACCGCCGGCGTCGCCTCCGGCCGGGCCCAGATCGATCACCCAGTCGGCGGCTGCCACGACGTCCATTTCGTGTTCCACGACGACGACGGTGTTGCCCGCATCGACCAGGCGGTGGAGCTGGGCCATGAGCAGTTGGACATCCGCCGGGTGCAGTCCGGTGGTGGGTTCGTCCAGCACATAGAGTGTGTGTCCCCGGCGTGCCCGCTGCAGTTCGGTGGCGAGCTTGATGCGCTGCGCCTCGCCACCCGAGAGCTCGGTGGCCGGCTGGCCGAGCCGGAGGTAACCCAAGCCGACCTCCCGCAAGGTCTGCAGGCTGCGAGCGGCGGCCGGAACGTCGTTCAGGAACTCGGAGGCTGCATTCACCGTCATGCCCAGGACCTCCGCGACGTTCTTGCCGCGGTACGTCACCTCCAGGGTTTCGGGGTTGTAGCGCGAACCGTGGCATTCCGGGCAGGGGCCGTAGCTGCCGGGCAGGAACAGCAGTTCCACGGCCACAAACCCCTCGCCCTGGCAGGTTTCGCAGCGTCCTCCGGCCACGTTGAAGGAGAATCGTCCGGCGCCGAAACCGCGGGACTTGGCCTCGTCCGTCGCGGCGAACTCCTTGCGGACCGCGTCGAAGAGTCCGGTGTACGTGGCGAGGTTGGAGCGTGGTGTGCGGCCGATCGGTTTCTGGTCCACCTTCACCAGCCGGTCCACCTGGTCCAGGCCGGAGACCGGCCCCACCGTCAGCGGTCCTGTGAGCTCGGCGGCGTCTTCACCCAGGTCCGGCCGCCCCGCGCCGGAGTCGGAGCCGGTACCGGTGACGGCTGCAGCGCCGGAGCCCGCGCCGGCTGCAGCCGCGGTGTCCGGGTGCAGCCGGGCTCCGACCACCTCGGCGAGCACGTGGCTGACCAAGGTCGACTTGCCCGAGCCGGAGACCCCAGTAACGGCGGTCAAGACGCCCAGCGGGAAGTCGGCGTCGAGTCCGCGCAGGTTATGGCGGCTGATGTCGCGCAGTTCCAGCCAGCCTTCCGGCTCGCGGCGAGCCCCGCCGTCAGCAGTGCCCCCGCCGTCAGCAGTGCCCCCGCCGCGCGGGCCGCCGTCGTCAGTGCCGCCGTCGACCCCCATCCCCACTGATCGGGCCCCCTCGAAACCGGTGCCGAACAGGAAGGGCCGGGTGACGGACTCCTCGACGTCGGCCAGACCGGCCACGGGGCCGCTGTAAAGCACTTCGCCGCCGCCCTCGCCGGCGCGCGGGCCCACATCCACCAGCCAGTCGGCACGGCGCACCACGTCCATGTTGTGCTCCACCACGAACACCGAGTTGCCGGAGGACTTGAGCTGATCGAGGACGGCAAGCAACGGTTCGGCGTCGGCAGGGTGCAGTCCGGCGGAAGGTTCATCCAGAACGTAGATCACGCCGAACAGCCCGGAGCGCAGTTGCGTCGCGATGCGGAGCCGCTGCATTTCGCCGGGGGAGAGGGTTGGCGTGGAGCGTCCGAGCGCCAGGTAGCCGAGGCCGAGGTCCAGCAGCACCGTGATTCGCTGCAGCAAGTCACGGGTGATCGCGACCGCCACCTCATTGTTTTCGCCGGACGTCTGCGTGCGCGATGCGGTGGCTGACTCTGTCAGTTCAGTGGTGGGCCTGATGATTTCCGCGAGTTCGGCCATGGGCACGGCGTTCAGGTCGGCAATCGTGTGCCCGGCAAAGGTGACGGCCAGCGCGTCCGGGGTCAGGCCGGTGCCGCCGCAGCGGGGACACGGCCCGGTTTCCATGTAGGCGAGGACCCGTTCGCGCATGGTGTTGCTCTTGGAATCGGCCAGGGTGTGCAGGACGTAGCTCCTCGCGCTCCAGAACCGTCCCTTGTACGGCTTGGCCACGCGGTCGCGCTGCGGCGTCACTTCCACCACGGGCTGTTCCTCGGTGAAGAGGATCCAGTCGCGGTGTTTCTTGGGGAGTTTCCGCCAGGGCGTGTCAACGTCATAGCCGAGGTGCGTGAGGATGTCGCGCAGGTTCTTGCCCTGCCACGCTCCGGGCCACGCGGCGACAGCGCCGTCACGGATGCTGAGCGAGGTGTCCGGAACGAGGGAGGCCTCGCTGACGGTGTGGGCGATTCCCAGGCCGTGGCATTCGGGGCAGGCGCCAGCGGCCGTATTGGGGGAGAAGGCGTCCGAGTCCAGCTGGGCCGCCCCTGCCGGATACGTCCCGGCGCGGGAGAACAGCATGCGCAGGGAGTTCGAAAGGGTCGTGACGGTGCCCACCGTCGAACGGCTGCTGGGAGTGCCGCGGCGCTGCTGAAGTGCGACGGCGGGCGGCAGCCCGGTGATCATCTCCACCTTGGGGTTGTGCCCCTGCTGGATGAGGCGGCGGGCGTACGGCGCCACGGATTCGAAGTAGCGGCGCTGGGCTTCGGCGTAAATGGTCCCGAACGCCAGTGAGGACTTGCCGGAGCCGGAAACGCCGGTGAAGGCGACGATGGCATCGCGCGGCACGTCCACGTCCACATTGCGCAGGTTGTTTTCGCGGGCGCCGCGTACCCGGACAAAGCCGTCCGTCGGGTGGTCGGGCATGAGCTCTGTCGCCAGATCCGGCAGCGGATCAGCGTGCTGGTCACTTCGCATCCAATCGACTCTAGCGGTGATGGCTGGCCCGGGGACTATTCTGGCGGTGTGAACACTTACGACGGCGCCGCCGAACCGGCCGATCAAGCCCCACTTTCCAGCGAACCGGACGTCCAGGCAGCATCGCCGCTCCTCCCCGTGGCTGAGTTGCACCTGCACATTGAGGGGACCCTGGAACCTGAACTGATCTTCGCGCTCGCCGAGCGCAACGGCATTGAGCTTCCCTATGCAGATCTGGACGAGCTGCGGGCGCGGTACGAATTTACGGATCTGCAGTCGTTCCTGGACCTGTACTACGCCAACATGGCGGTGTTGCGGACGGAGGAGGACTTCGCGGACATGACCCGTGCCTACCTGAGCCGTGCGGCTGCGGCCGGGGTGCGGCACGCGGAAATCATGCTGGATCCCCAGGCCCATTTGTCCCGCGGGGTTTCGTTGGAGACCTGCGTCAACGGCGTGGCCTCCGTCCTCGCCTCCTCTCAGGACGAGTTCGGGATTTCCACGCTGCTGATCGCGGCCTTCCTCCGGGACCTGTCCGAGGAATCGGCGCTGGAGGTTCTCGAAGCGCTGTTGGCGATGAACGCGCCGATTGCCGGCATCGGACTGGATTCCGCGGAGGTGGGCCATCCGCCGGCCAAGTTCGCGCGGCTGTTTGCGCGGGCCGGCGAAGCAGGCCTGCGGAAGATCGCCCACGCAGGCGAGGAGGGACCGCCGTCGTACATCATTGAAGCGCTCGACGTCCTGGGCGTGGAACGCGTTGACCACGGCATCCGGTGCATGGAGGACCCCGAGCTGGTGGAGCGGCTGGTGGAGGACCGCGTGCCGCTGACGGTCTGCCCGCTGTCCAACGTCCGGCTCCGGGCTGTGGACGTGCTGGCCGACCACCCGCTGCCGGCGATGCTTGCTGCCGGGCTGAACGTGTCCGTGAACTCGGATGATCCGGCATATTTCGGTGGTTATGTCGATGACAACTTTGCCCAGCTGGAGTCGGTGCTGGGGCTCTCTGAATTCGACCGTGTCCGGCTGGCTGCCAACTCGATCGGTTCTTCGTTTGCCAGCGATGAGCGCAAGGCGGAGCTGCTGGCGGAACTCTCGGGCTGAGGTCTCTGCATGAGCGGACTTAATCCCGCACATGACGCCCCCAATTGAAGCAGCCCGCACTGAATTGGCCTCCCCGCGTCGGGCAATGTTACGTTTAGGTCACCGGTTGGCGGCACGCCCTTCAGAGCGTACCGAATGCCGTCTTGTGTGGTAAGTCTCCAGGCGGCATTGCGAGGCGTAACCGCAGACCGTAACTGACGTCGGCAGGACTTTGTCCCCCATCGGACTGCCGTTTCCGCACTCCCCACAGAGGCTTTTATCACCATGCCTAGGAAAAATCTGCTGGCCATCAGCATGCTCTCGGTCCTACTCGCCACGCCGGCATGCAGCGCCGGGGCCGATGCTCAAGACTTATCCTCACGATCATCGGGCGAGGCCAGCACCCGCGCGCAGGCCAATTCCGGTTCCACGTACACCGACATATCGTCGGGGGTAGGCGTTTCCCAGAGGGCGGCAGCCGAGAAGGCCAAAATTGCCGCCAAGGCTAAGGAAGCTGCGGCGACGAAGGTTACGGTTGACGCGGCCGGAAAGGGCACGCCAGCGGAGAAGGCCAAGGTTGCCGCAGTCAAGAAGCAAGCGGCGGCGGAGAAGGCCAAAGCTGCCGCAGACAAGAAGAAAGCCGCAGCCAAGAAGGCGGCTGGGGAGGCTGCAGCCAGGAAGCCGGGAGCAGGCAAGGCGCCCGTGACGGTTCCGAAGCCTCCGCGTGTAACCCCTACGGTTCCGAAGCTGCCGGGTGTAACCCCTACGGTTCCGAAGCTGGGGGAGGTAACCCCTACGGTTCCTAATTTGCCGGAGGTAACCCCTACGGTTCCTAATCTGCCGGAGGTAACCCCTACGGTTCCTAATCTGCCGGAGGTAACCCCTACGGTTCCCAATCTGCGGAAGGTAACCCCTACCGTTCCCAGCTCCGTTTTGGCAGGTCTGTTCCGCATTTCTTGAGCGCCGAACGTCGATGACTGCCAACTGATCGGTTCCTCATGCGCCTCGGAGCAGCGCAAGGCGGAGCTGCTGGCGGAACTATCGGGCTGAGGGCAGCCGGCGCGCCGTTCCGCGCCAGATCCACCAGCCACAGGCGGCCATAGCGAGCCCAATCGGGATTCCGTAGGGCGGCAGGCCCGCGTTGAAGCCCAGAACGCCGGCCACGATGAACGCAATGCCTGCCCACGCCGGGAACATGCGTGCCCGCCAGCCTGCGATGCCGAAAACTATCCAGCCGAGGGCAAACAGCACGTAGCTGGACAGGCCGCCGACCGCCAGCATCCCGGAGCCGCCCGCGAGAATTGCGCCGGGCGCGACGTCCGCAATCCAGGGCCCGGCGAACCCGTCGAACCACATGTTGCCGGCCATGTCCAGAGTGCCGACGAGCGCGAAGCAGAAGCCGACGGCGCCCAGGCCGCCGGTGTGCGCTGCGTAGCGGAGGTAGACGGACACGAGGGCGAGGACGAGCCCGACGAAGACCACCCAATACAGCGCGTTGGCCACCACGAACGGCGTCTGGCGCATCATGTCGATCCGCTCCAGGCTGCGGTCGGCGGTGAGCAGCCGGGCCACGTCCACGGCAGCGAAAGCGAGCCCGGCCACCAGGGCGATCGGGCCGGCGGCTGAAGCGAGTGGTGAGGACATCTTTCCTCCTTGGCGTTGGGCACCCTCACATGGGGCGGATCTTGCGCGAAAAGCGCCCGACGGCGGTGGCCGAGCGGGGTGCCTTGCGCCAGGCTGTGCGATCGAAGAAAACGGTGGCTAGGACCGCTGCCAGTACCACCGCGAAATAGATCAGTTCTGCGCGGCCCGCGGCCGCACCGGTGAAGCCGAAGGAACCGACTGTGAAGGTGCCCTGGCTGTTGTGGAATAGGTACGTCAGCAGGACGCTGCCGCCCGTGCGGTTGAAGAGCCAGACGTAGAGGGAGGTGATGATGAACGTCGTCGGCAGTCCCATGGGGCTCACGCCGTTGAAGAGGACGAGCGGCAGGTGCCACAACGCCACCAGGACGCCCAGGATCGCCGCCGAGACGAGCGGTGGCCGGGTGGCCTGCAGCAGGGGAAGGGCGTAGCCGCGGAAGCCAGGTTCTTCACCCAGCGGCCCGTCCAGTGGATTCACGAGACGGACCGCGAACACCGCCAGCAGACCACTCCAGGACAGGTCCGTGAGACGAGGCGCGGACGCGCCGAGCGCAATGTTGAGGTACCCGGTGACGAGGACCAGCAGCGCGGGAAGCAGAAGCGCCACGGCGTACCAGACCCAGCCGACGCGCCACCGGACGAGTCGGCGGGACCACACGCGGAAGCCTTGCCGGCCCTCGGTCAGGGCAATCACAATGACCGCAGCCGCTAGCGGTGCCACGGCCAGGAACTCCACGCGGGCCATCAGGCCCGCCGCGTACAGCGGCCACGAGGACCACGCGATCGCGTAGGCCAGGATGAAGAAAGCTGACAGCCTGTGGTTCTTGAGCCAGGTGTTGGAACGACGCATGGCGGCTCCAAACGAATAGTGCGTGGTGCTCCATTTTCTGCCCGTTCTCCGCCGGGGCGCCAGCGGCGTGGAGGGCCGGCGGCAGAATGCTTGCAGCCACCTCCCATACCTGCTAGTCCTGTGACAGAGGCAACACGAAGGTGTAGTGCCGGGCCCTAAGCAGCAGGACCCAGACTAATGAGCGAGTCGAGGAGAGTGCAGCATGCCGCGCAAGAACCCGCGGGTGGAAGAGGCTGACGAAAAAGACCTTGAGGTGGGCAAGCCGAAGGACTGGGCAGCGGGCATTCCCGGCGTCCTCCACTCCATCCAGCCTGCACTGAAGCACATGGGTGTAGGCCGGACCGAGAAAACGCTTCTGGCACTGAACCAGAAGGACGGCTTTGACTGCATGAGCTGTGCCTGGCCGGACCCCGGGCACCGCAAGACCTTCGAGTTTTGTGAGAACGGAGCCAAGGCGGTCACCTGGGAAGCCACACCGGTGGTCGTGGCCTCGGAATTCTGGGCAGAGCATCCTGTCAGTGAACTGCGGCAAATGCCCGAGTACTGGCTGGGGATGCAGGGCCGCCTCACGGAACCGGTCTACAAGCCGGCGGGCGAGGACCACTACCGGCCGGTCAGCTGGGACGAGGCGTTCAGGATCCTCGGCGACAAGCTGAACGGCCTGGCGAGCCCGGATGAGGCCGCCTTTTACACGAGCGGCCGGACGTCCAATGAAGCCGCCTTCATCTACCAGCTGTTCGTGCGGGCGTTCGGCACCAACAACCTGCCGGACTGCTCCAATATGTGCCACGAATCGTCGGGATGGGCCATGGGGCAGACCATCGGCATCGGCAAGGCCACGATCTCCTACGACGATTTCGCCAAGGCGCAGCTGATCATCATCATGGGCCAGAATCCGGGCACCAACCATCCGCGGATGCTCACCGCACTGGAGGAAGCCAAAGAAGCCGGGTGCACGATCGCGGCGGTTAATCCGCTTCCGGAAGCCGGACTCATGCGGTACAAGAATCCGCAGAAGGTCAAGGGAATCATCGGGCACGGCACGGAATTGGCGGACCAGTACCTGCAGATCCGCGTCGGCGGGGACATGGCCCTGCTGCAAGCCATCTCCAAGCGGGTCTTCGAAGCCGAGGCCAAGAACCCCGGAACAGTGCTGGATCACGAGTTCCTGGAGGCACACTGCCAGGGGCTGGAGGAATTGAAGGCGCATTTGGCGGAGCTAGACGAGGAAACCGTCCTCGAAGCAACGGGTCTGCGCAGTGATGAGATCGACGAACTGGCTGCCCGCTATTTGAAGGCGGACAAGGTCATCATCACCTGGGCCATGGGCATCACCCAGCACAAAAAAGCTGTCGCCACCATCAAGGAGATCATCAACCTGCTGTTGCTGCGCGGCAATATCGGCAAACCGGGCGCCGGCGCCTCGCCCATCCGCGGCCACAGCAACGTCCAAGGGGACCGCACCATGGGCATTTGGGAGCAGATGCCCCCGGCCTTCCTGGACGCCCTCGGCAGGGAGTTCGACTTCGATCCGCCCCGCGAGCCCGGTGGGGACGCCGTGCAGACCATCGAAAAAATGCGCGACGGCGGGATCAAGGTTTTCGTGGCACTGGGAGGCAACCTGGTAGGCGCCATCTCAGACACCCATGCCGCCGCCGCAGCCATGGAGAACACTGATCTCACGGTGCAGATCTCCACCAAGCTCAACCGCTCACACACCGTGACCGGCAAGGAGGCACTCATCCTGCCCACCATGGGGCGGACGGAGATCGACATGCAGGCCTCGGGGCCGCAATTCGTGTCCGTGGAAGACACCGTCTGCGCCGTGCACGCCTCCGAGGGCCAGGTGAAGCCGGTGGCGCCGGACCTGCTGTCCGAAGTGGCCATCGTGTGCCGCCTCGCACGGGAAACGGTGGCTGGAAGGACGAGTGCCGACTGGGAAGGCTTCGAAAAGAACTACGACCTCATCCGCGACCACATCTCCCATGTGGTGGCCGGATGCGAAAACTACAACGACAAGATCCGGCAGAAGGGCGGCTTCGTCCTCCCGAACGGCCCACGGGACTCGCGCACCTTCCCCACGCCAACGGGCAAGGCCATGCTGACGGTCAACCGGCTGGAACACGTGGAACGGCCGGAGGGAACCCTGATCCTGCAGTCCGTGCGCTCCCACGACCAGTTCAACACCACCATTTACGGCTACAACGACCGGTACCGCGGCATCAAGAAGGGCCGGGACGTGGTCTTCGTCAGCCCCCAGGACATCGCGGAGCTGGGCCTGCGCGACGGCCAGTTCGTCGACCTTCACGGCGTCTATGAGGACAACGTGGAGCGGGTGATGCGCAAGCTGCGCGTGGTCTCCTACCCCACGGCCCCGGGCTGCGCCGCCACGTACTATCCCGAAGCCAACGTGCTGGTACCGCTGGGAAGCGTGGCGGAGGGCAGCAACACGCCGGCGTCGAAAGCTGTGATCGTGAGGCTGGAGCCCAGCACGGCGTGAGAACGCGCGCTCCGGTAGTCCGGAGCGCGCGGCACCGGTTCGTGGGTTGCTACGGTGTCGGGCTGCCGCCGTTGACGTTCAGCGTTTCCCCCACGACGAAGCTCGACTCTGCCGAGGCCAGGAACACGTAAGCCGGTGCCAGTTCCGCGGGCTGCCCGGCCCGGCCCAGCGGCGTGCTCTTGCCGAACTCGGGGAGGGCTTCCTTCGGCTGGCCGCTGCTGACCTGCAGTGGCGTCCAGATGGGCCCGGGCGCCACGGCATTGACCCGGATTCCCTTGGGCGCCAGTTGCTGGGCGAGCCCCTTCGTGAAGTTGTTGATGCTGGCCTTTGTCGTGGCGTAATCCAGCAAGGTGGGCGACGGGTTGTACGCCTGGATCGACGTCGTATTGATAATGGTGGAACCAGCCGGCAGATGCGGCACCGCGGCCCTGGTCAGCCAAAACATGGCGTAGACGTTGGTCTTCAGGGTGTGGTCGAACTGTTCGTCGCTAATTTCCCCGATGTCCTCCTGGGCTACCTGCTTGCCCGCGTTGTTCACCAGGATGTCCAGGCCACCCAGCTCGCGGATGGCTGTGTCCACAAGCTCGCGGCAGGTGTCCGAGTCCTTGAGGTCGCCCGGAACCTTCACGGCCTTGCGGCCGGCTTTCTCGATGAGATTGGCGATCCTGGCTGCGTCCTCTTCCTCTTCGGGAAGGTAGGACATGACGACGTCGGCCCCCTCACGTGCGAACGCGATCGCCGTGGCGGCGCCGATCCCTGAGTCTGCTCCGGTAACGATGGCTTTGCGCCCGTCGAGCCGGCCGGTCCCGCGGTAACTGTCCTCGCCCAGGTCAGCCTTGGGAGTCAGCTTCGCGTCGAGGCCCGGTTCGGGCTGGTGCTGCTTTGGCGGCTCGATGTGCTCGTATGCCGTGACGGGATTCTTGAAGGTGTACTGATCGGTCATGGTGCTCCTCCTGATGATCGGGCTTGAACACGGACAGGGTCACAGTGCTGCTGTTCGGCTGTTGGTCCTCGGTTTGCGGATGCCGGACTACTGTTCGGCGCCGCCGTGGAGTCCGTCGTCGCTGCTGTCGCCCGAGGCTGCCTCGCCGGTGTCGTCGGAAAGGTCCATGTTTCCGCGGGCTTCGGCCATGGTTGGCCCGCCGGACGGGACGTCGTAGCGCTCGGGCCGGATGCCGTGGGACTGCTCCTCGATGAGTGCCTGTTCTTCGCTGAAGCGGATGGCGTTGGCGTCGTCACCGGCGTCGCCGGGGGTGTCGTCGCGGAGCTTTGAAGGGTCCGGAGCTATGAAGCCGTCGTCCTGGGAATTCTGCTCACTCAGGTTCTGTTCGCTCATCGGTTCATCCTTTCCACTACATGCCGGGCGCCCTTGGTTCTCGGCGTGATTCTCGGGCGCGTATGGTAAGCCTACTTTCTATTATGGACGGCGGGACATACTGGTTCTCAAGTCAACCCCGCTGCCTACATCTGGGACTCCAGGCTCACTTCCGGTGTAATTGCCGTCATAGTCAGCCACGACACGCAGTATTAACCGTTTCAAGTGGCCAGATTTAACCTCCACACGGCAAACTACTGAGGGAACAATCGCTCTAAAAGGGGAACCATGCGCAAGACTGCCGCAGAAAACACCAACTTCCGGCTTAAGGCCGTGCTGGACGTGCTGGCAGAGGGGGTGTTGACTGGCGAGTCTCAGAACGCCGGCGAGGTGCTGGCCGAGGCTCTCGTGCGGGTTCCGCTGAACGCCTACGAGGCGGAGCTCCTCAGCGGAGGCATTCCGCGCGGCCACAAGTCGCTCACCACTGCCACGGCGAAGCTCGTCAAGGCCGGCTGGCTGGTCAAGGGCCGCTCCGGCTGGACCATCACTGAAGACGGCCTGAAGGCCACGGTCGCTTTCGCGGATCCTGCGAGCTTCGCGGCAGCGCTCGACGCCGGAACTCCCGTTCCTGCGGACACGCCCCTTCCGGTCGCGGCTCCTGCCAAGCCGGCCGCCAAGAAGGCGCCTGCTGCCAAGGCTGAGAAAGCAGCATCCAAGGCGGAAAAGGCTCCATCCAAGGCTGCGAAGGTTGTGGACAAAGCCGCAAAGCTGATCGAGGATGCCGTGGCCCCGGTGGTCGACGCGGTGCGTAGCAGGAAGGCGGATACTGAAGCTCCCGCCGTCGAATCCGTACCGCAGCCGGGAGCGGTGGCCGTCGCGGGTGATTTCAACACCCTGCTGGGCGCTCCGGAGAACTGGGCGCCGCAGTACGACGAAGCCCAGATGGAGCTCGACGCCATCGACCAGCTGTGGAAGCTGACCGCCGACATTCCGGCTGGCTACTACACCTTCAAGATCGCGCTGAACCGCTCGTGGGACGAGAACTACGGCGCTTTCGGTGCATTCGACGGCCCCAACCACGAACTGCACCACGACGGCGGCCAGCTCACCATCCGCTATGACCACCGCACCAGGGACATCACCGTCAACTAAGCCGTACCGGCTGCCAATAAGCCAGTCATCCAGCTACGAAGCCCCGCTGCCGCAACCCGGCAGCGGGGCTTCGCTGTTCGAGCCTTCCCAAGGAATTCCCAAGGTCCGACGATGCACTATTAGTCCATCGTCTTTTCTTAACCTGCAGAGGGAGGGCTTGATGCGCCGATCAGCATCACCAGCAGTTACGGTAATCTCGGGAATGGTCATGGCACTGATGCTCGCGTCCTGTGGGTCGCCGGGCTCGGCCCCGGTCACCAGTTCGCCAACCACGAGTTCGCCAAGTACGAGTTCCCCGGCCGACGCCCCGACAGCTTCGGCCAGCGGCACGGCAACAGGATCGCCGGCCACCACCGTCCCCGCCACTCCGGCTGAAGGCTGGAAGACCTTCACCGCAAAGGACGGGTCGCTTGCATTCGACTATCCGGCCGACTGGACCATCAAGGATCCGGCCGGGCAGGTGCCCGCGGGAGGCGGCGTCTTCGTGGAAGTGGCCAAGGCCGACGGTAAGTCCATGGCCACCCTGCGCACCAACGTGGTCACCGGCGCTGAATGCACCAAGAAGCAGCCTTATGGAATGCTGGACTCCCAGCCCCTGCCCGCCCTTGCCCAGGCCGGAACGACGCCCCGGTTCACCTTCGAGTCCCGGACAGACCCGGCAGCAACAGACCCGATGAAGGCGACTGTCCTGGCCTACGGCATCACATCCGCGCCCGAACCCAGTGGGCCGGAGGCGTGCCCCATCGCCCACTTCTTCACCTGGCCGCCCAGTGGCGCGGCCTTCGGAGGCGTCTACAACCCCTTCGACACATCGCCGGGGAACGAGCCGCACGTGGATACGCCCGAGGCGTACAAGGAGACGGCCGAGTACAAGAACATCCGCAGGATGATCACGTCCCTCCGCCCGGCGGCCTGACAGGTTCGCTGACCCCACGACGGTATGTGCCGGGCCGGCGTGTCCGCGATTGCCGAGTCTGTCGGGGCACTCGGCCCCGGCGCTACATTGGACTCATGACTGACGTGAATGCCGCCGACGCCGACAGCGTACGCCTCACTGCCCGCGTGACCGGCGCCGTCCAAGGCGTCGGGTTCCGCTACTGGACGGCGCGGAAGGCCGACGAGTTGGGAATCACCGGCTCGGTAAGGAACGACGACGACGGCTCGGTCACGGTTGTGGCGGAGGGCCCGCAGCCGGTGATCGTGGAGTTCCGGCGGTGGCTGGGATCCGGCGAAGCGCCAGGCCTGGTGTCCCACGTTGACGAGAAGCTCTCGCCGGCCGAGGGCGGGTTCAGCAGCTTCGACGTGGTGGTCTGACGGCGGCCGTTTATCCTCGGCGGTTCTCATCCTCGGCCGTCGATCCTTCGCGGGGAGGGCGCGGACTGAGTCCGATGAATGCCCCCAGTTCTTCAAGGGCGGACGGTTTGTGGGGCATGTAGTTGGTCAGCTCGGGGGACCGGACGATCACTGCGCGCCACTGCCCACGGGATACGGCGACGTTGAGTCGGTTGCGGTTCAAGAGGAACTCGGCGCCGCGGGGTGCTTCGGAGATGGCTGAGCATGCCATGGATACGAGCACCACAGGGGCCTCCTGGCCCTGGAACTTGTCGACCGTTCCCACCCGCACTCCGGACAGCCCCGCCTGGACGAGGGCCCGCCGGATGGTTTGGACCTGGGCGTTGTATGCGGCCACTACCAGGATGTCGTTGGCCTCCAGCCTCCGAAGGGGCTCATCCCGGCCAGGCGTCCATTTCAGCCCGACATGGTCGTTGGCAAGTTGGACGATCCTTGCCGCTTCCTCTTTGGAGCTCGTGGTGTTGCCGCTGTGCTCCACAGCTACCGTCTGTACTCCGGCGGGAACGCCGTCGAGGTGGCGGTACGTGGCAGCGGGGGCTGCGTCGAGCTTGCCGTCGTAACTCAGCACGGACACGGCCTGGCAGAGCTGCGGGTGCATGCGCCAGGAATCCGCAAGGAAGTAGCCGAGCTCGGCAGGCATGGTGGCGTGTCCGGCGGACAGCCAGCCGAGGGCTGATTCATCGACGGGCTGGGGATGGGACCCTTGGGTGACCTGGGGCAGTTGCTGAGGGTCGCCGAGCAGCAGCAGACGCTTTGCGGAGCGGGCGACGGCCAAGGTGTTGGCCAGCGAGTACTGCCCTGCCTCATCGATAACCAGCAGGTCGAGTGATCCGGGTGGCACACACTTTCCGGTCATGGTCCAGGCCGTCCCTCCGACCAGGCAGCCGCCTTCGGCGTCAAGGACCCGCGCCACGTCATTGTCCGTGGTCAGAGCCCACGGGACATCGGAGCCGGTGCGGGGAGCTTTGACGTCCTTGGCCACGACCCGGGGGTCCACTCCTGCCTTCGAGATGGCCGTGCAGAGCATGTTCTCTACGACGGCGTGCGACTGGGCAACGACGCCAACTTTCCAGCCGCGCTGCACCAGGCGGGCGATGACGTGGGAGCCGACGTACGTCTTTCCCGTACCCGGGGGTCCCTGGACGGCGATGTACGACCGCTCCAGGTCTTCGATGGCTTCCGCGATGGCGGAAACGTAGTCCGCGGCGCCCGAATCGTCGTGGGTGACCGCAGGAAGTGACTCTCGCGTGGCCAGCCGTGGAGGCACACGGCGCAGTACGTCGAGACCGGGGTGCTTCGGCAGATCCGGCAGGGCGGACGCCACGAGCCGGGCCAGCTCGGTCAGGGATGCCTCGATGCCTGCCGTGGGAATGGGACGGTCTGACGTGAGCGCCATCGGCAGCTGAAAGTACGGGGGAACCTTGCCGGTGGACTTCTCGGTGATGGTGATGATGGTCTTGCCGGGCTGGTCGGGGTGGTCTTCAACGGCTTCAACCAGCGTGCCGAAGATGCCGTCCCGGGACACGGACTCTGTTGCGGCCGCGTGCGGGGCCTGGCCTGTCTGCGGCGGCCGCGGGGTGCGTCCGCCGTCGACCTCTCCGAGACCGTCCGGGAGGGGGTCCTCGAACATCCGAAACCACGTGGAGCCGGCACGGAACTCCGAGCCTTCGCTCATGGTTCCGGTGAGGCGCAGGGTCCGCGATTCGGTGCGGGCGCGGCGGGTGGGTGGTGCCCAGTCGGATACGACGGAGGCGTCGTCGACCACGAAGACATTGCGCTGGTCCGACCAGCTGTCCACTTCGGATTCAAGGCGGTCGAAATGTTCCCACCAGAACTGCTTGGCTTCCCGGCGGTGGTAGCCCGTGGCTGCGGCGACCATGGCCACGGCCTGTTCGTCGGGCGTGAACCCCCGGGTGTCGGGAATGGAATCCAGGAACCCGCGAAGGGTTTTCTCCTCCGCCGTCGGTTCTGCACCCGCCGTCGTGTCTTCGGGTTCACGGGCATCCGGGGAGGCCGGCTGGGGCAGCCTTGGAGCCGCGGGACCGTTGCCCAACTGCAGCAGCCAGTCACGGAGTCGCAGGGTGGAGAGGCAGTCGTATTGGTTGTAGTCGGAGATGGAGGCGAGGATGGCAGCGGCCTCGGCCTGGGTCTCTGGCCCGCCGTCGCGCGCCGTGCAGTAGGCAGCGTAAGCCACCACGGAGGCCCCGGCGTCCTTGACGTCTCCGGACCGCAGGTTATCGCCCATGTACAGGGGCTCGAGTTTCTTGATGGAGTAGGACGGCTCGGAGATCCTGAGGGAATGCCGCACCGTGGCGTAGAGATCCACCAGCACGCCCTCGCGGAGCCAGGAATCAACCGTATCCTCGCCCGCGACGTGCGTCAGGGAGAGGTTCCGGAGGGCGGTTTTTTCATACGGTGCGTAGTGGTAGACATGCATGTCCGGATACCGGCTGCGGCGTTCCTCGACATAGGAGAGGAAGTCCAGGAATGCCTGCCGCTCACCCGCGCGGGAATGGGCCCAGAAGGGCCGGAACACCGGTGCGGCGCCGGGCGGATCCCCGGGCAGCGGCGCCTCGATAACCCCGAAGAGGTATTCCAGCCCCCACGTGCCTGTGGCGGGATCCTGCCATAGGGGATCGCCCTCGAAGTCGAAAAAGATATCGCCGTCAGAGGGGGCCGGGATGCTGGCAAGTGCATTCTCCGTCAGTACCTTGAAGGTGATGGTGTGGTCCTCGCCCTCCTTGACGAACGTACGCGATCCGTCCGGACGCTCGCGCCCGGTCTGCATCCTGGCCTGCTCGCGCAGGCGGCGCCGTGACCCTGTTGCTTTCTCCGGCGGCAGTTCCGCCAGGGCATCAATCGTGGTGATGCCCTCGGCAATCAGCTTTTTCCGCTGGACGGAGGTCATGCCTCCCACCATCAGCAGATCGCGGTGCATGGTCACCTGCTCGGCGCAGTAGTCGCACCTCCCGCAGTGTCCAATGCCGGGCTGCTGCCACCGGACAGGCGAACCGGCAGCCCGGTGGGCTGCGGTCAGTTCGCGGAAACGGTCGCGGCGCTCGCGGTACACGGGCAGCAGATCGGCGAGGGAGTGGATGCTGCGTTCGAGGTTGCCCAGTACCAGCGTGACGCGGGGCGCAGGATCGAGTCCGAGTTTGATCAGCTGGTCCCCGTACGCAGCGAGCTGCAGCAAAGCGCCAACCTTGGCGTGCCGGGCCAGCTTCGTGTCCCACACCGCGTAGCGTCCGGGGGCTTCACCGGACGCGCCCTCCTTAACCAGGAAGTCCGCATAGCCGAGGAATTCGCCGTCGAAAAAGGTGGCCTGGAATACGACGTCCGCACCGGACTGGAGGGCCAAGGTGGTTTCGAGATGCTTGCTGGTCAGGTCCGCACGGTCTGTGGTTCCGCGCTCCACGCTGTAGACGCCTGTGCCGCGGGAGGCATCCCACGTACCGTACTCGGCGATGAGCTTATCGAGGACCTTGTGTTCATGGACGTCGCCGAGTTTCCCGGCGCGCGCCTGCATCTCGTCAGGCGGAAAGTCGGCCTTGGGCGATCGGCCGAGCTTCTCGTCCAGGGCACGGAGCGTGCGGTATTCACACTCGCTCGCTGCCACAAGGTCGCTGGCCGAGAACACCAGGTCGGCGGGCGCTTCCGGCGTCAGTGGATCGAGCAGGAACATGGGGCCTCCCCATCGGCAGCCTCGCGCCGGGAGGGCTCCCGGTGCGCTGATTCGAATCTAGCAAGAGGCTATGACAAAGAAGGGCGGCGCAGCGCGGGGAGCCGGATGCAGCGTCAGAACCCGGAGCCGACGGCACGACGGCCGGGCGGCAATGCCGCCCGGCCGTCGTGCTACGTGTGCGAAGCCGCTGTTCCTACGTGTGGGAGTAGGTGAGGCAATCGGCGTTGTCCGCGCCCGGGCCTACGTGGACTTCCGGGGCGTTGCACATCAGGTGGTCATTATGGACGCACTCGGAGCGCTGGCAGGCACCAATGTTGGCGAGGACCTTCGGCAGCCCGCCGTGGATGCCAGTCTCGATGAACGTGGCGCAGGAGGCATGGTCCGTGCTCCCGCCAACCGTGATGGCCGCGGCGTTGCAGTGGGTGTGATCGTTGAAGGAGCAATTAGTGACGCTGCAGTCTGCGACTTGCGTGCTCATATGAGGTTCCTCCATGGTCGTGGCCGTCCCGGCTGGACGCCCGCTTGTTCCAAACCTAGGCCCGTCCGGCCGAATCAAAAAGACCCAATACTGTTGCGTATTTACCTGGCACCCGGTCCCAGCTTCTCGCAGCCAGAACCCTCCTGCACAGCTAACGGAACGTTATAGACCTCACCGTCCCGCGGGATTTAGACTGGCGGCACCCTCCACCACACACGCACGGACCACGCCGTCCGGCCTGCCCGTACCTGCCCTTGGAGGGCACATCAGATTGCTTCATGAATCACAATCCGACCCTTCTTGGGGAGGGCCGGTGACGCCAGGAGGAAGAGATGGAAGGGAACAAGGCCGTTGCCTACAAAGGGCCCGGCAAGGTGGAAGTCATTGATATCGACTACCCCAGTTTCGAACTCAAGGACGGGCCGGGCGTCAATCCGGCCAACGTGGGACGCAAGGTTCCCCACGGCGCAATACTCAAAACGGTCGCCACAAACATCTGCGGGTCGGACCAGCATATGGTGCGGGGACGGACCACGGCGCCGCCGGACCTCGTCCTGGGCCACGAGATCACCGGCGAGGTGGTGGAAGTGGGCCAGGACGTTGAATTCATCAAGGTGGGCGACGTCTGCTCGGTGCCGTTCAACATCGCCTGCGGCCGCTGCCGGAACTGCAAGGAGCGCAAGACCGGCATTTGCCTTAACGTCAACCCAGACCGCCCGGGCAGCGCCTACGGCTACGTGGACATGGGCGGCTGGGTGGGCGGCCAGGCCAACTACGTCCTGGTGCCGTACGCCGACTGGAACCTGCTGAAGTTCCCGGACAAGGACCGGGCCATGGAGAAGATCCTTGACCTGGCCATGTTGTCGGACATCTTCCCCACGGGATACCACGGTGCCGTGAGTGCAGGGGTGGGCGTCGGATCGACTGTGTACATCGCCGGCGCCGGTCCTGTTGGCCTCGCAGCGGCGACCAGCGCGCAGCTGCTGGGGGCCGCCGTCGTGATTGTCGGTGACCTTAACGAGGGGCGGCTGGCGCAGGCTCGCAGCTTCGGGTGCGAGACTGTGGATCTGACCAAGGGCGGACCCGCCGAACAAATTGAACAGCTACTGGGCGTCCCGGAGGTGGACTGCGGCGTGGACGCCGTGGGCTTTGAGGCGAAGGGCCACGGCGCGGGCGCCCAGGAAGCACCGGCCACCGTGCTGAACTCGCTCATGGACATCACCGCTGCGGGTGGTGCGCTCGGCATTCCCGGGCTGTACGTGACGGGCGACCCGGGTGGGATCGACGAAGCGGCCAAGAAGGGGTCGCTGAGCCTGAGCCTGGGTACCGGATGGGCGAAGTCTCTGGCCTTCACCACGGGGCAGTGCCCGGTGATGAAGTACAACCGGCAACTGATGATGGCTATCCTGCATGACAAGGTGAACATCGCCAAGAACGTCAATGCGAAGCCTATTCTGCTGGATGATGCGCCGACGGGCTACGCGGAGTTCGACGCCGGCGCGGCCACCAAGTACGTGCTCAACCCGAACGGCTACCTGAGCTGAGGGCTGCCTCAGCCGCATGCCTGGAACGCATTATCTGAACAGCAACGCGGGGTCAGAACGCGCACTGAGGCCCGTCGGCTGAGGCCGGCGGGCCGGGCCGTTCAGACCCCGTTCCTGGCCCCGCGTTCCTAGTCCCGCCTCCTGTTGAGCGACCGTGGCAGGTGGGAGAATTGTTGCACCGACGAACTCTGACCTGGAGCCGAGGTAGATGATGAACAGTCAGCCTGAAGAAACTCCGATGGAAGTCCCGGAAGCCGACGCCTTTGAGCAGCGGCTGCCGGCCGTGCCGGGCTCGGAGACGCACGAGGAGGATCCGCTGCCCGAGGACGCCCCCGAAGCGGACGTGTTGGAGCAACGGACCCCTCTGGTGTCCGGGGATCCGGCCGACCTGACGGCCCCTGACCTCTCGGCCGAGGAAGCTGCCGAAGCGGATGCCATAGAGCAGGCGGCGGGAACCCCCGGAATCGATGAGGAGGACTACCCGTTCGCGGGTGAGGTGCCCGAGTAGGGCGGCGGGACTGGTTACTCGCAGCCCACGCCGTCGCCGTCGCGGTCCAGTTTCCCGCTGTAGCCGGGCTGGCCCGCGAAGATAGGCGCGGCGCCTGCGGCCCGGACCTCCGCGCAGTTGGCGTAGGGGGCCATTGCCGGTGCTGCCGCGGCGGCAGCCGTCGCCGGAGCGGTCTGCCTCGCCGCGGCGGCAGCCGTCGCCGGGGCGCTCTGCGTCGTCGGAGCCGGCGTGCCGACGCACGTGCCAAGGACAGTGGCCATCGCGTCATGTTCTGCCCGGGTGACCCAGAGCTTGTACTTGGCTTTGACCGAAATCTGCCGGGCGACATAGGCACAGCGATAGGCCTTGTTGCCGGGCAGCCAGGTGGCGGCGTCGCCGTCGCTCTTTTGCTGGTTGGCCGGGCCGGAAACGGCGAGGAGGTTCAGGGGGTCGTTGGCGAAACCGGCGCGCTGCGCCTCGGTCAGCTGCTGGGCGCCCTTCTGCCAGGCGTCGCTCAGGGCCACGACGTGGTCGATCTGGACGGCGCTGCTGGTGCTGGCTCCGCGCTTGAACGCGATGGAGGTGGCGGTGTACGGGTCCGCCAGCGTTCCGGAGAGGACCACGCAGCCCTGGGTTCCCGGTTTCAGCGATTTTGCCGTCAGATCCCTGAACAGGATGTCGTTGCGGGTGTCGCAGCCGTTGTGGTCCGTGTCGGCCCAGGCCTGGCCGAACTCGGCCCGGTCATAGCCGGTCTTCGGGGCGCGCCCCTTGATAGCCAGGGTGCCGAGCAGGTCCAGGGCTTTGGTGGCGGCGGGAGGCTGCGCAGTGGTCGGCACCCCAGGCCGGGCCGCGGGAATTGGCGGTGCGGTTGGCAATGCGGGTGGCGGTGCGGATTCTCGCACGTCCCCTGAGACGCTGGGGTGAACGTCCGACGGCGGTTCTTGCGTTGCGCTGATGGTGCCGCCGCAGGCGGTGGTTGCCAGCACGATGGTGGCGACGATGCCGCCTCTGATCAACCTGGCACGCGCCACCCGGCCCATCCAGTCGACAATGCCGGGCAATCCTGGGTTCTGCCGGCCCGGCAGCGGACGTACTCTCTTCAACTTCTTTATGCCCCCGTGGCGTTGGTTGTGCGTTCAACGAGCCTACCGGTGAAGGGGGACCGCCCCGCGGAACTTGAGCCAATACTCGGCGAAGGCTGCGACACAGCCCAATACGCAGAGGGCCCCGCCCACCTTGCGGTGTGCGGGGCTCCTCCTAGCGGCAGGACCACCGCAACTGGGGGATGCGGCGGGCCTAAGAACAACGATAAGGGTGATTCTTGAAGAATAGCTAGGAGTTTTAGCCACACCTTAATATTTTTTTTCGAGGTGCCTCAGAGGAGGTTCGGAAAGGCCGGTAAATCGGTCCAAGGGGAAGGACGTCTCCGGGGGTTCTTGACTTCACCCGCAGGCTGAACGAGTGTGGAAAACGCACCGTTTCAGATGGATTTTCCCCCTTTAGGAGATGTGCGATGACGCTTCCCGCAGGCCTGACCCCGGGCATCTGGACCCTGGATATGTCCCACAGCGAGATCGGTTTTACTGTCCGGCATGCCGGCATCAGCAAGGTCCGGGGCCGGTTCCGGGAGGCGTCTGCCGAAGCCCGGGTCCGGGACTCCCTCGCCGAGTCCTCGCTGCACGCGACCGTGCAAACTGCCAGCTTCGACTCGGGGGACGCCAACCGCGACGCCCACGTGAAAGGAGCCGACTTCTTCGATGTCGCGGAGTATCCCGAGATGACCTTCCGCGCCACGGGCGTGGAGGGCGAGGGCGACGACTATACGCTCACGGGCGACCTCACCATCCGGGGAATCACCAAGCCGGTGGAACTGGAAGTCGAGTTCACCGGTGTAGCCGTGGATCCATTCGGTGCCACCCGCGCCGGATTCTCGGCGGAGACGGAAATCAGCCGCAAAGAATTCGGGCTCACCTGGAACGCTGCCTTGGAGACCGGCGGGTTCCTGGTCAGCGACAAGGTGAAAATCAACCTCGAGGCCGCACTCGTCAAGGTGGATCAGGGGCACCAGGAACCGGGGCAGCAGGGCGCAACCGAAACTGCCGCGCCCTAGTTAGGGGCACCGCTCCGGGCAGCAGATTTAGAGCAACCAGCGGATTTAGGAGAGCCAGCGGGTTTAGGACAGCCGCGCGATGCTTCGCCTGATGGGGCGGGAAGCCGTGCCGTCCGAAAACAGGTCCGGCGACGACGCCTGGATCCGCTTGACGTCTTCGAAAACGCCCCGGAGGTGGACGCGCAGGGAGTTGTCGGCGTCGGCGAGATTGTGGGCTTCCAGGGCGTCCACCACGGCCGTGTGCTGCTCAATCAGCGTGGACACGGGCCGGGTGTCGATGAGGCTTAGCCGCCGCGCCCGGTCCAGGTGCGCCTTGGCTGAGTTGACGGCCGTCCACGCCGATTCGTGGCCCGCCAGCCGGAGGAGTTCACGGTGGAAATCCTCGTCCAGCCGGAAGAACTCCTCCACGTCCCCCTTGGCTTCCGCATCCTGTTGGCTCGCCAGAATGTCCCGAAGGCCGGCGATTCCCGCAGTATCAACGGCGAGGTCGTTGAGGGATGCGCATTCGATGGCCTCCCGGACGAACTGCGCCTCCGCCACCCGGCCCAGGTCCACCAAGGACACGAACGAGCCGATCTGGGGGAATACCTGAACCAGGCCCTCCTCGCGGAGCAGGATCAGGCTTTCGCGCACCGGTGTTCGGCTGACTCCCAGTTCCTGGGCGAGCTCATTTTCGGACAGCGGCTCTCCGGGCGGGAGCTGCAGGGAGATGATCCTGCGCCGGAGGGTTTCCAGGGTCTGGTCACGCACGGAGAGCCGTGGTGACTGTACTTTGACGGGTTTGCCGGTTGCCATGCATCCAGTGTAGTCACCGTTGACAAACTAGAATGGTAGTGCTTGTATGGTAGTCAGAACGCCACGGGAAAGCCCAATGGTTAGCGGCTTCATCGCCTGCTAAATCCAAAGAGCGGTCACCCTCGCACCGCACGCTTTCCTCACCCTCCCTTTTTCATCGCCTGCAAAGGAGCAACTGATGACCGAGAGCATCGCGCCGCCCACCACCAAGGCGGAGTCCCGGACCACCCGAGACCTGGCCAAGGTTGCCGTGTCCGGCTGGCTCGGAACCGCCATGGAATTCATGGACTTCCAGCTCTACTCGCTGGCCGCGGCCATCGTCTTCAACAAGATCTTTTTCCCCGATGTCAGCCCGGTGATCGGCCTCATCGCCGCCATGGCCACCTACGGCGTCGGGTACGTCGCCCGCCTCGTGGGCGCCGTCTACTTTGGCCGCATGGGTGACAGGATCGGCCGCAAGAAGGTCCTCTTCATCACGATCGCCCTGATGGGTGCCTCAACCACCCTCATCGGCATCCTTCCCACGTACGCCATGATCGGCATCTGGGCTCCGATCCTGCTCGTTGCCCTGCGTCTCATCCAGGGGTTCGGCGCCGGCGCCGAAATCGCCGGAGCCACCGTCATGCTCGCGGAATACGCCCCGGCCCGCCGCCGCGGCCTGATCTCCTCGCTTGTCTGCCTCGGTACAAACTCGGGCACCCTTGCCGCGTCGGCGCTGTGGGCCATTCTCGTGGCCGTGCTGTCCGAGGAACAGCTGCTCAGCTGGGGCTGGCGCATTCCGTTCCTGGCAAGCTTCCTGCTGATGATCTTCGCCGTGTGGATCCGCCGCTCGCTCAAGGAAAGCCCTGTCTTCGAACAGCGCGCGGACGTTGTTGACGGCGTCGCGCTGTCCAAAGAGGAGATTGCCAAGAAGGACGCCGCCAAGCGTGCGGCCGCTGCGGCCGCTGCCGCCGGCACCAGCACCATCGAAGCCGCGCTGCACCAGCGCAAGGGCAAGGCCTTCCTGATCGCCCTTGGCCTGCGCTTCGGACAGGCCGGAAACTCCGGACTCATCCAGACCTTCCTTGTCGGTTACCTGGCCACGGTCCTGCTCATGGACAAGACCGTTGGCACCACGGCTATCATGTACGGCTCCATCCTGGGCTTCGTCACCATCCCGCTCATCGGCATCCTGGGTGACCGCTTCGGCCGCAAGCCCCTTTACCTCGCGCTGAGCACCCTGACGGCCCTGTTTGCGATCCCCATGATGTTGATGGTCACCAGCGGGAACCCGACGCTCGTCACCATCGCCGTCGTCGTCGGCCTAAACCTGGGCGTGCTGAGCCTCTTCTCGATGGAAAGCGTCACCATGGCCGAGTTCTTCGGAGCCCGTACCCGCTTCACCCAACTGGCCCTGGCCAAGGAAATCGGCGGCATCCTTGCCACCGCAATCGGCCCGCTCCTCGCCGCGACGCTCACGGCAGTCACCGGCCACTGGTGGCCGCTGGCCGCCATGCTCATCGGCTACTCGCTGATCACGCTCATCTCTGCCGCTGTGGGCCCCGAGGTCCGTGGCCGCGACATGGTCCGCCTGGAGGACGCAGTATGAAAGCCGTAGTTGTCCATGGCGCCAACGACCTGCGCATTGACGAACGGCCCGAGCCCGTTGCCGGCCCCGGCGAGGTAGTGCTCGACGTCGAATGGGGCGGCATCTGCGGATCCGACCTTTCGTACTGGCGCCACGGCGCCTCGGGGACGGCGGCGCTGAAGTCGCCGCTCGTCCTCGGCCACGAGGTTGCCGGTCGGATCGCCCAGTTGGGTGCCGGCGTCGAAAACCTCGACGTCGGCCAGCCGGTGACCGTGCACCCTGCGGAACTGGTGGGGGACGGCGTGATGCCGGAACGGCTCAAGGGGAGGACGAACCTCTACCCTCAGATCCGGTACTTCGGTTCGGCAGCCTTCGATCCCCACACGGACGGCGGCTTCAGCGAGCGCAAGCTCGCCAGAGCCTCGCAGATCCGGCCGCTGCCCGCAGGAGTGGACACGCTTCACGGCGCGCTCGCCGAACCGCTCGCCGTCGCCATGCACGCCGTGAGCCGGGCGGGATCGCTCGCCGGCCGGGACGTGCTGGTCAACGGCGCTGGTCCTATCGGCTCGCTGGTGGTCGCGGCGGCAAAGTACGCCGGCGCCAGGACCGTCATCGCCACGGACATCAACGACGCGTCGCTGCGGATCGCCAGGGCCATGGGCGCCGACGAGCTTGTGAACGTCTCCAACGGCGGCAGCCTCCCGGAGGACATGGAACTGGTGTTTGAAGCCACCGGCATCCCTGCGGTACTCGGCGGCGTCCTGCGGGCGACGGCACGCGGCGGAACCATCGTCCAGGTGGGGAACCTGCCCGGCGCTCCGGCTCCGGCAGCGCTGGGTGACCTGGTGACCCGGGAGATTACGTGGATCGGCTCGTACCGGTTCGCGGACGAGATCACCGACGCCCTCCGCGCCATGGCCGAAGGCCTTGACGTTTCCCCGGTCATCACCCACAAGTTCGGCATCGACGAGGCTGTGGAAGCCATGAGCGTCGCGGCTGATCCCGCCTCCGGCAGCAGCAAGGTCATGCTCCGCCTCAGCTGAGGCACGTCAAACCACCAAGCCCCGCACCCCCTTTCAAGACATTCAACATCCAAAGGACCACCAGTGAAGATCACCGACGCACGGGTAGTGGTTTCGTCGCCCGGACGGAATTACGTGACGCTCGTTATTGAAACCGAGGACGGCATTACCGGCATCGGCGACGCCACCCTCAACGGCCGCGAGCTGGCCGTGGCGTCCTACCTGTCCGAGCACCTGTGCCCGCTGCTGATCGGCCGCGATGCCCGCCGGATCGAGGACACCTGGCAGTACTTCTACAAGGGAGCGTACTGGCGCCGCGGGCCGGTGACGATGACCGCGATCGCCGCGATCGACGTCGCGCTTTGGGATATTAAAGGCAAGGCGGCCGGCATGCCGGTGTACGAGCTCCTGGGCGGCGCAGCCCGAGAGGGCGTCATGGTCTACGGCCACGCGAGCGGCTCCACTCTCGAGGACCTCAGCGCAGACTTCCAGCACCACCTGGACCTCGGCTACAAGGCCATCCGGGCGCAGGCGGCTGTTCCGGGGCTCGAGAAGACCTACGGGATCGGGCCGGTGGACGGCCGGACGTATGAGCCGGCCAGCGGCAACGTCCCGCAGGAGGACATGTGGGAGACCACGTCCTACCTGGACTTCGCACCGAAGATGATGTCGCATGTGCGCGAACAGTTCGGCTATGGCGTTCACGTCCTCCACGACGTCCACCACCGGTTGACCCCGATCGAAGCGGGCCGGCTGGGCGCGTCCCTCGAACCCTTCCGGCCGTTCTGGATCGAGGACCCGACGCCAGCGGAGGACCAGTCCGCGTTCCGCCTGATTCGGCAGCACACCACCACGCCCATTGCGGTGGGGGAGGTGTTCAACTCGATCTGGGACTGCCAGCAGCTGATCACCGAGCGCCTGATCGACTACATCCGCACCTCCGTATCGCACTCGGGCGGCATCACGCACCTGCGCCGCATCTTCTCGCTGGCGGATCTGTACGGGGTCCGGTCCGGCTCGCACGGCGCGGGTGATCTTTCCCCGGTGTCCTTCGCGGCGGCGCTGCATGTGGACATGAGCATCCCCAACTTCGGGGTCCAGGAGTACATGGGCCACCGTGAACCTGCCGGCGAGGTCTTCACGACGTCGTACACCTTCACAGACGGGTACATGCATCCCGGCGATGCCCCCGGCCTCGGCGTGGAGTTCAACGAGGAGGCGGCCGCCGCGTTCCCGTTCGACCCGAAGTACCTGCCCATCAACCGGCGGCTCGACGGATCGGTGCATGACTGGTGAGCAACCCGACCGAACACAACCAGACCCCTTTCGACGTCGTCGTGATGGGGGAGATCCTCGTTGAGGTGGCCACCGACGTCGCGTTCGGGCACGGCGTGCCGGCCCAGCTGGGGATCTCCGGCGACGCGCTAAACGTCGCGGCGGCTGCCGCGGCGGCCGGTGCCCGCGTGGGGCTGCTGTCCGTCCTGACTGACGATGACCTGGGCAAAGCGATCGCCGCCAGGATCCGGGAACTCGGCATATCCACCGACCTGCTGAAGTTCCGGACCGGGCAGCAGGGCGTCTACCTGGTGCACTGCGACCCCGACGGGCAGCGCGAATTTTCCTACGCCCGCAGCGGCAGCGTGGGCTCCACGCTCGGACCGGACGACGTCGACCCCGCCGTCTTCTCGGCGGCCGGTGCCGTCGTTGCCGGCGGGATCGCCTGCGCGGTCTCCGACTCGTCCCGGGCCGCCGTCCTCAAGGCGGGTGCGCTCGCCGGACGCTTTGTATTCGATCCCAACTTCCGGCCCCGGCTCACCTCGGTGGAGTACGCGACGGCGGTCCTCGCCGAACTGGCGCCGCAGACCTTCCTGGTCACCCCATCCTTCCCCGGCGAAACATCCGCCCTCCTCGGATGCCCGACTCCCAAGGAAGCCGCCGCGAAGCTACGCGGCCTCGGTGCAGTGAACGTCGCCGTGACATGCGGGGCGGACGGAATCCAGCTCGACGGAGAAGGGCTGGACCCGGATCTCGCCTGGATCGACTCGATCCCGGCGCCCTCGGTGGTGGACCAGACGGGCGCCGGCGACGCCTTCGTCGGGACGCTGACCGCCCGGATGGTCCTGGGTGACAGCCTTCCTGTGGCTGCCCGGTACGGCGCGGCCGCGGCATCGCTGGTGGTCGGCGGTAAAGGCGGGACCGGCTTCATCCCCAGCTTCGAACAGACACGGGCGCACGCCGAACCGGAAGGAGCAGTGTCATCGCACGCCTAAACGAAGCTTCGCTGGCTGCCAGCGGAGACCACCAAGCCCTGCTGCAGCGGAGCAGGCTGCAGCCCGGAATTGTCCACCTGGGCCTGGGTGCCTTCGCCCGGGCACACACCGCCGTGTTCACCGAAAACGCGATGCTGGCCTCCGGCGATTCAAATTGGGGGATCGTCGGAGTCACGCAGCGTTCGGACACGGTAGCCCGGCAGCTCGCGCCCCAGGACGGCCTGTTCACGGTGGCGGAACGGGGCGAGGGCGCCGCGCCGCTGCGTGTGGTCTCCATCATCGTGGAGGCCATCTCGGGACGGGACAACCCCGCGGCGGTGGTGGACCGGATCGCAGCAGACGCGACCAAGGTGGTGACGCTCACCGTCACGGAGAAGGGGTACCGGATCGATCCGCGCACCGGGTCGCTCAACATGGGCGACGAACAGGTGCGGGCCGACCTTGCCGGGCAGGCGCCGCAGACGGCGATCGGGCAGATCGCCCGGGGCCTTCAGCAGCGGTCACAAACCGACGCCGGGCCCATCACCGTGGTTTCGTGCGACAACCTGCCGGGCAACGGCGAACTGACCGGGGAACTCGTGCGCGCCTTCGCCGCCGCGCTGCCGGCCGGGGAGGCCGAGCCGCTGCTGGCCTGGCTCGCTGCGAATGTTACGTTCCCCAACACGATGGTGGACCGGATGGTGCCGGCCACCGCGCCAGGTGACCTGGACGCCGTCGAACGTGAGCTGGGGCTGCGTGACGAGGCCGCCGTGGTGGCCGAACCGTTCATGCAGTGGGTCATCGAGGACAATTTCGCCGCGGACCGGCCGCGCTGGGAGGAGGCCGGGGCGCTGTTCAGCACCGACGTCGCCGCGTGGGAGGCTGCCAAGCTGCGCCTGCTCAACGCGAGCCACTCCATGCTGGCGTATCTGGGGCTGGCCGCGGGCAAGGCGACCATCAGCGCCGCCGTGGGGGAGGGCGCATTCCTCACCGCGTGCCGGCGCATGATGGCCGAGGACGCCCTGCCCACCATCAGCCTGCCCGAGGGGCTGGACGGGGAAGCATATTGCGCCCAGGTACTCAGCCGGTTCGCGAATCCCGCACTGGGCCACACCACGGCCAAGGTGGGAAGCGACGGATCGCAGAAAATCGGGCTGCGGCTGCTGAGCACGGTCCGCAGCACCCTGGACGCCGGCCGCGAGCCGCGCTGGGCCTCTCTGGCGGTGGCCGCCTGGATGCGCCACGTTGCCTCCACGCCCGCCGCAGAGCTGAACGATCCCCTTGCCGGGGAGCTCCACGCGGCGCTTCCCGCGGCTCGCACCGCGGACACCGTGGTTCCGGCGCTGCTGGGCTGTCGCAGCATCTTCGACGCCGGGCTGGCGGCGGACGCCCGCTTTGCCGGGCTGCTCACGCACTGGTACCGCATCATCGACACCAACGGGCTGGACGGCCTGAGAAAAGAGATCAACCATGGCTGACGCAACGAGCGTCCTGAACGTTTCCCCGGTCATCCCGGTGGTCACCATCGAGGACCCGCAGGATGCGGTTCCGGTGGCTCAGGCACTGGCCGACGGCGGCATCCGGATCATCGAGCTCACGCTGCGGACCGAGACTGCCCTCACCTCCCTGAAGCTCATCGCCAACGAGGTGCCGGACATCCTGGTGGGCGCCGGTACCGTCCTCACGCCCGGCCAGGCCGATGCCGCCGTGACGGCCGGCGCCCAGTTCCTGGTCAGCCCCGGCGTGACGCCGTCCCTGCTGGGCCACATGCTGGCGCTCCACGTCCCGGTCCTGCCGGGCGTGGCTAGCGTGGGGGAGGTGATGGCGGTCCTGGAAAACGGACTGGAAGCGATGAAATTCTTCCCTGCAGGTCCTGCCGGCGGCCCCGCGTACCTGGCGGCCATCGGCGCCCCCATCCCGAACGTACACTTCTGCCCCACCGGCGGCATCAGCCTCGCAACAGCCCCGGATTACCTGAAGCTCCCGAACGTCTCGTGCATCGGCGGCAGCTGGCTCACTCCCCGAAGCGCGGTGGAAGACCGGGACTGGGCGCAGATCACCCGGCTTGCACGGGAAGCGGCAGCGCTCGCTGCCTGACCCGCGCTCGCTGCTTGAACGCAATGGCGCAGAACCCCGTAGCCGTGGCCCTCAGACGCGCGTAGAGTCGAGAAGGACCGGACCATCCACGGTCATCGACTGAATAGCCGCAATCTGAACTGAGGAGTTCACCATGAATTTGGGACACAAGATCAGGAATGCCGCAGAACGTCTTAGTGGGCGGACCGGTGCCGCTGGCGGCGCTGCGCGCCCTGCCCGTCCGAGGGCTACTGGAGCAGGAACCGGCATGAGCCACGGTGCTGGCGCCCACTTGGGTGACAGGCTCCGCAACCTGCTCAGGAGGCACTGACCTGTACGCGGAGGTTCACGGCGACGCAGCGCTGGGATCTCTGCTGCAGAGCGGTCTAGGGCGGCGGCAACCATTGGTTGCCGCCGCCACCCTTTTGCCGGGGGAGCTTTCAGTGGCCAGCATCGGCGCGCCACTCGACGCTGATTATGAGATTGGATCCGTCTCGAAAGGGATCACCGGGCTGCTGTATGCGGACGCCTGCAACCGCGGCGAACTGGGCCCGGACACAACGCTCGGCGACGTGCTGCCTTTGGGGGACTGTCCTGCCGCGCGCGTTACCCTGGCCACTGTCAGCAGGCACACCTCCGGTCTGCCCGGGCTGCCCAGGTCAGCCATGCCGCTGCGGCGGACTGCCGCTTTCCTGCTGCACGGGACCAACCCCTACGGCGAAACCCTGGAGGAACTCCTGGCACAGGCACGCACGGTGCGGCTGTCCGCGCCGCGCCCGCGGTACTCAAACTTCGGGTTCCAGCTGCTGGGGCACGCCGTCGCGGCCGCGGCAGGGATGAGCTACCGCACGCTTGTCCGCGAACGCCTTGCGCTGCCTTTGGGCCTGGACTCCATCTACATGCCTGCCACCGCAGCGGAACTGGGGCCCCGCGCGGTCATCGGCAGGAGCCGCTCCGGACGGCCCCGCCAGCCGTGGACCGGGGAGGCCCGTGCCCCGGCCGGCGGCATCCGGTCCGCAATCGGAGACATGGCCCGCCTCATGCAGGCACTCCTCGACGGCTCGGCCCAGGGCATGGCTGCCCTCGACCCCGTCGCGAACTTCGCGGGACCTGCGGCGCGTATCGGCGCTGCCTGGATGACCCTCCGCGTGAAGGGCCGGGACATTACCTGGCACAACGGCGCAACGGGCGGTTTCCGCGCCTGGGCGGGCCTGGACCGGGAGGCGGGGACCGGCGTCGTACTCCTGTCCGCAACAGCGGTGATGATGGACCGGCAGGGGTTCAGACTGCTGAATGAGCTGACCCAACGGGTCACATAGGGAACGGCGCAGCCCGCAGGGCGGCGTCCCGGGATCAGTGCCCGTTGGCCCGCTGGAGAGCCTCGTCGTGCTCGGCGTGGGCCTGCCGGAGGAGGTTCATGAACTCGGTTTCATTGCGGATGAGCCGCTTGTACTTTTCCGGCAGTTTCCTGAGTTCGGCTTCTTCGCGGAGCATCTTGTTGAAGATCACCTCGCGCTCGGCGATGTCCGTTTCGTAGTTGAGGTCCACGTATTCGGTGGCGTGGCGCTTGGCGCCGGAGACCATGTTCTTGGCCTTGCCCTTGGGGCTGTAGATCGAGCCAAGGACCGTGACGAGCAGGACGCCGAGGATGACCGTAAGCGAGGTTCCGGTGCTGATTTCGACAACGTTCACGTGCTCGCCGTCGTTGATGAACGGCAGGGTGTTCTCGTGCAGGGCGTGCAGGATCAGCTTGACGCCGATGAAGCCCAGAATGGCGGCAAGGCCGAAGGAGAGGTAAATGAGGCGGTCAAGCAGTTCGTCGATGAGGAAGAACAGTTGGCGCAGACCCAGGAGTGAGAAGACCGTGGCGGTGAAGACGATGTACACGTTCTGGGTCAGGCCGAAGATGGCCGGAATAGAGTCGAGGGCGAACAGGATGTCAGTGCCGCCGATGGCCACCATCACCAGGAGCATCGGGGTGAGAACCCGCTTGCCGTCCACAGTCGTGAAGAGCTTGTCGCCGTCGTAGTGCTCGGTGGCCGGCAGGAACTTCCTGGCCAGCCGGACCACCAGTCCCTCTCTCTCCTCGTCGTGCGAATCGGGCCGGAGCAGGTTGCCGGCTGTGATCAGCAGGATGAGACCGAAGATGTAGAACACCCAGGCGAAGCTGTTGATGAGGGCAGCGCCGAGGAAGATGAAGCCGGTGCGGGCGATGAGCGAGAAAACGATGCCGAACAGCAGCACCTTTTGCTGGTCTTTGCGCGGCACCCTGAAGCTGGCCATGATGATCAGGAAGACAAACAGGTTGTCCACCGACAGCGCCTTTTCGGTCACGTAGCCGGCGAAGTACTCCGTGCCCATGGTCGAGCCGCCGAACATCCAGACGGCCACGCCGAACAGGAGCGCGATGCCGACATAGAGGGCGGACCAGAAGGCGGATTCTTTGAGCTTGGGGGTGTGGGCCTTCCGGACGTGGAAGAAGAAGTCGAAGGCCAGCAGGCCCAGGATTCCGGCTACGGTCGCGATCCAGACGATTAGGGGGACTTCCATGCTGCGTGCCTCTTTCCAAGTGAACGAAGTCGCATGCAGTGAGAGGGCTCAGCCGGTTTGACGAACCCGCAACGCCGCATCGGTCTAGGAATCACCCTACCGAAGGGTGTGCGGGTCCGTCTCACCATGAAGCCCGAGCCTCGGGACCGGGGCCCGTTCAGGTGTACATCAGGGAGCCGGGCGTGGTGAGGGTCTGACCGGTCTCCAGCCAGGTCTTCAGGCCGGAGAGGATCATCGGCCAGCCGCCGTAGAGCTGCTCGTTGGCGCCTTCGCGGAGCTGGTCGTGCGTGATGGTCAGCCGGCAGGAATCGGCCACCGGTTCAATCTCCCACGTGACCCGGGATGTGCCCTCGGCCTTGACGTCGTCGCCCCAGAGCGCTCGCATGGTCTGGACGAGGCGGCGGGGCGGATCGACTTCCAGGTTCTCGCCTTCGCCGAGGGGAGCCCCGCCGTCGGGGGCCATCTCGAACCGCGACCCCGGCGTCCAGTCCGAGGTGATGCGCACGCCGAACTGGTATTTGCTGCGGATCTCGCTGTCCGTGATGGCTTCCCAGAGCCGTTCCGGCGTGGTCTTGATGTAGATTTCGAAGATCTTTTCCATGGGGCTTTCCAATCGGGATTTGAGGTCGCTGAGCGCAGCGGCCCATGGTTCTGCGTATTTGCTCACCCAGCGGTCGTGGACGAGCCTGATGGGCACCGGATTCAGGAAATGCAGCTTCTCGCGGCCGCGGCGCCGTGTGACCACGAGGCCTGCCTCTTCCAGGATTTTCAGGTGCTTCATGACGCCGAAGCGGGTGATGTCGAAGCGTGCCTCGAGGGCGCTGAGGGTCTGGCCGTCTTCGCGGAAAAGCCCGTCCAGCAGTTCCCTGCGGATAGGGTCGGCCAGGGCCTTGAAGACGGCGTCCACACGTTCAGGATAGGTGACCATTTGGTCACATGTAAAGGGCCTGGAAGGGGCCGCGTTCAACCGGCATTGACCCCTCACGGTCCCCGCAGTGTAATCGGAACATCGATGTCTCCTCTCGACGAACAGACCGAAGGATGGCAATGGCGGATTTAGCAGTGAACGAGGGCCATGCGGACGTCACTGGCGGGCGGGTCTGGTACCGGACCGTCGGCAATGGACCTGGGATGCCGCTTGCCATCGTCCACGGCGGCCCCGGCGCCACGCACGACTATCTGGAGCCGCTGGAAGCGCTGGCCACCGACCGGCCGGTCCTCTTTTACGACCAGCTCGGTGCCGGCAAGTCGGACGCCCCCGATGACATAGGGCTTTGGACGAATGACCGCTTGGTCGACGAGCTGCAACGTGTCCTCGACGCCGCTGGGCTTGACCGGGTCCATCTGCTCGGCCAGTCCTGGGGAACCATGATTGCCGCGGAGTTCGCCCTGCGGGCGCCTGGGCGGGTGGCCAGCCTCGTTCTGTCGGACCCACTGCTCAGCATGCCACTCTTCGCCGCTGGCACCGCCGCCCTGCGCGCCGCACTTCCCGAAGGGGTTCGTGAGCTCCTGGATCGCCATGAGGAGGCCGGCACCTTGGACTCCGAGGAGTACCAGGACGCTGCGATGGAGTTCTACAGACGTTACGTCTGCCGCCTGGACCCGTGGCCCGAGCCACTGATGCGCTCCTTCGGCCAGCTGAATGGGACCATCTACGAGCGGATGCAAGGCCCCAACGAGTTCGTGATCACCGGCATCCACAAGGACTACGACATCACCGGCCGCCTTGGAGAAATCAACGTTCCGACGCTCTTCCTCTGCGGCCGCCACGGCGAAACGCGGCCCGAGGAAACCACGCTCTACCACTCCATGACACCGGGATCGGAACTGGTGATCTTCGAAGGAAGCAGCCACGTGCCGCACCTTGAGGAACCTGAGTCCTACCTGCAGGTGCTCCGGGACTTCCTGCAGCGGGCCGAAGAGACGGCGTCCACGGGCGGCCCTGGTTCTGCAGGGTCCTGAGTGGGAAAGTTTCGGTAAGCGGGAGGGCCTCGAGTCCTCGAAATCACAGGGAGCGAGGAGCACACCATGGGGCAACTGGTGGTCCAGGAGTTCGTAAGCGCCGACGGGTTCGCGGCGGACGCCAACAACGAATTCACCTTCTATGAACTCCTGGACGGGGGCACGGCCGAGTTCGACCGCAGCCAGTTGAGGTGGCTGGACACCATCGACACGATGGTCCTCGGGGCAAACACCTACAGGATGTTCGTCGAGTACTGGCCAACGCCGGCATCAAAGGATGAAGTTATTGCGCCCGCACTCAACGGACTCCGCCGCGTCGTTTTCTCCCGCCACCTCACGACGGCACCCTGGGGAGACCTGCCGGAGGCGGCCATCGAAGCCGGTGACGCCACCGAGGCGATCCGGAGGATCAAGCGGGAGACCGACGGCGACATAGTGCTCTGGGGCAGCCTCACCCTGGCCGGGACGCTCCTGGCCGCGGGCGAGGTGGACCAGGTGAGGCTGGTCGTGATGCCCATCGCCCTGGGTGAGGGGCGGGGAGTGTTTCCCGCAGGGCAGGATCCGACCGTGCTGAACCTTCTCAGCGCAACAACGTATGACCAAGGGCTGACCGAGCTCGTTTACGGACTCCGGGCGCGGCGGGCTGCTACTTAGCCGTGACGAGCTGCATGCGGCGCGTGTCTGCAGGGACGAGCGAATAAAAGGGGGTGAACCTGGCCCTCATCCCGGGGGACATATCGGACCGGACGATCGACGCGGCCTCAAGCGACGTGAGGTGGTAGCGGACGACGTCTCTGGAAAAGCCAAGAGCGGTGCTGATGTCGGCCACCTTGCTTGCCCCGTTGGACGCCAGAAACTCAACGATCCGCGATCTGATCTGGTTGGGCCGAACTTTGTGCCGGCGATTACCGGCGGCGCTCGCCACTTGTCTGTTTGGGCTAACTACTTCAGTCACAATAGTTTCCTTTCAATCGGGACGGCAATGAGGCGGTCCGCTGGCCTCCTGCCCGTCCTGCTCCCGGGCAGCCTCTAGTGAAGCGGGTGCTCTGGGGCGAGCGGCCAGGGGCATGACGGTGCAGCCCTGAACACGTTGCGGACAGGGCGGCGGTGCCGGTCGGGTTGTAGAGGCCTGGTTTGGGCAGGCTCAACCCGCGGTGGGATTTACTTGCTGAGGTGGGCCAGGCGCTCGGACCGGACGTCCGGGTCTGTGCTGATGATGGTCAAAGGGGGTCCTCACGGCTCGTTGACGGGAGTGGGTCAGGCGGCCGGCCTGATGCCTGCCGTGTGCAAGGGGGCGAGGCGAACACCATTGTTCGCGTTGCAGGGTGGCCGGGCATGGGGGCGGCGACAGTTGGGCGGTCCTTGGTGGGTATGGTGAACCGGGGGCTACGGCTGGGATCCGGTTGGGCAGCCGGGATGTATCAGAGAGGCAGGACCGTGGTCAGTTCCCTCCTCCTGGCACGAGGCTGCCCAAGGCACACTCCACCCCGTGCAGGTGGCGTGTCATGGCTCTGGACGCTTCTTGAGCGGACCCGCGTTCAATGGCAGCGAAAATGCGGGCATGCTCCCGATCGGATTCCTTCCGACGATCAGCTACGAGGTTCAGGGTGTTCGACTGATCACCCATGGCCTCGCGGATGTCCGTCAGGACCCCCACAAACACCCCGTTGCCGCTGCACCGGGCGATGGTCGCGTGGAATTCAGCATTCAGAAGGATCCACTGCTGGAGGTCATCTTCATCGGACATCGCCTCAAGAATTTCGCGCAGGGCCTCCACGTCTTCAACAGTCCGGCGCTCGGCGGCAAGGGCAGCGGCAGGCACTTCGATGTGCGGCCGCGCCTCCACCAGGTCACGGGCCGAATACTTGCCGAGCTTCAGATCCTGGGCAACACGGTCCGCGATGACGAAGGTTCCCTTGCCGGTGAAGGTAGCCGTCAGGCCAAGGGCGTTGCACGATTTCAGCGCTTCCCGGACCATGGACCGGCTGACGCCGTACTGCTGGGCCAGTGATGCCTCCGAATCCAGCCGTGCACCCATGGGGATCTTGCCTGCCTCGATGGCGTTCCGAAGGGACGCGAAAACGGCTTCGGCGGCGCCGACCCGTACCACTTTATCTTGTCCAGCTGTCCAGCTGTCCAACAGGTTGTCCATGCAGTTAATATGACATGGGTCACTCGCCCTGTCAACGTGTTACGGCTGGCCGGCCGCCCGGTCACGTCGCGAGCGTAAGCAGCTTTCCCTCGGTTACGGCCTGGCGGGACAGCGTCTTGTAGCCCTCCTGTTCGAAGAGCACGGTGATCACGTCCTCCTCGTGCCGCATCACGATGCCGGGACCCCATTCCTTGTGCATCACGGCGGCCTGGAGCGGGAAAGGTTCCCCGCCCGCGGCGGCCGCGGCGCCGCCGTCGTAATCCTCCTCCTGGGCCGAACCGTCGGCGCAGGTATCGCAGTTGCCGCACGGCTCGGGCATGTCCTCGCCGAAGTAGCCGAGCAGGAACTGCCGGCGGCAGGCGTCCGTCTCGGCGTAGCCGCGCATCATTTCGATGCGGGAGCGGTCCACGCGCTGTCGTGCTGCGGCGAGTTCGACGGCGCGTTCCACCACAGCGGGCAGTTCTGCGCCGGCTTCCAGCCGGATGCCGCGCTTGCTCGCCTTGACCGCGCGGGTTTCCTGCAGCTGGTTCAGCAGCCCGGTCAGCCTGCGCGGGGACATGCCGGTCTGCGCGGCGAGCGCTTTCTGCGTGAGCGGGCCCTCGGCAGCACGCAGGGCTGTGAGCACGGCCAGCAGCGACTCCTCGTCCGGGGTGTGCGTGCCGAAGAACCTGCGCAGCCCAAGGTCCTCGGGCCGGTAGTGGAGCACGGCTGCGGCAGGCTGGCCGTCGCGCCCTGAGCGGCCGATCTCCTGGTAGTAGGCGTCCAGGGACTCGGGGATGTCGGCGTGGATGACGAAGCGGACGTTGGGTTTGTCGATGCCCATGCCGAACGCGGTGGTGGCGACGACGACGTCGAGCTCGTCGTCGAGGAACCGGTCGTGGACGCTGTCCCGCTCGGCCTGCTTCCGGCCGGCGTGGTACGCCTCGGCCCGCAGGCCGCGTTCGGCGAGTTCCGCGGCATATGTTTCGGTGTCCTTGCGGGTGGCGGCGTAGAGCAGGCCGGGGCCTTTGAGCCCGGCCACCTGCTCCACCACGGCGCGGCGCTTGTCCCTGTCCTCGATGTGGCGGAGCACGTCGAGCCGGATGTTGGCACGGTCGAAGCCGTGGACCTGGACCAGCGGGTCCCGCATGCGCAGGCGCTGCTGGATTTCATCGCGGACCGGGGGAGAGGCCGTCGCGGTGAGGCCGACGACCGGCGGGTTTCCCAGCTGCCCGCGGACCTCGCCGAGGCGGAGATAGTCAGGGCGGAAGTCGTGGCCCCACGAGGAGACGCAGTGGGCTTCATCCACCACGAACAGCGCGACGTCCAAGGCAGCGAGCCGCTCCACGGTCTCGGTCTTGGCCAGCTGCTCGGGCGCCAGGAAGAGGAAGTCGGCGTCACCGCGTTCTGCCGCTTCCCACGCGTCGTCCACATCCGCATCACTGCGGCCGGAGTTGATGGCGACGGCGGCCTCCCCGCCGAGGTCCTCCAGCAGACCGTCGAGCTGGTCCTCCTGCAGTGCTATCAGCGGGGAAACGACGACGGCGGGACCGCGCCGTGCGCTGTCAGCGTGCCGGTGCAGGTACAGGGCGGCCACCTGGTAGATGGCCGATTTGCCGTAGCCCGTGGGCATGACCGCTAACACGTCGCGGCCCTGCACCAGGGCCCGCATGCCGGAAAGCTGGCCGTCCCGGAGGTGAGAGAGCCCCAAGGTTCCGGCTGCGAGCCGGCGGAGGCCGGCGTCGGGATCTGTGCTGTTGTCGGCGGCTGATGGGGCGAGGGCCTCGGTCATGGGGCAGCTCCGTGGGGCGGTCCGATGGCCGGGTGTCTTCAGCCGTGGAACCTACCCTACCTGCCGGTCAGATGGAGTGCAGGCCCCGGTCTGCGCCCGGGAACCGCGTGGGGGTGTGAATCCTCATGGTGGCCTGGGCGGGCCTGGACTTGGGGATGATGACTTCCCCGTGGCCTCCACGGCTCATGTCGCGGATGAGGCCGGTCCCGGCAATCTCCCTGGTGACGGAAATTCCCGCGACGGCTGCCTGCTTCGTCGGGTAGGTCACCGAGGTCGCCACCAGGCGTCCCGTCCCGTCCAGGAGCCGAACGCGGAAGCCACCCTCCGCAGCGTCGATGAGTTCAAAGTGTCCAGCCATGACAAATCCCTCCGTTCGTGATGCGTTATCTCATGTATCCCAATTCTATTTTGCGCCTTTTCAGCCATGATGTGGTCGCCTCGCGGGCTGCTGGAATCGGGCGTCGTCGTGAGGGCCCCACACCCGCCAGGCAGGCGCGGTGCCGGTCCGGTGACAGAGGTTTTCCCCGCCCCGTTTCGTTGCGCCCCGCGGATGGGTACGGTGACCACATGCAGAAGATTTCGATTGAGGCACTGGCAACGCAGCAACTTGAAGCTGCGCGTTCGGTCGGCAGCGGGCGCGCTGCCGACACAGTGTTCGGTGGGCACGAGAAGGTGATGCGCCAAACAGTTATGGCGCTGAAAGCCGGCACCAGTCTCAGCGAGCACCGAAACCCGGGGGAGGCAACCATCTTTGTGCTCCGCGGCTCGCTCTGGCTCCGGGCCGGAGGGGAATCCTGGCAGGGCAAATCCGGAGATTTGCTGATCATTCCAGACGGACTGCACAGCCTGGATGCCGAGGAGGATTCGGCCTTTCTGATGACGGTGGCGAAGATCACATCCTAGCCGGCGGTGACCTTCGCCGCACCGGGATGGACAGTGCTGTTTTGACTGTCCGGGCACGTGTACTATCCCTTCAGGAGGCGGCGACGCCGCAGCGTCAAACTGGGGGATATCAGGCATGTGCAAGCGATAAAAGCTGTGTGAAATCAGCCATGAATCACTCATGTGGGATCGCTCTGTGAGACCACTCGTGTGAACGTACCGTGCCCTCCGGAATCGCCAGCCCTCAAGGCCGGAAACCGGACAGTTTCCCAGCGCTACCTGTAGCCTGCCCTTCCCGACGAGCCATTGGTCGCCCCAACGGCCCTGCACCCACCCGCGTCAATCGATGCACCCCCGCCATCCCAGCCCTCCTCGGTGACCCCTGCCGTCACCAGCCCGAAAGGACCGCCATGAGCCAGCCCGGCCAAACCCCGCCACCATTCCCGCCGGCCGACTACACCACCTACGGCGCGCCAGGGTTTCCCGGGCAGCAGTATGGCTCAGGCCCGCAATATGGCGCGAGCCCTTATGGCTCAGGCCAGCAATATGACTCGGGCTGGCAGTTCGGCATGGCTCCACAAAAGTCCTTCCTCGCCACCTGGCTGTTCTCACTGTTTCTCGGAAGCCTCGGCGTGGACCGCTTCTACCTCGGCAAGATCGGTACGGGCATCGCCAAGCTGCTTACTCTCGGCGGCGTCGGCGTCTGGGCGCTTGTGGATCTGATCATCACCCTGGCGGGAAAGCAGACGGACAAGGGCGGCCGGCCGCTGGCGGGGTATGCGCAGCACAAGGTGCTCGCGATAGCGGTCTCGGCCGTGCTCGTGGTGGGCGGAATGATTGTTGGCGCGGTCACCGGGGCCGCGGCTGCCTTGGCCATCCAAAGCGCGGCCACGTCGCCGATTGTCTCGGCCGCACCGCTCACGGAGGAGCCCGTTGCTTCGGAACCGTCCGAATCGTCACCTGCCGCGTCTCAGGAAGCGATAGCCGGTGACGACCGCCCGCGCCTGGCCACCCGGTCCTTCACAGGAACCGGCGACGCGATCAAATCGGTGGACCTGCAGGGCCTGCCTGCGCTGGTGACCTTCACCTGCAAGGCGTGCAGCGGCGAAACGGTGCTGGAGACCGACGGTGCAGAGATCATGCTGGTCAACGCCGTTGGCGGCTACGCCGGCTCCCACCTGGTGGACACCAGCACCGGTTCTGTCACATCCCAGTTCAGCATCAGTGCCGATGCGGCGTGGACCCTGAAGGTGGAGGATGTTGACGCTGTACCCACGGCGGCCGGCAAGGCCCGCGGGCATGGCGACGCCGTTATTTACTGGGATGCTCCGAGCGACAAGGCTGCCATCACCAACAAGGGCGAGGGGCAGTTCCTCGTGGAGGGCTTCGGGTCCGAGATTCCGGAACTGCCCGTCGACGAGGAGGGCACCTACAGCGGTACGGTCCAGCTGACGCCCGGCTTTGTGCAGATCAAGTCCGACGGTGACTGGACGCTGACCGCGAAGTAGGAGCCTTCGGTGGGAGGTTGCCTGGGGTGGCTACCGCACTGACTGACAGACGGCCCCGCCGGACGTAGCGTCCGGCGGGGCCGTCTGTTTACGTGCTTCAGTCCGGTCGGGCGCCCGCAAGCGCGTGCGCCAGCTCAGGCAGCGATGGCACCGTGTAATCGGGTTCCGCGAAATAGGCCGGGTAGGGAGCTCCGGAACGGTTGATCCAGGCTGTGCCGAGTCCCGCACGCGCGGCGCCGTGGATGTCCCAGGGGTGGACCGCCACCAGGAGCATCTGCTCCGGGTCGGTTCCGCAGGCGGCGGCTGCAAAGTCGTAGGCCCCGCGGGCGGGCTTCCAGGCCGGGGCGTCGTCGACGGAGAGCAGGAGATCAAAGCTGTCCCGGATCCCGGCAGTGGTGAAGAGATTCTCTGCGACGTCGGTGGAGCCGTTCGTCAGCGTGGCAAGCCGGTAGCCGGCCGCCTTAAGGGAAGAGACACCGTCCGGCACGTCGGCATGGAGTTCCAGCCCGGCCATGCCTTGCATGATGTGTTCCACGGCCGCGTCCGCCTCCATCCTCAGGTCCAGGCCGGAGAGCAGCCCGCGCAGTGCCTCCGCCCCGATCTCGGCAAAGGCGCTGTTGTCCCCGGCCGCTGTGAGGGCGAAGCCGTCGCGGAGCAGCGTGGTGAACCACAATCTGGCGAGCGACGCCGGCGCACCGGTCTCCGCGAAACGGTCAGCCAGCGGGGACATGTCGGACAGGGTTTCGTTGACGTCGAAGACGATGACGGACGGGGCGGTTCTCACGGAATGGCTCCTTCTCCAGCGGCTGGTCATGCCCAGTCTTGCGCGCGGGGAGCCTGAGCGGTAGGTCCCGGCATGCAGGGGCGGGCGGGGCGGCAATGACATGGCTAGAGTGGATCTAGTGGAAGGCAGGTGTCCATGACCGAAGACACGGAAACCGGGATGGCTGGAACTGTCCTGCGGGAGCGTTACAGGGTCGAAGAAGTGCTTGGCCATGGCGGCATGGGAAGCGTCTATCGGGGAACGGACCTGGTCCTCAGCCGGGACGTCGCCCTGAAGATCTTCCGTGCCGACATCACCGACCCGGAGGAACTGGCGAGGCAGCAGACGGAAGCCCGGACGCTCGCCAGGCTGAACCACCACGCCTTGGTCACGCTCTTCGACACCGGGACTCTGCTCCGCGGCCAAAGGGAAGTGCCCTTTCTGGTCATGGAACTTGTCAGTGGAACTGATCTTCGCCGCCACCTCGCCTCCGGGCCGCTGACTTCGGCCGAAACGGCCCGGCTGGGAGCCGAGCTGGCTGAAGCTCTGCACTACATCCACGATCGCGGCGTGGTGCACCGCGATGTAAAGCCGGCCAACATCCTGCTGACCCGTTATGCGGCGGATTCTCCGCTAAGGCCCAAGCTCGCGGACTTTGGAATAGCACGAATGCTCGATGGGGCCAGGCTCACCGCAACCAACATGATTCCCGGGACAGCGGCCTATCTGAGCCCGGAGCAGGCCAGCGGAGAGAACGTGGGACCGCCGGCAGACATCTATTCGCTGGGCCTGGTGCTGCTGGAGGCTCTCACCGGGACGGTGGCATTCCCCGGACCTCCGATGGAATCCGCGGTGGCCCGTCTCTCCAGGGTTCCGGACATCCCGGATGCCTTGGGCCCGCAGTGGAAATCCCTGCTTGCTGCGATGACTGCCCGGGACCCACGAGACCGGCCGGACGCCGCAAGTATCGCAACAACACTGGGCCTAGCCGGTGAATGGACAATGCCAGCCAAATATCCACCTGAGGCGAAAACCGCAACGGAAGCACTTCCCACGGCAACGCGGGTGCTGAGCGCGGACGGTCCCAGGATTCCTGAAGCCGAAGTCAGGGCAGGGCCGCAGGGTGATTCCCGGCTGCCTGCCCTCTCGGCCAGCCAGGTAACCAACGCCACGTCGTGGCATCCCGCCCCAGAGATGCCGGCACGCGCACCAGCCTCCAGGGAGCCAAAACCGGCCCGGCAGCGCCCCTGGAAGAAACTCAGTAGCATCCGGAGCCGCCGGCTTTGGGTCCTGGTTGCCGTCGCAGCTTTCGCCGTGGTCCTCGTGGGAGTACTGCTGACGTCCATCCAGCGGCCGGCCCCGGCACCCGTGGAAACACCGTCGCCCGTTATCCCTGGGCAGATGGGCGAACACTTCAAAGAACTGGAAGAAAGCGTCACACCATGAACCAGCTGCTTACCTCCGTTCTGGCCGCCTTCCTTGGGCTTTCACTGATGACTGCGTGCTCCGCTGCGCCCGAGCTGGACGCCGGAGTCGCCGGGAAACTGCAGGATCGCGTGGCTGCAGCGAAACAACTCGCCGCGCAGCAGAACTTCCCCGCAGCGCTGGCTGAGCTTGAACAGCTTGGCCAGGACGTGACAACGGCTGCAGAGCAGGGCAAGGTGTCACAGCAGCGAAAAGCCCGGATCGAGGCCGCCATCAGCACAATCAAGGACGACCTTGAAGCAGCCAGGACACCGGCGCCCCAACCGCTCCCAACAACTCCTGCGGCTGATCCTTCAGACACCAAGAACCAAAATGATAAGGAAGAAGACGCGAAGAAGGAGGACGAGAAGCGGCAGGAGGAGGCGAAGAAGGACGCCGAAAGGAAGAAGAAAGACCAGGACAAAGGCGACGGTTGATAACCGCTGCTCCTTCTGAACACTTTTGTAGAGTTCCTCGTCGAGTACGAGGGGCCTTTCTAAGAGTCAGCAGTTGTTCTACGGTTGCGGCTATGAGGCTGCACGTAACCTACCAAGGTGGAGACAAGGACAGTAAGTCAGAGCTTCGAGAATTATCGGAGTTCCCGATAGAACTTCCTGGGGGCAGATACGACTTGACCTTCAGACACGCGAGTCAAGAACCCGACCCAACTGAGGCCGTGGCTAAGTGGGTGGCGCAAGAGCAGCCGGCAGAGCAGAACTAGCCGAAACTGTGACACATGACCTTCCGGGAAACCTGCCAGTCGTATGAGCGACGGGCAGACGAGTACATTGCTCTGCTCGGCTCTATTTCTGCCACAGCTTTGGAGGACCGAGACCTGCCATTTACCGCGTCCCCCGAAAGAACTAGGATCGGGCCGTAACTTACGGCACGGAAGGAACTGTCATGGAGTGCATCGTTTGGTCCCTCCCGATTCTGCCCGGCAAGCTGGAGGCGTGGAAGGCGCTCGCCGAGAACACCAAGGGGGAGGAATATGACCGCTCCCGAAAGCGCATGGGAGTGGTTCGGGAAGTTGTATCACTGATGCAAACCCCGGAAGGGGACTTCGCGTGCATCTTTCAAGAGGCAAAGGATCTCGACAGGGCCTTCCAGGTGATCTCCGAGTCGGACGATCCCTACGACGTGTGGTTCCGGGACCAAATCAAAGAGATCCATGGACTGACACCGGAAATGTTGCAGGGACCCCCGCCGGCGATCGTCACCGTCGACTACCGGAGCGACGCGCGTTAAGGCGGGGGCTGAAACGGGGCTGTTTCAAGCGTAATTTCGGCATATTGACATGCCGATCACCCGGGAATAGCGTCTGCCTTAACGGGGCTCTCCGCCCCGTTTCTAAGTATTTCGGCGCCAGCACTGGGCCGCTTCTGCTTGGCGAGGGCGCCTGCGAGGAGTCCTCATGTCTTGGGAAATGTCCGGAACCTATGTTGGCAACTGCAACTGCCAGTTGATTTGTCCGTGCCCGGTCGACGGCGTGCCCACCGGACGGGACGGCCAGTGCCGCGGCGTGAATGTCTTCCACATCGCGAGCGGACGGCTCGACAGTACCGATCTGTCGGGCGTCGACTTCGCCTTCTGCAACTGGTTCCCTTCGAACCTCACCGCAGGCGGCTGGAAGGTGGGAGTCGTCGTGGACGTGGGCGCCTCGGATGCGCAGGCCAAGGCCCTGGAAAGCATCCTTCACGGCGAGGCCGGTGGGCCGTTCGAGGATTTTGCGGCTCTGTACGGGGAATGGCTGGGCGTGGAGCGCGGCAGCGTCACGTTCTCGGACGGTGACAATCCATCCGCCTCAGTAGCCGGGAAGGCGAGCTTCACCTTCGAGCCGCTTCCCGGAATCGGGGGCAGCGGCGCGACCACCGTTAAGAACGCGATGTTCGGCTTCGCCCCGGAATTCCGGATCGGCAAGGCGCCTGGTCACTCGGACCTCTTCGGGATCGAGTTCGATGGCTTCTACGGCGAGACCGCGGACTTCACCTTCGCCAGCGAGATGGCCGAGGACGCCCCCAGGGGCCGGGTCTGAGCGCCGGCAGCTCATGCTGCTCAGGAAGCTCTTCACGAGAGGCGGCACGCACGGCCCTGTGCGCGCCGCCGTTTCGACTGCCGCCCGGTCCGGTTCTTCGGGCGCAGCGTCTCTTCCGCGTCCATCCTCGTCCAGGATCGATGCACGCGAGGCCGGCCTGATCGCGGTCCTGCTCGGGCTCGCGGCGGCGAGCTGGGTCTTCAATTCAGCACAGATGAGCGGGATGGACATGGGCCGCTGGACCGACCCTGGCCCGCTGGGCTTCTTCGTCTCCACCTGGGTGGTGATGCTGGCGGCCATGATGTTCCCGTCCGTCGCGCCGATGGTCGTTGCCTACGACCGGATACACCACCACCGCCGCCGGATGGGACGCTACGACCCGCCGGGGAGTACCGCTGTTTTCGTGGCCGGTTACCTGCTCTCGTGGACGGCCTTCGGCCTGGTGGCCTACTCGCTGTATGCGCTGGTCGCGGCGCAGTCTCCGGGGCTCTTCGCCCCTGACCAGGGAGGGCGCTATCTTGCCGCAGGAGTGATTATGGTGGCGGCCGTTTACCAGCTGACGCCGGCCAAGAACGTCAGTCTGATGAAATGCCGGACGCCTATGGATTTCATCCTGCACCGCATGCGGCACGGGTACGGCGGCGCGCTGCGGATGGGAGTCGAGCACGGTGCGTGGTGCGTTGCGTGCTGCTGGGCGCTGATGACGGCGCTGTTCGCGCTCGGTGTGATGAGCATCGGCTGGATGGCGGTGATCGGGGCATTCATCGCCGGCGAGAAGATGCTCCCGTGGAAGCGGCTCGCAAATCGGTCCATTGCGGTGGCGCTGGCCGTTATTGCGCTGGCCATTGCCCTGTCGCCCGCAGCGACCGACGGGATGACGATGTAGCAGGGCGTTTGTTCATCGAGGGCGGCCGCTCCCAAAAGGGGACGGCCGCCGTCGTACTTCCACTACAGTCCCGGAATTATGGACTTAGGTGCGCCCGCGGCGTGCCTATTTCGTCACATGAACCACAACTGCTTTTTCGACCGACTGCTTGCTACCGGCTGCGTCGATCCCAGTCACCGTCCAGTTTCTGAGCAACAGAACGGTCCTGCCCGTATCGGAGTTGTAGATGACCTTCTTGAATCCCAGCGCGGTCAGGTCGTCATCGAGGGCTTCGGCATTCATTCCCTCCACGTTTGCAGGAATAACAGCGGTGGCTGGAGCAACTGGAGCAGGCGAGCCGGGAACCGCCGCCGCGGGGATGGGTGCCGCTGCCACATTTGCTGTGGCCGTCACCGTTGCCGTGGCCGTCTGCGTCACAGTGTGCGTGGCTGCGGGGGCGGCTTGCGTTGCGCTCCCTCCCGCGCAGCCGCCGAGAACCAGGCACAGGAAGGCTCCGATGGCCAATGCTTTCTTCATTTCCCCCATTTTTCCATTTCTATTGGTCACTATTACCGTGAGCACGTGAAAACGATCTGATGTTGATATGCAATACCGGGCAAACAGCCCAACTCAAACAATTCTGCATCTAATTCCGCTGCCCCAACCGCGCTTGCGGAAGTACTCGGGGAATACTGCGGGAAGGCTCGGGAGAAGTTGATGAGGCGAAATCGTCTACGCCGTCTTCTGTAGTAGCCCCACAGCGAGGCGGCCGCCCCCAAGATGGGGACGGCCGCCGTCGTACTTTTCTACAGGTGAGGTCAGCTGTTCAGCGCGTACGGCTTCGGCAGCTTGAGGCCGCGCTGGTCCATAAGGGTGCGCAGGCGGGTGGGGTAGTCGGTGATGATGCCGTCCACGCCAAGGTCCATCAGGCGGGCCATGTCCGCGGTGGTGTTGACCGTCCACGGGATGACGGGCAGGCCGAACTCGTGGGCTTCGGTGATCATCTGCGGGGTGACGGAGCGGAAGGCGGGGGAGATGACGTCGTACCCCTTGGCTTTGGCGGCTTTGGCGAGGGAGCCGTTGTAGTCGTCGATGTCGATGCCGCCGAGGTTCGGGCTGGCGCCGGGCTGGCCGACTTCGAGCCAGGCGTCGCCGCTGGAGAGGGCCACGAGCGGGAGTTGCGGGGCGATCTTCCCGGTGTAGTTCAGCGAGGACCAATCGAAGGACTGCAGCGTGGTGCGGTGGGACACCCCGGCCTTGTAGATCTCGGTGACCACGGCCTTGGTGAGCGCCACCATGCCTTCGCCGCCGGCCTTGCCGTCCTCCACCTTGGTTTCGACGTTGAAGCGGACCTTCCGGGCGTTGAAGCTGGCTGCCAGCTCAAAGACGTCCTTGAGTTCGGCGATCTTGTTGCCGTCGATCACGTCCTGCTCCGGGTAGCCGGGCAGCTGCACGAAGCCACAGTCCAGGGTTTTGACCTGGTCGAGGGTCAGGTCCGCGACGCGGTCGCCGACGTACGGGAATTCGGCGTCGCCGGGGATGGCGGGGCTGGTGTCGCGGCACTTGTTCGCCTGGATGGAGTCGTCGTGCCAGACGACGACGCTGCCGTCCTCGGTCAGGTGGGTGTCCAGCTCCAGCGTCGTCACGCCCAGCTCCAGCGACTTGGCGAACGCGGCCAGGGATTCCTCGGTCCATTCCCCGCGGCCCCCGCGGTGGGACTGCAGGTCAAAGGAACCGTTGCGTTCGCGGGTCTTAACCAGGTTGGTGTCTGGTGACGGTGAGGTTCCGGCGGCGTTCGACGACGGCGTGCCGGCGTCCGTGGTCGGGGCGGCGACGGCGGGGCTCGCCATTGCGGCGATGAGCGCGGCTGCGGCCGCGGCGGTCAGGACTGTGCGCATGGTCATGGTTCCTCCCGGGTGGTCGGTGGTCGGCGCTGAGCCGCCGACCCGTTCACCGTAGGAAGGCCAGATGGACGGCTGTGTGCGGGGAGTTGGATGGGAGGTGAACAGGTGCGGCCTGCCGCAATGTCAGCGTCGCCGAAAGGCCCCCAGTGTGCGCCGCTTCAGCTTCATAGGGTTTGTCGGGTTTCCGTAAGGTGCGGGCGTCAGGATGTCCTATCTGCCCGGGAGTTTACGTCCGTAAGTGGTTCCGGTCAGTGCGCCGGGCGCGGCAGTGCACCCTCCCCAATGCCAAGTCCGGTGTCCCCCTTCCGCCTCAGGACATGGGTGACCTCACGGTCCCGGGACGGCGTCAGGCGAGGAGATACCTCGCCCACGTTAAGGAGTCACTGATGCGAAAATTGATGATATTGCTACTTGTCCTACCGTTCCTGGTGCTCGGAGTGCCGCCCGCACAGGCCGCGACGTGCACCATCGACGCCCCGTCCCCGACTGAACCCGTGACCGGTCAGGTCGGGACCGAGCTCAGTTACTTCATCACCTTGACCGATTGCGCCTCGTCGAACAAGATCCCGGCGTTCAAGGTCGTCGACGGACGCCTTCCCGCGGGTACAAAGCTGTTTGACTTCGCTGGCAGCTCCGGGCTGATCAACGGAGTCCCCACGACCGCCGGTACGTTCACGTTCACGGTCCAGGTCAAGGACGAGACCCGTGCAACCGACACGCAGACCTTCACGATCGAGATCCTCGCGCCCGAGGCGCCGACCATCACCACCGAGGCGCTCTCCAGCGGAACAGTCGGCGAGTTCTACTGCTGCGGCAACCTGTTCGCCAGCGGTGGCGTCCAGCCCTACACGTGGTCGGTAGTCGCCGGGACCCTCCCTCCCGGCCTGGAGCTGCCCAAGGGGGAGAACACCATCTCCGGAACGCCGACCACAGCCGGCACATTCACCTTCACAGTGCGGGTGACCGACGATTTGGGCGCCTTCTCAGAGAAAGAGTTCTCCATCACGATCAGTTGAGCGCTCGCCGGCCGCGTCAACGATCCCGTCGACGCGGCCGGCGATCTCAACCTCAGCGATCACCTGACGCGCCCGCCGGTAGACTTCAACGGTCGGGACCCTTGCTGCCGGCACCGACACGTGAACATTTGGGGGATTCTTTCCGTGGGTTTTTTGAAGCTGGCCGCAGCGGCCGCTGCCATCTGTTTCATGTCGTTCGGGGTTTCGCCCGCGTCCGCTGACCCAGCCACGGTGATAAGCCTCGACGGGCCACCCGTCGGTGTTGCCGCTGGTTCTGACGGCACAGTATATGTGACCCGTTACGACTGGTCGGGCGGCATGTTCGTCCTGGCGCCCGGTGCCACCGCGCCGGCGCGTACGGTCCGCACCGGCAACTTTCCGACTTCGGTGGCATCAGCCCCGGACGGAACCCTGTACTTCGTGCAAAGTGGCGGCTCGGACCAGCGGGAGATCGCTGTCGTTCCCAAAGCAGCTGACAAGGTGGCCAGGACCATTCCCGTTTCACCCGGGGAGCATTGGCTTGCCGCCGGACCGGATGGCTCCATTTTCGTTGCCAACCCCAATGAGGGAACCGTTTCCGTCATCCTCCCGAATGCCGCCACGATTGCTCGGACCATCAAGGTAGGCGCTGGCCCGCGTGGCGTGGCAGTGGCGAAGGACGGCACTGCATTCGTCACCAATGAGTATTCCGGCACGGTCTCAGTCATCCCTGCGGGTTCGAGCCGTGCCTCCGGAACGATTGACGTCGGCCGCAAGTCGAATCCTCACGGAATCGCCGCCGCCCCTGACGGCACCGTGTACGTCACCAACGTCCTCACGGACGAAGTCGTGGTCATCGAACCCAAGACGGCGGCCGTGGCACGGCGAATTCCTGTAGGCCGTTCCCCGCAGGAAGTCTCAGCCGGCCCCGACGGCTCCATCTACGTCACCAACAATGTGGACCGCACGGTCTCGGTGATCGGACCAGGAGAATCCGACGTCACAAGGACCGTGCCCGTGGGAAAGGAGCCGGGACGTCTCGCTGTGACCCCGGACGGCACTGTCTACGTGGCAAACCGTGCGGGCAACTCCGTTTCGGTCCTCTCGCCGGAAGCAACCGGTGTGAAGGCGGGATCGGCCACGCCACAGGCGGGACCGGCGGCGGGACCTGAGCCCCTTCAGGACAGCTCCAACAAAGCCGAAGTGAGCTTCTTCGTTGCCGGCGGAGCCGTCCTTCTTGGTGTCCTGGTCGGCGTCGGATTCTGGCTCCGCCGCAGGGCCAGGCACAAGGCAGCGTAAGCGCCGTCGTTTACTGGGCGGTGTCCGCCCAACCCTGGTTGGCCGGACCGCCGTAGGCCCCGTCCTCACAGAGCTGCGCCGCGACGCCGGCGGCCTGCGCGATCGCCGCGGCTGAGGCCTTGGAGCCTTCACTGCCGCTGCCGGTTGCGAGTCCCGCGGCATAGCCCACCATGAGCGAGGTGATCGGCGCGGCGGCGTGGGTCACTGACCGCGCCGATTTCCTGGCGAGGTCCAGAACCATTTCCTGGTCGAATTCGAGGTCCAGGAGCTGCAGGGCCTGCGCCAGCCGGTTGCTCCACTGCGCCAGGATTTGTGCCTCGTCGTCGTCGACAGCCATGTTCTCTCCTTGATAGCGGCCATTGTGGCGGTGCCTCCCGCCCGGTGGCCACGACACTACAAGGCTTTCCGGCGTAAGTCACCGGTGGATGTCTGGACGTGCCCGCATCCGGACGAGCAGCCACACAGTGCGGGGGGCCGGCCAGATGATGGCCAGCGCGAGCACCGGCACCAGCAAGACGCCGACGTCGGGGAACTGGCGGACGATGACGGCCAGGTTGGTGTCGAACTTGGCGGGGGCGTAGATGAGGCACAGCCACAGCGCGAATCCGTCGAGGGCGAGCCCTGTGAGGCCCACAGCCCATGGCGTCCACGGCTTCTCGGCCGCGGCGGGGCTTCGCCGGAGTACGGAGAGCGCCAGCCACAGGCTCAGCAGTTCCGCGAGCAGCAGTGCCAGCGAGACGGCCCAGCTGTAGCGCTGAAGCCAGTCCTCCTGCACCACCGCCGGCGCCGGTGGCTGGCCGTGGAGGATCCGCAGGACGTTGGTGTCGATGGCTTTGAGCCGTGACGGGGCCGAGGTGTCATTCGCGTTGATGACCATGGCGACGCCGAGGCCGGAGCTGGGAACCAGAGCCTGGTAAGTGTGCGAATTCCCCCATTCCCCTTGATGCTCCACCAGCAGCGGCAAGGTATCCGGGGCTGGCGGTTCGCCAGGGGCGGCAGATTCCACGAGCGGTCGGGTGAACCAGCCCATGGCGTAGCCCTTGGACTCGTCCACCCGGATCCGGGGCTCGAGCAGGGCCTTCACGCTGTCGGGCCGGAGAATGCGCCGGTCACGGTACAGGCCGTTGTCCAGCAGGGCGATCAGTTCGTGGCTCTTGTCCTCCGCGGAGGCGTACATGGTGGTGGACGGCATGCCGGTGGTGGGTGCGGGCACCTCGGTCTGCTGCCAGAACGTGCCGAACCACAGGGAATGTCCGGCGGCCGCACTGTCGGTGCGGGCGGCGGCGCGGGTGGGATGGCTGTGGGACATCTCCAGGGGCTCGAACAGGTGCTGCTGCACGTAGTCCCCGAACGGCTGGCCGGAGACCGTCTGCACCAGGACGCCCAGGATATTGAAGTTGGCATTGGCGTACCCGAATGCTTCACCCGGAACCCCGGCCAGCGGGGAATCTGACAGGGCGCGCACACCTTCTTCGATGGCCTCCGGGCCCTGCGCGTCGGAGCCTTCGAAGGCCGTGTCCTTGGCCGCCATCCCGCTGGCCTGGTGGAGCAAATGGCGGACGGTGATCTCCGATGAGCGACTGTCCCGCAGAGTGAACCAGGGCAGGTAGGACCGCACGGGCTCATCCAGCCGGAGCCTGCCGGCCTCGACCTGCTGCATCACGGCAATGGCCGTGAGGGACTTGGTGGTTGATGCCAGCAGCACTGGAGTCTGGGGCGTCATGGGCCGCCCCGAGTTGTCGGCGCGGCCAAACGCGGCGGAATGCACCTGGACGCCGTCCTTGACGATAACGATGGCGGCTCCCGGCAGCCCCATCGCGTTAATCTGCTCCCGCAGGAAGGCGTCCACTGCCTCAAATGCCTCATCGGGGATGGCAGGTCCGGCAGCAGGCTTTTCGACGGCGGTGGGCGGCTGGGTGCCGACGGCGGCAGGGGCCGGCGTGGTGAACCCGCAGAGAACGCCGGCCACCAGGAAGCATGACAGAATCCAGCGCGATGACCAGGAAATTTCTCGCATGCCCGCACCTGCTTCGCCCTACCGTCCCTTCACGGTAGGACCGGGCAGGCGGGAAAACAATGCATCATCCCGGGCGCGTTCGGTGCACGTGAACGGACCCCGCCATGCCTGCCGGTTCATCTGCCGGGGAAATGCGGACCGTGCCGGCCCATGCATGGAGTCCTGTTGGCCGGCACGGTCCGCGGTCTATGGGTAACGCAGCCCTGGTCAGCCCTGCCGACGCCCGCGCCGTGAGGCGGGTCCTTCAGGTCCCTGAGTGTTCTCCGGTGTGTTCTCCGGGATGGTGTTCCGGGGATCAAGGAGTTCGGCCAGATGGAGGCTCTTGCGCTCCGGTTCCAGCTGCTTGACCTGCATTGCACAGCTGAAGCCGTCGGCAAGGACCGGTGTCTCTGCCGCAGTGCTTTCAAGGGCAGGAGCCAGTGCCTGCTGTGCCACCTTCATGGAGATGTCGTAGTGGTTGGCTTCGAACCCGAAGTTTCCCGCTACGCCGCAGCAACCTGTTGCCTCCGCGACATTGGCTACTCCCAGGGCCGCCAATGCCTTGCGCTGTACGGTCGCCCCAAAGGTTGAGTACTCGTGGCAATGGGTCTGCACGGTTACCGCGGACGGCACGGCCGGGGGCGTCCAGCCGCCGTCCACCCATTGCTTCACGGCTTCGGCGAAGCTCTGGATCCTGTGCGAAACGCGTTCGGCGGCTTCGGTGCCGAGAAGCTCGGGGCCGTCCTTTTTCAGGGCTGCGGCACAGCTGGGTTCGATGACGACGATGGGGGCATCGCTGCCGTCATCCAGCTTGGCCACGGTCCTGCCCAGCATCTTCTTGGCAGCGTCGAGCTGCCCCGTTGAGATCCAGGTCAGGCCGCAGCAGGCGTCTGTCTCGCAGGAGACCTGCCTTCCGGTCCCTTCGATAACCCGTGCAGCTGCTCCGGCCACCTCCGGTCGGAAACCCTTGGTGAAGGAGTCGACGAAGAGTACCGTGTCCGCGGCCGCCGGCGTCTGTGCGAAATCTGCGAGGGCATCGCTGAGCATCTTTCCGGAGGCGAATTTCGGCATGGCCCGCTTGGTGGTGAGGCCACCTGCTGCTGCCACCACCTTCCCAAGCGGGCTTGCCAGGACTGCGTTGACCAGCGGGCTGATGCGGGACGTGAGCTTCAGCCACCTGGGCAGCCACCCGAGCGAGAAGTGCGACATCGGCCGGAGCCTGCCCTCGTAGTAGTGGGAGAAGAACTCCGACTTGTAGCTCGCCATGTCCACGCCGGCGGGACAGTCGTTGGAACAGGCCTTGCAGGACAGGCACAGGTCCAGCGCCTCGCGGACATCTTCCGACTTCCAGCCTTCGTCGACGGTCGGGGCACCCCGGACCATGTCCTGGAGCACCCTGGACCGTCCGCGCGTCGAGTCTTTCTCGTCCCCTGTGGCCCGGTAGCTCGGGCACATCACTCCGCCGGAGTCCGAACGGCACCTGCCGACGCCGATGCAGGCCTGGACGGCATGCACCCAGGGGTCGGCTCCGGCAGCGGCTGCTTCGACGGGCCGGAGCTCGAAGTGCGTCCTCCACTCACGCTCGGGGACGCCCTCGAGGGCCAGGTTGGCGTCAAACGGATCCGGATCGGTAATCGACCCCGGATTCAGGATCCCTGCCCCGTCCCATATCGTGCGGTATTCCTCGAACGCGGCGAGCATGCCGGCGGAATACATGTGCGAGAGCAGTGCAGAGCGGGCACGCCCGTCGCCGTGTTCTCCGGACAGGGAGCCTCCATGGCGGACAACAAGTTCGGCGGCGGCCTGCGTGAACTTGCGGAAGACGCTGCGGCCCTCTTCGCTGCGCAGGTCGTAGGTGATCCGGATGTGCATGCAGCCGGCCCCGAAGTGCCCGTACATGATTCCGGTCAGTCCATAGTCGTCTAGGAGCGTCCGGAAGTCGGCCAGGTAGGCTGCAAGGTTCTGCGGGGCGACGGCGGAGTCCTCCCAGCCGGCTTGGGATTCCCCGCCACTGGCTGGCCTCGATGACAGGCCGGCGCCGTCTTCCCTGACCCGCCACAATGTAGCGCGTTCAGCAGAGTCCGGAACGGCACACCCATCGACCAGGCGGCCGTTCGCGGCGAGCCGTTCCAGCAGCAGGGCGGCCTGGCGGGCCACTTCGTCGGGGTCGTCGCCGTCGAGGTCCACGTACAGGAACGCCTTGCCCTGGGGCAGCCCCAGGACGGAGTCGTCTCCGCGGCGCAGCCGCATGGTGTCAACGATGGCCTCGTCGATGCCTTCGACTGCTGCCGGGGAGAAGTCAAGGATGGTCTCGATGTCCTTTGCGGCATCGACCACGTCGGCATAGCCGAGGCACACCAGCAGTGCACTGGATGGCTTGGGGACGAGTTTCATGCGCGCGCGGACGACGACGGCGCAGGTTCCTTCGGTGCCGACCAGTGCCCTGGCAACGTTCAGGCCGTTTTCCGGCAGGAGATTGGCCAGGTGGTAGCCGGAAACCTGGCGCTGGATGCGGCCGAGTTCAAGGCGGAAAGCAGACAGGTTGTCCTGGGCGAGCTTCTTGAGGTCTTCGCCCAGCTGGAACGCGCGGGATACGGAGTAAGCGTCGGACGGGTCGGTGGCCCGGACGCCGTTGTCCGATGCGGTGAGCAGGGCACCGTCGGAGGTGACGACGTCGATCTCGTGGACGTGATCGGAGGTCCGTCCATAACGCACCGAGTGGTTGCCGCAGGCGTCGTTGCCGATGGCGCCGCCGATGGTGGCACGGTTTTTTGAGGACGGGTCGGGAGCGAAAGTGAGGTTCCCGCCGGTTGCCCGTTCGGTTTCGCGGGTGAGCTGGGCAAGCACGACGCCGGCCTCGACGTCCGCCGTTCCTGTCGCCTCATCGACGGCTATGATCCGGTTCATATGGCGCGAGAAGTCCAGCACAACTCCCGGGCCGATCGCGTTTCCAGCCATGGACGTCCCCCCGCCCCGGCTGATCAGGGCAGTTCCGGTTTCCCGGCATGCCGCCATGACGGCGCGGACGTCGTCGACGCTGCGCGGGAACACAACACCGAGAGGCGGGACCCGGTAGTTGGACGCGTCATAGGAGTATGCGGCCAACCGGTGACCCGAGGCTTCCACGGGCACGCCCGCGGCCTGAAGCTTTGCCAGGATCGGTGCACGTTCCGGGGCGGTGATCTTTGAATGCATGGTGCGCTTTCCACTTGGATTGTCATGGAACGGTTTCGAGTTGTGTTGCCGTACTAGTGCTCCCGGGAGAGTTCTTCCTGGGTTCTCGTGCTGAGGAACGCTTCGGCGTCGTCCAAATGGGCCGCCCAAAGCTTCAATGCCTTCTCCGCGTTGCCGGCGATCAGCGCATTCAGGAGCTCAGTGTGTTCATCGTGAAGTGTGGATACGTGCAAGTACCTGGGGCGAAGGAGTGCCATCAGGAGGCGGATCTCTGTGGAAATCGTCTGAAATAGCCTGCTGAGCCGTGGCGAGTCGGCAGCTCCCACGACTGCCGAGTGAAAGCCCATGTCAGCCTGTGCCGCGGTTTCCCAGTCCTGGTCATCGGTGACCTCCGAAAACCTTGTCAGCGATTCCCGGATTGGTCCCATGTCGGCACCGTGACAGACCGAGCGGACCGCCTCAAATTCGATGAGTCGACGTACCAGAAAGATGTCGGCGACGTCTTGGACGGAGAAACGACGGACCCTGGCGCTTCGCCCGGTTTCACGTTCCAGGAAGCCGTCAGCAATGAGGCTCTGCACGGCGACGCGGGCAGTGGGCCTGGCCACCCCCAGCTGCTGGGCAACGTGGCTGTCCTTGACCACTGCCCCCGCTGAGTAGTCCCCGGCGAGGAGGCTGCGTTCCAGTCGGGTGCGAACAGCGTCCGCAACTGTCACTGCATCATTTATCACCATGAAACTGTATAACAGCTATACACTTCGTCCCAAGACCTTTCGAAATGCTGGGTAACTCTGAAGATCCTGCTGGCGGCGGCAGGGAGGGCAATGACGTCCCGTGCTACTCCAGGGAAGTCCCGTTGCGCCGGGCGAGGAGCTTCAGTTCGCGCACAACTGCATCGAGCTGATCCGATCGGGAAGCCGGGCGGGTCGTGGCTGGTTTCCGATCAAGCGCACTGTTGAGGGCTCCAGTTCGCATGCGACCAAGTGCAGGTTGTTGGGCGGTCAAGGAGTCGGAGAAGGGGTCGTGGAAGAGCAGCTCGATTCCTCTTGGCATCGGGGCTTCTTGTTCCCTCAAAGTGACTCTCCCAGCTGAACATGGACGGCCAAGAGGATAGCCCCGAGGGCAAAGCCTGCGATGCAGATCTGCGAAAGGAGGCCGGCCCTGGATCCCCTCCGCTGAGCAAGCGTGGCGCCGGAGGAGCTTGCGTAACTGATTGCAGTTGCGCTGGTCAGGAATCCTGCCGTGATAAGAACGATCAGACTGAGCATCGGATCGTCCGTCCATCATCTCCAATGAGCAAGTGCGGCTGTGCTTTCATGGCATGCCTAGTTAGGGAATGGGCTGTGGGAAATCGTGAGGTCATAGTCGTCCTCAATATGGAAAAGCCGTCGATGACCAAGTTCGTCGGTGACCCAAATGGTTCGGCCATCTTCAGTCCGATCATCAATCAAGCCCTTATGGCGGGGGACGCCCTGCTGGCTAAGGACGACGAGGTCGCCTTGCTCGAGTGTGTTCCACGTGGATGCGTGACTGCTCTGTCGCACTTTGTCTACCTTTCAAGGAGTTTGAGGCTGAAGGGTGCCTGAGGGCGGAATGCAATGGTGCAGGTGTCAGGCGATACGAGGAAATCTGAGAAGCTTCTGCCGTCCGGTGCCCCTGACCTGCTCTTACCCAGGAGGCTTCCGGGCGTGTCTGGAAACTTAAAGTGAAGTTCCATCTCCTACTTTATCGTCGATTGTTGACAATTGCTAGGGTAAATTCTCCCTTTGCAGCTGATGGCGCCGCTTAACGTCGAAGCGGCCGTTGCAACCCTCAAGAATTCTGGGCGTTGCAACGACCGCTGGGATGGGCCGGACCTGGTCACTACAGAGTTACGGGGTCGCGAACCCCTGGCCGTTATTTGTCCTGCTGTGTGGCGGTGAGGTCCTCAACGGCTTTTTGCATGTGCCGTTTGATGGCCTTGAGGAGGCCTTTCCTGTCGCCTGCCTCCAGGAGATCCAAGACCTTCTGGTGTTCCTCCACCAGAACGTCTACCCATGGATAGGAGACTTCCAGGTTGAGGATGCACATCCGTGATTCGGCGGCCAGTGTTTCGTAAATCCGGATGAGGCGGGTATTGCCTGTGCCTGCGACGAAGGAGGTGTGGAATTGCATGTCCAGCCGTGCAAGTTCCTGCCAGTCGGACACCGCAACCTGCTTTGCCATGTCCCTGATGACTTCCTTCAGCACTTCGCAGGTGTCTTGGAGCTGCTCCTGGCTGCCGTCGAGCAGCGTGTTTGCAGCCGCTGTTTCGACGGATTCCCGGACCTCATAGATTTCCCTGATGTCGGCGGTGGAAAGCTCCGTGACGAAGACGCCACGGTTCCGGTGGCTGACCAGGAGCCCCTCCTGGCATAGGCGCTGCAGCGCTTCCCGGAGCGGGCCCCTTGATGTGCGCAGCTGGCTGGCCACGGCAGATTCATTGATCTGTTGTCCCGGACGGAAGGTCCCCTGGATGATTTGTTCGCGCAGCTGATCGGCGATCAGCTGCGCCGTGGGCCTTCCCTCCAGGACTAGTAAGCCCTCCGGTACCGCCATTGACATCCCCCTCATTTCATTCTTCGGACTACTGCATGCCCCGTTAGACCGCTATTGCGGTGTATTTGATCTCGAGGAATTCCTCGATGCCGACCTTGCCGCCTTCGCGTCCCAGCCCCGACTGCTTGACCCCGCCAAAGGGTGCTGCCGGGTTGGAAACGATGCCGGTGTTGACGCCGACCATTCCCACTTCCAGTTCTGCGGAGAAGCGCAGGGCCTTGTCCATGGTCTCAGTAAACACATACCCCACGAGGCCCCATTCGGTGTCATTGGCCAGGCGGATCACCTCGTCTTCGCTGTCGAAGGCCGTGATCGCCGCGACGGGTCCGAAGATCTCGGTGTTCATCAGGTCCGCGGTCAGGGGCACGTCGGTCAGGACGGTGGGGGTGTAGAAGTAGCCGGGGCCCTCGGGGCGGTGTCCGCCGGTCAGGACGCGTGCGCCCTTGGACACGGCATCGGCGACCAGGCTTTCGACCTTGTCCAGGCCCTTTTGCTCGATCAGGGGTCCGACCTCGGTTCCTTCCACGGCGCCGTCGCCGACCCGCAGTTCGGAGATCTTCTTGGCGAACTTCTCGCTGAACTCCGCCAGGACGGAGCGGTGCACGAAGAAGCGGTTCGCGGCGGTGCAGGCCTCGCCCATGTTCCGCATCTTGGCCTTCATGGCACCGTCGACGGCCTTTTCGATGTCCGCGTCGGCCAGGACGATGAACGGGGCGTTGCCACCCAGCTCCATCGAGGAGCGCATGACGTTATCGGCCGCCTGGCGCAGCAGGATTTTGCCGACCCCGGTGGAGCCGGTGAAGCTGATCTTGCGCGCGATGCCGCTGCCGGTCCAGGTCCCCACGACGCTGGCTGCGTCCAGGGTGGTCACGACGTTCAGGACACCGTCGGGAAGACCGGCCTGCCGGAAAATGTCCACCAGGGCCAGGGACGTCAGCGGTGTCAGTTCCGCGGGCTTGAACACCATGGTGCAGCCCGCGGCCACGGCCGGGGCGATCTTGCGGGCACCCATGGCCAGCGGGAAGTTCCACGGCGTGACCAGCACGCAGGGACCGACGGGTTCCCTGGTGATCATGATCTGGGTCTTGCCGTCCACCGAGGTGGTGTGGTCCCCGCCGATCCGGACGGCCTCTTCGGAGAACCAGCGGAGCATTTCGGCGCCGTAGGCCACCTCGCCCTTGGCCTCGGCCAGCGGCTTGCCCATCTCCGCGGTCATGATCGCGGCGAGCCGGTCCGTGTTGGCGATGACCAGCTCAAAGGCCCGGCGCAGGATGTCGGCCCGCTCCCGCGGCGTGGACTTTCCCCACTGCGCCTGGGCACGGCCGGCGGTCTCGATGGCCAGGGCGGCGTCTTCGGGACCGCCGTCAGCGACGTGGGCGATGATCTCATGGGTGGCAGGGTTCTCAACCGGGAACGTGGCACCATTGGTGGCCTTCCGCCAGGCACCGTCGATGAACAAGTCAGTATGAAGAGTGGTGGGATCAAATGAGAGACTCATGTCACGCTTTCAGTGTCTGGGGAAGGGATTTCGCCGGGGCGGTGTGTGGTCCGCCGCCGGCGAAATCCATGCCTTGGGTTGTATTAGGAGGTGGCCGTCTTAAGCGCCTGGGTAAATCTGGAGATACCGGCCTGGATCTCGTCACTGGTGACGTTCAGTGCCGGAATGATGCGGACGACGTTGCCGTGCGGACCGCAGGTGAGAAGGAGAAGCTCTTCCTTGATGGCTGCCTGCTGGACGGCGAGGGCTGTAGCGGCATCAGGAGTGTTGTCCGCAGACGTGAATTCGACACCCTGCATGAGGCCGCGGCCGCGGACGTTGCCGATGCCGGTGAATTCTGTCTTGAGCCGGTCAAGTCCTGCGCGCAGTTCATCACCGCGAAGCAGGGCATTCTCGACCAGGTTCTCGCGTTCGATGACGCCCAGCGTGGCGACGCCGGCGGCCGCGGCGACGGCGTTTCCGCCGTAGGTGCCGCCCTGTGAGCCAGCCCAGGCCTTCCCCATCAGCTCTGCCGAGGCGGCAATCGCCGAGATCGGGAAGCCGCTGGCGAGTCCCTTCGCGGTGATGACCACGTCGGGGGTGATGCCGGCCCAGTCGTGGCCCCAGAACTTGCCGGTGCGTCCGACGCCGGCCTGGACTTCGTCCACGATGAGCACGATGCCGTGGCGGTCGGCACGTTCCCGCAGTCCCTGCAGGAAGGCCGGGGGGGTGGGGATGTACCCGCCGTCGCCCAGGACCGGTTCGATGATGAAACCTGCCGTGTCTGCGGGGCTGCTGATGCTCAGGAGGAGATGGTCCAGTTCCTTCAGGGCGAAGTTGACTGCAGTTTCCTCATCCCAGCCGTAGCGGTAGGCGTGGGGGAAGGGGGCGATGTGCACGCCGCTCATCAGGGGGGAGAAACCCGAACGGAACTTCGTGCCGGCCGTGGTCAGTGACGCGGCGCCCACGGTCCGGCCGTGGAAGCCGCCGTGGAAGGAGATGATGTTGGGCCGGCCCGTGGCCATGCGCGCCAGGCGGACGGAGGCCTCCACGGCCTCGGAGCCGGACGTGGCGTAGAAAACGCTGTCCAGCCCCGAGGGCAGGAATTCTCCCAGTTTTTCGGTGAGCTCAAGCAGGGGCTTGTGCATCACGGTGGTGTACTGGGCATGGACAATCTTGCCCACCTGCTCGCGTGCTGCCGCTACGACGTCGGGGTGGCAGTGGCCGGTGCTGGTGACACCGATACCGGTGGTGAAATCGAGGTACTTTTTGCCGTCGGTCGCGTGGATCCAGCTTCCGAGGGCGGATTCAACGACGACAGGAGTGGCCTGCTTGAGGAGAGGGCTGAGAGTTGCCATGGCTTCATACTTTCTGAGGAACTGTAGATTGTCAACAATTTTGGGATGTCAGGTCCATCACTGTTGCTGACAGTTGAACTAGCTGGTTTTGAAACGCTCCGGCCGCACGAATTCGAGGCCGTCGAAGGTCTGCTTGCCGAGGGCTTCGTGGGCGGCGATTTCGCCGTATGCGGTGGCATTCTTAAAGCCGCCGCCGGAGAAGCCGGTGGCGCAGTAGATCCTGCTGTTCTCCGTGAGCCGGCCAAGGAGGGGGTTGCCGTCCTTGGTGAAGAGGTCCGGAAAGGCATCCGAGCGGACAATGTTGGAGAACAGTCCGGGGAAGAACTCAGTTACCGTGTCCATGGTTTCGGAGATTTCCGCGGGTGTTAGGTCCCGGGGCACCGAATCCGCCTGCGGTGTTGGTGCTCCCCGGCCATCAAGGGTTGCCTTGACCGTTACTCCGTCGACGGCGGGAGCGCCGTACATGGAGCGGTCCCCGGAGATCCGGATGAAGATGGGAAACTTCTCGGGAGCGAACTGGGATGCGTCGCGGGCGACAAACCAGGACAGGAAGCACCGTTTGATCTCCGTTGCCGCCTTCAGGTAGTCGGGCATGAGCTTCTGGGACCAGCCGCCGGAGGAGACGATGACGTTCTCGAAGGTCCACGACTTCTCGCCGGAGGTGATGACGACGCCGTCGGCGGTTTCGGTGATGCTGTCGATCGGGGTGTTGGTGTGCATCGTTGCGCCGTTGGCCTGGGCGGCTGCAACCGCCGCTGTGACCGCACGGTCGGTGCGCAGGGCACCGCCGTTGGGGTCGTAGACGGCGATGTCGTCCGGGCGGAGGTTGTGCTGCGGGTAGCGTTCGGCCATCTCCTCGCGGCTGAGGATCTCGTGTTCGGCGCCGTTGGTCCTGGTGGTTTCCAGGAGGCTCGGGATGTAAGGCCCATCTTTGGTTCCGATGGAGAGTCCCCCGCAGCGGGTGAGGATGTTCTGCCCGGTTTCGGCTTCGAGGTCGCCCCAGAGGCTGCGGGAGCGTTCCAGGATGGGGTAAAGGTCCGGGTTGCCGCGGTAGAGCATACGGAACAGGCGGGTGTCTCCGCCCACGGCGCTGCGGGCGTGGGCGGGTGCCTGGGCTTCGAATCCCACCACTGAATCGGACAGGCGGGAGGCCTGCCACAGGGCCATGCTGCCGATGCTGCCCAGCCCGATGACTGCGAGTTTTCCGTCCATGCTCAGATCACTTTGTCCAGGAAGGCCTGGGTACGGGGTTCCTTCGGGTTGCGAAGGACTTCGCGGGCGTCGCCGCGTTCGACCACGTAGCCGTCATCCATGAAAATCAGGGAGTCCGCGACTTCGCGGGCGAAGCCCATTTCGTGGGTGACCACCACCATGGTCATGCCCTTCTTCGCCAGGTCCTGCATGACCATGAGCACTTCGCCGACCTTTTCCGGGTCCAGAGCCGAGGTGGGCTCGTCGAAGAGCATGATCTCGGGATCCATGGCCAGGGACCGTGCGATGGCGACGCGCTGCTGCTGCCCGCCGGAGAGCTGGGCGGGGTAGTGGTCGCCGAACCCGGCCAGACCGACGCTGGCCAGCAGCTCGTGGGCACGCTTGGCGGCTTCCTTCTTGTCGGTGCCCTTGACCAGGACCGGCCCGGACATGACGTTTTCCTGAGCGGTCATGTTGGGGAAGAGGTTGAACTGCTGGAAGACCATGCCGACCCTGGTGCGCTGGGTGGCGAGTTTCTTCGGGGGGAGGGCGTGGTAAGCGTTGTCGGTCTCGTAGTAGCCGAAGTCCTCGCCGTTGACCTTCAGGACTCCGGTGTCGACGGTCTCCAGGCCGTTGATGCAGCGCAGGACGGTGGACTTGCCGGAGCCGCTGGGGCCGATGATGCAGCAGATCTCTCCGCTGGCGATGTCCAGGTTGATGTCTTTCAGGACCGTTTTGGGGCCGAAGGACTTTCGGATTCCGCGGGCGTGAATGGTGCCGTCGTTGCTCATCGCAGGGTCCCTTCCGGTTCGGTCAGCACAACTTTTTTCGCTTTCCGGGGGAGCCGGGAGGTTGTGCGGGAGTATTTTTGCTCGAGCTTGGACTGCGGGTAGCTCAGCAGCAGGGTCATCACGAGGTACCAGAGGCTGGCGACGATCAGCAGCGGGATGGTCTCGTAGGTGCGGGCGTAGATGAGCTGGGCGCTTTGGAGCAACTCGGCAACGCCGAGCACACTGACCAGGGAGGTTCCCTTGAACATGCCGATGACCTGGTTGCCGGTCGCCGGGATGATCGAGGGCATGGCCTGGGGGATGATGACCTTGCGCATCTTCATGGCGCTGCTCATGCCCAGGGAGTCGGCGGCCTCGATCTGGCCCTTGCCGACCGAGGAGAACCCGCCACGGATGATCTCGGCCATGTAGGCGGCCTCGTTCAGCGTCAGGCCGACCAGGGCCGCGGTGATGGGGGCCATCAGGGCGTTCACGTCGACGGCGGTGCCGATGTTGGTGAACGGGATGCCGATGGTCAGGTTCGGGTACAGCGCGGAAACGTTGAACCAGAAGATCAGCTGCACCAGCACCGGGGTGCCACGGAACAGGGTGATGTAGACGCTGGCCGTGGCCGCGACCGGTTTGATGCTCGAGGACCTCATGATTGCCAGCCCCAGGCCCAGGAGCGTTCCGAGGCCCATGCTGGCGATCGTGAGGAAGATGGTGAGCATCAGGCCACGGACGATGGATTCGTGGGTGAAGTACTGGGCAACCGTGCCCCACCTGAAGTTGGGGTTGGTCGAGACCGAGATCAGGATGCCGATGCCGATCAGGCTGCAGAGCACCCAGGCGACGTATTCAAAAGTGCTGCGCCGCCGGAGCCGTGGTTTGAGATGTGACTCTTTCCCGTTCATGCTGGGGCCACTTCTTTCCATAGTTGTTTGCTGCATGGCCTGCCCCGCTACTTGAGGTTGGCGGTAGTGATGGCTGCGCCGCTGAGGCCCCAGGTGTCAAGGGACTTCTTGTATTCCGGGCTCTCCAGGATCGACTGCACGGCCTTCTGCAGGGCCGGCGTCAGCGGCGAAGACTTCTTCAGGCCAATGGCATTGACGTGCTCCGAGCGGGTATCCACCTTCGGCTCCAGAACGGTGAAGGTGTTGGGCTGCTGCTCCGCGGCCCAGACCAGTGCCGGGGTGTCATAGAGGACGCCGTCCACGCGCTTGGACGCCAGCTGCGTCAGGGCCTCCTGGACGTTGGGCAGCGTGACGCCGTTGATGGCCGGCTTGCCCTTCTCCTCACAGGTCCACTTCGAGACGTTCGGCAGGTGCTTCAGCTGGGCGTTGGATCCCTTGGTGACCGCAATGTTCTTGCCGCACATGTCGTCATTGCTGATGTTCAGCGGGTTGCCATGGGCCACGGCCACCGACACACCGGTGCTGACGTAGCTCACCATGTCCATCACCTTCAGCCGCTCTTCCGTGGGGGACATGGTGGTGACGGTGAAGTCGTAGCGGCCGCCGTCGATACCGGGGACGATCGTGTCAAACGCGGTGTTCTCGAACTTCAGCTTCAGGCCGAGCTTCTTGGCCACCAGCCGGGCGATGTCGGGGTTCAGGCCGATCGGGGTCACGTTGTCATCGGCCAGGAAGGTCGTTGGCGGGTAGTGCAGGTCCATGGCGACCGTCAGTTCGCCCTTGTCCTTGTAGGACTGCGGCAGCAGCTTCACCGCGGCCGCGTCAGGCTGGATGCCCTCGGAGATGTCAGCGGTGTTCGACGTCTTGGACTTTGCATCCCCAGCGGCCGAAGTGCCGGTGGCAGCGCCGCCACAGGCGGTGAGGGCCAACAGGACTGCAATGCCTGCGGCTGCGCTCTGAACTTTGTTGATGGTCTTCATGGTGGTTCCCTTCGAATGGGTTTCAGGTGAAGTTATTCCGCCGAACGAGAGAGGAGTGTCTGGCTGCGGCTGATAGGCCGCGCTCTCTCTGTTGCTCAGGTCGGACAATGCCGTGCAGCGACGTGGAGCGGACTTCTTGCGTCCTGCATATCGGCTGTGATCGAAATCTCGCTCGGCCCCGTCACTATGCAACCGCTAGAATTGCGGATTGTCAACAATCGACGAAAATATTCCCTGCATTACGTCCGCGAAATGTGGCCGGAGGAACGTCCACGAGAAGTTGTTGACAATCTACAATGAGGAGCCTAGAGTCGACAATAACGGGCCGGGGAATGCGTCGACGCGCCCCCATGCCCGACCTAGACTTACCGAAACGGGCGCCAGGTATTCCGGCGTCCGGCCGAAGATCTCTATGAACGGATGAATCATGGCAACGACTAACTCCCGACCGACGTACATCTCTTTTGATGTCTACGGCACGCTGATCAACTGGGATACTGATTCCACTACCCGCCGGCTGCTCGCTGGCCGTCTGCCTGAAGAGCAGTGGCCTGCATTCAAGAAGGTGTTCCGCGGGTACCGGTTCGACGAGGTCCTTGGCGACTACAAGCCCTACGAGGAGATCCTTCAGAATTCCTTTGACCGGGTATGCAAGTTCTTTGGCATCGGGCCGACCCCTGGTGCGGGCGCAGAGTTCGCTGACGCTGTACGCAGCTTTGGTGCCCACGATGACGTGCCGGCTCCGCTGAAGCTCATGGGCGACAACTACAAGCTGGTGGCTCTGTCCAACGCCGACGACAGCTTCCTGGAGATCAGCATTCCCAAGCTCGGCGCTGAGTTCCACGCAGTGTTGACTGCTGAGCAGGCCCAGGCCTACAAGCCGCGTTACCAGGCGTTCGAGTACATGCTCGATACCCTGAACGCCAAGCCGGAGGACTTCCTGCACATCGCCTCTCACACACGGTACGACATGCATCCAATGCACGACATGGGCTTCCGCAACCTCTGGGTGCTGGACCGTGGCTATGACCCCATCACCGGGGGCTACGACTACAACACCGTTAAGTCCCTGGACGAGGTCAACAAGCACCTCGGTCTCTAAACCGACGTCGAGGCGAAAGGTCAACCCGTGAAACTTAACCCCTATTGGCTGGACACTGCCGAACCATCCGGGGACTACCGGCGCACTCCGGTTCCCGAGAACGTCGATGTGGCCATCATCGGCGCCGGCTTCACCGGACTCTCCGCGGCCCTGGAATTTGCCAAGCAGGGCGCCAGCGTTGCCGTTTTCGAACGCCACACTGTTGGGTGGGGCGCGTCGGGCCGTAATGGGGGAATGGCGACGACCGGGTTGGCCATCGGTTTCAGCACGGCGGTGAAGCGCTACGGCGCCGCGCGTGCCGTGGAGATGTTCCGTGAATACAACGACGCCATCGACAGCATCGAGAAGCTGGTGCATGACAACGGCATCGAGTGTGACTACAACCGCTTCGGGAAGCTCTCGCTGGCGTTCCACAAGTCCCACTATGAAGGCTTCCTGAGGTCGCAGGAGAAGATGGCCGCCCTGGCCGACCATCATGTCACCGTGATCCCGAAGTCCCAGATCCACAGTGAAATCGGCACGGACTTCTACCAGGGGGCCATGCTGGACCCGCTGGGAGCAGGGCTGCACGTGGGGAAGTTTGTGCATGGGTTGGGCGGGGCGGCTGTTGCCGCCGGGGCGGATATCTGCGAGGGATCCGGTGTCACGGAGCTGAAGAAGGTTTCGGGTACGGTGCACGATGTGCACACCACCCGCGGCATCACCCGTGCCAAGCAGGTCCTGGTCGCCACCAGCGGCTACACAGGCGGGGTAACCCCGTGGCTGCAGCGCCGCGTGATTCCGGTGGGCAGCTTCATTATCTGCACCGAGCCGTTGCCCGAAGACGTGGTCAACCGGATCCTGCCGAACCGGCGCATGGCCTCGGATAGCAAGATGCTCTGTTACTACTTCCGGATCACCCCGGACAACAGGCTCCTCTTTGGCGGCCGTGCCCGCTTTGCCCTGTCCAGCCCGGACTCGGACGTCAAGAGCGCCGAGATCCTGCGCAAGGCCATGCTCGAACTCTTCCCCTACCTCTCCAACGCCAAGGTGGACTACATCTGGGGCGGACTCGTGGACCTCTCCATGGACCAGATGGTCCACGCGGGCATCCACGACGGACTCTACTACTCCTTGGCCTACAGCGGACACGGCGTGCAGATGGCAGCTCACATGGGCAAGCGGATGGCCCACTACATGGCCGGCGACAAGTCAGCGAACGTGTGGGAAGGCCTGAAGAATCCGCCCGTGCCGGGCCATTTCGGCCCGCCGTGGTTCCTGCCCTTCATCGGTGGAGCCGCAAAAATCATCGACCGCTTCAGCTAGGCCCACAAAGGAAATCCCATGCTTCCATCCATTGACGCTCTTGACTCGCGCCCTGAAACAACCGGAACCACCGGAACGACCGACCGGCGGGCAGAGGTCGCCGACCTTCCCGGCGGTGCCTTCTTTGAAGGTCAGTGGCAGCGCGCCGATCTGACGGTGGAAGTACGGGATCCTGAAGATGGCTTCCTGTTGGGGCGGGTGTGCAGTTCGACGGCGGTGGATGTCCAGCGGGCGATCGCGCACATCCACCGCCACCTGCAGGTAGATGACTGGCCGGTGCGGGCCCGCAGGCAGGCGCTGGAGAAAGCCGGACAGCTTCTCACTGAACAGTCCGGGCGGTTCGCCAAGATCATCGCGTCCGAAAGCAGCAAGACCATCACCGAAGCGGAGCGCGAGGTGCGCCGCTGCATCGAAACACTGCGGCTCTCGGCTGCCGCATCCGCAGAGCTCACGGGGGAGACCCTGGGTTTCGAGGACAGCATGGCCGGAGCCAACAAGATCGGCTGGTACAGCCGGAAGCCGGTGGGCATCGTCGCGGCAATCACTCCGTTCAACGACCCCCTGAACCTCGTGGCGCACAAACTGGGCCCTGCCCTCATCGGCGGCAACGGCGTCGTGCTCAAGCCTTCCGGCCGCACCCCGCTGACCGGGCTGGCCTTTGTCCAGCTGCTGCTCGAAGCGGGTGTCCCCTCAGGGCGGATCGCCGCGATCGTCTCCGGACCCGGAGTGTCCGAGGCCGTTGTCACCGATCCCCGGGTGGACTTGATTTCCTTCACCGGCGGCCCTGCGACGGCGGAACGTATTGCCACAGCCGCCGGGGCGAAGAAGATCCTGTCCGAGCTCGGCGGGAACAACGCCACCATTGTGTGCGCTGACGCCGACCCTGAGGCCGCGTCGAAGGCCATTGTGGCCGGCGCGTTTGGTGTCGCGGGGCAGAACTGCCTGTCCGTGCAGCGCGTGTACGTCCACACTTCTTTGTTCGAGCAGGTCCTGGAGCAGGTCACGGCCCGTACCAGGGCGCTCAGGACTGGGCCGAAGCTTGACCGGGGCACGGACGTCGGCCCGTTGATTTCTGAGGCGGAGGCCCGGCGGGTTGAGGAATGGGTGGAAGAAGCCAAGGCGGCCGGCGCCACTGTCCATGCCGGCGGGGCCCGCCGGAACGCGTACTACGAGCCGACCGTCCTGACCGATGTGCCCTCCGAGTGCCGGGTAATCCGGGATGAGGTGTTCGGTCCGGTGGTCAGCATCCTGCCGTTCATCGAGGTCCGGGACGCGGTGTTTGCGGCGAACAACACCGAGTTCGGCCTCCAGGCCGGGGTCTTCACCCAGTCCATTGATCTGGCCCTGGCCGTAGCGGAGAAACTGCACGTCGGCGCTGTGGTGATCAATGAGACCAGCGACGTCCGGATCGATTCGATGCCGTTTGGCGGCTTCAAGAAATCCGGTGTGGGACGCGAAGGCGTCCGTCACACGGTCCGCGAGATGACCGAACCCAAGAACACCATCATCAACCTTGGCGGGTCAACCGCCCGCTGGCAGATCCTCGGCGGCCTGACGGAACGGACATCCTCATGAGCAGCACCCACAGCATCGCCGTGATCCCCGGCGACGGCATCGGCAAAGAAGTCGTCCCCGCGGCCATCACATGCCTTCAACGGATTGCCTCGATCCATGGCCTGAACCTGGCGTTCACCTATTTCGACTGGGGATCGGACTACTACGGCCGGCACGGGCGGATGATGCCGGTTGACGGGCTTGAACAGCTCGCAAAACATGACGCGATCTTCCTGGGCGCCGTGGGTTCCCCGGAGGTTCCCGATGTGGAGTCCCTGTGGGGCCTGCTGATCCCGATCCGCCGGGAGTTCCAGCAGTACATCAACCTCCGCCCCGTCAAGACGCTCGACGGCGTGACCTCGCCGCTGGCGTCGGACAAGCCGATCGACATCCTGATCGTTCGGGAGAACAACGAAGGTGAATACTCCGAGGTCGGCGGGCGGATGTACCGTGGGCTGCCGCACGAGAGCGCGGTCCAGGAAACCATCTTCACCCGACTTGGAGTGTCACGGGCAGCCCACTTCGCTGCCGCGCTTGCTGCTTCCCGCCAGGGCAGGCTGACGTCCGCGACAAAGAGCAACGGCATCATCCACACCATGCCCTTCTGGGACGAGGTGGTGGAGGAATCCGCCCGTCAGCATCCCGGCGTAACCGTGACCCACGAGTTGGTGGACGCCCTGGCTGCGCACCTGGTCCTGAAGCCTTGGACGCTGGATGTCATCGTCGCCTCCAACCTTCTCGGTGACATCCTCTCGGACCTGGGCAGCGCCGTTACTGGCTCCATCGGCGTTGCGCCAAGCGCCAACCTGAACCCGGAGGGAGCCTTCCCGTCCCTCTTCGAACCGGTCCACGGTTCGGCGCCGGACATCGCCGGGAAGGGCCTGGCGAACCCTGTAGGACAGATCTGGTCCGGAGCCATGATGCTCGAGCACCTCGGCCACCCAGAAGCGGCCGCGCACCTGCAGTCCGCGTTCGAATCGGCCCTGCGCGACGGTCACGGCACCCGCGATGTCGGCGGGACCTCGTCGACGTCGGAATTCACGGCAGCCGTCCTGACGGCAATCGACACACTCGCCCCAGTAACGGCATGACGATCGTCACCACAGGTCCAAGCGGCCCGTCGTCGCCGGCGCGAATGTGCTGTACCAGTGGCACTCCTTCTCACCCACGCTCCGGGAGAACTGGGATGCGGCCTCGACCCTGAAGTGGATTTATGTCTCAGCGGCCGGCGTCAGCCAGCTGCTGTTCGACGAGCTGATCTAGAGCGACGTGGTCTACACGAACTCCCGCGGCGTCCTCAGCCGCGCCATCGCCGAGTTCGCGCTGGGCTTTGTCCTGGGCATGGCCAAGGACGCGCAGGGTTCGTTCCGGCTGCAGCAGGACCAGCGCTGGCAGCAGCGCGTCACGCGCGATTGTCCATGACTACGACTACCTGGTAACTTGCCCCGCCCTTGACGAACGAAACCAGGGGACTGGTAAATGCTCAGGTCCTGGCCTCCATGAAGCCGTCCGCCCGCCTGATCAACGTAGGCCGCGGGGAGCTCGTGGATACCGCAGCGCTGATGGGGGCCTTGACCTCTGGTTCCGCATCCTGAGCAGTAATCCGCTTAAGCCTTCCGACCCTCAAAGTACGGGGCTAGGACCAAAAAGCTTCGGTGCGTCATCGTCGGGGGAGGGGTTCCTGCAGCTCGCTTAGCGTTCTGTATGCCTCTCGGCGATAATGCCTCGGATCGATTCCCGATACTGGATGATCGTGTCTGAGATGACCTTCTCGGCCAGGACCGGGTCACGCGAGTCAAGCGCGTCAACAATGTTTTGGTGCTCGGCTTCGAGAGTGTCCGGGTCCTCGTACTCGTGATGCTCAATGGAAAGCACAAACATGAAGTACCTCAGTTCGGTCACCAATTGCTGATAGAAGATCCTCAACTTCTGGCTTCCGAGGAGTCCGACTATCGCGCTGTGAACCGCAAGGTCCTTCTCGACAATCTTGAATGGATCTCCACTCTTCAAGACTGCCCGGAACTCCTCCATGGCGGCGTGAACCTCGTCCATGGAGGTGCTTTCGGAGATGCTCCGTGCGGCTGTGGTCTCCAGGTGGTAACGCGCGTTGTAGACGTCCATGATCTCCGCGTCGGTGGGGTCCCAAACGATAGCGCCCTGATTTGCGCGGTGGCGGATGAGGCCGCCCGCTTGAACTATGCGGACGGCTTCACGAACAGTGTTCCTGGAAAGCCCCAGGTTGTCGGCGAGGAGACTCTCCCTCAGGCGTTCACCTGGCTTGAGTCCTCCGCTCAGGATCATGGCTGTGAGACCATCCGCGACCTGTTGCACGGTGGACGAATGCACTATCTTAATCTGCTCAGCCATGCCTTCATGCTACAGCGTCGTCAACTGTAGGGCAGTAGACCACGCCCTCATTGCGACGCTTCTGCTGGCTTTATGTTGCCCACCAGAGGAAATTACGGCTGCGTCAAAACTGGTCAAGCCAGAGAAGGCCAGGTCCTGTGGACCTGGCCTTCTCTGGTTTTCAGTTTGCCAAGGTTCTGGCTATGGGCTTGTTTTCCTGGTTTGGGGTTGTGGTGGTGAGGTCGTCGACAGCCTTTTGCATGTGGTGTTTGAGGGCTCTCCGGAGTTCTTCCCTGTTGCCCGTTTCGAGGAAGCTGAGGATGTCCTCGTGCTCCTGGATCAGCATCTGTGCTTGTGGGTAGGAGATCTCCAGCTTGCGAATGCACATTGTCGATTCGGCGGCCAAGGTTTCGTAGATTCTGGTCATTCTGCTGTTGCCGGCGGCGGCGACGATTGTGGTGTGGAATTGCATGTCCAGTTGGGCAATTGATTGCCAGTTGGTTGCGTCCACTTGTCTTTTCATGTTCCTGAGGATTGTTTTCAGGGCCTGGCAGGTGTTCTTGATGTGCTTGGGTGTGCTGTTGAGCAGGGAATCTGCGGAGTTTGTTTCCACAGCCTCACGCACGGCGTAGATTTCCTTGCTGTCCCGGGCTGAGATTTCGAGTACGAACACGCCACGGTTGCGCCGGCTGATGAGGATGCCTTCCTGGCACAGACGTTGCACGGCTTCCCGGACGGGGCTCCTGGAGGTGTTCAGCTGGACGGCGAGGATGGATTCGTTGATCTGCTCTCCGGGGTGAAAGATTCCCTGGATGATTTGTTCGCGCAGCTGATCGGCGATCAGCTGTGCGGTGGGCCTTCCCTCCATGGAGAACAGGCCTTTGGCTGCTATAGATCCGCTCATCTGAATCGGAGTTCTCAGATTGCTATTGCGGTGTATTTGATCTCGAGGAATTCCTCGATGCCGACCTTGCCGCCTTCGCGTCCCAGCCCCGACTGCTTGACCCCGCCAAAGGGTGCTGCCGGGTTGGAAACGATGCCGGTATTGACGCCGACCATTCCCACTTCCAGTTCTGCGGAGAAGCGCAGGGCCTTTTCCATGTTCTCAGTAAACACATACCCCACCAGACCCCATTCGGTGTCATTGGCCAGGCGGATCACCTCGTCCTCGCTGTCGAACGCCGTGATCGCCGCGACGGGTCCGAAGATCTCGGTGTTCATCAGGTCCGCGCTCAGGGGCACGTCCGTCAGCACCGTGGGGGTGTAGAAGTAGCCCGGGCCCTCGGGGCGGCGTCCGCCGGTCAGGACGCGTGCGCCCTTGGACACGGCATCGGCGACCAGGCTTTCGACCTTCTCCAGGCCCTTTTGCTCGATCAGGGGCCCGACCTCGGTTCCCTCGAGCGCGCCGTCGCCGACCCGCAGTTCGGAGATCTTCTTGGCGAACTTCTCGCTGAACTCCGCCAGGACGGAGCGGTGCACGAAGAAACGGTTCGCGGCCGTGCAGGCCTCGCCCATGTTCCGCATCTTGGCCTTCATGGCCCCGTCGACGGCCTTTTCGATGTCCGCGTCGGCCAGCACGATGAACGGGGCGTTTCCACCCAGCTCCATCGAGGACCGCATGACGTTCTCGGCCGCCTGGCGCAGCAGGATCTTGCCGACCCCGGTGGAGCCGGTGAAGCTGATCTTGCGCGCGATGCCGCTGCCGGTCCAGGTCCCCACGACGCTGGCTGCGTCCAGGGTGGTCACGACGTTCAGGACACCGTCCGGAAGGCCGGCCTGCCGGAAGATGTCCACCAGCGCCAGGGAGGTCAGCGGTGTCAGTTCCGCGGGCTTGAAGACCATGGTGCAGCCCGCGGCCACGGCCGGGGCGATCTTGCGGGCACCCATCGCCAGCGGGAAGTTCCACGGCGTGACCAGCACGCAGGGACCGACGGGTTCCCTGGTGATCATGATCTGGGTCTTGCCGTCCACCGAGGTGGTGTGGTCTCCGCCGATGCGGACGGCCTCTTCGGAGAACCAGCGGAGCATGTCGGCGCCGTAGGCCACCTCGCCCCTGGCCTCGGCCAGCGGCTTGCCCATCTCCGCGGTCATGATCGCGGCGAGCCGGTCCGTGTTGGCGATGACCAGCTCAAAGGCCCGGCGCAGGATGTCGGCCCGCTCCCGCGGAGTGGACTTTCCCCACTCCGCCTGGGCACGCCCGGCGGTCTCGATGGCGGCCCGGGCGTCGTCCGGGCCGCCATCGGCCACCTGCGCAATGACCTCACGCGTGGCCGGGTTCTCAACCGCGAATGTGGCGCCAGTGCTGGCTGGTCGCCACGCGCCGTCGATGAACAAATCCGTGTGAAGACTTGAGGGATCGAATGAGGGGTTCATCGCACGCTTTCAGTGTCGTAGGGAACGGGGTTACCGGGTTAGCTGGTCTTGAATCGTTGGGGCCGGACGAAGTCCAGGCCCTCGTAGGTTTGCTTGCCGAGGGCCTCGTGCGCGGCGATTTCGCCGAATCCGGTGGCGTTCTTGAAGCCGCCGCCGGAGAAGCCGGTGGCGCAGTAGAGCCTGCTGTTCTCCGCGAGCCGGCCCAGCAGGGGATGCCCGTCTTTGGTGAAGAGGTCCGGGAAGGCGTCGGAGCGGACGACGGTGGGGAACAGTCCGGGGAAGAACTCGGTGACGGTTTCGGTCGTCTCGGTGATTTCCGCGGGGGTCAGTTCCCTGGGCACGGCGTTCGGGTCCGGTGTTGGTCTGCCGCGGCCGTCAAGGGTTGCCTTGACGGTCACCCCATCCACGGCGGGCGCACCATACATGGAGCGGTCCTCGTAAATGCGGATGAAGATGGGGAACCTGTCGGGTGTGAATTCGGCCCCGGCTTTCGCGACAAACCAGGTCAAGAAGATCCGCTTGGTCTGCGTTGCTGCCTTGAGGTATTCGGGCATGAGCTTCTGGGACCAGCCGCCGGAGGAGACGATGACGTTCTCGAACGTCCAGGACTTCTCCCCGGAGGTGATGACGACGCCGTCGTCGGTTTCGGTGATGCCATCGATGGAGGTGTTGGTGTGGATTGTTGCCCCGTTGGCCTGGGCCGCTGCGACGGCCGCTGTGACGGCGCGGTCGGTGCGCAGGGCGCCGGCGTTGGGGTCGTAGACGGCGATGTCGTCCGGGCGGAGGTTGTGCTGCGGGTAGCGTTCGGCCATCTCTTCGCGGCTGAGGATTTCGTGCTCGGCGCCGTTGG
>NZ_JBNHFR010000008.1:0-214128 GCF_059090445.1 Arthrobacter sp. B2060
CACACCTACACCACGGCAGGGACCTACACCGCGCGGCTGACCGCCACCAACGCCGCCGGCTCGAATTCCACCACGCGGACCATCACGGTCAACCCGGCCGGCAGCGCGGGGATCGCCGTGCGCAGCACCCGGACGGCGTCCACGGAAACGGCGACCACCACGGTCTCCCTGCCCGCGCCGACCGGCCGGGCCGCCGGTGACGTCCTGGTCGCATCCTTCACCGCCGACAAAAACCCCACGGTTGCCGTCCCGGCCGGCTGGACCGCGATCACCAGCGGACTCTCCATCGGCAGCGGCGCCCGCGTCTTCGCCTACTACCGGGTGGTTGGCTCCGCCGACCCCGCCACCTACACCTGGACGCTCAGCACGGCAGTGAAGTGGGGCGGAGGCATCACCGCCTACACCGGCGTCAACACCACCACGCCGCTGGACAGCACCGTCGCCACCGCCGCCAACGCCACGTATTCGGCCACCAGCATCGCCGTCGGCAGCATCACCACCGCCAGCAACGGCGCCCTGCTCATCGGCGGCCTCGGCTTCGACAGCTCCAACCCGGCAGCCACCGCTCCCACCGGCTGGACCGAACGCTGGGAAACCACCGGCGGCCAGATCGCCGAACAGGCCGACAGGACCCAGGCCACAGCCGGCGCCACCGGCACCGCCACCTGGACCTTCAGCACCGCCAAAGCCGTCGCCGCCTGGCGCACCGCCCTCAAACCCGCAGGCTGAGCGTCGCAGGCACTTCTCACCCGCAAATAGAGATTATGAGGCGTTCGAGGTGGTCCTCCGGGTAGACCCGGAGGACCACCTCGTTGTGCGCGGTAGCGGTAAAGTTCTTGAGGGTGGCAGCGGTTTCCAGTGCGCTCCCCTCTTCCGGCGCGGCGCTGCGCCCCTTAATTCTTCGAAAGAGCTAAGGCGCTGCCGTGCGCCTTCCTGACCATGAACGGAGCCTGATGCGTGCACGCCTCGGCGGGAAACTGGGCGCCGGCCACTGAGCCCGCTGAACCCGTTGAACCTTTTTGAACCCCAGTCGGCCGGCTGCCGACCTGAAAATTTCCCGCCGGCAGCCCCTGTACACTGGTTGAAGGTGAGCCGGGAAGTCTGGTCGGCAGTGTATTTGCTGACCCGAATTTAGGACGTCCTATGAGCCAGTCACCTCCTCCCACTCCGCCGCGCCTCACATTCTTCGCACGCGGCAGCTACGCCGAAGCCCTGCGCATCGGGGAGATCCTGCGCAAGGAGACCGTGGGCGGCGCGCTCCTGGTCGCCGCCGCCGTCATCGCCCTGGTATGGGCAAACTCCCCCGCCTCCGCAAGCTATTTCGCGCTCAGGGACTTCACGTTCGGGTACGAGCCCTGGCACCTGGAACTGAGCCTCGGCGCCTGGGCGGCCGACGGACTGCTGGCCATCTTCTTCTTCCTGGTGGGCCTGGAACTTAAGCGTGAGTTCGTGGCCGGCGATCTGCGCCAACTCAACAAATCCGTGGTTCCCGTGGCCGCGGCAGCCGGCGGGGTCCTGGTTCCGGCCGTTATCTACGCGCTGGTGAACATCAGCAGTCCGGAGACGATCAGGGGCTGGGCCATCCCGACCGCAACCGACATCGCCTTCGCCGTCGCCGTCCTGGCGATCATCGGCTCCCACCTGCCCAGTGCCCTGAGGATCTTCCTGCTCACCCTGGCCGTGGTGGATGACCTGCTGGCGATCAGCATCATCGCCATCTTCTACTCCTCGGACATCCAGGCTGTTCCGTTGCTGCTGGCCCTGCTTCCCCTCGGGCTGTACCTGCTGCTGGCCCAGAAATTCCGTCGGTTCTTCGGGACCCATGATGCTGCCGCCTGGCTGATCCTGCTGCCGCTCGGGATGATCACCTGGGCACTCGTGCATGCCTCCGGCATCCACGCCACCGTGGCCGGCGTGCTCCTCGGCTTCGCCGTCCCGGTCATTCGATCCCAGGCGGCTGGCGGGCCGGAGGCAGGGCCCGGCCTGGCCGAGATCTTCGAACACCGGTTCCGCCCGATTTCGGCGGGCATTGCCGTCCCTGTTTTCGCCTTCTTCTCCGCCGGCGTGGCTGTCGGAGGCTGGGACGGCCTCGGCTCGGCATTCACGGATCCGGTGGCCGTGGGCATCGTCCTGGCCCTGGTCCTCGGCAAACCTGTCGGCATCATGGGCACCACCTGGCTGCTCACCAAAGCCACCAAGGCCCGGCTGGACGGCTCGTTCAAGTGGATCGACGTCTTCGGCGTCTCGCTCCTCGCAGGCATCGGCTTCACTGTTTCACTGCTTGTGGCGGAGCTGAGCTTCGGTCATGGCAGCCTCCATGATGACCACGCCAAGGTCGGCATCCTCGCGGCTTCCCTGCTGGCTGCCCTGCTGGCCACGGCGGTGCTGCTGACCCGGAACCGCCAATACCGCCGGGCCGAAGAAGAGGAAAAGATCGACTCCGACCACGACGGCATCCCGGATGTTTACCAGGCGGAGCGGAACAGCTGACCGTTGCCGCCCCCGTGCATCACCCCTGGCGTGCCTTCATGCGCGGGTTCTTCTTGTTGATCACAAAGGTCCGGCCGCGGCGGCGCACTATCTGGGCGCCGGGAATCTTCTTCAGGGCACGGAGGGAGTTTCGTACTTTCATGGCATGTTCCTATCGGGTTAGAGGGATGTGCTGAGTTCAAAGGGGTCCTGGAGGGAGCCGGCGCCCTCCTGCATTTCCGCGCTGGTGAGTTCGCAGCCGGCCAGAAGTGCCGCGGCGTCGCTTTCGCTGACGCCGTCGCCGGTGATGGCCAGGACAGTGCCGCGGTCCCCCACGGCCGGATCCCAGTCCAGCATCGCGTCGGTGCTGTCCAGGTGATGGGTCGCAGGGTGCAGCTTTCGGTCGGCCGCCCAGGTGCCGGTGCTCTCCAGCCAGACCCGGGGACCTATGCCGCGGATGGAGATCCTGCACTGCGGCGCCGAGGCAACCCACAGCCTGCCCCGCATCCAACAGTTCGCTTCCGCCAGTCTCGGCAATGCGTGCCGGAACAGCCCGGGATGCAGGGGCTTCCGGCTCGTGACGAGAACCGTGTTGAACGGTGCGGCCGAAGCGGCAGGGATCTGCACCGAACCCGGAGACGAACGCGCGGCTGATTCCGTCCGGTCGTGGCGGCCCAGTGTGAAGTCGCCGGTGATTTCGGCGATCCGGGCATGTGGGGCAAGTTCACGGGCGAGCCGGACTCCCCGGTCCCGGACCGCAGCATCCATGGCCACGAGCTCCGGGGTCACGAGCAGGACCGTGTCGCTGTAGAGCAGTTCCCCGATGAGGAACTCACCCGGTGTCCGCTCATCCCTGTGCGCCGGTGTGTACCCGGATTCGAACAGCGTGTGGCCGTCCCAGATCTGGTCTTCAAGGGCCCCGGGGTCACAGGCGATCACGGTCGAATTGATGTGCGGCCCATCCGGATTCCTGCCCAGTTCCTCCAGCAGTGCGGCCGCAGACGCTCCGGACGGTAGGCCAAGGATGACGTGGGAATCGCCGCCCTCGAGCAGCCGCCGGAGCGTCGGCACGACGTCCAGCCGCACTGTGCAGCTCAAGCATCCGTGCTCCAGCACCGTTTCTCCACTCTCGGCAAGGAGACCCTCGCGGAACACCCGCCGCACCACCCGGCCTCCCTCATGGAGGTCGTGAAGCACCACGGCCGCTCCGGGGTGGGCTGCTGCCACGGTTTCACACGCCTGCTGCCGGCAGAACACATCTAGGGCGCTGATGATTGTAAGAAGCATGCCCCAAAGACTACATGAGAATGATTCTCAAATAAACATCGTGCTGCCTAGCGGTACCAGCCCACCGCCCGGTCGTAACGGCATTCAAGCGCACCCGAGCCTGGGGCAGCGCCTCCCCCAGTCGGAAAGTAAATGGCGCCGAAGTCTGCGCCCGCGGCTTCAATCCGCCCCTGCGCCCAGATCTGGGCAGCCTCGAGATCCGTCTCCGGGACGGGCTCCCGGGTGCTGTGGTCCCCGCCGAAATGGATATCCAGCTGATACTCCCCTGGCTGCGACACCCCGGGGTGATGGGCCGGATCATTCTCATCGCGCCGGCTGATCGCCACCTCGGCGGAGGCATGGAGGATGGATGGCTTGCTGGCGGCGCCGCCGCGTTCCTGCTGCTTCATCCGCATGCCCGACACCACGCTCTCCACGGTGTCTTCCTCTGTCACTATGTAAGCGGAGCCGCTGACGTCGCCCTCTGAGCCGCCGACACTTTTCAGGTGTTGCCCGAACTGTTCGGAGCTGGATTGTTTGGAGTTCATGCGCCCTCCTTGAGGGTCTTCGCGGCGATTGCCGACGCTTCCCACCCTAGACCTATTACGGGCCGTCACCCTCATGTTCCAGGAGGTGGAATTTGTCGGAGTGCTGCCCCGTCCGCGGCAGCCCCGTTGGCCTGGAAAGGTTATTTTTCTGACAGTGCGGGTACGGCGCTAGTAACGTGGAGCATTCGCAGGCCAACAGCGAACCGGGAGTGGACATCGTGGGCATTGACGGACAGGACAGCAACGGACAGCGCAGCGACGGGCAGCGCCTTGATAGCCGGCGCACCGATGGAACCATGCCGCCAGGCTGGACCGCGGGAGCGGTGGAGCTCATTTTGGTCCGGCACGGCGAGAGTGAGGGCAATGTGGCCGCCACGAACGCCCAGGAGTCCGGAGCGGACGTGATCGACGTCCCCGCCCGCGACGCCGACGTGGAACTGTCGGCTACGGGGCGGGAGCAGGTGCAGGCGCTGGGCCGCGCCCTGGCGGCGGTCCCCGAAGAGCTGCGTCCCGACGTCGTCATCTCCTCCCCGTACATGCGCGCCTATCAGACCGCCGCAATCGCCGTCGAAACCGCGGGCTGGCCGGTGGCCATCCGCACGGACGAACGGCTTCGGGACCGCGAGCTCGGCATTCTGGACATGCTCACCCGCCTTGGCGTAGAGAATAAGCACCCCGAAGAGGCAGAACGACGGCGGTGGCTGGGCAAGTTCTATTACCGCCCGCCGGGCGGGGAATCCTGGGCGGATGTGGCGCTGCGGTTACGCTCCGTGCTCGGCGAACTGAACGCACTGGGCAGCGGCCACCGGGTGATGCTGGTGTGCCACGACGCCGTGGTGCTGCTGTTCCGCTACGTCCTGGAGGGCATGTCGGAGAGGGAACTGCTGGACCTCGCCGCGGGCACCACTGTCCTGAATGCATCGGTCACCCGGTACGTGCGGCCGGACGGGACCGGGCCGTGGACACTCGAGAGCTTCAACGTGGCGGACCACCTCGAACAGCAGGGTGTGCAGGTGACCGAGCATGCAGGGGATGCCAGTGTCCACCCGCGGTGAGCCGGCGTCCGGCGCGGCCGACGCTTCAGAGGATTCGGCTCCGGCGCTGATCACGCCGTCGCTGCTGCGAGACTGGCCCCTCCCTGCTGCCGGAGCGGACAAGTACTCGCGCGGCGCTGTGCTGGTGATCGGCGGTGCGCGGCGGACTCCCGGCGCAGCCCTGCTGGCAGGAACCGCTGCGCTCCGTGCCGGCGCAGGCAGGCTGACGCTCGCCGTGGCGGAATCCGTGGCTGTGCAGCTGGCCGTCACGCTTCCGGAGGCCGGGGTGATCGGCCTCCGCGAATCCGCCGGCGGCTCCCTGGGATCCGATGGCCTCGAGGCTCTGTTCGAGGACTTCGATTCAGCGGACGCCGTGCTGATCGGCCCGGGCCTGGACGACATCGACGGCACCGAGGCGCTGCTGCGCGAGCTGCTCCGGCACGATGCCGGGCGGACCGTCGGGAAGGCCGATGCCGGCGCCGATACCGCAGGCGGGCACTCTGCGATCATTCTCGACGCCTACGCCCTGGGCTGCCTTCCCAAGTTGGTCGACGAGCTGGGGCCATGGGCCGGCCGCCTGATCCTCACGCCGAACCCCACGGAGGCAGCAATCCTTCTGGACCGGGAGACGGACCTGGGGGCCGACGACAACGACAGGCTGGCCGCCGCCGTCGTCGAAATTGCCGAGAAGTACCGGGCAGTGGTGAGCTGCCAGGGCCTGATCGCCCGCCCGCCCGGCGGTGACGCCCCCGAAGCTGCCAACCGATGGAAGATCACCACCGGCTTCGGGGGCCTGGGCACCTCCGGCAGCGGGGATATCCTGGCTGGTGCCATCGCGGGGCTGCGGGCACGTGGCACCACCGAGGCGCAGGCCACGTGCTGGGGAACGCATCTTCACGCTGCGGCCGGGGACAAGCTCGCCAGCAGGCTGGGGAGCCTGGGGTTCCTGGCCCGGGAGCTGGCCGATGAACTGCCGCCGCTGATGATGGAGCTGAACACGTAGCCCGTGAAACAGGTGTGGCCCCGGGCCGAGGCCCGGGGCCACACCCCACGGGAGAAATCCGGATACTTCTGCCTGTGCGCTATGTAGCGCGGTGGCGTGCTCCCGGGCTAACCGCCCCATTTGGCAGATAACACGTTCGCCGGACCCTCCCTGTCCTGTTCGGGGCTATGCCGCAATCTCGTGCTTTGACCCCTTGGTTTCAATCTGGATCTTACGCGGCTGGGCCTTCTCTGCGACAGGGATGCGCAGTGTCAGCACGCCGGCGTCATAGCTCGCCTTGATGCTTTCGACATCCAAGGTGTCCCCCAGGATCAGCTGCCGGCTGAACACGCCGCGCGGACGCTCGGAGGCTATCATCTCGGTGTCTTTGCCTGCGGGATCGGGGCGTTCAGCCTTCACCGTCAGGACGTTCCGTTCAATGTCCAGATCCACGGAGTCGGCATCCACGCCGGGCAGATCGAAGGCCACAACAAATTCCTTTTCCTCCTGCCACGCGTCCATCGGCATCGCTGCCGGGCGCGCCACCGTGCCTAAGACCTGCTGGGCGAGCCTGTCCAGCTCGCGGAACGGATCGGTTCGCATCAACATGGCTTCCCTCCTCAGGGTGAGTCTGTCTATTAACTTCCGCCCATCCGATCTATATCGGCTGGTATAGATTTTTTATAGCACCAGAGACAGGACTCCGCAAGGGGTTTTATAGATTTTCCGCAGACGCCGGCCCCGGCAGAGCGCCACTATCCGGCAATCCGGAATCCGGGGGCTCACTCTTGCTTACACGACACGCCGGAGTTATTTTAAGCGTAGCTTCAGCTCAAGCAGACAGGGCGCAGAGCCCCCCGCCAAGAGGAGCGCGTCAATGTCGACCATCTCCAACGCCCACCGTCCAGGAGGGATGCAGCGGCCATCCGCGAGCAGACCCTGGTGCTCGGAATGCCGCACGGATGAGCACCTCATTATCGAGTCCATTGAAGCCTTGCATCCTCCACAGGCGGACATGGTTGATGTGTCATACACCTGCGTTGAATGCGACTACTTTTACGCCCACGCGGCGAACGTGCATGAGGTGGCCGCCGTCCTCAACCGCCACGGGCAGGTAATGGGGGTCCTCCAGTTCGGTGGCGAGTATTTCCACTGCGGCACGCCCATGACGGTCAGCTATGGCACCAGCAGCATCCCCGGCATGGAGCTCCCGCGGCGCCACACCGTCCACGACGTCCACCTGCCAACGCGCCTGCTGCGGTGCGGGTGCGGCTTTCAAATGGAACTTCCCGACTGACGCGGCACCGTCCCTATTAGAGCGGCCGTACAAGGAGCCCCGCCGGACCGGCTGTTTAAGGGGTGTTGAGGAGCGCACAGATAGAATCTCGGCCTCAGGCAATTTACCAAGGGTGCTTAGCAGTTAATGCTAATCATGCTTACTATATTCTTGCAGCATCGACCAAGGAGATGGATTAATGCGCAGGCTGATCGTTCTAACCTTTGCCGCCTTTGCCGTGATTGCCGGATCACTGTCACTGGCCGTGCCGTCGCATGCTGCAACCTCAGGCTCCTCTTCCACGGCCTACATGCCGCTCGAAGCCGCGGACAATGCACAGGCGGCTGGAACGCCTTCCCCCACCGGCGAATCTTCACCTTCCGCAACACCTTCGGGAAACCCTGCCAATCCGGGAACGGGCGAGCCGGCCGAATCCGAGTCAACCCGCATTAACTATGCCCCGTACTTCATTGGAGGCGTTGCCCTGATCACGCTCGTCGCGGCCCTGGTCTGGTGGCGGCGCCGCGGCAACAAGACGGTGGTCTGAGGTCTTGGCCGCCATTCGGCAGCCAATCAAATAAGGAGAAAGGGAAATGGCTACTACAAATCCAGCAGCCGGAGCCAGAAGCCGACTGCAGCTTGCAGCCCAGGTCGTGGGGGCAGTGTTCCTGCTCGTCGGCATCCTGGGCTTCATTCCCGGGATCACCAGCAACTTCGGGGCGCTGGGTATGGCCGGGCACACCTCAGAGGCGCTGCTCCTCGGCGTGTTCCAGGTTTCCGTCCTGCACAACATCGTGCACCTGCTCTTCGGGGCTGCCGGCCTGCTCCTCGCCCGCACCCCCGGCCAGGCAAAGAGCTACCTGCTCTACGGCGGAATTATCTACCTGGTCCTCTGGCTGTACGGCCTGATCATCAACCTCAACACCCCGGCCAATTTCGTGCCGTTTAACACTGCGGACAACTGGCTGCACTTCGTGCTGGGCGTTGGCATGGTTGCGCTGGCACTGCTGCTGTCCCGGGAGGGCGTTCGCGCGCCGCGCACGCGGACGGGGCACTGAGGCCGTGTGTTAGGCAGCTGATTAATTACGACGGCGGCCCTGCAACTCCGCGGGGCCGCCGCACTTTGCCCTTTTTACTGTTGCACCGCACTTTTGCGGGCTATTCTGATCGTGTCGGTTCCGTGAACCGAAACTGGTTCCGGCCGGCACCGCAGCTCTAGAAGCGGGCCCCTGCAACGCGATGCCCAGGAGTGGCTGACGATGTCCGGATATCAGCAACCAGCCGTTTTGACCGCCACGGGCGCCACCCCCGCCGTGCCGCTACGCAAAGGCCAAATGGTGGTCAAGTGGATCACCACCACGGACCACAAGACCATCGGCTACTTGTACCTGATCACCTCCTTCGTGTTCTTCTGCCTCGCCGGCGTGATGGCGCTGGTCATCCGCGCCGAACTCTTCGAACCCGGCATGCAGGTGCTCGTCACCAAAGAGCAGTACAACCAGATGTTCACGATGCACGGCACCCTCATGCTGCTGATGTTCGCCACCCCGCTCTTTGCCGGGTTCGCGAACGTCATCATGCCGCTGCAGATCGGCGCCCCCGACGTTGCCTTCCCGCGGCTGAACGCCCTGGCCTACTGGTTCTTCCTCTTCGGCTCAACCATTGCCGTAGCCGGCTTCATCACCCCCCAGGGCGCGGCGTCCTTCGGCTGGTTCGCCTACGCACCTCTGAACAACACGACGTTCAGCCCCGGCGTCGGTGGTGACCTGTGGGTCTTCGGCCTGGCGCTGTCCGGTTTCGGCACCATCATCGGTGCCGTCAACTTCATCACCACCATCATCTGCATGCGCGCCCCGGGCATGACCATGTGGCGGATCCCCATCTTCACCTGGAACACGCTGGTCACGGCGGTCCTGGTGATCATGGCGTTCCCGCCGCTGGCCGCCGCGCTGTTCGGCCTCGGCGCGGACCGGAAGTTCGGGGCGCACATTTATGACCCGGAAAACGGCGGCGCAATCCTGTGGCAGCACCTGTTCTGGTTCTTCGGCCACCCTGAGGTGTACATCATCGCGCTGCCGTTCTTCGGCATCGTGTCCGAGATCTTCCCGGTCTTCAGCCGCAAACCGATCTTCGGCTACAAGGGCCTGGTGTACGCAACGATCGCCATCGCGGCCCTGTCGGTGACCGTGTGGGCGCACCACATGTACGTGACCGGTTCGGTGCTGCTGCCGTTCTTCGCGTTCATGACCATGCTCATCGCGGTGCCCACCGGCGTGAAGTTCTTCAACTGGATCGGCACCATGTGGGGCGGTTCGCTGACGTTCGAGACGCCGATGCTGTGGAGCCTGGGCTTCCTCGTCACGTTCCTCTTCGGCGGCCTCACCGGCATCATCCTGGCCTCCCCGCCGCTGGACTTCCACGTCTCTGACTCGTACTTCGTGGTGGCGCACTTCCACTACGTGGTGTTCGGAACCGTGGTGTTCGCGATGTTCGCCGGGTTCTACTTCTGGTGGCCGAAGTGGACGGGCAAGATGCTCAACGAGCGCCTAGGCAAGATCCACTTCTGGATGCTGTTCCTGGGCTTCCACGGCACGTTCCTGATCCAGCACTGGCTGGGCGTGCTCGGCATGCCGCGCCGCTACGCAGACTACATGCCGGAGGACAACTTCACCGCGATGAACCAGTTCTCCACGATCTCCTCGTTCCTCCTCGGCGCGTCGCTGATCCCGTTCCTGTGGAACGTCTACATCACCGCGCGCAGCCGCGAAAGGGTGATGGTGGACGATCCCTGGGGCTTCGGCGCTTCGTTGGAGTGGGCAACTTCCTGCCCGCCGCCGCGCCACAACTTCACGTCCCTGCCGCGCATCCGTTCGGAACGGCCGTCCCTGGACCTGCACCACCCGGAACTCCGGGTACGCGAACACGAGACCACACACTCCGCGGCCGCCGACATGCTCGGGGCGGCGGACATTGGATCCCGCGACGTACGGAGCCCCAGCCCCGACGAATAGGCCGGCGGGCAGGGAGCTCCGACGAATAACGAGCCCTGACGAGTAGCTGCCGAGTTATGCCGCGACTGCCAGTGATGCCTGCCGCGCGGAGGTTTCCAAGCCGGCGCCGGCCGGCGCCAGGACGCGGACGTTGCATTCAGACTGCTGCGGGTCGATCGACACCGGCAGGTGGTGGGATTCGGAGCACTTGCGGAGCTGCTCCAATGCGGACGGTTCGACGTGTGCGTGGCTGACGTCCACAACCAACTTGAGGCCTTCCCTCAGATGATTGGCGCGCTTCATAACGACGTAGAGAGCCTGGATGCTTCGGGCGGTTACATTTCCCTGCGCGGCGACTTGAGCTTCGCCGCATTCGAGATCGAGTCGGACCAAGACCTTGAGCTTATCGTTCAACAGAACATCTCCCCTCATGCATGGCCGCGACGCTGCGACCGGGAACCACACTAGCCCGAATGTGACTCAGGTAACAGCAAAAAGACTGAATGTTGCGGAATCGACGCAGCATTTCGTGTTTCCTATTTCCTGCACGGCCTCCGGGAAGGACATCAAAACGGCGGCCGGGTGAGCTTGCCGAGGACGCCTCGGCAAGGTCACCCAGCCGCCGGAAAGGTGGACGGCGTCAAGCGCCATACAGCGGGCGTCAAGCGGGAAGGACTTGCTTAGTCCCTGGTGGGGTCCGGGCGCAGCGGGGCCGGACCGGGATCCGGGACGGGAAGCGGGCCCGGCGGTTCGGGGGTCGGGAACGGGCTGGGCGGCGTGGGGCCGGATGGGTCGGGCCCGTTCGGATTGGGCCGCATGGGATCGGGACCCGGTTCCGGCGGGAATGGCTCGGGTTCGTGCACTGGCGGAATTGTCATGGCTGCCCCTCGGCTGCTCGATTGTTTCCGGTTTGCGGACGCGAGTTCAGGATACGCCCGTGCCTGCGGCGGGGACAGGGTTCCGGCGGGACGCACTTTCGAGGCCCCCGGAGCACTCCGCCCAGGCCGGCTGCCCGGCTGTTGCTGTCCCCCGGTAGCGAACGTCCGCCCCATTTCTCAGGGCGGATCTATATATTGAGGGAATGACCCAGACTCCACTGCAGCACTCCGCAGACAACTCCACCGCGGCCTCCCCTGCGCCCCCTGTAGCCAAGAAAGTGCCTGCAAAGCGCACCCACCACGGCGACACATTCGTGGACAACTACGAATGGCTCCGGGAGAAGGAATCCGACGACGTCGTGGCACACCTGAAGGCGGAGAACGCGTACCAGGAAGCCGTCACCGCCCACCAGGAACCGCTGCGGGATGCCATCTTCCAGGAGATCAAGGGCCGGACCCAGGAGACTGACCTGTCTGTCCCCAACCGCAAGGACGGCTGGTGGTACTTCAGCCGGTCAGTGGAGGGCAAGGAGTACGGCATCCAATGCCGCGTCCGCGCCGACACCGGCAACAGGGTGGCCGACTGGACGCCCCCGGCAGTGGAGGCCGGCGTCGAAATTCCTGGCGAGGAAGTCCTGCTGGATTGCAATGTGGAGGCCGAAGGCAAGCCCTTCTTCTCGGTGGGCGGCTCGGCAGTGACAGTTGACGGAAACCTGTATGCCTACGCCGTGGACAACTCGGGCGACGAACGCTTCACGCTGCGCATCAAGGACCTGCGCACCGGAGACCTGCTGCCGGACGTGATCGAGAACGTCTTCTACGGCGTCTCTTTCTCCCCGGATGGCACGCGGATCTTCTACACCGTGGTGGATGATTCCTGGCGGCCGTACCAGGTCAAAGCCCACGTGCTGGGCACGCCGGTCTCCGAGGATGAGGTGATCTACCAGGAGGACGACGTCGCCATGTGGCTGGGCTTCGAACTCTCCTCCGACCGGCGTCACCTCGTGCTGGGAATCGGCTGCTCCGAGTACAGCGAAACGCGGCTTCTGCGTTTCGACGACCCCTCTGCCACCCTCACCACCGTGATCTCCCGCAACGAGCGCGTCCTATACGAGGCCGAACCGTTCCTGCTCGAGGGCCCGGACGGGCAGAAAGCTGAGCGCATCGTCATTACGCACAACCGGAATGCCGTGAACTCGATGGTTTCACTGGTGGACCCGGCCGAACTGGCAAAGCCGCTGGCCGAGCAGCAGTGGACCACCGCCGTCGAGCATTCCGACGACGTCCGCGTCAACGGCGCGGGGGTCACCTCCACCCATCTGGTGGTCTCGGTCCGAAAGGACACGATCGAGCGCGTGCAGGTGATTTCCCTGGCGGGGCTCGGTACGCCTTCCCAGGAGGCCCCCGTCGAACCCGCCTTTGACGAGGAGCTGTACACGGCCGGAGTTGGCGGCTCCGATTACGAGGCCCCGGTGATCCGGCTGGGCTACACCTCCTACTTCACGCCGTCGCGGGTCTATGATTTTGTGCTGCCCACTCCGGAGCAGCCGGCCGGCGAACTGCTGCTCCGCAAGGAAAGCCCGGTGCTCGGCGGCTACGACGGGAACGACTACGTGGCCTCGCGGGAGTGGGCCGAGGCCGAGGACGGGACCAAGATTCCCCTCTCCGTGCTGCGGCACAAGTCGGTTGCCCGGGACTCCACCGCGGCCGGACTGGTCTACGGCTACGGCTCCTACGAGTTGAGCATGGATCCTGGCTTTGGCATCGCCCGGCTGTCGCTGCTGGACCGCGGGATTGTCTTCGTCATCGCGCACATCCGCGGGGGCGGCGAACTCGGCCGGCACTGGTACGAGAACGGGAAGAAGCTCAGCAAGAAGAACACGTTCACGGACTTCATCGCCGCCACCGACTGGCTGGCGGCGTCCGGCTGGGTTGCGCCCAACCGGATCGCTGCCCTTGGCGGCTCGGCCGGCGGGCTGCTCATGGGTGCCGTGGCCAACCTCGCCCCTGAGAAGTACGCCGCCATAGTGGCCGAAGTGCCGTTCGTGGATGCGCTGAACACCATTCTTGACCCGGAGCTGCCGCTGTCGGCGCTGGAATGGGAAGAATGGGGCAACCCCATCACCGACCCCACGGTGTACCAGTACATGAAGTCGTACACCCCCTATGAGAATGTCCGCGAGGCCGCCTACCCGAAGATTGCCGCCGTGACGTCCTTCAACGACACCAGGGTGCTCTACGTGGAACCGGCCAAGTGGGTGCAGGAGCTGCGCAACAAGACCACCGGATCCGAGCCGATCGTCATGAAGATCGAAATGGACGGCGGCCACGGCGGCGCCTCCGGCCGGTACGTGCAGTGGCGCGAACGGGCCTGGGACTACGCCTTCATCGCCGACTCCCTCGGCGCCACTGAGCTCCTACCGGGCGCCGGGCTCAAGTAGGCCTCACGGCTGCGTTACGGCAACCCCGGCCAGGCGCTGGACCAGAGCCAGTCCGGCCGGGCTGCCCGGCCAGTGGCGTTCCAGCGGTTCCTTGCCGGCTCCGCGGATGACGGAGCGCAGCACCAACGCCACGATGATGACATCGTCGGCGTAGCCGATCACAGGCAGGAAGTCCGGGACCAGATCGATGGGCATCAAAAGGTACACCAGCAGCAGAACCAGCCGCACCCGGAGTCCCCGCCGTAGGGCCCGATCCGCGGTCAGTCGCCGCAGCAGAACGAGCAGGTCCGGCAGCAGCCGCATGGCTTCCTTCATGCCCACCGTCTCCGGGTGGCGACGTGCGTAGAAGGCCAGCAGGACCAGCAACACTGCGTAGACCAGGGCGATCCCGCCGATGACGGCGACCACCGGCTCCCACCAGTTCATCCTGCGCGTACCTCCTGCGTCTTCTCGGCGATAGTCATCATGCTTAGTATTGTGCAGTGGCATCTTCGGTGCACCTGTTCGCTGGGGGCAGGGAAACCGGTGCCGGAACTGGAGCATAGCGTGAGCAATGAACAGGGAATGACGCCGCTGTCCGATGACGAACTCAACGCACAGGCAGGAACAGCCCTGCCCGACAAGGAAGTCGCGTCAGTACTCGACCTCAATGCCGACCTCGACCTCGGCATCAGCGCGGCGGCGCCGATCGATCTCGCTGTGGCAGCCAACGCAAACGTTGCCGCCCCGATTGACGCTGCAGCGTCGGCCAACATCCTCTCATTCGGCTCCGAGTCGCAGGCTCTCGCCGATCAGGGCGTCATCATCAACCAGGGAATTACCGCCGACGCCACCGCCGAATCCACCCAGGACAGCACCATCACCCAGGGCAGCGGGACGGCGGATGGCGGTACGGCCATCGACGGCGGCACCCCGGAAAGTTCCGAGGACGGCCCCGTCATCGACGGCGGCGAGCTCCCCAATGGCACATTGCCTGACGGAACGCTCCCCGATGGGACACTGCCTGACGTCGGTGCCGTGCCCGTGGATCCGGCAGCCGCCCTGGACGGCGACCTCCTGAACGTGAATGTGGACCTCGCCGCCGACGCCGACATCGCCGCACCGATCAACGGCGCCGTGGCAGCCAATGCCAACGTGGCCGCCCCGATCGATGCCGCTGTGGCAGCCAATATCGGATCCATCGACAGCGACGCCTTCGCCGTGGCACAGCAGGACGCCATCATCAACCAGAACATCGATGGTTCAGCAACTGCCACTGCGGACCAGCAGTCCGACCTAGAACAGTAAATCCTCGATGAGTATTGCGCCCGGCGGGCCGTCCCATCCGGACGGCCCGCCGGTTCCCTCCCCTGCCGCCGTCGATACCCATCAACGCCAGGTTCCCGTCCGCGCAGAGGGCGTCGAGCTGATCGGCGAGGCCAAAGGCTCCGGCTACCGGGAACCGCCGTTCCTGGTCCGCCGCTCCGATGGCCAGGCCATCCAGTTGACCAGTCTGTTGTTCCTCGTACTGGAGTCCATCGACGGCAAGCGGGACACGACAGAAATCGCAGAACACGCGAGTCTCCGCTTCGGGAAATTGGTCAGCGCCGACAATGTTCAAACGCTTATCGAGGGCCAACTGCTGCCGCTGGGGCTGCTCCGGCTTGCCGATGGTTCCCAGCCTGGCGTCCGGAAGGCTGACCCGCTGCTGGGGATGCGCTTCCGCTACACGGTCACCGACCCGGAACGGACCCGGAAGCTGGCGTCGCCCTTCGCTGTGCTCTTCCATCCGCTGATCGTGGCGGCAGTGACAGCAGCCTTCGTGGCCTCGTGCTGGTGGGTTCTCATGGTCAAGGGGCTGGCGTCCGCCACTCACGCCGCCTTCGCCAACCCCAGCCTGCTGCTGCTCATTTTCGCCATTACTGTCCTCTCTGCCGGTTTCCACGAGTTCGGCCACGCAGCTGCCGCCCGCCGTGGAGGAGCCACGCCGGGAGCGATGGGAGCGGGCATCTACCTCATCTGGCCGGCCTTTTACACCGACGTCACGGACTCATACCGGCTGGGACGCGGGGGCCGGCTGCGGACCGACCTCGGCGGCCTTTACTTCAACGCGATCGTCGCCGTCGCCATCATGGGCCTTTGGTGGGCCACGGGCTACGACGCACTGCTGCTGGTGGTGCTCACGCAGATCCTGCAGATGGTCCGCCAGCTCCTGCCCCTGCTCCGCTTCGATGGTTACCACATCCTCGCCGACGTGACCGGCGTACCGGACCTGTTCCAACGCATCAAGCCCACGCTCCTGGGCCTCCTGCCATGGAACTGGCGCAAGCCAGAACCGGAAGCCCAGGCCCTGAAGCCGTGGGCCAGAACTGTCATCACCGCCTGGGTCCTGGTCACCGTGCCGCTGCTCCTGGCCAGCCTGGTGCTGATGGTGCTTGCCCTGCCGCGGCTGCTGGGCACCGGATGGGCCAGCCTTCAGCACCAAGGCGCCATGCTCGCCGGCAGCCTCACAGGCGGCAACGTCGCCGACGCCGCAGTACGATTCCTGGCGATTATCGCCGTCGTTCTGCCTTTGCTGGGCATCGGCTACATGCTGGTGCGGCTGGTGCGCCAGCTGGGTGCTGGCGTCTGGAGGAAGACCCGCGGCAGGCCGCTGCAGCGCGGCACGGCCCTTGCCGCCGTCGCCGCCGTCCTTGCCGGGCTCACCTGGGTGTGGTGGCCCGCACCTGACACGTACCGGCCGGTGCAGCCCTACGAACACGGAACGCTGTTCGATGCGACGGCCGCCGTCTACCCTGCTTTGACAGGAGGTCCGTCCGGGGCACCCCTGCAGGAGGGGCGCGAGGGTAAAACAGTGGCACTGTGGCCCGAAGGCGCCCAACTGCCCACCCGCGACAAACCTCAGCTCAGCATGGTGCTGGTGCCCCGGCAGGACGCGCCCGCTCCTTCCGGCGCTGGTGACCAAACGGTCCCCCGTGGGACCGGTGACCAGGCAACTCAACCCGCAGCCGGGGACGGGCAGGGCGCGGCGCCGTCGTGGGTTTTCCCCTTCGACAAGCCTCCGGCACCTGAGGAGGACGGCAACCAGGCCCTGGCGGTGAATACGGCCGACGGTTCGGTGACGTACGACGTCGCCTTTGCCCTTGTGTGGGCTGAGGACGGACCGGTGGATACGCGCAACGAGGCTTACGCCTTCGCCAGCTGCGCGGATTGCGCTGCGGTGGCCGTCGGCTTCCAGGTGGTGCTGATCATCGGCCAGGCTGACGTTGTGGTGCCGGAGAACCTCTCGGCTGCCGCGAACTACGACTGCGTCCGGTGCCTCACCTATGCCCTGGCCAGCCAGCTGGTCCTGACGCTGGACGGTCCCCTGAGTGCCGACGGCATGGCGCGGCTCGCCGAACTGTGGGAGGAGATCGCCGAGTTCGGCCGCACGCTTCAGGGCGTCCCCCTGTCCGAGATTCAGGGGCGGCTCGAGGCCTACAAGCAGCAGATCATGGACGTCATCCGGAGCGACCCGAGTGCATCGCCCGGCACGAACCCTGCACCGGCGACAGGCACAAGCCCGGGTCCGACGACCGGAAGCGGGCAAACGCAGCCGCCGCCGTCCGGAGCGTCCACAGCAACTCCAGCGCCTGTTCCCGGGGCGTCTGGACCTGGCGCTCCTCCTGCCCCGACGCCGTCCGGAGTAGCTCCCGCTCCGGCGTCCACGGCTCCCGCACTGCCTCCTGCACCTGCCCCGGCGCCGGGTCCTGACGGGTCCGAGGGTCCTGCCGGGGCAGAGGCACCGGCTGACAGCGCGCCAGCCACGCCGGCCCGGGATGGAACGGCCCCCGTCACCGAGGAGCCTGTCCCCTAGCCGCTGGTCGACGCAGCGGCAGCTCGATGAGGCCTGAATCGATGCAGCGGCGGGTCCGTCCGCCGTCCGTTTGCCGGAAAGGGCCGCCTGCAGGGTTCCCAGGCGGCCGTTTCCGTCACATGGCGCCGGCAAAATAGCCCTATATTTGGACCGTGCTCTCATCCCTGAAGAAATACTTGCTGGTCCCCAGGCTCGTAAAGCTGTCCGCCGAGGCGCCGAAGGATCCGCATGCGGCCTGGGACCAGTACTGGGCCAACGTCACCAGCACCGGCGCCCAGGGAGACGTTTTGTGGGACTCCGGCGACGACCACGAACTGCTCGGCCACCTGGAACACCTGAAGCGGCAGATGCACCCGGAGCTTCCCATCGTGGACATCGGATGCGGCGACGGGGCGTTCAGCCGGCGGCTGGCCGCCCACTTCCCCCACGTTCTGGGCGTGGACGTGGCCGCCAGCGCCATTTCCCGTGCCCGCGCTGAATCCGAGGGAATGGAGGGCATCTCCTTCCTGGCAGCGGACATGACAGCGCCGGGAGGCGCACGCTCCGTCGCCGAGGCGCTGGACGCCGCCGGCATGCCGGGGGAAGCCAATATCTTCATCCGCGGTGTTCTCCATGTGCTGAAACCCCGCGCCCGGGCCGCCCTCGCCGAGCAGTTGCACCAACTGGTGGGCAGGCACGGCCGCGTCTTCCTGGCCGAAACGGACTTCCGGGGCAACGCCGTCGAGTACGTCAGCCATCTTGGCGCCACGCGTCACGGCATACCGGCGCCCCTCGCGGCTGCAATCCGGGGCCTGCCGATGCCCGGACGCTTCGGGCCGGCCCAGCGCGTACGGGCTTTCCCCGAGGCCCGCTGGGATGTGGTGGAGGATGGGCCAACCGTCATCGAAACCTGCCCGCTGACCTCCAACGAGCCGGAGCGGATCCCGGGATACTTCGCCGTGCTCCAGGCCCGCTGACCGCGGCACCCTGCTCAGCCCACCTGAACGGCCCACCTGAACAGCCGGCCTGAGCAGCCGGTGCGGAATAGCCGCAGCCCGTTACGTAACTTTGAGCCAGGCCAGGGCGTCATGCTCCGAGGTGAAGAACTTCGTGGGGCATGGAAGCCTGCTGATGCCGAGAATGAAGTTGGCCATCACACGGTCCACAGGCGAGGAGCCGAGCAGTGCGATCCTCGACGCCTGGCAGGGGCGCCCGAACACGGCGCGCGCTCCGCGGCTGACCTCCGCGGTAGTGGCCATGTCCACGAGCATGGGGTGGCGGTTTACGCCGCAGAGGGCATTCACCTCCTCCATGGCGGATTTCGCATCCGCTTCAGTGATGCTGGAACCCCGAGCCCAGGTGAGCCGAAGGAGGCCTTCGGCGTCCAGGATCAGATCAAACAGCGTGTTCCGGCCGCTGGCATCGGCATTCATAATTGAGACCTCCACGGTGTTGACGAGACTGTTATCAAGCTACCGTCCGCCCCGGCCTCGGCCAATGCGGTCCGAGGGCTGATAATGTGAGTCGAAAATCACGGTAGCCGCACGGCGACGCGCAACACGGGGGGCATAGTGGTAAAGGCACCGGCGGAGAGTGTTTCCGGACCGCGAGTAGCAGTGGTCGCAATTCCTGACGCGGACCGGCTGGCCGCCACGGGAAGCGTCCTCACCGCTGCCGGCTTCACCGTCCATTCAGCGGCCGACGGCGGGGCACTCACCATGGAGCTGGCCCGGACCGATGCCGCCATCGTGGTGCTTGATCCCCGCCTGACTGATGAATTTTCGTGGGAGGGCACCCCGGTGCTGCTCCTCGTAGACCTCACCGACGACTTCGACCTGTCCCAGCTGGAGCCTTGGGGCGCTGCTGATTACGTTGCCCGAAACGCCAGCGCGCTGGAACTGGTCCACCGTGTGGAAACTCTGATCGCGCGGGCACAGGAACGCCGCCGAATCCGGGGGGAGGCCGAGGCCCTGCGGGAAAGCCTGCGCAACGTCTCCGCGGCCATCCGCGGCACCAACAGCCCGCAGCAGATGGCCGGGCACCTGGTCCGGGGATTTGGCGAGTCGCTCGGCGCGGACCATGTTTGGTTCACCAGTTTCCAGGATCCGAGAGTCCCCCGGATCACCTCGCAGTGGTGCAGGCAGGGCCTGCCGCAGCTTCCGGACTCGCTCGGCTCCTTCGAGGATGCTGCCCGGGACCTGGCCAAGTGCCTGTGGTCCGAGGCAGAGGTCCTTGCGGTGGCCGACCACCAGGCGGAACCCGCTCCGCCCCGCACCGACGGGCTGCAGGAATGGTTCGGGCCCACCCATGCGCGCTCGTCCGTGCTGGTCCCTGTCGGCGACAACGACTCCGCGCTCGGCATCATTTGGATCGCCCAGCTGGACGCACCACGCGAGTGGACACGCGCTGAAATCGCCCTTGTCCAGCACGTTGCAGGAAATCTGGCGCACAGCCTGATCCAGGGCCACCTCATCAGCGCCCAGGTGCAGGTCCTGCAGCAGCTCCGGGAACTGGATAAGGCCAAAACCGACTTCCTCGCCACAGTTAACCACGAGCTCCGCACTCCCCTGACCTCCATCACCGCCTACCTCGACATGATCCGCGACGGCGCCGGCGGTCCGGTGCCGCCGGGCATCGAATCCATGATGGAGGTCATCTCAAGGAACTCGGACCGGCTGCGGCGGCTCATCGAGGATCTGCTCACCGTGTCGCAGCAGGATGGTTCCGGGCGCCTGCACCTCAAGCAGGTGGAGCTGGGCCAGGTCCTGCGGATCGTGGTGGCCGCACTGCGCCCGCTGGCTCAAGCGCGCAACGTGGTCATCCTGGGCGCCGATTCCCACGAGGACGTGAAAATCCGGGCGGACGAAACGCAACTCGAACAGGTCTTCACCAATATCGTGGCGAACGCCATCAAGTTCACGCCCGACGGCGGGAGGATCAGTATCAGTGTCATGCTGGCTCCCGCCGGAGAGGGAAGCCAGTCGGCCGTCGTTCGGGTCGCGGATACCGGCGTCGGAATTCCCGAGCAGGAAATTGCCCAGGTCTTTACCCGCTTCTATAGGGCGTCAAACGCGTCCTCTGCGGCGGTGCCGGGCAGCGGCCTCGGTTTGGCAATAGCCTACGACATTGTGCGGCGCCACAATGGCTCCCTTGAGATGAAGTCATCACTGGGTTCGGGAACCGAAGTATCGGTTTATCTGCCGGTCGCCGGACCTCAGCAGTAGCGTTCCCTCGGGGAGTTGCAAACTGAAAACAGCCATACCGGATGCAAATAAAACTGCCCCGGGACCATAAGGCCCGGGGCAGTTTTGATTCGTCTTACTCGGAGACCAGAATTAGTTGGGCCACGAACCGACACGGGAGTAGCTGACGGTGGTCGTCTGGGAGGATGAGGACGTGGTGTCCTTGTCCTGCTTCGGTGCGGCATTGGCAGGAGCAGCGAAACCTGCTACCGCCAGGATGCCGGTCATCAAAAGTGTTGCGGCAAATTTCTTCATTCCGCTGTTCCTTTCCTATAGTGAGGTGCATACGGTTACGGCGACAGTATACGGTTCTTTCCTCAAGTTTCTGCAAGGTTTTTACAAGGATTATCTGCTAGTGAAAATCCAAACACTTTATTAAAAGAAAAGCCCGTAACAAGTCCACGTAACCTGTCCCCGTAATGACGCAACGTCCAGTCCATGGATAATTGAAATCATGCCGATGTCTCAAGATTTGTCGCCGTTCGTGATTGCCGAACTGGAGGCCCGTGAAAGCTGGAAACGGCGCGACTACATTGCCGGTTACACGCAAGCAGGCCACGCCGCGGAGCTCGCCATTGCAGCGGGCGACGAGCACCGGTGGTGGAAGATGGTGCTGCTCCAGGCTGAATGCCTCCGGGACCAGGGCTCCTTTGAGGAATGCGAACTGCTTGCACATAAGCTGGCCGCTCATCCGGTTTCCGCGTCCGTCCCGGATCTAGGCGCCCGCGCCCACATCCTGCTGGCCCAGTCGTTGCAGGCGTTGGGCAAACTTCCGGAGGCTGTCGAGTCGGCATCGACGGCTGCCAACCTGGTGGCCGGCGACTTCGAAAATGTCTACCTTCACATCCAGGCGCAGCAGGCCCTCATTGCCGCCCTCGCCGAAAGTGGTCGGTTGGCGGAGGCGTGGCGGGAGTGCCTGGCGCTGGAGTCGCTGCTCACCGACATCGTTGACGAGGACACGGCCGGCAAGGCCTACTGGGTGATCGGCAACGTCGCCTTCCTCACGCAGCGGGCTGCCGAAGGCAGCGAGTACCACGATATGGCCGCTGAAAGGCTCTCCCCCTCGCGGGATGTGGACCTGTGGGCGCGCTTCAACCGCGCCTCGGCTGACATGCGGCTGAAGGCCCAGCTCAGCGACGGCGCCACACTCCGCTTCATCGAACGCGCAGAACTGGCCACCGAGGTGGTGGGCGGCAGCGAGCGCGACCTCCTGGAGATGGCGCTGGTCCGCGGTCACTGGTACTACGTCACCGGGGACCTTGACGCTGCGGTAAAAATCCTGGCACCCGTCCGCAGCAAGTTCCACATCCTTGCCAGCCACACAGCCGCCGACGCTGCCTTCATCCTGGGCAAAGCCATGATGGAGCAGGGAAACGACACTGAATCACTGCAGATTCTTGAAGAGGCGGCTACGCTGTTCGATACGGCTGCCGCAACGGAGCGGAGCGCCATGGTGCGGGACTACCTCGTCTCCATCAAGCGTCAGCAGCGGTTCGTTCAGGGGGGATAAGTGTCAGAAGCAACGACGGTTCCCGTCGCACGTTCGAGAACGCCGGACACACCAAAGCATCCGAGGGCCCCCGGCATTGCCTGCACGGTACTGCCGAACCTGGCCGTCCGGGCGGTGCTGCCCCAAGGCGCGGATCTCACTGCGGCCACCATCGCTCAACTCCGCCAGCAGATCAGTGAACGTGTCGGAGACCGGAGGGCCGCCGTCGTCCTTCATCTCACCGGCGTGGCGTCAGTGAGCCGCACGGCGCGGGCCACCTTCGCGGCTATTGACGGCGTGTCCGCCTGGGCGCTTGTCGGCGAAAGCCCCGTGGACCGGCTGCTTGGGCATTTTCTCCTCGGCGCAGAATTCCCCTCAGCCCGGGCTGAATACTTCACCTCGGACCGTGAAGCCCTCGACTGGTTGGCCGGTCCGGACGCGGCTTAGTGACGAAAATGTTTGATGACCGCGATCCCCGGCTCGGGCAGCTCCTCGACGGCATTGTGCGGCTCGCGGCGGGTGAGCTGCATTCCCGCATTGAGATTTCAGAGGCGAGGGACGAGCTTGATGCCGTGATCATGGGCACCAACCTGCTCGCCGAAGACCTTCAGATGATCTACGAGGAGCTGGAGCAGCGTGTGGAATCACGCACTCAGATGCTCAGGGCCGCCCACCTGGAGATGCAACGGATGGCGCTCACCGATCCCCTGACCGGCCTCTACAACCGCTCTGCGCTGGTCACTGCTGTAAACGAGGCCCAGGCGCAAGCGGAGGACCACGGGCTGCCGCCGGCACTGCTGCTGCTGGACCTTGACGCCTTCAAGAGCATTAATGATTCGCTTGGCCATTCAATCGGTGACCACGTATTGACCGAAGTAGGGAATCGGATCCGAGCCTCGGTTCGCGAGGGCGACATGGTGGCCCGGCTGGGAGGCGACGAATTCGCCGTTCTGCTCCCCGCGAGCACGACCGCCCAGGCCAAGGTGGTGGGAGCCCGGATCCTTGATGCCCTCAGCGGAACCATCGAGGTGGACGGCAAGACCATCCGGTGCGGGGCCAGCGTGGGCCTTCGCATTGCAGACCGCGGCGAGACGTCCGAGGCCCTCCTCATGGAGGCCGACATCGCGATGTACGCTTCGAAGGCGGACGGCCGCAGCAAACTGCGCGTGTTCGAACCGGGAATGCTCCATGCGCGGCAGCTCCGGAACCAGCTGGTGGGGGAACTGCGCGAGGCCATCACCGGGTCGCAGCTGGTGCTGTTCTACCAGCCAGTCATTGAACTGGCCACCGGCAGGATCGAAGGCGTGGAGGCGCTGGTCCGCTGGCAACATCCCACCCGCGGCCTCATCATGCCGGACGAGTTCATCCCCGTCGCCGAGGAAACGGGCCTCATCTCGGAACTGGGCAAATGGGTCCTCAAGGCCGCCGTGGGGCAGCTGCGGCGCTGGCGCACGGCACCCGAAACCAGCAGGCACGACATGTCCGTGCGGATCAACATCTCTGCGGCCGATCTTCAGCGTCTTGAATTCATCGAGGATGTCCGCGACGCCTTGAGCGCCAACGACATGGACCCGGCGCTGCTCGTCCTGGAACTGACCGAAGGGGCCATCATCCAAGGCAACGAACTGGACCGCTACACGCTGGCCAGCCTGCGCAAACTCGGAGTGGGCCTCGAGATCGACGACTTCGGCACCGGATATTCCTCCATCAGCTACCTAAGGCGGCTGCCGGTGGACCGGGTCAAGGTGGACCGCACGCTCCTCTCCGCCCTGGGCAGCGACCCGGCCCAGCCTGCCCTGATTGCGGCGATCCTGCAGCTCATTCGGGCGTGCGGACTCGAAGCCGTGTGGGAGGGCGTGGAAACCGCGGAACAGGCCGAGCACCTGCGGAGCACCGGGTGCATCAGCGGACAGGGCTACTACTTCAGCCGGCCCCTTCCCGAGGCTGAGTTCACGAAGCGCCTGGCCGACCAGGACACTTGGCCCGGCTGAGCCGCCGAACGCACACGGTTTTCGACAGGCTCAACCAGTGAGTACCAACGCTGTGGCCTCCGCGATCGCCCGCTCCTCGTCCGTGGGCACCACCAGCACCGGAATGAGCGAGGCCGCGGTGGAAATCACCCGGGGTTCCTTGGACCGCTCGCTGTTCAGGCCGGCGTCGAGCTCAACACCCAGCGCACCGAGCCGCTCCCCCACGAGCGCGCGGAACTGATGCGAGTTCTCGCCGATCCCCGCGGTGAACACCAGCGCCTTCGCCCCGCCCACAGCCACGTGGTAGCCGCCGATGTACTTGGCCAGCCGGTAGGAGGTCACGGCGAGCGCCGTGGCCGCACGGGCATCGCCGGCCTCGGACGCCTCCACCACCGAGCGCATGTCGTTGTTGCCGGCCAGGCCTTTGAGCCCGGATTCGCGGTTCAGCATGGTGTCGAGGTCCTCGGCGTTCCAGCCGGTGCGTGCCAGGAACACGAGGATGGACGGGTCAAGGTCGCCGGAGCGGGTGCCCATCACGAGGCCTTCGAGCGGAGTAAAGCCCATCGACGTGTCCACGGACTTGCCGCCCCGGATCGCCGTGACCGAGGCGCCGTTCCCCAGGTGGGCGATCACGCCGTCGAACTCTTCGACCGGAATGTCCAGCAGCCCGGCAGCCTGATGGGTGACGTATTCGTGCGAGGTCCCGTGGAAGCCGTAGCGGCGGATGCCGTGGTTCGTGTAAAGCTCGTCCGGGACGGCGTAGCGCCAGGCGTGCTCAGGCAGGCTGCGGTGGAACGCCGTATCGAACACCGCCACCTGCGGCATATCGGGCCACTTCCTCGAAATCGCGCGGATGCCCAGCACGTTGGCGGGGTTGTGCAGCGGTGCCAACGGGTTGAGCCGCTCGATGGCCCGGGTGATCTCGTTGTCGATCAGCACGGGCTCGCCGAACCGTTCCCCGCCGTGCACCACACGGTGCCCCACCGCATCCAGCTCCCGGCCGCCGAGCACCTCGTGAATGGCCGCATCCACCAGTTCGAGCGCCTCGGCATGGTCGGCGGGACCGACCACCTCGCCGTCGCCCTGGCCCCCGGTGGACATGCCGATCCTTTCGATCAGCCCTTCGGTGAGGATGCTGTGGGACGCCACGTCACGCACCTGGTACTTGAGCGAGGACGAGCCGGAGTTGATGACGAGCACGAGCATGGGGCCTCCTAAGCCTTGGCTTCTGCGGACGGGAAGGGTGCTGCTGCCGCGGGCTGCTGTTCCGGCATCTGGGCCTGGATCGCGGTAATGGCCACGGTGTTGACGATGTCCTCCACGGTGCAGCCGCGGGAGAGGTCGTTGACCGGCTTCCGCAGCCCCTGCAGGACGGGCCCGACGGCGACAGCCCCGGAGCTCTGCTGCACCGCCTTGTACGTGTTGTTGCCGGTGTTCAGGTCCGGGAAGATGAACACGGTTGCCTGCCCGGCGACGGACGAACCCGGCATCTTGGACGCGGCGATCGACGCGTCCACCGCGGCATCGTACTGGATGGGACCTTCGACGGCGAGGTCCGGGCGGCGGTTCCGGACCAGGTCGGTGGCCTGCCGCACCTCCTCCACGGCCTCGCCCGAGCCCGAGCCCCCGGTGGAGTAGGACAGCATGGCAACCCGCGGTTCGACGCCGAACTGGGCCGCAGTCTCCGCGGAGGCCAGCGCGATATCCGCGAGCTGCTCCACATTGGGGTCAGGGTTCACGGCGCAGTCACCGTACACCAGCACCCGGTCCGGCATGAGCATGAGGAAAACCGAGGAGACAATCTTCACGCCCTCCCGGGTCTTCACGAATTCCAGTGCCGGGCGGATCGTGTGGGCGGTGGTGTGCGCGGCGCCGGAGACCATGCCGTCCACCACGCCCAGCTGGACCATCATGGTGCCGAAGTAGCTTTCGTCCTGCATGACCTCCAGCGCCCGCGCCAGGTCCACGCCCTTGTGCGCCCGCAGCTCCGCGTACCTGGCGGCAAAGTCCCGGCGCAGGTCCGATGTGGCGGGGTCCACGATGTTGATGCCGGAGAGGTCGATGCCCCGGCTTGCCGCAAGCTCCCTGATGTCCGCGTCACGGCCCAGCAGGGTGAGGTCGCAGACGTCACGGCGGTGCAGGATTTCGGCGGCCCGCAGGATGCGCGGGTCCGTGCCCTCCGGGAGGACAATGTGGCGGCGCTGGGACCTGGCCCGCTCAATGAGGTCATGCAGGAACCGCAGCGGGGTCATGCGTTCGGGCCGGGGCAGGTGCAGGCGCTCGAGGATCTCGGCCTCGTCCACCTGCCGGGACCAGAGTCCCAGGGCCGACGCCACCTTCCGGCGGTGCCCGCTCCAGATCTCGCTCCGCACCTCCGAGACCCGGCGGGCGGTGGTGTACGTGTCATCGGTGGTGGCGAATACCGGGAACGGGGCCGAGGCCAGCAGGGGGTAGATGTTGGCGTCCGGCGCCAGCCCGCCGGTCAGGATCAGCCCCGACGGCACCGGGAATTCCGGCGAGAACGACGACGCCAGGCAGGCCACCATCACGTCCGCCCGGTCACCCGGCACGATCACCAGGGCGCCGTCGTCGAGCACATTCAAAAAGTTGCCCACGCTCATGGCCGCGACCTTGACGTCCCGGACGTCGCGTTCCATGTCGGCCCGGCCGGCGATCTGCCCGATCCCGAGGGCGGCGCATACCTCGCCTGTGGTGGGGCGCGCGATGTCCTCCAGCTCCGGGAAAATGTAGACCGGGCGGCCGGACGCCCCGGGCTTCACCGCCGCGGCAATCGCGTCCACATCCGCGGGATCGGCGCGGTTCACCATCATGGCCAGCAGGGAGCACTTCTCCGCGCTCAGCTCCTTGCGGGCGACGTCGACGGCGGCGGCCGCCTCGGCGACGCTGCGCCCCTTAGCGCCCACCACGGCCACCACGGGCACGGCCAGGTTGTTGGCCAGGCGGGCGTTGAGGTCGAACTCGACGGCGGCGTCGTGGCCGGTCAGGTCCGTCCCCTCCACGATGATCACATCGCAGTGCCGGCCCATCTCAGCGAAGATCTCCACGCAGCGGCCGTCGATGTCCTCGCGCTTGCCCTCGGCCAGGAGGCCCCGCACCTCGGCGAACGTCAGGCCCCCGCGGCAGCGCCGGTCATCGAGGTCGAAGCGGGATTTCATCAGCGCCACCATGGGATCCCCGTCGGCGTCGTTGCCGTGGACTACCGGCTTGAAGAATCCGATCCGGTCCGCGTGCCGGTGCAGCGTGTCCGCCAGGCCCAGCGCTACGAGCGATTTCCCCGAACCCGGGGTGGTCGCACTGACATAAATCCCTTTGGCCATGGTCAAGTCCTCTGGTTGGAAGGTCCCGCGTGCTGCGTTGGACGTGCTCCTTGGGAAGTACCCCGGGATGGACCGCTGAAGCACCGGAGCCCGCCGCCCCTCCATACTTTCACTTGTTCGCGGTCTTTCGGGAGCAGACAATGGTGTTGATCCCCACGTCGGCGGCTCAGCGCTCCTTCGGGATCGAGGCGGGCAAGCGCCTCGATGCCCTGTCCCCTGCAGGCGACTCGGAATGACGGTATTGCTGATGCATTCTCCTGGTTTTCCTGCCGCTTCCCGCGCAGCGCCCGCGTCCCTCATCAAGAAGCACCCCGTGGCGGCCTTCCTCGTTCTTGCCATCCCGCTTTCCTGGGCCGCCCAGATCCTGTCCCTCCTGCTCGTTGGAAACATCCTGCCCGGGATCCTGGCCGAACTGCTGATCCTGCTGGGGATGTCGGTTCTTGTCACCGGAGCTGCCGACGGACGGCCCGGCGTACGCGAACTCTTCCGTCGCGCATTCCGATGGCGCGTGGGTTACGGCTGGTACGCGGCAGCGCTGCTCGCCCTCCCCGCGCTGACTATGCTCGTCGCCGCCGCCTCCGGTACCTTCCACGGGCCCGACGACGGCTGGGCGGCGCTGCTCGGCAACTACCTGCTGAATACCGTGCTCTTCGGTGCCCTCCTCGGCAACATCTGGGAGGAGCTTGCTTGGACCGGTGTGGTGCAGCACCGGTTGATGGACCGGCACGGGATGGCCGTCGCAGCCCTGCTGACTGCCATCCCGTTCGCGCTCATACACCTGCCCTTCGCCTTCGCGGAGAAGGGTCTCACCGCCACGCCGTGGGCGGAAGTGGCCGTCTCCTGGGCGGTCCTGTTCCTGTTCGCCCCGTTCTTCCGCGCCCTCATGGGCCTGGCCTATGTGGGAACGGCCTACAGTCTGCTGATTGTGGGGCTGCTGCATGCTTCCTTCAACGCCTCTGCGGCGACCAAGCTGAACGTGTTCGACGGCGACTGGCAGCAGATTGCCGCGCTGATCGTCCTGCTCGCCGCCGTCATGTCGCTGAAGAGCATCCGCAGTAAGCGCCCCGCGGGTCAAGGCAGGCCCGAACGAACACTTGAGGACCCCGCGGAGCGGTTGCGGCACCGCCCGCCGGAGGAGGCCTGACGTGGCCCACCATCCACACGCCGACAAGCACCATCCCACGCGGTTGGGTGTGCAGGGCTGGCGCGGACGGCGCGCCATCCCAGCAGCGCACAGCCAGCACTCCTGGCCGGCACAACGGCGGCTCACCATGTTCTTCGTGCTGGCCTTCCTCATCTCCTGGCTGCTGTGGCCGCTGACCTTCCTCATCCCGGGAAGCTCCCCACTGTTCCCGGTCGGGCCCGCCCTGGCCGCGGTACTGGTCGCGGTTGTCTCCGGCGGAAACGGTGCACTGCTGCGACTGCTGCGCCAGCTGGGCCGGTGGCGCGTCCCGGTGCGGTGGTACGTGCTGAGCCTGGGGCTGCCCTGCCTTCTGGTGGTGGCATCCGCCGCGCTCACGGTGGCTGGCGGCGCGCCCGCTCCGGATCTCGGACCGAACCCGGGGTGGTTCATGCTGATCGGCACGTTCGCATCAACCCTGGTGATCGTGGGCCTGTTCCAGGAGCTGGGGTGGCGCGGCTACGCCCTGCCCCTCCTGCAGCGGAACCACACCGCACTGGGCGCCGCGCTCCTGCTCGGCATCGCGTGGGCCCTGTGGCATCTTCCCGAACTGGTGTCCGACACGACGGGGCGGCGGCCACCGATTCCGTTCCTGCTCATGGTCATCGCCCAGTCCGTGCTGCTGGCTTGGGTCTACAACGGCACCGGCGCCGCGGGCCGGGCGTCCGCGGAAGATCCTTCCACGGGTACCGGAAGCGTCCCCCTCTGCATGCTCTTCCACGCCTCGTTCAACACCTGCGGGGCCTTGATTTTCCCTGCGCTGGCGGGTCCGCACTACCTCACGCTCTGGTGGACGCTCGCGCTGCTCCACGTGCTGGCGGCACTCGTGGTAATCGCCTATGCGGGGCCCTACCGCCTCGTCCGCACTCTTGACACGAGGGCCCTCCATGGGATTACCTAATGAACATTCGGTAAATAAAGCTGGAGGCAATGACGCATGGCTGAAACAACAATTTCCGGGGCCGTCCACCCGATCCTCGAGAACGACTACGCCTCCGAGTGGATGGGGATCGAGGTCCTGTCCCTTGGCGACGGCCAGGCCACCATTCGCATGACCCTCCGGCAGGAGATGCTCAACGGCTTCGGAATGGCGCACGGCGGAATGATCTTCGCCTTCGCTGACACCGCCTTTGCCCTCGCCTGCAACCCGGCCACACCGCCTGCCGGCCAGGCCACAGCCGCTGCCGCCCTGCCCACACCCGATGAAGGCGCGGAAACCCCAGGCGAAGGGGCGGCAGACACCGACGGCGCCGCGGGCGCCGCAGCCGACAGCATCACTGTTGCCTCCGGCGTCGACATCAACTTCCTCAAGCCGGCCTTCCAGGGCCAGGTGATTACCGCCGTCGCCAACCGCCGTTCCAGCACCGGGCGCAGCGGCCTGTACGACATCCAGATCTTCGCCGCCGACCCCGGCTCCGAGCTCAATTCCGGCCAGCCTGGCGAGCTCATTGCCGAGTTCCGCGGTCGCAGCCGGACCATCCCCAAGACTAGGAACAAATCATGACCCTCCACGCCCCAGAACCCACCGTCGTCTCCGGAGCCGCAGCGAGCTCCACCACCGAGGCGCCCCTGGACCCGGAGGAGACCATGTCCCGGGACCAGCTCGAGGCGCTCCAGCTCAGCCGCCTCCAGCACACCGTGGCGTACGCCTACGACCGCGTGCCGCTGTACAAGCGCAAGTTCGACGAGGCCGGCATCCACCCCTCAGACCTTCGCGAGCTGCCCGACCTCGGCAACTTCCCCTTCACCACCAAGGAGGACCTGCGGCAGGAGTACCCGTTCGGCATGTTCGCCGTACCGCAGAGCGAAGTAGCCCGCATCCACGCAAGTTCGGGCACCACAGGCCGGCCCACCGTCGTCGGCTACACCAAACAGGACCTGGCCGACTGGGCCAAGCTCGTGGCCCGCTGCCTCCGCGCCTCCGGCGTCCGCCCCGGCATGAAGGTCCACAACGCCTACGGCTACGGACTCTTCACCGGCGGCCTCGGCGCGCATGCCGGCGCCGAAGCACTGGGCTGCACCGTCATCCCGATGTCCGGCGGCCAGACCGAGCGCCAGATCCAGATGATCCAGGACTTCGAGCCGGACGCCATCCTGGCCACACCCACGTACCTGCTGACCATCGCCGACGCCATGACTCACATGGGCATCGACCCGACCTCCACGTCGCTGAAGTACGCCGTGCTCGGCGCCGAGCCATGGACCCAGGAAATGCGCCACGAGCTCGAAGTCACCATGAACATCAAGGCCTGCGACATCTATGGCCTGTCCGAGGTGATGGGCCCGGGTGTTGCCGGTGAATGCGTGGAGACGCAGGACGGCAGCCACATCTGGGAGGACCACTTCCGCCCCGAGATCATCGATCCCTTCAACCCCGCGCCCGGCAAGGAAAACGTCCTGGGCGACGGTGAGCACGGCGAGCTGGTCTTCACGTCGCTTACCAAGGAAGCCCTGCCGATCATCAGGTACCGCACCAAGGACCTCACCCGTCTGCTCCCCGGCACCGCCCGCCCCGCGCACCGCAGGATGGGCCGCATCACGGGCCGCAGCGACGACATGATCATCCTCCGCGGCGTGAATCTTTTCCCGTCCCAGATCGAGGAAATCGCGCTGCGCATCCCCGAGCTCAGCCCGCACTTCCAGCTTGTGCTCACACGGCCCGAAGGCCAGCGCATGGACCAGCTGACCGTGAAGATTGAGCGCCGCGAGAACGTCACCTCCGAGGCCGGCACGACGGCGGCCCGGACCCTGCGCGAGCAGATCAAGATCCACGTGGGTTCTTCGTGCACCGTGGACGTAGTGGAGCCCGGGTCGCTCGAGCGTTCCAGCGGCAAGCTGCGCCGGATTTACGATCTGCGTCCGAAGGGATAGAGTCGGCATCCATCTGTGGTGGGCTGCCCCCAGGGTGGCCCGCCGCTTTTGTTGGCACCCTTGGCTCTAATTACCGAACGTTCATGAGAAAATAGCCAGTATGCCCAGCACAGCAGCAAGTACAGCAGCACCCACGAAGCGCGGCCGGCCCGGATACGACCAGCAGTCCGTGCTGCTGATCGCCGTCGACGTCTTCAACCGGCACGGCTACGATGCCACATCCATGGGCATTCTTGCTGAGAACCTGGGCATTTCAAAGTCCGCAATCTACCACCACGTGCCGTCCAAGGGCGATCTCCTGAAGCTCGCCCTCGACCACGCGCTCGGAGGTCTCGAGGCCATTCTCGAGGAGCCGGGGGCGACATCCGGTGCCGCTGACGCGCGGCTGGAGTTCGTGCTGCGCCAGACCATCGCCGTGCTGGTGGACCGGCTGCCGTTCGTCACGCTGCTGCTGCGGTTGCGCGGCAACACGGACATCGAACGCAACGCCATGGAACGCCGTCGCGCCTTCGACCATAAGGTGGCGGCCCTGATCTCTGCGGCCCGTGATGAGGGGTCACTGCGGCAGGACATCGACCCCCGTACCGTGACCCGGCTCCTGTTCGGCACCATCAACTCGATCGTGGAGTGGTACAAACCCGGCGGCTCGCTTTCACCCGAAAAACTGGCCGACGACGTCATCACCATGGCGTTCGACGGCCTCCACGCGAAGCCCTGACCCGGGCGGACACGCTCCCCCGTTACCCGCCTTACCCGTTGACGCCGGGGGCCGCCGCACCCACGCTGAATGCATGGCCACGAAACTGTCCGAGCTTCTCTTCGGCGCATTTCCTGATCTTCGCTACCAGCCCACGTCCAGACGGATCCGCGCGGACGTGAACGGAAGCCCCGTCGTCGACACCCGGGAAGCACTCCTGGTCTGGGAGCCGAAGCGGGTCACGCCGGTCTACGCCGTTCCGGAAAAGGACCTGCTGGCACGGCTTGAGCGGCCCGCACCCGAGGGCGGCGGCAGCGGCCCGGACGAGCATCCCGTCCGCCTGGCAGCTGACGCACCGCCGGTGCTGGACCCGCGGACAGGCTTCCGGCGGCACACCACTCCCGGCGAGGAACTGGACGTCCACACCTCCGCCGCCACTCTCCCGCATGCAGCCTTCCGCCCCTCCGATCCTGACCTCGCGGGCTATGTGGTGCTGGATTTCCGGGCCTTCCACTGGCAGGAGGACGAGGAGGAAATTATCGGCCACCCCCGCGACCCGTTCCACCGGGTCGACATCCGGGCGACACTGCAGCGCGTGGAGGTAATGCTCGATGGCGTGAAACTCGCCGACACTGGTGGCGCCCAGCTGCTGTACGAGACCATGCTGCCCGTCCGCTACTACATCCCGCCGGCGGACGTCCGCCTGGATCTGCTGGAGGCGAGCCCGCGCCGGACCATCTGCCCCTACAAGGGGGAGGCAAAGTACTGGAGCTTCCCTGGCTCGGACCGCGGGAAGGACATCGCCTGGGCCTATGATTCCCGGTACCTGGACGCCCAGCAGATCCACGGGCTGGTCAGTTTCTTCAACGAGCGCGTGGACATCGCGGTGGACGGTGAACTCCAGCCGCACCCCGTCACGCCCTGGTCCTAAACCAAACCCTCCCTCACCTCCCGCCACCCAAAACCAAACCCTCCCTCACATGGTGAGGAAGGGTTTGGAAAAAACTGCTGGGAAGCAGTGGGATCGGTCAGAGCTGGTATTCGGCCTGCCGGCCCAGGGTTTCGTGGACGCAGAGAATGTTGTTTTCCGTATCCATGAACCAGGCGCACTTCTCCGCGTCGGTTGTACAGATGTGGTTCTCGGTCTTGAGATCCGGGCGGTCATAATCCTGGAACCGAACGCCCTTGGACTCCATGTCCTGGACCGTCCGCTCGATGTCGGTGACCTCGAAACTCAATGTGGTGTGATCGGAATGCTTGCCGTCCCTCACCGGCATCAGCTGGAGCATGGGGCCGCCTTCACTGCCGAACAATTCGCTTCCGTCGTCTGCCACGCCACGATGAGGGAGTCCAAGTGTTTCCGCGTAAAAACGACGGGCGCGCTCTTTGTCATCCACGGGCAGGACAGTTGTGGCTTTATTTAGTACTAGGGTCATTTTGCCACCTCCTACGGGGGACATTTTAAGCCCGAGCGCCGCCGAAAGATCCTTCAAATTCTGCCTCTGCAGCAAATGAGGGAGCACCCCCGGGACACCCACCAAAAAGTGAGGGAGCGCCGGGTTACTTCTCCACGAGGGTGAGGACGTCGTAGGTTGCCACGATTTCGTCGTTCTGGTTGGTCAGGACGGCGTCCCAGGCCACCTCACCGTACTCGTCAGTTTCGCGCGGGGTGATCTTCTTGGCCGTGAGCGTCACGCGGATCGAATCCCCTGCCGCCACCGGGGTGATGAAGCGCAGGTTCTCGAGGCCGTAGTTGGCCAGCACCGGGCCCGGAGCCGCCTCCACGAACAGTCCTGCCGCCCAGCTGAGCAGCAGGTAGCCGTGTGCCACGATGCCCGGGAAGAACGGGTTGGCTTCGGCCGCTTCCTGGTTGGTGTGGGCGTAGAAGGTGTCACCGGTGGAGTTGGCGAAGGCAGTAATGTCCTCCAGCGAAACCTGGCGCAGCCCGGACCGGACGGCGTCGCCGATCCGCAGCGTCTCGAGCGACTTGCGGAACGGGTGCGTGCCCTCGGTCTCCACCGTGAAGTTGCGGTCCGCACCCGCGTGCCAGACCCCGGTCACGGCGGTCAGCATGTTGGGCGAGCCCTGGATGGCGGTGCGCTGCATGTGATGCATGACCGAGCGGATGCCGCCAAGTTCCTCGCCGCCGCCGGCGCGTCCGGGTCCGCCGTGGACCAGGTGCGGCACCGGGGAGCCGTGGCCGGTGGAGCTGCGGGCGTCCTCGCGGTTGAGCATCAGCACGCGGCCGTGGTGGGCGGCGATCCCTGTGACCAGCTCCTGGGCAACGGCGGGGTCGTTGGTGCAGACCGAGGCGACCAGCGAGCCGCCGCCACGGGCGGCGAGACGGACGGCGTCGGGAATATCCTTGTACCCGATCACCGACGAAACGGGACCGAAGGCCTCCACCGAATGGACCTGCTCCGCCTCGGCGTCGGCCCAGCTGAGCAGCACTGGCGACATGAAGGCGCCGCCCTCGACCACGCCCTTGGCTCCGTCAGCGCTGGTGACCGACGGCGAATCGAGCGTTCCGTACGCGAGCTCACCGCCGGCGTCGAGCATGGCCTGCACGGCGGCGCGTACGTCGGCGAGCTGCTCAACAGAGGCGAGCGCACCCATGGTGACGCCCTCGGCGCGGGGGTCGCCGAGGACCACGCGCTGCTCAACCCGGGCCCGGACGGCGGAAACAACCGCCGGCACCAGCTCCTGCGGCACGATGGCACGGCGGATGGAGGTGCACTTCTGGCCTGCCTTGACGGTCATTTCCGTGACAACGGACTTGATGAAGGCGTCGAATTCCGGCGTGCCCTCCACGGCATCAGGGCCGAGGATTGCCGCGTTCAGGGAGTCGGTTTCGGACGTGAAGCGGACGCCGCCCTGCACCACGTTCGGGTGCGACTTCAGAGACTGCGCGGTGGATGCGGAGCCGGTGAAGGCCACGAGGTCACGGTAGTCCAGCACGTCCAGCAGCCCGCGGACGGACCCGGAAATGAGCTGCAGCGAGCCCTTGGGCAGGATGTTGGATTCGATGATCGCCTTCACGACGGCGGCGGCAACATAGCCGGTTGGGGTGGCGGGCTTGACGATCGTGGGGACGCCGGCGATGAATGCCGGGGCGAGCTTTTCGAGCATGCCCCAGACCGGGAAGTTGAAGGCGTTGATCTGTACTGCCACGCCAGGGATGCGGGTGTAGATGTGTTCCCCCACGAACGAGCCGTCCTTGGACAGCACCTCCATGGGCCCGTCCACCACCACCTGCGAGTTCGGGAGTTCACGCCGGCCCTTGGAGCCGAAGGTAAACAGGACGCCGATGCCGCCGTCGATGTCGATCATCGAGTCGATCTTCGTGGCGCCGGTCTGCGCGGAAAACGTGTAGAAGTGCTCGCGGCGGGCGTTCAGGTACTGCGCCAACTCCTTGAGCTTGAGGGCCCGCTGGTGGAATGTCAGCTTGCCAAGTTCCGTCTGGCCCGTGGTGCGTCCATAATCCACGACGGCGGCCAGGTCGAGCCCTTCGGTGCTCACCTTTGCCAGGATTTCCCCGGTGCTCGCATCGCGCACGGGGACAGCGGAGGCTGCCGAGCCGGCGTCGGGCGTCCACCAGGAATCCTGCACAAAACTGGGGACGGTCTCGACTGTGTCCAGGGTGGCCTGAGGAGCGGTAGCGGTTGTGGTCATCGTTGACGGGTCCTTCCAACGCGGAACAAAGAATCCGGGCAATCCGGCAATCCGGCCAGCACATTACTGACCGTCCGTTCGGTAATATGTCTACAGTACATGAATGTGCCGAGCTGCACACTAGAAGCATTGCGCTCCGGCCGGACCTACCGGCGGGATCCGCCACCGTTCTGAGGAGAGCATATGACGCCCGAACCCCGCGACGCGGACCTGCAGACCGCCGAACCGAAAACGCAGGACCTCTGGAAGATCACCCTTGGCGAACTAGACGAAAAGATGGGCGTGAGGATCCTGGAGGAATCCGTGGACCGCGTGGTGGCCACGATGCCCGTGGAGGGAAACCGCCAGTCATTCGGCCTGCTGCACGGGGGCGCTTCACTTGCCGTCGGCGAGGCTGTGGGCTCCTGGGCCGCGGTGATCCACGCAAGCACCCTGGGCAAGACGGCGGTCGGCGTGGACGTCTCGGCCACGCACCACAGGTCAGCCCGCAGCGGCCAGATCACCATTACGGCGACGCCCATCCACCTCGGCGGGACACTCACCACCCATGAGGTGCTGATCACCAACGACGCCGGCCAGCGGCTCTGCACCTTGCGGATCACCAACCTGCTGCTGGCGCCCAGGAACTGACCCTTCACGGCTCCGTCCTTCCCTGCCCCCGTCCTTCCCCGTCGCATTGGCCCCTCTGCGTTGCCCCCTTCTGTGTTACCCCTTCTGCGTTGCCCCGCGGCTAGGCTGATCAGGTGACTGAACTGGCCAGCCTGATCCCGACGCTGTTGGCCGTTGGCCTCCTGATGGCTGTCTCGGCCGGCGTCCTCGCGGGCTTCCGCGTTCCGCACGCCTTTGCGCCGGCGCTTGCCATTCTCCTCGGCGCCGCACAGCTTGCCGCGGTGAGCCTGATTCTGGGAGCCGTGATCACCAGCGGCGCCTGGGTGGCGGTGGCTCTGGGCGTCATGTTCCTCGTGGCCACCGCGACCGCCACCCGCCGGCTCGGCTGGACCTGGGCCCACCTGGCAATGGTCTCCTCCTCGATGGCGGCCGGCATCGTCGTGTCGCTGGTGGTCGTCTTCGCCACGGGGTCCATTGAACTCACCAGCCGCTACGCACTGGCCATTGGCGGCATTGTCATCGGCAACACGATGACCATAGCCGCCCTCGCCGGCCGGCGGTTGAACGAGGCTGTGATTGACCGGTGGGACCTCGTCGAAGGCTGGCTCGCACTGGGCGCCACCCCGCGGCAGGCCACCCGTGACATGGCGCGCAGGGCGGCCCACTCCGCCCTCATACCCTCAACTGACCAGACCAAGACGACCGGCCTGGTCACGCTGCCGGGGGCTTTTGTGGGTGCCATCTTCGGCGGACTGTCACCCCTGGAGGCAGGGCGTTTCCAGATTGTGGTGCTTGCCTCGATCATCGCGGCCGGCTCTGTGACGGCGGTGGTGCTGGTGCACATGCTGGCTCCGGTCCGCCGCCGGCCTGCCCCGCTGACCTAGGCTTTTCGGTCCTCCCTAACGCTTGCCGCGGCGTCTGGCTGCCACCAGCAGCCAACTGCCAAGAATCAGCGCCGCCCCGGCAATGCCGGCAGCCGGCAGCAGCCCCGAGGCCCCCGTGGCCGCCAGCCCGACGGCCGCGGTCGGCCTTTCCCAAGAATTGATGCCCCCGGCCGGTTTCACGGCCACGACCGACGGTTCGGGCGCGGGTGTAAGGACTGCCGGTGTCACCGGCCGGGCAGGTGCCGGCCTCGCTACGGCGGGCTTGGAGCCATCCGGAACGGCCGTGGCGGCAGGGCTGGACGGCCCGGGCGCTGGCTCCGCCGGTTTCGCCGCGGTGCGGAACATGCTGATGCCCGAGCGGCTGAAGCCGTTGAGCGTCTGCGCCGAAACCTGGGTTGTGGAGACGTGCGCGGTGAAGGACCAGTTGCCGTTGGCATCAACGGGAACGTCCACCGGTTCCTGGCCGGGGACGGTGATCCGGACGCTGGAGCCGGCCGGAACGTGTGCCGCGGGAGCCGCGGGAATCCGGCCCGAGATGCGCTGCCCGGCAGCGATCGGCCCGGCGGGCAGGGAGCCTGCCAGCACGGGCTGGTTGAGGAACAGCCTGAGCTGGATGCCGGGAACCACTGTGAGCGAATCCTGCAGCGTGGCGGCCACGGCGAAGTTCTGTGCTGACGTCCGGGGGTTGCCGGCCGAATGCGTCCCCACGGCATAGTTACCGCTGATCCAGGGGCCACCGGAATCACCTCCCCGGGACTGCACCGACGTCGACAGGAAGCCGTTGAAGGATCGAAGATCGTCAGGTTCGCCGGAGGGGCCGCGGACAACATAGATCCCCACCTCGTCAATGGTGCCGCACGACCAGCCTTCGGTCCGTCCGGAGCGGCAGACCGCCTGGCCCACTATCGGCCTCGCCGTGCCGATGACCGGAACTGAGGCAGCGCCCAGGTTCGTGGGATCCTCCCATTTGGTCGCGGCCGGGCGGAGGTTCAGGTCTGCGCGGATTGATTCGATGACGGCGATGTCCTTCCCGGGCTCCCCCGGGTTTTCGACATCGCCCGTGATCCGGGAGTTCCCCGGGCCGCCGAACTGGCTGAAGCCGAACGTGCCCAGCACTCCCGTGACTCCGCTGTCCGCCACGGAGCCGCCCGCAGGTTCACCCGCCGGAAGCGTGACCTCGGCAAGCCTGGCGGCGCCGTCATCCGCGCAGTGCCCGGCCGTGAGCACCAGGGGCTCTCCCGCCGGACTGTATGAGCTGAACCCCGCGGAGCAGACCACCCCGCCGCCGTCAATCCTGTATCCCTGGCCGCCGAGGAAGTCCTCCTCACTGACCAGCGGTGCGCCCTTCTCCAGCACGACGTTGGCGTACCGGGCCACGAATTCAGACGGCGACATGCTTTGCTCGCCGCCGGGCTCGGCCACGTCTTTCGCGGGCTGCCCACCGGCCTGCCCTGCATTCTCGGGTGAGTTATCCCCGCCCGTGCGGATGATGAACCTCCCGTCGGCCGCGGCCACGGACTGAAGACCTATTGGCCCGACATGGCGCAGGTAGGCCTGGTAAAGCTGTTCGACACTGGAAGCCTTGAGGTCCTTCTCGGAAGCGCCCTCAGCTGGCCTTGCCTCCGCTGGCGGTGCCGGTTCCTTCGCCACCGGTTTTGGCGCTGGCGGTGCCGGTTTCATGCCAGGTGCGACGACCACGAATTCGTTCCTGCCCGCTTCATCAGCCGCATTGATTCCCGCGACGACCTTCTGCAGCTCTGCGCCGGAGCCTTCGACCAGAATACGGCCGGCGTGCAGCCTGACCGCCACGAAGCCCGGCAGCTTCCTGAGAGCGGGCAGGGCGTCGGCCGCGCGCTTTCCCTGCGCCCCCGCGGCGTTAAACTCCGCCAGGTTCATGCCCAGGTCCCGTGCCACGGCCTCTGCGAGACCACGCTCTGCGAGACCACCCTCTGCGGGGCCCGCGCTGCCGGGACCGCCGCCTCCGGGACCAACAACGCCGGGCTCGCTGACCCCGCTGGTGACCGCCGGCGTCGGGCTTTCCACTGCGGCGAAAGCCGGCATTGAAACGGCGGTGGACCCAAAGACCGCCATCGCCGCCACACCCAGGGCAACAGACTGGCGGCCGAACCCACGGCCGGCTGCGGCGGCGGCACCGGACAATGTCACAGGCTGACCCTGGTGCCGAGGACGGACAGAATGGCTTCCAGCTCCGGCACCGTGACGCCGTGCCGCAGGAGGTACTCCCGGGTGTCGAGCGACCGGACGAACTCCAGGACGCCGGCCCCGCGGCTTTCCAGCAGCGGCAAAAGAGCCTCTTCGTCCAAGTACCGCTCGTGCGGATGCGGCGTGGAAAGCGTCCGATGGCGCTCGTTGATTCCGCGCATGGCTGACTGGTAGGACGTCACGATGTCGTCGTCGGTGGCGCCCGCCAGGTCCTGGAGCATCGCCGCCACCATGCCGCTGCGGTCACGCCCAGCCGAGCAGTGGATCACGACGCCGTTGGGCGACGCGGCGGCCACGGCCTTGAAGACGGCTGTCAGCCTCTCCGGAAAGAACCGTGCGTTGGCGGCGTAGTAGGCCGGATCGTTGAGGTAGGGAACGCAGAGTGCCTTGAACTCGAGATGGTCCGGGTCCTCTGTGGGCGCGTGCACCACGTCGAAGGCAGCGAGGGCTTCGCCGACTTCGGGGTCCGTGGCCCGGGGCAGGCGTTCGGCGGCATTCCGGAGGTCGATGACAGTGCGGACGCCGTCGTCGTACGCCTGCTGCCAGCCGGCAGCCGTGAGCCATTCGCGGCGGCCCATCCGGTAGACCGAACCGGCCACGCGCCAGGCGTTTACTGCACCGTCCCACCTGACCGGTGCCTGCTTGCTCGCGTTCACGGAGACAGCTAACCACATCTTCCGCAGCTGCTGCAGGGGGTCAAGAGCAAGTAGTCCCCCACGACGCGGGAAAAAACGGGTACCGCGAGGTCGGGCAGATACGTCCCGCCCGGGCATACCCTAGGGCAATGAGCGCCGCACCGCGCCAAAAATTTCAATGCCCGCCACGCGGCGGGCATTCGTCATCGCTTGCCGATTTCCTGCAGCATTCGCTGCGCCTGTGCCTGGTTTCCCTGAATGAGGGGCTTCATCGTGATAACCAAACAACTGATCCGACGCCGTTCCGCCCGCCTGACCGGCCTCCTTGCCGCGTTGGCCCTATCGGCGGGCCTGACCGCTGCTCCGGCATCCGCCGACGCGTCTGACACCTATGTGGCACTCGGCGATTCCTTCGCCGCAGGCCAGGGCGCCAGCCCGTATACCGATGCGTGCCTACGAAGTGACCAAGGCTATCCGGCCATATTGGACACCGAACGGTCCATTTCGTTGCTGGCAAGTCAGGCATGTTCCGGCGCCACCACGCGCGTCGTCCGGGACAGCCAACTGGCCTCCTTGAACAAGAAAGTCGACCTGGTGACGGTCACTGCGGGCGGCAACGACCTGGATGCCATCGGGGCATTGGTGACGTGTACGCAGGATACGGCTGTGGCATGCATGAATGCATTGGGTCAAAAGTCCTACATCCTCCAGCAGGCCATGAACGACCCTGCTGGGAGCCCATTCTTTCAAGGTCTCTTGGCAATGCTGCGCGAAATCCAGGCGAAGGCGCCCCACGCGGACATCTATGTGACCGGATACCCGCTGCTCTTCGAATCCGGCGGCGACCAGATGCTTGAAACCGTCAACGGACTGACGCGCCAACTTAACCTGGTCATTGCCAGTGCAGTCACAGCGGCCGCATCGGAAACTGCCCGCGGCCGCTCCAGTGCCAGTGTTCACTATGTGGATGTGGCGCAGGCATTTGCCGGCCACGGCATCGGGTCGGCGCACCCATGGATTGTCGGCCCGCCGCCCGGCTGTGTGTCATCGACTACCTGCGGCACGGAGATGGACATCTTCCACCCGACAGCAACTGGCTATGCCCAGGGCTACGCAGCATCCATCAAGGCGGCGCTGGCCTAGTAACTGCCAGACTGGCCCGCTTATGGGACCTATACCCACCCTGCTGGCCCGGCTTTCCGCCTCCTAAGACGGAAAACCGGGACAGTTCGCCGTGCAGCACCGAAGGGGCGAAGACCCGTGCCCGCAGGCAGGTGTGCTGTTCCTGTTGTCTCGCTAGGCTGATGCCATGATCAAGGTCGCGGGTACAGTCAGCGCTCCCCTGCCGGCAAGAACGGCCTTCGCCTATCTGTCGGCGTTTGAGCACACGGCCGAATGGGACCCCGGTACCGCGGTAATGGACAAGCTCACGGAAGGGCCCGTCGCTGTCGGGCACCGGTATCACGCGGAGACGCTCTTCCGCGGCAAGCGCCAGTCCCTTGAGTACGAAGTCATCGAACTGTTCGACAACCACATCAAGCTGCGCGGCGAAAACGACAACGTGGTGTCCTTTGACTCCATCGACGTCAAATCCACCGGTCCCGGCTGTGACGTCCTCTACACCGCCGAGTTCAGCATCAAGGGGCCGTTCAAACTGCTTCAGCCCTTCCTGAAGCCGGCATTCATGTCATTGCGCGATCCCGCGTTGGAAGGGCTGAGGCAAAAGCTCAACTCCCTCTGACTGCAGCCCTCCTCAGTCGGCCCAGTCGAAGAATCCCTTGCCCGTCTTTCGTCCCAGCTCGCCGCGGGCCACCTTGTCCTTCAGGATCTGCGGCGGCGCGAAGCGCTCCCCCAGTGTGGACTGCAGGTATTCGGCGATGCCCAGCCGCACGTCCAGTCCCACGATGTCGGTGGTCCGCAGGGGTCCCGTGGGGTGCTTGTAGCCGAGCACCATCGCATTGTCGATGTCCTCCGCAGACGCGACGCCTTCCTCCACCATGCGCATCGCTTCGAGCGCGATCGCCACGCCCAGCCGTGAGGAAGCGAACCCGGGCGCGTCATTGACGACGACGGCGGTCTTGCCCAGTGCCCGGACCCACCTTTTGGCTGCTTCGGCCAGGTCCTGGGACGTCTGTTCGCCGAGCACCACCTCAATGAGCGTGGAGGCGGGCACAGGGTTGAAGAAGTGCAGGCCCAGGAAGTTCTGCGGGCGCTTCAGCTCGCGGGCCAGTCCGTTGACCGACAGGGACGAGGTGTTGGAGGCGAGGTAGGAGGTCTCCGCGAGGCGCTCCTCGATGCCCCGCAGAGAGGTGACCTTGAGGTCCCAGTCCTCCGGAACGGCCTCAACGACCAGCTGGCGGTCCTCGAAGTCGTTGTAGTCCGCCGTGACGGAGAGCCGGGACTTCATGTCCTCCAGGCTGCCGTCCGCGGCGCCGCGTTCGATGCTCTTGGCGGCGGCGGCCTCCACCCGGCCGCGGGCTGCTGCCGCGGATTCTTCATCACGCTCCACCACCAGGACGTTCGCGCCGTTGATGAGGAAGGCGTGGGCGATGCCCGCGCCCATCCGGCCGCCGCCGAGAACTCCGACGAGGTCGGGAAGACTCATGGCAGAAAGGTTGGCGGGCGGTGTCGGGTTGCTCATGGCTGTGTCTTCTTCTCTGTTTCCTTGGCTGTCTTCTTATCCACTTTTTTGTCTAGAAACGCCTGCATCCTGTCGAATTTCGCCTGCGATTCAAAGAGGATGCCCTGGGCCAGCTGGTCGATTATCGGATGGGCCCCGGCCGGTGCATGGAACACGGACTTCGTGATCCGGACGGCCAGGGGGTCCTGCCGGGCGATGCGGTCGGCGAGACTGTGGGCCCCGTCCATCAGCACCGGAGCCTCATGGATTTCGGTAATCAGGTTCACCCCCAGCGCCTCTTCGGCGCGCAGGACGCGGCCCGCCAGGAGAATCTCCTTGGCCACCGGCTCCCCGACCAGCTCCTTGAGCCGCCAGCTGGCTCCCGCCGCAGCGAGAATTCCGAGGCCGGTTTCGGGATTGCCGATCCGGACGCTGGGCGTGCCAATCCTGAAGTCGGCGGCGTACGCGAGTTCTGCGCCACCGCCCAGGCAGTACCCGTCCAGCGCCGCTATGACGGGCATGGGGAGCTTGGCAATACGGACGAAGATGGTTGAGTTGATGCCCTGCAGGGCGTCGTCACGGCGCCGCTCACGGAGCTGGGCAATATCCGCGCCGGAGGCAAACACTCCCTCGGTGCCCGCGATGATGAGAACCTTGGGGTCTTTTTCCAATGCGGAACAGACCGCGTGCAGTTCATCCACCATTTGCTGGTCGATCGCGTTGCGGACTTCGGGCCGGTTCAGCAGCACCACCACCCGGTCCTCGCGCTCTTCAACCAGCAGGGTGCTGAACTCCAGGGTGCCCAAGTGTCCGTTCGCGCCGTCCGGGGCGACCACTACACGCGCTCCAGCAGCATGGCCGTGCCCTGGCCGACGCCGATGCACATGGTGGCCAGGCCGATCCGCGCATCCTCGCGTTCCATCCGGCCCAGCAGGGTAATGGCGATCCGTGACCCGCTGGAACCCAGCGGGTGCCCCAGCGCAATGGCACCGCCGTCGTTGTTGACGATGTCCGGATCCAGGCCCAGGCGCCGCATGCTTGCCAGCGACTGGGTGGCAAACGCTTCGTTAAGCTCGACGGCGCCAAGGTCACCGACGCTGAGCCCGCTCCGCTTGAGCACCTTCTGGGTGGCCGGAACCGGGCCGATGCCCATGATTTCGGGCTCACAGCCGGCCGAAGCGCCGTCGATGATGCGGGCGCGGGGCGTCAGGCCCAGCCTCTCGATGGCGCCTTCCGAGGCCACGATGATCGCCGAGGCGCCGTCGTTGAGGCTGGACGAGTTGCCGGCCGTCACCACCGAGCCGCCGGGGATCACCGGGCGGAGGCCGGCCAGGACCTCCATCGTGGTGCCGGGCCGGGGGCCTTCGTCCGTGTCCACGACGCTTTCGGACTTCCGCGTCTTCACGGTGACCGGGACGATCTCGTCCTTGAACCGGCCGGCCTCGATGGCCGCCAAAGACTTCTCGTGCGAACGGACCGCGAAGGCGTCGGCGTCCTCGCGGGAGATGCCGTCCACCCGGCCCACTTCCTCGGCGGTTTCCGGCATCGAGAAGGTCATCTTGCCGTCGCGCGAGAGTTCGCCCTTCTTGAACGCCGGGTTGACGAAGCGCCAACCGATGGAGGTGTCGAAGATTTCGCCGGGCTTGGCGAACGCTGTCTGTGGTTTCTCCTGCACCCACGGGGCGCGGCTCATGGATTCGACGCCGCCGGCGACCACGATGTCCGCTGCTCCCGACTTGATCATCTGGCTGGCCATGATGATGGCGCTGAGGCCGGAGGAGCACAGCCGGTTCACGGTGATGCCCGGGATATGGAGGGGAAGTCCGGCTAGGAGAGTGGCCATGCGGGCAACGTTGCGGTTTTCCTCGCCGGCTCCGTTGGCGTTCCCGAGGATGACTTCGTCGATGGCGTCCGGATCCACCCCCGCGCGGGCCACGGCTTCGCGGACCACGAGCGCTGCAAGGTCGTCAGGGCGGACGCCCGAGAGTGCACCGCCGTATCGCCCTACCGGGGTACGTGCGCCACCAACCAGAAAAGCCTCGACCATGAGAACATCCTTTACGCAGGGGGTTGGGCCGGAAACGAATAAATTACCGACCGTTCGTTCTATAAAGATTACACGGCAGGCTCCGGCGGTCAACCGGCGGAGGCAGGCTTACGCCACTACGAGGCCAAGATGCGCCGCCAGCAGGGGTGCAAGAAGACCCAGCTGGTGGTCGTCTATCACCGCACCGGCAAGGCTCTCGAGGCCGCTGATGCTCCGGAAATCGGTGCCCCGCAGGTCGAAGTCCTGCAGAGCGGCGCCGCTGAGGTCCAGGCTTCCGATGGTGCAGTTCCGGAGCGCAACGCGGGCAGCCGTGGCGGACCCCAGGTCCAGTTCATTGATGATGCAGTCGCTGACCAGGACGTCAGCGAGCCGGGAACCGCGGAGGTTCACATAGTCCAGCTTGCCGCCGTCGATCTTTACCGACTGCCAACCGCTGCCATACAGCTCAGCCGATCCCCAGCGGGGGTTGTTGAACTCGACGTCGCGCAGCGTGCACCTGGCCGCCGTGAGCACCGGAGCGTAGGCCTCGTCCAGAAGACAGTCGCGGAAGCTGGCGCCGCGCAGCTGGGTTTCATAGAAGGAAACTCCGGAAAATGCGCACTCGGCGAAGACGGTCCCGCCCAGCTCCAGGCCGTCAGCAACCACCCTCCTGTAGTGCGCGCCGTCGTACCGCTCGCCGGCGCGGAATTCAGGAGCATCGTCATCCCGCAGCCCCTCGAGCCGGACGGGAGTCAGGCGCGGCGGCCTGACCTTCAGGGCCTTCCCGGGAGAGGCTTTGCGTTCCGCCCCTCCCGCCATTACAGCGACTCCGCTTTCGCGGCGATCTCGGCCAAATCCTTTGCCAGCGCTTTCCGCGTGACGTTCATGCCGATCTTGCCGAACAGTGCCATCATGACCTTGCTGACGACAGTGGGCCGGAGGACTTCGGCGCCGAAGGTCAGCGTCAGGTCCGTTCCCCCCTCGCGCTCAGCCAGAGTAAAGCGGGAGGTGTAGTCCGCGCCGCCCTGCAGGGCCTTGACCGTGGTGCTTCGGGGCGGATCCGCCTCGGCTACCCACATTTCCACCGTCTCGCGGCGGCCCAGCATTGACCGCGTCTCCTTCCAGCGCGTCCCTTCACCGTAAGGGCCCTCACTGACCATCTGGATGGACTCCACGCTTGAAAGGGTTCCGGCAGAACCGGGAATGTCGGAGATCACCGCCCAGACTTTCTCCGGGCTGGCGTTCACGTGCTGCGTCAGGCTGGTGCTGTGATCCATGGTCCGAGCCTAGTGCCGGGGACGGACATTGGCACCCAAACGGCCTGCCCCTTGAATTAGTAAGTATGCTTTGTGTTAGGCTGAAATGGCTTTGTCAGATCAACCGGCAACGGAAGGTGGTCAACACCATGGGTATCGGAGACAAGATTTCGAACGCAGCCGAAGACCTCGGCGGCAAGGCCAAGGAAGCCGCGGGCAACGCAACGGACAACGACCGCCTGAAGGCCGAAGGCCAGAAGGACCAGGTTGTGGCCGACGCCAAGAAGGTCGGCGAAGGCGTCAAGGACGAATTCAAGCGCGATTAGGTCCTAAAAACTTACATAAGCCACGACGGCGGCGGACTCTCCTTGGGGGGTGTCCGCCGCCGTCGTTTTTCCATGCCCTCAAGCGCGAACGGACACTTAAGCCCGTCACAAGGGAGCTTAAGTGTCCGTTCGCGCTTCCAAGGGACGAGGGAACTAGCTGTACAGCTCGCTCTTGGGCTCGTTGTTCTTAACCTTCTGCCAGCCGAGCCACAGCAGGACCGCGAAGAAGGGGATGGTGCCAAGGGTCCAGAGTCCGAGGTAGAAGACCTCGCCACTCTTGCTGGTCATGGTGTCGAACCCGATCAGCACGGTGATGGCCAGGAGACCCAGCAGCCCGGCCCAGCTGGTCCACGGCGAACCGGGCATCGGCAGGGTGGACGTGACGCCCTTGCGGTGGCGCAGCGCGATCTGGCTGGCGAAGATGGCGCCCCACGTGAAGATCACGCCGATGGACGCGGTGTTGAGGGCCAGGTCAAACGCGTGCGAACCGCCCAGCCAGATGTTGAGCAGGATGCCAACGAGGTAGAAGGCGGCAATGGCAAGAATCGCCGCGTACGGCACGTGGCGCGAGGACATCCTGGTGAGCCACTGCGGGGCGTGCCCGTTGTTGGCCATGGTGCGGAAGACGCGGCCGATCGAGTACAGGCCCGAGTTGCAGGAGGACAGCGCCGCAGTGATGACGATCATGTTCATGACGTCGCCGACCCAGCCGAGGCCCATCTGGCCGAAGACGGTGACGAACGGGGACACGCCGGCCTTGTACTGGTCGGACGGCAGGAGCATCGCGAGCAGCGTCACGGAACCGACGTAGAAGACCACGATGCGGAGCACGACGGCGCGGATCGCCTTGGGCACTTCGCGTTCCGGATTCTGCATCTCGCCGGCGGTGATGCCGACGAGTTCGATGCCGTTGTAGGCGAAGATCACGGCGTTGAGGACCAGGACCATGACGAGCGCACCCTTGGGGAACATCCCGCCCTCGGCAGCGAAGAGGTTGGCCACGGAGGCGTTGCCGTCGCCCACCTGTGCGTTGGTGAGCACCATGAAGGTGCCGACGGCCAGGAAGATCAGGATGGCGCCGACCTTGAGGCAGGACGCCCAGAATTCGAACTCGCCGAACGCCTTGACGCTGAGCAGGTTAACCGCCACCAGCAGGGCCAGCGCAGCGATGGCGGACGCTTCGACCGGGACGTTGGGGAAGAAGAACTGGAAGTACAGGCCGATCGCGATCAGTTCCGCGATGCCCGTCATGCCCCAGTTGATGAAATACATCCAGCCGGACAGGAATGCGCCCTTCTTGCCGAACATTTCACCCGCGTAGCTGACGAAGGAGCCCGACGTCTGGCGGTACATGATGAGCTCGCCCAGTGCCCGCATGAGGAGGTAGGCGATGACGCCGGCAATGGCATAGGAGAAGATCAGTGCCGGGCCCGTGGAGGCGAGTCGCCCGCCGGCTCCCATGAAGAGGCCGACGCCGATGGCACCGCCCATGGCGATCATGGTGACGTGGCGCCTGCCCAGGGTCTTTTTGTAGCCCTCGGCGCTGAGGGTCGAGTCGACGGCGACGGATGGGGCCGTCCGGCTCTCAAGTTCTGTGGGGGTAATTTGAGGCACAGCTGTTCCTTGTAGGTTGTGGTGTTGCCGCGGGTCGGTATGTTGCCGGTTGGGGAACCTGGAGTTCTTGCACAGATAATTCGCGTTCAGACCCCTTATGAGGTCCATATGTGTGCCAAAACTCATGAAGCATCGAAGGTTCGCGCGACCCATCCATCGTACAAGATCCCGGCGGCACTCCGTGACGCGGGCAACATTTCCCGCCGCCGGCCCCCGTTCCGGCGGTCCTGGCACGCGAAGTATTTCGAATGGATAAAAACACTCCTGATTGGAGGCAATTCCGGATACCCTGAGCACCATGGGGGTGACGTGCGTCTCCTTCTTGCGACCACGCCGCCTGCGTGGGCATGTGGCACTCGTGCCATTCCTCAGGGGGGACTATGAGAAAAAGAGCACTACTGCCTGCAGCTTTGCTGCTTGCAGTTGCCGGGTGTTCAGGCGGCGGCTCCGGTCCTGCGGGGCCGGGTGCCAGCGAATCGGCGCCCGTATCATCGGCAACACCGGGTTCGACGGCATCGGAGACGCCGCTGATACCCCCACCGCCAACCGACCCACCATCCTTGCCCACCGACGTGTCGACCACGCTGAACGCCATCAAGGACCTGCAGGAGCACACATGCACCGCAGGCGCCGGCGGATCCTGGAGCTTCAAAGGGAACCTGGTCAATACCTCGGACAAGGCCAAGACCTACACTGTGGCGGTAGCCGTGACGATAGGCGCTGCCGTTCAGGGCCACGCCCTGATCACGGAAACTGTCCCGGCAGGGAAATCGGCTGAGGTGTCAGCCGAGAACTTCGCGAAAACCACTGGCTCAGCAGGCCAGTGCGAACCGGTTGTCTCGGCAAAGGATGCTTCATGAGAAAACCAATACTGACGGCTGCCCTGCTCCTGAGCTTCGCGGCCGGGTCCCTTGCTGCCTCGCCCGCCCTCGCCGAGGATTCCGCCACCGCCACACCGTCGTCCCAGTCGGCTGAAGCGACAGGTGCCGCCACGGCTACGCCTGCGCCGACTCCCACCGGGACAGCCTCTGGGGCGCCGCTGCCAACCGAGTCGCCGTCGCCGTCGGCCTCGCCCACTCCTTCTGCCAGCCCGGCCGAGTCCGCCCCGGTGACGGCGTCGCCATCTGTGACGCCCTCGCCCTCGGTAACGCCGTCGCCGTCGGCCTCTGCTCCCCCGAAGACGACAACAAAGGTGGAGCCGCCTGCCGAGCCTGCACCCGTCGTCGTTAAGGGCGCAATCGCCGTGAAATGGCAGGCCATGAACGGCGCTGCCGGCGTTCTCGGCGCGCCCGTCGCGAACGAAATCTGCATCGGAAGCCTGTGCGGGCAGACGTTCAAGGGCGGAACCATGTACTGGACCTCGGCCACGGGTGCGCATCCTGTGCTGCTGGCCGCGGGCCGGACGGGCCCTTCCTGGTATGCAAACGGCCGCACCGCCGTATTCGGCTATCCCGTCACAGATGAAGTTGCCGTCACTGGTGGAACAGCTCAGAAGTTCTCCAGCGGCAAGCTGCTTGTATCGACCAGCACGGGCGTTTTCCAAATCTGGCTCAAGGGCGCGATAGGCAGCCGCTGGGACTCGCTGGGAGCGGTGAGTGTGCTCGGCCTTCCGATCACCAGGGAACTCTGCGGCCTCCGCGACGGCGGTTGTGCCCAGGGATTCGCCAAGGGATACATCTACTGGAGCCCGGCCACCGGGGCGCGAGTGGTCAGCGGGCTCTATTACACCCGGTGGGCGGGCTTGGGCGGCCTGTACGGACCGATGGGCTACCCGGTCAGCGATCTGGCCTGCGGCAAGCCGGCCGGGGGCTGCATCCAGACGTTCCAGGGCGCCACCGTGTTCTGGTCACCTGCAAGCGGCGCCTGGGTCACCAAGGGCGGCATCGGGGCCAGATATATGGGCGTCGGCGCGATGCGGAGCGCCTTGGGATATCCCACGGCGAACGAGAAATGCATCCCCGGACAGTGCATCCAGGCGTTCCAGGGCGGCTACATCGGCTGGACACCTGCGGCAGGCACGCGGATCTACGCGATGACCACGTGCGCCAAGCTCAACAATGGGCAGACCAAGTACTCCGCGTACGGTGCCAATCGGGTCCTGTTGACGTACACCGGCGGCTACAAGCAGTCATATGCCACCAACGTCTACTGCGTCCGGGTGGCCGGTCTGTACGTTGCAGACTGGAGGACCGACGGCTACGTGGGTGCCTCCGGGTTCAAGCCGCCGGGAGTTCCCTCCGGCCCGACCCGCTACCTCTACTCTCCTACCGGCTCCTACTCGGTTACGGAGGCATTCGGGCTGGGCAACCCCGGAACGAAGCTTGCCTACCGGACCCTGAACCCCAACTCCCGCTGGGGCGGAAACCCCTGGACCCCGACGTACAACAAGTACTTCGAGTCGTCCTCATGGGTGGGCTGGGACGAGAACATGTGGTACTTCGCCACGCGCGCCTCGCACGACTACCGCCAGGGTGTGGTGGTCAACTACAACCGCCCCAACATCGTGCAGGACGCCGGCTTCGCCATTTTCCTGCACATGAACAAAGTCCCGACGGCGGGCTGCATCTCCCTCGATGACTGGGCAGTTGTCGACTACATCCGGAAGTCGACCCCCGGCGACCGGATCATCATGGGAACCTACAACGACATCTTCCGGTAAAACCGGACGGGATCACGTTCTTAGTTCACCTTTCACGCTGGCGCCAGTGCCGGCGGCCGCAGGCCGCCAGCACTGGCGCAAGCCGTTTCCGGCCACGTGCCTGTTCCGGGCACGTGCCTGGCTATGCAGTTCTGGCTATGCAGTCGGCGGGCCCTATGCAGTCGGTGGGGCCGGGGCGATCGCTCCGCCGTCCATCGTGTATTGCAGCCAGGTACCGGTGACGGCTGGCCCCGAAGAATCGCGAATTTTGCCCCGGGGCCCGTGGGCGCAGCCACGGAACCATTGCCGCAGGGCGCGGTCGTGGCTCACCATGACCACCGTCCCGCCGAACCCGGCGAGCGCGGTTTCGAGTTCCTCCACGAGCACGGGAGCCAGGTGGTTGGTCGGTTCGTCAAGCAGCAGGATGTCGTGGTCCCCCAGAAGCAGCCTCGCCAGCGCAAGCCGACGCTGCTGGCCGGCCGACAATCCGCCCAGCGGCACATGGAACTCGGTGGCGCGGAACAGGCCAAGCCGGAGCAGCGCCTCTGCGTGGTCGTCGATGTTGCCGCCCAGGCCGGCAGCGAAGGCGGGAAGCAGCCGCAGCGACGGCTGTCTGGGCAGCTCGAGTTCCTGCTGCAGATACCCCACCTTGTCCGGGCGTTCCACCACGCCCTGCGTTGGCGCCAGCGTCCCCGCCAGCACGGACAGCAGCGTGGATTTTCCCGCTCCATTGGGCCCGGTGATCAGGATTTTCTGCCCCGCATCCACCCGGAACGCGGGCACGTCCAAGCGGCCTGGTACGCGCACGCCGTGAACGCGAAACACAGCCCCATATCGTTCAGAACCATGCAGTTCCGCGGCGCTGGCGCCAGCGCCGCCACCGTCCCGGCCGGCCCTTTCCCGGCCGGCCTTTTCCCGATCGGCACCTTCCCCGTCGGCACCGTCAGAGCCAACGCCGCCGTCGCCGGGCCTGCCGTCCACATCCGCGGCCAGCCGCGCATCCAGCTTCAGCCGCTCCGGAGGCCTCTGGACGGGGCTCGCTTCGAGGCGCCGGAGGCGCTCGCGGGCATTGCGGATCTTGCTCGTGGCGGCACTTTCCCAAGTGCCAGCCTTGTAGTCGAAGCTCATTTTGTCGCCGTCGCGCCGGCGGGCGTAGCCCATGGTGGTTGCGACGGTGTCCGCCTGCTTCCGCTCGGCAGCCATGGCGTCGATCCAGCCGTGGTACTGCTGCACCCAGCGCTGCCGCTCGGCCCGCTTCTCCTTGAGGTAGCCGTCGTAGCCGTTGCCGTACCGGTTCACTGCGCCGCGTTCGGCATCCACTTCAATCACCGTGGATGCGATCTTCCGGAGCAGGACACGGTCGTTGGAAACGACCACCACCGTACCGCGGTGAGCGGCAAGTCGTGTTTCCAGCCAGGCCACCCCGTTCGCATCCAAGTGGTTGGTGGGCTCGTCAAGAAGCAGGATTTCGGCGGGGTCGGCCAGCAGGCAGGCAAGGGCCACGCGTTCCTGCTCCCCGCCGGACAGCGACCCCATGGTCCGTTTGCGGTCCACGCCGCCAAGGCCCAGCCGGTCCAACGCCGCTTCCACCCGTGATTCCGCGGCGTAGCCTTCACGCATCTGGTACTGGGTCTGCAGACTGCCGTAAGCCTCCAGCCCGGAGTCTTCGGCAGTGGCCAGGCACCTCTCCAGACGCTCGAGTTCGGATTCCATGTCGCGCAGCGGGCGCAGTGCCTCGTCGATGGCGTCGGCCACGGTCAGCCCTTCCGGCAGCCCGGATGTCTGCGCCAGGTAGCCCACCCGTCCGTGGCGGACAGCCGTGCCTGCTTGCGGTTTCTCGAGCCCTGCCAGAATTTTCAGCAGGGTGGATTTGCCAGCGCCGTTCTCTCCGACGATCGCCACGTGCTCGCCGGGGGAGATCACCAAGTCGACGTCGTCAAACAGTTCGCGGTCCCCGTAGCTGTGCCGGACGCCGGAAAGACGCATCTGCTCGGCCCGGAAAGCCTGCGCAGCGGAGGAAGTCTGCGTTACCCGGGAAGTGCGTTCAGTCATGGGAAGTCCTTGCAGTCCGAAGGGTGGCCCGGATCGGTCCCGTCCAGGGGAGGTGATCTACGGAGCCCGGTAACGGGATGCGACCCGGCCATTCGCCATCGCCGCTGATTAGGACTTCATGCCTTCCAGAGTGCCCGGCAGCGCCAGTGCCGTCAAGGTTCACCGTCGCGCCTCAAGGCGGGGGTCCGCCGTCGGAACGTCCGCGCCTAAGGCGAGCCTCCGCCGTCGGCCGCTGTTTAGGCGGCGAGCACGGCAGCCTTCCTGCGGCGGGCCTTGGCCAGCCGGGTGCCGATGAGCCCCTGGCGGGGACTGAACAGATAGACGACGGCGAAGACCGCGCCCTGCGTGAGCACCACCATGGCGCCCGATGCCGTGTCCAGGTAGTAACTGAAGTAGATGCCGGCAATCGAGCACGCCGCCGAAATGGACGGGGCAATCACCAGCATGCGCGAGAACCGGTCGGTCAGCAGGTACGCCGTGGCCCCGGGAATGATGAGCATGGCCACCACCAGCACCACGCCGACGGTCTGCAGCGCCACCACCGACGTCAATGCCAGCAGCCCCAGGAGCAGGGCGCCGAGGCGCTTCGGTGACAGACCGATGGCGTGCGCGTGCGTGGGGTCGAACGCGTAGAGGGTGAGGTCGCGGCGCTTCAGGATGAGAATGGCGAACGCCACCACGCCCAGCACCAGCACCTGGATGAGGTCCGGGACGCTGACGCCCAGCAGGTTCCCGAAAATGATGTGGTTCAGGTCCGTCTGGCTCGGGGTCACGGAGATCAGCACGAGTCCCAGGGCGAACAGGGAACTGAACACAATTCCGATCGCGGCGTCCTCCTTCACCCTGCTCGTGCTGCGGACCACCCCGATCAGGGTCACCGCAATCAGCGCGAACACGAGCGCACCGAGGGCGAACGGCGCCCCCACGATGTAGGCAAGCACGACGCCGGGAAGCACGGCATGGGAGACGGCGTCGCCCATGAGCGACCAGCCGATCAGGACGAGCCAGCAGCTCAGGACCGCGCACACGACGGCAGCGAGCGCCGTAGTGAGGATGGCCCGGACCATGAAGTCATAGCCGAGGGGTTCGGTGAGGAGGGAGACGAGGTCCATGCTCAGATCCCCCACTCGTGGGCAACGGCCCGGCCGTCCCGGTTGCTTGCGGTCTCCGAGTTGCCTGCGGCGTCCCGGGTGCCTGCGGTCAACGGGGTGCCTGCGCCGTCCCGGTTCAGGACGTCGAGTCCGAAGGCCATGGCCAGGTTCTCCGGCTGCAGCACCACGTCCGGAGTTCCGTGCATCAGCACCTTGCGCATCAGGAGGACCGCTTCATCGCACAGCTGCGGAAGGGCGTGAAGGTCATGGGTGGAGATGAGGATGGTGCAGCCGTCGGCGGCCAGCTCGCGCAGCAACCGCGTGATGGTGGCTTCCGATCGCTTGTCCACCCCTGCGAAGGGCTCGTCGAGGAGCATGATGGTGGCACCCTGCGCAATTCCCCGCGCCACAAAGGCACGCTTCTTCTGCCCGCCCGAGAGCTGGCCGATCTGCCGGCCCGCGAACTCTGAGAGTTCCACCCGGTCCAGTGCCTCGTCAACGGCGGCCCGGTCAGCCTTGGAGGGGCGACGGGTAAAGCCCTGGTGGCCGTAGCGGCCCATCATCACCACGTCCCGCACGGACAGCGGGAACTGCCAGTCCACGTCCTCACTCTGCGGGACGTAGCCGATCCCGCCCTCCTTGCGTGCCTTGGCCGGCGGTGCGCCGTTGATCAGCACCCGCCCGGCGTCGGGCTTGATCATGCCCATGATGGCTTTGAACAGCGTGGACTTTCCCGAGCCGTTCATGCCGATGAGGCCGCAGATCCTGGCATGCTCGAGGCTCAGCGAAGCGGAATCCAGCGCGAGCACTTCGCCGTAGTGCACAGTCACCCCCGCCACCTGGATGGCGGGTGGCGGAACGGACTGCTCCGGGGGTGCGTGCCGGCGGGCTACGTGCATGCTCATGACGAGCCCCCATTCAGTGCGGCAGTGATGACCTTGGAGTCGTGCCTGATGAGATCCAGGTAAGTGGGAACGGGGCCGTCGGCTTCGGAGAGCGAGTCCACGTAGAGCACGCCGCCGAACCTAGCGCCGGTGGCTTCCACCACCTGCTGCATCGGAGCGTCCGACACCGTCGATTCGCAGAAGACGGCCGGCACCTTGTTCTTCCGTACGAAGCCGATGGCCTCGGTGATCTGCTGCGGCGTGGCCTGCTGTTCGGCGTTGACCGCCCAGATGTATACCTCTTGGAGGCCGGCATCGCGGGCGAGGTAGGAGAAGGCGCCCTCGCACGTCACGAGCGCCCGCTGGTTCTTGGGGACGGCGGCCAGCTTGGCCTTCATCTCGTCCTGCACAGCCTGCAGCTTTGCCTTGTACTCCTTGCCGTTGGCCTCGAACACGGCAGCGTTGCCCGGGTCCAGCTCGGAGAAGGCCTTGACCATGTTGTCAACGTAGATCTGGACGTTGAGCGGCGACATCCATGCATGGGGGTTCGGCTTGCCCTGGTACGCGTCCTCCCTGATGGACATGGGGTCCACGCCCTCGCTCACCACCGCGTGGGGCACGTCGATGCCCTCCACGAACTGCGCGAACCAGGCTTCCAGGTTCAGTCCGTTGTCCAGGATGAGGTCGGCCTGCGATGCCTTGCGGATGTCCCCCGGCGTCGGCTCGTAGCCATGGATCTCCGCCCCGGCCTTGGTGATGGACTCCACCCGGAGCTTGTCACCGGCAACGTTCTTTGCCACATCAGCCAGCACCGTAAACGTGGTCAGCACCACCGGCCGGCCGTCGTCGCCATTGCCGGCGGCATTGCCGCCGCACGCGGTAAGTGACACGGCAAGAAGCACGACGGCGGCTGCGGACTTCAGAAGGCCGGCCCGCTTTACGCGGGAATTTGCGGAGCTGGTGCGCTGAGTTGGACGGGAAACAGACGTGCCGGATCCCGGGCGTGTGGAAGCGCTCCGGAGGGCAACGGTTCGGCGGACTACTTTGGCGCACCGAAACAGAAAGTTAGGCATACCGAATATTCTAACGGGAGCGTCTTGGCCACTGCAACGCGGGGGCAGGGGGCCGGGCGCCGGTGCCGTAGGGCGGGTGCGAAGGGGCTGGGCGAAGGGGCTGGGAGAAGGCGTGCACGCCGTTCGGGCCGACGACGGGTCCGAAGCGCGGGCCGCGGGACTAGGCTGGAGGCATGGTGACAACCCGACGCACCCTTCCCGCTCCGCGCCCGGAACTTTACCGGTTTTCGCCGCTCGACTACACCACCGTGGGGCTCTATGTGGCCATTGCCGTCTTCTTCGCAGTAGCCGGGGAATTGCTCCTGCCGCTGCTCCGGCTGCTCGCCCCGACGCCCGCCGTCGCCTCGTACGCGGTGAACCTTGTGTTCTATGGCTGCGTCGGCATCCTGGCGCTCCTCGCCGCCCGGCAGGTCGTGGCGCGCGACCTCAAGGTGCTGGCCACCAGGCCGTGGTTTACGGCCGCGATGGTGCCGCTGGCTGTCATCGCCATGATGATTTTCACCGCAATTCTCGTGGTTCTTGGCGGGACCACGGAGACGTCCGTGAACCAGGCCGGGCTCCAGGAGCTCATGCAGCAGGTTCCGGCATGGCTCATGGTGCCGCTTATCGTCGTCGTGGGCCCGTTTGTGGAGGAGTACATCTTCCGGCACCTGCTCATCGGCAAGCTCAGCCGCCGCGTCAACATCTGGATCTGCTGCGCCCTGTCCGTCGTGCTGTTCGCCGCCCTCCACATCGTGGGTCAGGAGGCACTCACGCTGACGGCCCTGATGCCGTATCTGGCCATGGGCGCGACGCTCGTGTTCGTCTATGTGTGGACAGGCCGGAACCTGATGTTCTCCTACTTTGTCCACGCCGCCAAGAACCTGCTGGCCGCCATCTTCCTGTACAGCATCCCGCCGGAACTGCTTGACCAGATGCAGCAGCTGCAGGGCTAGCCTCCTGCCGGGCCGGCCGTCGAGATGGCAGTTGGCGGCACTGTTGCCCGGCAGCACTGCCGCGAAGTGCCAACTCGCTCCCGTAGCAAGCGCACATTGCCCCCTATCGGACGGTCCGGCCGCCGTCGTAGTTTTGTCCCATGGGACTCAACATTCAGATCGCCGTCGACTGCAAAAATCCGCATGACCTCGCCGACTGGTGGGCTGAGACGCTTGAGTGGGCGGTGGAGCCGCAGGACGAGGGCTTCATCCGCTCAATGATCGAGCAGGGCTTCGCCACCGACCCCGACACCGTCACCCACAACGGCAGGCTGGTCTGGAAGGACGGGGCGGCGATCCGGCCCGTCGAGGAACTCGAGGCCAAGGCGCCCGAGCGGCGCATCCTCTTCCAGACCGTTCCGGAACAGAAGACGCTCAAGAACCGCATTCATTGGGATGTGAGGATCGGGGACCGGGACAAGGACGAGGTCCGCCGGGAGCTTGAGGCCCGTGGCGCCACCTTCCTGTGGACCGCCAGCCAGGGGCCGCATTCGTGGCACACCATGGCGGACCCCGAGGGCAACGAGTTCTGCATCAGCTGACACGATTACTAGACTTGGACGGTGAGCAACGAAATCCCCGCCAAGGTATCCGATGTGTTCGACCCGTCGCGCTGGCGCACCGTGTCAGGTTTCGACGACTTCCAGGACATGACGTACCACCGGCAGGTGGAGCGGGATGCATCCGGCGGCGTGGTGCGGGATCTGCCCACCGTGCGCATCGCCTTCAACCGCCCCGAGGTCCGCAACGCGTTCCGCCCGGCCACGGTTGACGAGCTCTACCGCGCCATGGACCACGCCCGGATGACCCCGGACGTGGCTACTGTACTGCTCACGGGCAACGGCCCCTCCTCCAGGGACGGCGGGCACTCGTTCTGCTCCGGCGGGGACCAGCGGATCCGGGGCAGGGACGGGTACCGCTATGCGGCTGGCGACACCAAGGAAACCATCGACCCGGCCCGCGCCGGGCGCCTCCACATCCTGGAAGTCCAGCGGCTGATGCGGACCATGCCCAAGGTGGTCATCGCCGTCGTCAACGGTTGGGCAGCCGGCGGGGGCCACTCACTGCATGTGGTCGCGGACCTCACCATCGCCTCGCGCCAGTTCGGCAAGTTCAAACAGACCGATGCCACGGTGGGCAGTTTCGACGCCGGCTACGGCTCCGCGCTGCTGGCCCGCCAGATCGGGCAGAAGGCAGCCCGCGAGATCTTCTTCCTGGCCCGGGAGTACTCCGCCGACGACATGGTCCGGATGGGGGCCGTGAACGAGGCAGTGGACCACGAAAGGCTCGAGGACGTGGCGCTCGAATACGCCGCGGACATCGCCAGGCAGTCGCCGCAGGCCATCCGCATGCTCAAGTTCGCATTCAACCTTGCCGACGACGGCCTGGCCGGCCAGCAGGTCTTCGCGGGTGAAGCCACCCGCCTGGCCTACATGACCGACGAAGCGGTGGAAGGCAAAGAGGCGTTCCTCGAGAAACGGGATCCGGAGTGGTCCAGGTTCCCGTACTACTTCTGAGCCGGCAGGACTGCTGAGCCCGGCTCGGCACGACGTTAAGGCAGCCCCATGACCCCAGCCCCACACACTTCACCAAGGCGGACCCCGTGAACATCGAACCAGCCCTGAAGGCTCTTGCTGCCGCCCTCCACGGTGAGGGCCCCGCCGTCGAGCTTTCCGTGGGACCCGATGGCGATCCGATGGTGTCCCTGGTGGAGAACACCGGCGTGGAGGGCGCAGCCGTGGTGGTCCGCACCTCCGGTTCCACGGGCACCCCCAAAGCCACGGTCCTGACGGTGGACGCCCTCGCGGCCTCGTCGATGGCCACGGCTTTCGCGCTCAAGGGCGAAGGCCAATGGCTGCTGGCCCTACCCGTGCAGTACGTCGCGGGCGTGCAGGTGCTGGTGCGTTCGCTGTTCGCCGGGACCAGGCCGTGGGCCATGGACCTGTCCAACGGGTTCACCGTGGACGGCTTCACGGCCGCGGCACAGGAACTGACGGACAACATCCGCTTCACGTCCCTGGTGCCCACGCAGTTGCAGCGGCTGCTGGCCAATCCGACGGCGGCCACCCTCGCAGTCCTGCGCCGCTTCAACGGCATCCTGCTCGGCGGCGGTCCGGCTCCGGCGGCCCTCCTGGACGCGGCCCGCGACGCCGGCATCAGGGTGATCACCACCTACGGCGCCGCGGAAACCTGCGGCGGCTGCGTGTATGACGGCTTTCCGCTCGAAGGTGCCGCGGTCCGGCTGGCGGAAGACGGGCGCATCCACCTCGGCGGGGCCACCCTGGCGGCCGGCTACCTCAATGCCCCCGGGCTGACGGCGGAGGCCTTCACCGACGAGGAGGGCGTCCGCTGGTACCGGACCAACGATCTCGGAACGCTGGACGCCGACGGCCGGCTCACGGTTCTGGGCCGCGCCGACGACGTCATCATTACCGGAGGCATCAAGGTCTCCGCCGCCCACGTGCAGGAAGAGCTGGAGAAGTTCGACGGCGTGAAGGCGGCCTTCGTGGCCGGGGTCCAGTCCGCGAAATGGGGGCAGGCCGTGGCCGCCTATGTTGCGGTGTCCGGTTCTTCGTCCGGGGCCGCGGATGGCGCTTACGGCGCCGCGTTGGCTGAGGAATGGCACCGGACGCTGGGCCTGCTGGCCCCCAAGACCGTCCTACCTGCCCGCGACCTGATCATGCTGCCCAACGGCAAACCCGACAGGCTCGCCATGATTGAACGGCTGCACGCCCTGCATCAGGGAAAATAGACTTGTTCCGCTCCGCGGCGGGCTCATGCGCGCCGCGGCGGTTTCCGCACGACTCCTGCCGCGCAACCTGCGAGGCAACGTTCCACCCAACCAACACGAGGTACTCACCGTGGCCACAGCCGCACAATGGATCCAAGGCGCCCGGCTCCGCACCCTGCCCGCAGCGATCGCCCCTGTCCTGATCGGCACGGCGGCGGCGTTTGAGATGGGCGCCTTCCGCCCGCTCAATGCCATTCTGGCGGCCCTCGTGGCGCTGCTGCTGCAGGTCGGTGTCAACTATGCCAACGACTACTCTGACGGGATCCGCGGCACGGATGAAAACCGTGTGGGACCGCTGCGGCTGGTCGGATCAGGCGCGGCACCCCCGGAGCACGTCAAGTACGCTGCCTTCGGGGCCTTCGGCGTGGCCATGCTGTTTGGCCTGGTCCTGATCATCCTCACCCAGACATGGTGGCTGCTGCTCGTCGGCGTCGGCTGTGTGATGGCGGCCTGGGGCTACACCGGGGGCAAGAACCCGTACGGCTACATGGGCCTGGGCGACGTCTTCGTGTTCGTCTTCTTCGGACTCGTGGCAACCCTCGGCACTACGTACACCCAGGCCGGGCAGCTGAGCCTCCCCGCCGTCATCGGCGCCATCGGCACCGGCCTCATTGCCTGCGCCCTGCTGATGGCCAACAATGTCCGCGACATCCCGTCAGACATCCAGGCCGGAAAACGCACCCTGGCCGTGCGGCTGGGCGACAAGCATGCCCGCGAAAGCTACGTGCTGATGCTCGCCGTCGCCATCCTGCTCGTGGTGATTCTGGCGCCCACGCGGCCCTGGATGCTCATTGTCCTGCTGCTCATCCCGGCCAGCCTCATGCCCGCCTGGCTGATGATCAATGGCCGGAAGCGCAAGGCCCTCATACCGGTCCTGAAGCAGACCGGCCTCATCAACCTGGGCTACGCTGCGCTGTTCTCGCTGGGGCTGATCCTGAGCCACGGGACGTAGGCAGCCCGGCGGGTACTACGCTTCCTGGTTCCTGGCGTTGCCGTTCCGGGGGTTGCCGTTCCGGGTTTCGCTGTTGGGGGCGTCGCTCTTGGGGATCTCGTTTCGGACGGCGACGTCCGGGTGGGCGTCGGTCAGGCGGTCCTCGGCCTCCGCGTCGGCTACTTCACCGGCGGTGCGCAGGGGCTTGGCCCGGCCGGAGAACCGCGCATGCAGTGAGGCCGTCGCCGCATCCCGCTGCTTCTGGAAGAAAAGGTAGCTGATGGCAAAGGAAATGAGTCCGGCACAGATCACGGCCAGGAGCCAGCCCAACTGCAGGAACACGAAGAGTGCAAACAGCGGCACAAAGAGGGCAAGACGGATCAGGGAGTATTTCACAAAAGCCACTATCCAAGTTTAGCCGCCAACCCTGAACGAAGCCTGCGCCCCTCCGCACGCCCCAAAACCCCCGTGTCCGATGGCCGGAAATCTCTGGCACTGGCCGTGCACATACTGTAATCTCCGCCGGGGCATGTGACAGCTAGACTGAATGCATGCTCCGTGTTGCCATTGCAGTCGCCGTTCTTGCCATTTACGTCTACGGACTGGTGGACGTGATCCGGACTGATGCGAGCCTTACCCGAGGGTTCTCCAAAACAACATGGATCCTCATCGTTGTCCTTCTTCCCATCGTCGGCGCAGCCCTGTGGTTCCTGATCGGGCGCCCGCGCTATGAGGCGCCGATCCGGCGGGCCTACGCCCATCCCACGGCCCCTGACGACGATCCCGATTTCCTCCGCAACCTGGAACAGCGCCGCCGCAAGCAGGCCGAAGCGGAGCGGCTGCGCAAGCTGAAGGACGACCTCGAAGCCAAGAAGGCCAAGAACGACGACGGGTCCCGCGGCACCGGTGAGTCCGGGGCGTCTGGTGCCGGAGATGCCAGCGCCGAGGGAAACCCCGAAGCCAAGTAGCACCCCGAAGCCAGGTAGAACAGGGGCGCTTCCACTGCCCTGCCACGTTTTGACTCCTGCCCGGAGCACGTGCCCGTTTGCCAGAAAGGGCCGCTTAGCACGCTGCTGAGCGGCCCTTTCTGGCAAACGGCGTCGGAGCACCCTTCCTCCACACCGCACCTGTTCTGTGGATAACGCCTTACCGGTCTCCCCGGGGTACGAGAATGCAGTCATGCCCCGCCCCGCGCCGCTCCCCCAAGCCCTGTCCGGCCAGCCGTTCACCGTGAAACAGGCACAGGCCGCCGGCCTGACACGCCGGCGCTCCCGGGCCCAGGACCTGGCCAGCCCGTGCCACGGCGTCCGGGTTCCGGCTGCGACCGACATGACGCTGAGGGTCCGGGCCCGGGCGCTCGCTTTGGCCACGGGCGCCGTCGCCAGCCATCTCACGGCCGCGGTGCTGTGGGGCTTTCCATTGCCACGTGGCCTCATCTCCCCCGCTCACAGCAAGCCTGCCATCCATCTGTCGTGCCAGCCCGGAACCCGGGCCGTGAGGCGCAAGGACGTGGTGGGGCACCAATCCGTCCTTGCGCCCGATGAAATTACGGCAGGCCGGCAAATAGCCTGCACGTCTCCGCTGCGCACCTGGTTCGACCTTGCCGGCGTCCTGAGCCTGGATGAACTGGTCATTGCCGGCGATTTCCTGTTCTGGCGCAGAGGAGCCCTGTCCACTCCGGCTGTGCTGGACGCGTATCTCGCCACGAAGGCGGGCCGGCCGGGATACCAGAAGGCGACGCAGGCCAGGGCACTGATGCGTACGGACACGGATTCGCCCAAGGAGACCGAGCTCCGCCTCCTGCTGGTGCGCTCCGGCCTGCCCGAGCCTGCCATCAACGTGCCCATGCTCGATGAAACCGGCGGGTGGATTCAGGATCCGGACATGTCCTACGAGGAATTCAGGATCGCCATTCAGTACGACGGAGGCCACCACGCAACTCCCGCACAGCGGCGCAGCGACATCTTCCGGGACGAGAATGCCCGCGGACTCGGCTGGCTCGTCGTCGTCCTGACCCAGTGGGATCTGGACCCGTTCTCCCCAGGGATGGAGCCCAACGCTGTGACCCGGGTGCGGGCGGCGCTGACGGAACGGGGGTGGAAGCCCGGCAGGACCAAGCCGCCCCCACGGTAGTCCCGCCCGTTTGCCGGAAAGGGCCGCCCAGCAGCAAGCTGAGCGGCCCTTTATGGCAAACGGCGAACGCGGGCGAAGGCGGGCGGCCCTACAGCCCCGAGTAGGAGTGCAGGCCGTTGAAGAACTGGTTCACGATGGTGAAGTTGAAAACCACGCACAGGTAGCCCACGATCGACAGCCAGGCCGCGCGGGTACCGGTCCAGCCGCGGGTGGCGCGGGCGTGCAGGTAGCCGGCGTAGACCACCCAGATCACGAAGGTCCACACTTCCTTGGTGTCCCAGCCCCAGAAGCGCCCCCAGGCCTTCTCAGCCCAGATGGCCCCGAACATGAGCGTGAAGGTCCACCCGATGAAGGCGATCGCGTTGATGCGGTAGGAGAGGTTCTCCAGGCTCAGCGCGGACGGCACCAGGCGCATGAAGCCCAGCTTGTCCGCCCCGCCTGCCGCGATGGTCCTTTGCCGGTGTGACTGCACGAGCTGCAGCGCGGACATCGCGAACGTCAGGGTGAACAGCGCCGAGGAAAGCACGGCAATCGAGACGTGGATGATCAGCCAGTAACTCTGCAGTGCCGGCACGAGGTGACCCACGGGGGTCCAGTAGGCCACGGAGGCAGCAACCAGCATGATGATCACCAGGCCCACCACAAAGGTGCCCAGGAACCGCAGGTCGCGCCGGATCAGCACGACGAGGAACACAGCCACGGCCACGAACGCGCCGGTGGTCAGGAACTCATACATGTTGCCCCACGGCACGCGCCCGGAGCCGATGGCACGGGTCACCACGCCCGCTGCGTGAATGGCGGCGCCCAGGATGGTCAGGGCGACAGCCACACGTGCGGGGGCACGGCGCTCGCCGCCGTAGCTCATGCTGGCATCCGCAGTCTGCCCTGCCGCGCCGCCGGCGGCCTGCGCCTTGGCGGAAACGGACGACGACGGCCGCTCGGCACGCCCGGCCGGTCCGGCAAGGTGCCCCTCGGTACGGCCGGCATCGACGGTTCCGGAGGCGCCGCCCGCGCCCGCGGCGCCTGCTGCCACCGGAACCTTCGCGCCGGCGTCGGACGAGGTCTCAGGGGACGCCGCGGCGGCCGCCTTCAGATCGACGGCACGGAGGGCCCTGCTGCTCTTAGCCAGGTCCCACGCGAAGGCGATGAACGCCACCGTGTAGGTGCCAGCCGCGAGGAGCATGAACAACTCGCTGTACTGGCCCATGGTTTCGTTGATAGGGAACATTACCGGTCCTTCTTCGGCTCAGCCGAGCCTGCTGGCGAGGAATTGGAGGATGGTGTGCCGGGCCCGTCCGGGTCGAGGCCCCACTCGCGCTGCAGCAGCCCGCGGATCGCCGCGGCCTCGCCGGCCAACCGGTGGTCCTCGCCGCGGGCCAGCAGGCCGTATTCCACCATGGTGCGCCCGTCCTCGTGCCTGCCCGTCCGCACCCAGACGCGGCGCCGGTTGACGTAGAGGGAGATCACCAGGCCGGCCACTGCAAGCAGCGCGAAAATCAGCGCCGACAGCTGGCCCGGATTGTGGTGGATATCGACGCCGACGTAGCGCTTCACGCCGTCGAAGCTGATGGAGCCCTTGCCGTCCGGCAGGGTGTACGTGCTGCCCGGGGCGAGTGTGATGCCCTTGGTCGCCAGGTTGCGGGCATTCAGTGGCGTCAGGTCCTTGACGTCGAGTTCAAACACGTTCTGCGGGGCGCCCTTGTCGAGGCCGAGGTCGCCGTAGTACGAGTTCAGGCTCAGCTGCGGGTTTATCAGTTCCGGATCGCCGCTGAAGGAAATACCCTCATCGGTGACGAAGGCCGTGGGCAGGAAGAACCCGGCGAAGCCCAGCTGGTCCGGCTTCGCGTCCGGAACCTTGATCACGACGGAGGAGTAGTAGTTGTCGCCCTGCAGTTTGGCGACAACCGGCCCCTGCATGGCGACATTGCCCTTGCCGTCGCGCACTGTGACCACAGGGGCGTAGCCGTTGCCCGTCAGGTAAATGCTGGTGCCGCCAAGCGTCACCGGTTCGTTGACCTTGAGGACTTCTTTCTTGGCCGGTGCCCCGGGGTTTTCCTTCGTGGTGACGTCTGCCGTGAAGTCGATGGGCTGGCCGAACTTGCCCTGGGACTCGCGGTCGAACTTGATCTGGAATTTGTCGAGCTGGATGGAGTACGGCTGGAGCTGGCTGCTCTGGAAGTTGGTCCCCGGGGTGAACTGGTCGTAGCCCACGAGGGTGTTGACGAAGGTGTCGCCCTCCACGAGGATCCGCTGGCCGCTGTAGCCGAACAGTCCGCCGACCGCCACGGAGACCAGCACGCCGATCAGTGAGGTGTGGAAGACAAGGTTTCCCACTTCCTTCAGGAAGCCGCGCTCCGCCCCCAACGACGGCCGCTCGCCGTCGTGCCTTACCGCAACGCGGTATCCGCGTTTCTTGAGCAGCGCCGCTGCTTTTTCAACAGCGTCCGACGCCGGGATGCCGGCTTCCGCGGGCACCACCAGTGTGCCGTACTCCGGCAGGCGGGACAGCCGCTTCGGGGTCCGCGGCGGCTCCGAGCGCATGGCCCGGTAGTGGGCTATGGCGCGCGGCACCACGCAGCCGATCAGCGAGATGAAGAGCAGGATGTAAATGGCCGAGAACCAGGCCGAGGAGTACACGTCGTACAGCTGCAGCGAATCGAGGATCTTGCCGTAGTCCGGGTTGTCCTTGATGTACTGCGTGACCACCGACGGGTTGGCCGGACGCTGCGGGAACAGCGAGCCAGGCACCGCAGCCACGGCCAGCAGCAGCAGCAGGAACAGCGCCGTTCGCATGCTGGTCAGCTGCGTCCAGGCCCAGCGGAGCATGCCGCCGGCGCCCAGGGCAGGCAGCGCCGCGTTGGCTTTGGCCTCCCCCAGGGCGTCCTTCGGGGCGGCAACCTTGGGTGCGTGATCCTTGGGGGATTCCTCGGCCGGACGGTTCTTGGTGGACTTCACACGCTCGCTCATCAGATCGGCAACTTAACGTCGGTTTGGAACCAGTACTGCAATTGGGTGACCCAGGCGCCCCACAGTCCTGTGGCCATCAGGATCCCCAGGACGATCAGGACTCCCCCGCCGGTCCGCTGGATGGCGAGCCGGTGCTTGCGGAAGAAGGACATCACGCCGGCGCCGCGGCGCACTGCCAGCGCTATCAGCAGGAACGGAATGCCCAGGCCGAGGCTGTAAACAAACGCCAGGAAGGCCCCCTTCGCCGCGGACGAACCGCCGGAGAGGCTCAGCAGCTGGACGGCGGAGTAGGTGGGGCCGATGCACGGCGCCCAGCCGAGGCCGAACGTGATCCCCAGCAGCGGGGCGCCCCACAGTCCTGCGGGCGGTTTCGCATGGATTTTGGCGTCGCGCTGGAGCCAGCTGAATCCGCCCATGAAGACTACGCCCATGATGATCACCAGGATTCCGAGCAGCTGGGTGATCCAGGCGTTCTGGCCGGCGGCGAGCAGGGTGCCCAGCTGGCCGAACGCACCGCCGAGCAGCACGAAGATCACCGAGAACCCGAGCACGAAGAGGCCGATGCCGGCCAGCATGCGCCCGCGCTTCTGTTTCTGGAGGTCCACGCCGGTCAGTCCCGTGACGTAGCCCAGATATCCGGGCACCAGCGGCAGGACGCAGGGCGAGAGGAAGGACACCAGTCCGGCCAGGAGCGCCACTGGGATGGCAAGGAGCAGCGAGCCGTTCAGGATGGCTTCGGCGAAGGGGCTGTTCACGGTACGGTCCGCCCGCTACTCTGCCACGGCGGAATCGATGAGGGCCTTGAGGGTGCCCTTCTGGATCTCCCCCAGCACTCGCGATGCCACACGGCCCTGCTTGTCCAGGACGAGTGTTGTGGGGACGGCCCCCGGCGGCACCAGGCCAGACACGGACAGCAGCACGCCGCCGTCCTTGTCGTTGAAGCTCGGGTAGGTGAGGCCGAACGTCTTGTCGAAGGCTTCCGCGGTGGCTTTCTCATCCCGCAGGTTCACGCCGAGGAACTGCACGCCCTTGGGCTTGAACTCCTGGTGGAGTGCTTCAAGCAACGGGGCTTCCACCCGGCACGGCGCGCACGCGGCGAACCAGAAGTTCAGGACAGTCACCTTGCCCAGGAAGTCCTTGGGCGTGACCGCGGTGCCGTTGAAGAGCGTTCCCTGGATATCGACGGGCGCCTTGCGGTCCGCCGCCGCGAATTCCGTCACCGAGCCGTCCCCGGCGACGTAGTTCTTGTTGTCGCCCGCCTTCGCCTGTTTGGCCAACGCATCTTCCTGCGCGCAGCCGGACAGACCCAGCGTGAGCGCAGTCAACGCCAGGCCTCCGGCAGCGAGGACGCCGCGGCGGGAGCTTACAGGGGGGTTGGTCATGGTTAGGCTCCGGGGGTGCTGGAGGCACCGGGAAGAAGGGCAGCGGCCGGCTCGGTGTACACAACGCGCACGAGGGTGCCGTCGTCGTCGAACACGAGGGACGTCAGGGAGGTAAGGGTGCACTCGCGCTTGCGGGGATCGTGCCACAGCGGCTTTCCCTCTGCGCTGAGGCGCGTGGCCCAGATGGGAAGCTGGTGGCTGACCATGATGGCTTCGGCGCCGTCGCCGCCGAGTTCAATCGCCTTGGCGCGGGCATCCTGGACGGCCGCCTGCACGCGGGCTGCCTGATCCTTGTACGGCTCGCCCCACGAGGGCCGCATCGGGTTCACGAGCTTCGGCCAATGCTTGGGCTTCCTCAGCTCGGCCTTGGTGACCCTCAGCCCTTCAAAATGGTTCTCTGCCTCGATGATGCGCTTGTCCGTATGGATCTCCAGCCCCAGCGCCTGGGACGTGGGAACTGCGGTCTCCTGGGCGCGGGTCAGCGGGGAGGCCACGAGGTAGACGATCTTTGCGCCCTGGGCGGCGCGGTCGCGGAAGTGTTCCGCCAGCGTCTGCGCCATCTGCTGGCCAAGCTCGGAAAGGTGAAATTCCGGCAGTCTGCCGTACAGGACGCCCGCAGGATTGTGGACTTCGCCGTGGCGGAGCAAATGAACAGTGGCTTGGGGCATGTCTACCAGTTTCTCAAAGGGCAGGGGTAATGACGAAATCTTCTACATCTAGTAGAACTCAAGAAAATTACGAAATGTTCCCGGGGGCTGGAATAAAAGATGCATTTGCATGTTTATACTGGATGCAGCAGTTAGTTGAGACTTCAACCAATGAAGCTTCAACCCCACGATTCATCCGACGCACCACCGAACCAAGGAGAACCATCATGGCACTTCCCGCTAACGTCACCACCGGCACCTGGACCCTGGACACCTCGCACAGCGAAATCGGATTCACCGTCCGCCACGCGGGCATCAGCAAGGTCCGCGGCCAGTTCAAGGAAGCCACCGCAACCCTGGACCTGGCCGAGAACGTGGCCGACTCCAAGGTCAGCGCCACCATCCAGACCGCCAGCTTCGACTCGGGCGACGTCAACCGCGACGGCCACGTCCGCGGCGAAGACTTCTTCGACGTCGAGAAGTTCCCGGAGATCTCCTTCGTTTCCAACGGCCTCGTGGCCAAGGGCGACAGCTACGAGCTCCAGGGCGACCTCACCATCAAGGGCGTGACCCGTCCGGTGGCCCTCGAGACCGAGCTCAACGGCGTGGCCGTGGACCCGTTCGGCAACACCCGCGCCGGCGTTTCCGCTGAAACCACCATCAGCCGCAAGGACTTCGGCCTGACCTGGAACGCTGTCCTGGAAGCCGGCGGCGTGCTGGTCAGCGACAAGGTTGCCATCAACCTCGAACTGGCCTTCATCGCCCCTGCCGCGTAACCGCACACCAGGGCCCGCATGACGGGCCGTGCACCGCAAACGCCCCGCCCATGGTCCGGCTCAAGCCGGCTCCACGGAGCGGGGCTTTTGCGTCGCCTGCAGCTACTGCCGACCGTGGCCGTCCGGGCCCGGACGCTTTCTATAATTGGCCACACCGCCTTCTATAAGTGAGAGCCATGAGCAACCCCAACGATCCACCGCAGGAACCAGGCAGCGAACCCCCTTCCGGTGACCGTCCACAACAGCGGCGTGCAGGACGCCTCCCGTTCCACCTGCCCGCGGACCGCCCCCGCAGTTTCTATGAGGCCATGCCGCCAGGCGGCTTCGCCGGGCTCTTCAGCGTGATCGGGCTGCCGACGGAACTGAAGATCTCGTACTGGATCTGGGTGCTCAGTGGCCTGCTCGGGCTGCTCGGCGGGGTGATCGTGCTGTTCGGCGCGTTGGTTCTCTTTGCGTTTTCGCCCGGCATCGCGATCCTTGTGTTGCTGCTCGCGGTCTGCGGCGCGGCGCTGTCCGCGCTGCAGATTGTCCTGGCCATGAATATGAAGGAAGGCCGGGAGTGGGGCCTGCTGGCACTGACGGCTGTTGCCGGTGCCTCACTGCTTCTCGCTGTCATAAGCCTCGCCTTCACTGACGGCCGCGCCGGCAACGGGCTGGGCTTTCTGGCAGCGCTGGCCGCAACCGTGCTGATGTGGGTTCCCAACTCGCAGGCCTGGTTTGCCGCGAATACCCCTCGGGGATGAGCCTCGACACGACCGGTGAGGGGTACGGTGGAGTTAAGCCATGCTGGGGGCAGGGCAATGCGTCTGAACCCGGCGGCCGGTCCCTACGTCACAACGCAAAGGAACGCTCATGAGCACTCCTCCAGTCCCGCCTCGCAACCCTAACGATCCGGATTCCGGCCGCCATGATTCCGATGAGTCTGGACGGGACAGCAGCGGGCAGCCGCAGTACGGCCAGAACGCTCCGCAATACGGCCAAAATGCCCCCCAGTATGGTCAGAATGCACCCCAGTTCGGCCAAAATGCCCCGCAGTATGGCCAAAACGCTCCCCAGCAGCCGCAGTACGGCCAGAACCCGCCGCAGTATGGACAGCCGCAGTACGGGCAACAGCCGTACGGCCAGCCGCCTCAGGGCCCGTCGCCATATGGCCAGTCACCGTATGCCCAGTACCCCTCAGAGCAGGCCATGGGCGGATCCGCCGTCGCACCCCAGTCGGTGCAGCGGGCGTTCTGGATGATCCTGGCGGCCGGCGTCCTGACGTTCCTGTCCACCTTGTTGGGCATTGGCACCCTCGACGACCCCGCGGTGCGCCAGACCTTCGAGGACCAGATTCAGGGCAGCGGCCAGAGCATCCCCTTCGAAGACATCAAGGGCTTCCTCATTGGCACGATCGTGGTCTTTGCGCTGATCATTGCCGGGCTCTACGCGCTGGTGGCGTTCAACGTCCGCAAGGGTAAGAACTGGGCCCGGATCTTGGGCACTGTCTTTGCGGCGCTGTCCATCTTCTCCATTGCGCCGCTGGGCATCAACACTGTCGCTGTGATTCTGGGGATCGCCGCGATCGTGATGCTGTACATGCCTGCGGCTTCACCGTATTTCCAGAAGCCGCAACCCTTCGCCAACCCGTACGCGGGCCCGTACGGCCGCTGACCACGCCAACTGCCTGTTGTTCACCTACCTTGTGGCCCCTCACTCCCCGCGGAGTCAGGGGCCACAAGTGTGCGCTCGCGCTTAACCGGAGCCGGAAGTTAGTGCGGTTGCCCCGGGGTCTGCGCCCGTTGCGCGTGGTAGGCCAGGATCTGCAGCTCGGTGGCCATGTCCACCTTGCGGAGGTTCACGTCGTCGGGAACCTGTAGCATCACCGGGGCGAAGCTGAGGATGCTGCGTACCCCCGCGGCCACCACGCGGTCGCAAACGCTCTGGGCCACAGCCGCCGGCAAGGCGAGGACCACCATGTTCGTGCCCGTCCGCTCCAGCACCGTTTCAAGGTCCGCCACATCGCTCACCCGCAGCCAGCCCACCTCGTTGCCGACCACCATCTGGTCGGCGTCGAAAATGGCCACCACGTCGAAGCCGCGGGACTCGAACCCGCCGTACCTGGCCAGCGCTTTGCCCAGGTTACCGGCGCCGACGATGGCGACCTTCCAGTCGTGCGTAAGTCCGAGCGTGGCGGCAATGTGGCGGCTGAGGTACTGGACCTCGTAGCCCACACCGCGGGTGCCATACGATCCCACGTGGGAAAGGTCCTTGCGGAGGGTGGAGGAGCTGACCCCGGAGGCCTCAGCCAGGGACTCGGATGAGACGCGTTCAATTCCTTCGGCGAGGAGGGAGTTCAGGGCGCGCAGGTAGATGGTCAGCCGGGCCACGGCGGCTGGCGGGATCTGCTTGCCGGCAGCACCGGTGTGCCCTGGCACGGCCTGGGGTGGTGAATCGAGCGAAGTCACTAATTGCTCCATTGCGTCGCGTTGTGAGTCCACTCTAAATCCCCATCACTTATGTCAACAAAGCCGGTGCCTCTGTGCGGGATACGCGGCTAGCGCGCCATCGCCTGGCGCAGGACGCGCTCGAGCCTTGCCTCGTCGATCTTCCAGAAGTCGCGCTGGATCCCGTCCACCAGCACTACCGGGATTTCTTCGGCGTAGCGGTCCCGGAGGGCTTCATCGCCGTCCACCGACTGTTCCGTCCACCCAAGCCCCAGCCCTGCGGCAACCCGTCCGACGGCGTCGCGCGCGGCAGCGCACAGGTGACAGTCAGCTTTGGTGAGGAGAACGACGTCGGGATTTGCCATGGCTCAACCGTAGCGCCGTTCCCGGCGCTGAGCGATGCCGGCGTCGGCAGAACGCCGGTGCGTGGCCCGATTCTGCGTCCGCGGAGGATGGGCTTCCCCGCGTTGACTAGACTCAGTGGCATGCCTGAGGAGAAGTATGTCGCTGTGGCCAGGCAGCCCGTTGCAACGCGGCAACAAGGCGAGGCCGCGTTTTTCGACGTCGATAACACCCTGATGAGGGGCGCCAGCCTTTTCCACGTGGCCCGGAAAATGCATCAGCGGGGAGCCTTTACCCTCCCGCAGGCGGCGGGCATGGCATGGCAACAGTTCAAGTTCGTGCTCCGTGGCGAAAACATTGACGACGTCCACGCGGTGCGTGACTCCGCCCTGACCCTCGCCTCCGGCATCACCGTGGAAGACATCAAGGCGCTCGGCGAAGAGGTCTACGACGAGATGATCGCCTCCCGGATCTGGCCCGGTACCAAGGCCCTGGCCCAGCAGCACCTGCGCGTGGGGCGCCAGGTCTGGCTCGTGACCGCCACGCCGATCGAGGTGGCCACGGTCATCTCCACCCGGCTGGGGCTCACGGGGGCGCTGGGCACCGTGGGAGAAATCAGTGAGGGGCTGTACACCGGGCGGTTAGTCGGCGACATCCTGCACGGTTCGGCGAAGGCGGTGGCCGTCCAGGGCCTCGCCGATGCCGAAGGCCTCGACCTCAAGCGCTGCTGGGCGTACAGCGACTCCTACAACGACATCCCGCTGCTGACCCTGGTGGGCCACCCCGTCGCCATCAACCCGGACGCCCGGCTGCGCAAGCACGCCCGGGAGCACAACTGGCCGGTCTATGACTTCCGCTCGGGCCGGCGCGCCGCGACCCTTGGGCTCAAGGCCGCAACCGCCGGAGGGGCGGTCTACGGCCTCTGGAGGGGCTACTCCCGCTTCCGCGGCCCGCGGGTCTGACGCGCTCCGGACGCGCTAATGCCCCCAGGACACGCAAACGGTCTGGCGACACCCAAATATCCGTGTCCTCAGACCGTATCCGCGTCCTGAGACCGCTTCCGCGTCGCCAGGAGGCAAAGAAAATGCCCGCCACCTCGAAAGGCGGCGGGCATCCACGCACTGAAAGTATCTCTACTTCTTGTTGCGGCGCTGGTGGCGGGTCTTACGAAGCAACTTGCGGTGCTTCTTCTTGGCCATACGCTTGCGACGCTTCTTAATAACTGAACCCACGAAAGTTCCTTACAAACTAGATGCAGTACCTGTCTGATGGAGAAGGTCCGTGGACTAAGCAACAGACTGAACAACTGACAGATTCTTACAATGACGTAAAACGTTCCTTAACAGGGTACCGCTTATCCGGGCGCCTCCTGACCGCCGGCCTTCCCATGACCTCCAGCCGCCCCCAAGGAAGCTGCAGCCGTCACGGGAATCCGAACGGCCAGTTGAGCGCCAAGAATCACGCGGTGTCCGACTGTCCGTCCACAACAGCACCCTTAAGGTACTGCTCGACGGCGGTCTCCGGAACCCGGTACGAGCGGCCGAACCGAACGGCCGGCATCTCCCCGGAATGGACCAGCCGGTACACGGTCATTTTGGAGACGCGCATGACCTCAGCCACTTCGGCCACGGTCAAGAACTTGGCGTTCGAGAAGTTCGACTCTGCGGACATTTCCCATATTCCTTTGCTCTCAGCAACATTGCGGCATCCCATTTTTGTCTGCGGTGCGCCGATGCTGAGCCATCGAACAACCGTGTCCTAGTTACTCTAGATGCTCACGTGGCCATTGTGAAAGCCCGGCGTTTCCGCGACGAGGCCGCCAGCTGCTCCAAGACTGAGGCCGTCACATCCCACTCCATGCACGCGTCGGTGACGCTCTGGCCGTATACGAGCTCGTCCTTCCCGGCGGCGTGCTCGGCCACGTCCAGGTTCTGGGCGCCGCCCACGAGGAAGCTCTCGAGCATGACCCCGGCCACGGCGTTTGCGGCGGCGCCTGCATCTTCCAGCTGCGCACCGATTTCAAGGGCAACCTCAGCCTGGCGGTGGTGGCTCTTGCCGCTGTTGGCATGGCTGGCGTCCACGATGAGCCGCGGGTTGAGGTTCTTTGCCGCGAGCCTCGATGACGCAGCTTCAACGTCGGCGGCGGAGTAGTTGGGGCCCTTCCGGCCGCCGCGCAGAATGACGTGTGTGTCAGGGTTGCCGGCGGTGGAGACAAGCGCAGCCCGGCCGTCGTCGTCGATCCCCAGGAAAGCCTGGGCCGCCGCGGCCGCGCTGCAGGCATCAACCGCGACCTGAAGGTCGCCGTCGGTCCCGTTTTTGAAGCCGATGGGCATGGAGAGCCCGGAGGCGAGCTGGCGGTGGATCTGGCTTTCAGTGGTGCGTGCACCGATGGCGCCCCAGGAGACGAGGTCGGCCATGTACTGGGGGCTGATCGGTTCAAGGAACTCCGTGGCGGCGGGCAGTCCGAGTGCTGTCACCTGCTGCAGGAAGCGGCGCGCCTCGCGCAGGCCCGTGGCGATGTCGTGGGTGCCGTCAAGCCGCGGGTCGTTGATCAGGCCCTTCCAGCCGACCGTGGTGCGCGGCTTTTCGAAGTATGCCCGCATGACGATGAGCAGGTCTTCCTTGTGCTTCTCGGCCTGGCTGACGAGGCGGCGGGCGTATTCGAGGCCGGCCTTGGGATCATGGATGGAGCACGGCCCGACGATCACGAGCAGGCGGTCGTCCACACCGTCCATGACAGCCCGGACTTCGTCCCGGCCGCGTTCGACGACGTCTGCCGTCCGGGCGTCGAGCGGCAGTTCGGCGATCATCTCCTGGGGCGTCGGCAGGGCGGTGATCCCGCTGACGCGCAAATTCGAGGTGGACTGCTTCGAGGCGGCGTGCGTCGTGCTGCGGTTCGACGCCGCCTGCTGGGTTTCGGTTGCTGCTGCGGTGCTCATGGGGTCCTGTTCCGGGTGCGGAGCGGGCCCAGATCAGAACCCGCCGGAGAAATGGCGAAGGGCAGAGAATGATCTCTGCCCTGTTGGCTCTGAAGGTAGTTGGATGCGTGTCAGTTAGACGCGGGCCCCTCCAGAGCCAACGAAAAATACGCATACCAACGGTTAGTCATAGGGACACCCTAACCTCGGCGTTGTTTGATCCGCAAATTCGAGCCCTGGGCGAACGGACAGGGTGGGGTCCGCTTCGATGCCCCGTGCCGGGTGGCGAAACGGCATCGCGAGGCCGCTGACGCTGCAGCTGCAAGGAAATTTTTTGCGCAGAAACCGCCTGACCTGCCCCAAATTTCTAATGTGACTTGATTAATCGCTTCTTTTCCGGGGCCGTGCCCGGGCTCTTGACCCGGGATCCCGCGCCCGCCGCGCCTGCCCCGGATTCTTGGGGGTGCGGCTGGGATTTCGGCTTTCCGGCAACCCGCCGGGGCTTTTGCCAACGACCGGCCCGGAACCGCCAGACGACGAAAATCCAGGCCTGTGTTAAGCGGATTTTACGGCGGCCCGCAGGTGTTGTTTCTCACGACCGACACCCTTGCAGCCGTGCTGGCGGCGTCAATAGCGTGGGCAAGGACCCGCCAAACGAGCCAAGGACTGAAAATGCCCTCACCAGCCGCTACGGATCCAATCTCCCCACCCGGCACAGCAAACCGGATACCTTTCCCGGCTGCCCTGACCTCCGGGCTTCGCTGGGACGTGCCCGCATCCCTTGTCGTGTTTCTCGTGGCGGTGCCCCTCTCTCTGGGGATCGCGGCTGCCTCCGGAGCACCCGTCATGGCAGGCCTTATCGCTGCAGCAGTCGGCGGCATCGTGGCCGGCACGCTTGGCGGCTCACCTCTGCAGGTCAGCGGCCCCGCCGCAGGCCTGACCGTCATCGTTGCCGGCCTGATCGAGCAGTTCGGCTGGCCGGCGACCTGCGCCATCACGGCCGCGGCCGGTGTCCTCCAGACGCTGCTGGGCTTCGCACGGGTTGGCCGCGTGGCCCTGGCCATCGCCCCCGTGGTGGTCCACGCCATGCTCGCCGGAATCGGCGTCATCATTGTCCTGCAGCAGACCCACGTGATGCTCGGCGCCGAGGCCGGCGAATCGGCCTGGCACAACGTCAAGGCCCTTCCGGCCACCATCACCTCCGTGGACCACCAGGCAGCGGCTCTGGGCGTCTTGGTGATCCTGACGCTGCTCGGCTGGAAATACATGCCGGCCGCCGTCCGCCGAATCCCGGCGCCGCTCGCGGCAGTGGTCGCCGCCACCGCGCTTTCCCTTCCCTTCAAGTCCGACGTCGACCGGATCACCTTCGACGGGTCCCTCCTCGACGCGCTGTCCCTCCCGCAACTGCCGCAGGGGCACTGGAGCGCCGTTGCGATCGGCATCATCACCATCGCGCTGGTGGCCAGCGTTGAATCCCTCCTCTCCGCCGTGGCCGTGGACAGGATGCACCACGGCGAACGGACGGACTTCAACCGGGAACTCGTGGGCCAGGGAGCCGCCAACATGACCTCCGGCATGCTGGGCGGCCTTCCCGTCACCGGCGTGATCGTGCGCAGCGCGACCAACCTGGAAGCAGGGGCGCGAACGCGAAAATCAGCAATCCTGCACGGCGTCTGGGTGCTGGTCTTTTCACTTCTGCTTGCGGCGGTGATCGAACTGGTTCCCGTTGCCGTCCTCGCCGGGCTGCTGATCATCATCGGCGTCCGGCTCGTGAAAGTGGCCGATTTCCACACTGCCCGCGTAACCGGGGACCTGGCGGTATATGCCGTCACGCTGCTGACCGTGGTGTTCGTGAACCTGCTGGCAGGAGTGCTCACGGGCCTGGCCCTGGCCGTGGTGCTGGTGCTGTGGCGCGTGGTCCGCGCCGGCATCCATGCGGAACCCCTCGGAGACCCGGACGACCAGCGCTGGCGGGTAGTGATCGACGGATCCTGCAGCTTCCTGTCACTCCCCCGCCTCAGCCACGTCCTCGCCTCCGTCCCGTCCGGCTCGCACGTCACCGTCGAGCTTGAGGTGGACTTCCTGGATCATCCCGTACACGACACGCTGGACGCGTGGCGCCGCCGGCACATCAGCAACGGCGGCACCGTGCAGATAGAAGAAAGCGGCACCGCCACCCTTCACGGTGCAAAGGCCGGCCCGCCGGCGCGCGGCAGCTCGCGTTCCGCCCTGCGGGGCGGCTTTGCCCCGTGGCGCAGCTGGCAGCGGGATCTCCGGCCTGGGACGGAGGCCGGGACCCACCTACCGGCTCCGCTGCAGACGGTGCTCGCCGGGGTGGAAAACTACCACCGCCGCCACGCCCACCTGCTTCGCCCCCATGTGCAGGAACTGTCCGCCGCCCAGAACCCGGACACACTGTTCCTCACCTGCTCGGATTCACGGCTGGTGCCGAACCTGATCACGAGCAGCGGCCCGGGCGACCTGTTCACCGTCCGGAACGTGGGCAACGTGGTGGGGAACGGCCGGCTCGACCCCTCGGTCGAAGCAGCGCTGGACTTCGCGCTCCATAAGCTTTCGATCAGGTCGGTGGTCATCTGCGGCCACTCCGGCTGCGGTGCCATGACTGCCCTGACCGCAGACCCGGTGAAGGACTCGCCCCAGAAAGCAGCAGCCGGGCGCAATGCGGTCGAGGCCTGGCTGGACCATGCCCGGCCCAGCCTCGCCGCGTTCCGCTCAGGGCACCGAGTGCGGACCGCTGCAGCAGAGGAGGGATACGGGGAAGTGGACCAGCTGGCGATGGTCAACGTCGCCGTCCAGCTGGAACGGCTGCAGCGTCATCCCGGTGTCCGCGAGGCCCTCCAGTCGGGCCGGCTGCACCTAACCGGCCTGTTCTATGACATTGCCACGGCCCAGGTCCTGCAGGTCACGCCGGACGGCATCAGCCACCTGGATCCGCTGCCGCGGGCCGCGGCCGACGCCGGCTCTGTCGCCGCTGCCGTGTAGGCAGGCTCCGATCCCGGGCCGGTCCCGCCGCCGCTGCGCGGCGGGACCGGGTGCCGGCGTGCAGGCGGGACCGGCGCGGCTGTGCAGGCAGGACCGGGGCCGACCCGGGCAGGTCCCGGTAAGGGGATGCCGGCGTTATTCAGCCCCGATTCCCGGAGGTGCCAGCAGGACCTCGACCAGCTCCCCGAGGCCTGCCGCGATGTCCACGTTTTTGTCGTAGAGCCATTGCAGCTGCAGGCCGTCAAACGCCGCAATAACAAGCCGCGCCAGCGACTCCGCAGAGGCATCGGTCCGGACTTCGTTCGCGCCCTGGCGGCGCCGAATGTCCTGCCCCAGCTCTTCGACGAGTTCGGAATACCGGGACTGGAAGTAGGTGTGCGAAGCATGTCCGGGGTCGTTTGCTGTTGCTGACGCCACCGCATACAGCGTGGTCAGCCCAGGCTCCTGCATGTTGCGCTCAGCCACCGGGACCAGCCCCGGGAGGCCAGGTTCCACTGCTCCCCCCAGCTCCCTGCCGCGGCGGTCCCGCTCGGCGAGAACAGCTGTCAGCAGCTCCTGCTTGCCGCTGAAGTAGTGGAACAGGGTGGCTTCCTTCACGCCCACCTGCTCGGCCACACGCTTCAGGGCGGTTCCCTCGAAGCCCTCCGTGGCAAACACATCAGTGGCCGTTTGGATGATCTGCTCACGGCGTTCGGCGCCCTTGGCGTAGCGTCCGCGAGGCTTCACAGTAGACATTCCGCCAGTGTATTTCACACCCCGCGACATGACAGTTGGCGGCAGTGTCCATCGGGAGCATTGCCGCCAACTGTCATCTGCCGGTGTCGTGGCCCAGGCCGGCCTCCCTGTAGTAGCCCTCGATATGGGCCGCGACCAGCTGAGCCGCGCGGCCGCCGTCGTCATTCCGGATGGCCTCCAGAATCTCCCGGTGCTCCGAACGCAGCCGCGCTGCCGTGGCCTCCCAGTCCGGAAAGTTGGCCGTCAGCTTTTCGGCGTAGCCCTGGATGGCCTCGCGCAGGGATCCCATCATCGCGCTGACCACGGCATTCCCGGCGGCATCGGCCAGGGCGAGGTGGAACCGCACGTCCAGGGCCAGGAAATCATCAACCTCCGGACCGGCGTCCATATCGTCCAGCAGCTCCGACGCACGCTTGAGTTCGGGGGCGTCCGGCTTGGCCCGGGCCACGGCCCAGGATTCCAGCAGTACCCGCGTTTCAACGATGTCCGCCACGGGCAGGTGCTGGGTGGCAACATGCAGGCGCAGTGCCGAGCCCAGAGCAGCCGTCGGATCGGAAATCACCACCGTCCCGGCGTCCGGGCCCGACCCTACGCCGGCACGCACGATGCCCATGGCCTCGAGGATGCGGATGGCTTCGCGGACCGAGGTGCGCGAGACGGAGAGCTGCTCCGCCAGGCTGCGCTCGGCGGGCAGCCGGCCGCCCACCGAGAGCTGGCCGCCTGCAAGCTGGTCCTCGATCCACTGCAGGACAAGTTGGTGCGTACGCATGTGGCCATCTTAGTTGATGTGGTTGGACCACATGGGCTACAGTGTGGTCCAACCACACGATTCCGCATTCGGAGGCAGCAATGACGCAGACAGTTGAATCGAACAACCCGGAAGCCCCCACCACACCCCGTGACACCGCTCCGGCGGACCGGGAGCCCGGCATCTCTGCCCCCGCACGCATCCCCGCTGCCCTGAAGCGCCGGATCCCGAAGTATTCGGACGTCGCTCCGCTGATGCAGTTCAAGAAGCCCGACTTCAGCCGGGCCGCCAAACTGCAGCGGGCCAGCACCATCTGGGAACTGCGGGACATGGCCAAGCGGCGCACGCCGCAGGCACCCTTCGACTACACCGACGGCGCCGCTGAAGCCGAGATCACCCTGCGCCGCGCCCGTGAGGCCTTCGTCGACATCGAGTTCCGCCCGGGCATCCTCCGCGATGTATCCAGCGTGGACCTGGGCACCGACATCCTGGGCAGGCCGTCCCGGCTGCCGGTCGGCATCGCCCCCACCGGTTTCACCCGGATGATGCAGTCCGAGGGCGAATATGCCGGGTCACAGGCCGCCGAGGCCGCCGGCATCCCCTACACGCTCTCCACCATGGGAACAGCGTCCATCGAGGACGTCGCCGAGGCGGCACCCCATGGCCGCAACTGGTTCCAGCTGTATCTCTGGACGGACCGGGACCGTTCCCTGGAGCTGATCGAACGGGCCGCCAAGGCAGGAAACGACACCCTCATGGTTACGGTGGACACGGCGGTGGCCGGCGCCCGCCTCCGCGACGTCCGCAACGGCATGACCATCCCACCGGCGCTGACCCTGAAGACCGTGCTGGATGCGTCCTACCGGCCGGCCTGGTGGTTCAACTTCCTCACGCACGAGCCGCTGACGTTCGCCTCACTCTCGCGCTACACCGGAACCGTGGCGGACCTGATCAACTCCATGTTCGACCCCACACTGACTTTCGATGACCTGGACTGGCTGCGCGAAACCTGGAAGGGCAACCTGGTGGTCAAGGGCATCCAGACCGTGGACGACGCCCGCAAGGTGGTGGACCATGGCGCGGACGGTGTGGTGCTCTCCAACCACGGCGGACGCCAGCTGGACCGCGCGCCCATTCCGCTCCACCTGCTGCCGGAGGTCTCGCAAGCGTTCAAAGCGGACAACTCGGACACCGCGATCATCCTGGACACGGGCATCATGAGCGGGGCGGATATCATCGCGGCACTGGCCCTCGGCGCGGACTTCACGCTGATTGGCCGCGCCTACCTGTACGGGCTGATGGCCGGCGGACGGGCCGGTGTGGACCGTGCCCTCCAGATCCTCGAAAAGGACATGACCCGCACCATGGCACTCCTGGGCGTCAGTAAGCTCTCCGAGCTGACACCTGACCACGTGCGGATCCTTGGCAGGTAGACCCGCCGGCGGGCCACCCGGGCTACTTCTTGCGCCCGAACTTCGGCAGGTTCGCGAGCAGGTCCGCGGCCTTCTTCGCGCCGCGGCCCACCGTGCGTCCGATTTGCTGCGGAACGGTGTCGTCCTGCAGGCCTCCTGGAACGACGACGGCGGGACTCAGCGGTGCACCGTCGGGACGCCCGGAAGCGCCTAAAGCACCTGCAGCGCCGGCGGCGGCGAACGCCTCGGGAACCTCTGTATCCGGGGCGGCTGGCGACGCTGGGCCGCCAAGAGCTGCGCCGCTGGGAGCTGCGTCACGGGGAACGGAACCTGCCGCTTGTGCCCGGGTCGGACGCTGCTGGTCTGCGGCGGCCTCGGCGTGGCCCGCGGGGTCCGGTGACCCGGCACCGGCAGCCGCCGGGCCGACGTCGAACGTCCCCAGCCAGCTGGCGACGCCGGCCAGCGGCTTGGGATTAAGGGCGTAGTAGCGCTTCTGTCCCTGCGCGCGCATGCTCACGAGGTCGGCTTCACGGAGCACCTTCAGGTGCTTGGAGATGGTGGGCTGGCTCGCGGCGAGCTCCTCGACCAGCTCCCCCACTGCTTTGTCCCCTTTTTGGAGGGAAACGAGAATGTCGCGCCGCGTTGCCTCAGCAATGACGGCAAATACGTCGTCTGTCACCATGGGACCAACCCTAGCGACATATACGCCGAATGGCATCTACTATTTCGCTGGTGCGAAACCCGACGCCGCCGGGGTCCTCTGTCGGAGCGGTTCAGTCGAACCAGGGATCCAGTCCGTGCAGGGGGAAAACTTCCTTGCGGGTGGCCATCACCGTGCGGTCGACGTCGTCATTGGGGTCGAACCCGACCTCCCAGGAGCGCCACCAGACGTCCGCATCGTCGCCCATGAGCGTGGGTGCCGCGATGCCGTAGCGCTCATGCACGTAGCTCCTCCAGGCTTCCGGCACGGGAGTGCGCAGCGGCACGGGCCGGCCCGCCACGATCCCGATCAGGTGGCTCCATGCCCGCGGCACGACTCCGGTGATGTGGTAGCCGCCGCCGCCGGTGGCGATCCAGCGGTTGTCACAGTGCCGTGCCGCGAGATTCGCGACGGCAGTGGCCGCCTCGCGCTGGCCGTCCACGCTGACATTGAGGTGTGTCAGCGGATCCAGCCGATGCGAGTCGCAGCCGTGCTGGCTGACGATCACGTCCGGTTCAAAGGCACCTATTAGCTGCGGAACCACAGCGTGGAATGCGCGCAGCCAGCCGGCGTCCCCGGTGCCCACCGGCAGGGCCACGTTGACGGCACTGCCCGGAGCGCCCGCCCCGCCGGTCTCGTTGGCGAAACCCGTGCCCGGGAACAGGGCGAGGCCGGTCTCGTGCAGGGAGATGGTGAGGACGCGGGGATCGTCCCAGAAAATGCTCTGGGTCCCGTCCCCGTGATGCGCATCGACATCAATGTAGGCGACGCGCTGCACGCCCCCGTCCAGCAGCGCCCGGATGGCCAGCGCGGCGTCGTTATAAATGCAGAATCCGCTGGCACGGTCGCGGGCGGCATGGTGCAGCCCGCCGCCGAAGTTCACGGCACGCACCGCCGAACCGTCCAGGATGGCGCGGGCAGCAAGCAGGGATCCTCCGGCGATGCGGGCGGCGGCCGTGTGCATGCCGGCGAATGCCGGATCGTCCTCGGTTCCGAGCCCGTGGGCCTCGTCGGCGGACGTGGGGTCGTCGCTGATGCGACGGACGGCAGCCACGAATTCGGGGCTGTGGACGGTGGTCAGTTCGATATCATCCGCCACCGTCGGCGCCGCCAGGCTGACGTGCCCGAGGTCCAGCAGCCCCAGGCTCCGGGCCAGCCGTGCGGTGAGGTCGAGACGCTCCGGTGCCATCGGGTGGCCCGGGCCGAAGTTGTACGCCGTCATGGCAGCGTCCCACACCACCGTCGTTGGCAGTGCGGGAAGGCTGAGTCCGGGCAGGAATGTCATTACTGACAGGCTACCTGAGCGTGGTCCTCCTGCCTGCGTAGCATGACTGCCCCGGCCATGCGGCGGACTTTAGTGGTTTACTACTGAAGGAAGCAGATTCAACCAAGGAACAGCCACCCATGACGCAAAGCCAGTCGAGGTCCAAGAACCCGACGAGCTGGCAGCCAAACGTCCCCGAGCGTGAAGGCCTCTGGATATTCACGCGGCTTCGGGACTTCATCGACGATATCGCCAACACGTCACCGGCACGACTGGCCCTCAGCGCGTTCGTCGTGGTGATCGTCGTCTTCACTGCGCTGCTGTCCCTGCCGGCGTCCTCCGCCACCGGAGACTTCACGCCGTTGCACCAGGCCTTGTTCACGGCGGTCTCGGCAGTGTGCGTCACCGGCCTGACCGTGGTGTCCACGGCGGTCCACTGGTCATTCTTCGGCCAGCTGATCATTCTTATCGGCATCTTCGTGGGCGGCCTCGGCACGCTGACCCTGGCGTCCCTGCTGGCCCTGATGGTGAGCAAGAAACTGGGTGTGCGGGGCAAGCTCATCGCCCAGGAGGCCATGAGCAACGCAGGGCGACTGGGCGAAGTGGGTACGCTGCTGCGGATCGTCATCACCACCTCCGTGATCATCGAGAGCGTGCTGGCGCTGGCCCTGATTCCCAGATTCCTGACCCTCGGTGAACCCTTCTGGCAGTCGGTGTGGCACGGCATTTTCTACGCCATCTCGTCATTCAACAATGCCGGCTTCACACCGCATTCCGACGGCATCGTTCCCTACGAAACCGACCTGTGGATCCTCATTCCGCTGATGCTCGGAGTGTTCCTGGGCAGCCTCGGGTTCCCGGTGGTTATGGTTCTGCAGCAGAACGGCCTCAACTGGCAGAAATGGAACCTGCACACCAAGCTGACCATCCAGGTGTCTTTCATCCTGCTCGTGGCCGGAACGGTGCTGTGGGGGCTCATGGAGTGGGAAAACCCTCGGACCCTGGGCGGCATGGATCTGGGTGACAAATTCACGCACTCGCTGTTTGCCTCTGTCATGACACGCTCCGGCGGCTTCAACCTCGTGGACCAGAACGAGATGGAGTCCACCACGATGCTGCTCACGGACGCGCTGATGTTCGCCGGCGGCGGCTCCGCCTCGACGGCTGGCGGCATCAAGGTGACCACGATTGCAGTGATGTTCCTGGCCATCGTCGCCGAAGCCCGCGGCGACGCGGACGTCAAGGTCTACGGTCGGACCATCCCGGAGGGCACCATGCGCGTGGCCATCTCGGTCATCGTCGCCGGCGCGACGCTCGTGTCCGTCTCAGCCTTCATGCTGTTGCATATCAGCGGCGCTTCGCTGGACCGGGTGCTGTTCGAAACGATATCCGCCTTCGCCACCGTGGGCCTCAGCACGAACCTCAGCGCCGAACTGCCGCCGTCGGGCGTGTACGTCCTTTCCGCCCTGATGTTCGCCGGCCGCGTCGGCACCGTCACGCTTGCCGCTGCCCTGGCCCTGCGCCAGCGCAGCCAGTTGTACCACTACCCGGAAGAGAGGCCGATCATTGGCTAGTACGTCTGGGGCCGTCAACCGCCCCGCCCATAATGCTCCCGTCCTGGTGATCGGGCTGGGCCGCTTCGGCTCCTCTACCGCCGAACAACTCGTCAAGCAGGGCCGCGAGGTGCTGGCAATCGAGCGCGACCGGACCCTCGTGCAAAAGTGGGCGCCGGTGCTCACGCACGTCGTGGAGGCGGACGCCACCAATATCGACGCGCTCCGCCAGCTCGGCGCACAGGAGTTCAGCTCTGCGGTCGTGGGCGTGGGCACGTCCATTGAATCTTCAGTGCTGATCACGGTGAATCTGGTGGACCTGGGCATCGAACACTTGTGGGTCAAGGCCATCACGCCGTCGCACGGCAAGATCCTTACCCGGATCGGCGCCAACCACGTCATCTACCCCGAGGCCGACGCCGGGGTCCGCGCCGCGCACCTGGTGTCCGGCCGCATGCTGGACTTCATCGAATTCGACGACGATTTTGCGATCGTCAAGATGTATCCGCCGCGTGAAACCGTGGGCTTCACCCTGGACGAATCCAAGGTGCGCTCCAAGTACGGCGTGACCATCGTGGGAGTGAAATCCCCGGGCGAGGACTTCACCTATGCCCGCCCGGAGACCAAGGTGTCCTCCCGCGACATGCTGATCGTGTCAGGGCACGTGGACCTGCTGGAGCGCTTCGCCGCCAGGCCCTAGCGGGTGGTGGCGCGGGTGGTGGGCCCACGCCCGCAGGGTTCCCTGACCGAGCTTGCGAGGTAAGGGCGCAGGTGGGGACTAGCCCAGCTGTTTGGTGATCTCGGCGGCGCGGTCCGCGGCGGCACGCGCCGCCGCCGCGATGATCGCCGGCATGCCGCGCTCATCGAAGGTGGCGATGGCGCGTTCGGTGGTGCCGTTGGGGCTGGTCACTGCCTTGCGCAAGGCGGCCGGCTCGGCACCGGGCTCTGCCAGCATCAGACCGGCGCCTGCCACGGTCTCTCGTGCCAGCAGCAAGGCCAGCTCCTCATCAAGTCCCAGCTCGACTCCGGCAGCCGCCATGGCTTCCGCGAGGTAGAACGCGTATGCGGGCCCGGAACCGCTGATGGCACCGAGGGCGTCCACCTGCTCTTCCGGAATTTCGACGACGGTCCCCACGGCGGAGAGGATGTCTTTGGCCTGCTGGAGCTGCTCGGGCGTGCAGTGGGTGCCTCCAGAAACCGACACGACGCCGCGGCCCAGCTTCGACGGTGTGTTGGGCATTGTCCGGATCACCGGCTGCCCCTGCGGCAGGGCGGCTTCCAGCTGGGCGATTGAGACGGCAGCAGCAACGCTGATGACAATGGTGTCCGGAGAAAGAGAACCACTGATTTCGCGGGCCAGGTCGGTAATCCCTACGGGCTTGACGCCGAGGATGACCACGTTGGATCCCTTAGCCGCCTGCTTATTGTTGTCCGGCTCTTCGGAACCGGCAATGGCGGTAATCCCGTGATGGCGCTCCGCCAGTTCGGCAGCGCGTTCAGCGCGCCGCACGGTGGCCACCACGTCCGTGGGGCTGGTACCCGCCTCGAGGAGACCGCCCAGGATGGCCTCGTTCATTGATCCACAGCCAAGGAATGCGATTCGGTTGCTCATTGCTCCATCATTGCAGTTCACCGCCGCGGATGCAGGCCGGCCTGCGTCATAACGGCACTCACAGGAAGCTCACATGTTTATCCGAGCTTGCTCACAACCTGGGGCAATAGCGTTGCTATTACCTCATTGAGGGTGCGAGTGATGGGCAAGCATGGGGATGCTTGCCGGGCACCGACGGCCTGCGGCGGTTTACCCGTTTTCCGCAGCAGACCGTCGGTGCTTTGGTTTAAAAAGCTGGCTGCGGCCCTTCCCAGCTGTCGTTCAGGAAAAATCCGCCAAACACCCATATTGGCTCGCTAGTGTTTCTAGTGCCTCACAAGGTGCGAGTGATGGAGCCGGTCCTTCGGGATCGGCGCGGCGCCGGTCGGTTGCAGGAGTGTTCCCCCAACTCCTTCTGCGAAACCGTCCGGCGCTTCACATTTAAGCAGTTCTCAAGTAGGCACGTCTTCAACAGGCACGGTCAGGTGGAACACTTCGTCCGACGCAGGGGCTCGCTGGCTTATCCGGCGGCCAAGGACTCCGTAGGCTGGGCGGATTCACGCTGAACGCCGCCGACATGCGGGGCCGGCTCCAGCGGGCCGTCAAAAACCAACTGGTCGAGGCGCCGCAGGATGAGGCCTTCACGCAGGGCCCAAGGGCAGATCTTAATCTTTTTGAACGCGAACAGTTCAAGGGCGGCCTCCGCCACCAGGGCGCCCGCAAGGAGCTGGTTGGCGCGCGCCTCCGAGACGCCCGGAAGATGCAGCCTGTCCTCGCTCTTCATCGCAGAGATGCGCTGCGCCCAGATGCCCAGGTCGGCGGCGTTCAGCTCGCGCTTCACGTAGGGTCCGGCACCACTCGGTGCCGAGCCTGCGATGCGGGCCAGCGAGCGGAAGGTCTTGGATGTACCGGCCACGACGTTGGCCCTGCCGATCGGGTCGAAGCTTCGGACTGCCGGCTTGAGCGTTTCCCGGATGTACCGCCGCAGCTCCTTGACGCTTTTGGCTGAGGGCGGATCCTCGTGCAGCCAGTCCCGGGTGAGGCGGCTGGCACCGAGGGGCACGGACGTGGCCAGCTCCGGAAGCTCGTCCTGCCCGGACGCCATCTCAAAGGAGCCGCCGCCGATGTCCAGGTTCAGGATGGGGCCAGCGCCCCAGCCGTACCAGCGGCGGACGGCAAAGAACGTCATGGACGCCTCTTCGCTGCCTGTCAGTTCCTGCAGCGTCACCGTCGTCTCGTGCTTGATCCGGGCCAGCACCGCCGGTCCGTTGGTGGCCTCGCGGATGGCCGACGTACAGAAGGCCAGCAGGTCATCAGCCTTGTGCCTCGCCGCAAATTCCCACGCCTCAAGGACGAACTCTGCCAGCTCATGCTGGCCGGCGTCGGTGATGTTGCCGTCGCCGTCGAGATACTGCACCAGGGACAGCGGCCGCTTGTGGGAGGCGAAAGGCACGGGGCGCGCGCCAGGGTGTGCATCCACCAGCAGGAGATGGACAGTATTGGACCCGATATCGAGGACGCCTAGCCGCATCCTGCCATTATTCCCCGAGGAACGTTGGCAGGAGCAATCCGAGCGGCCACATTTCGGTCAGGCCGAAGGGGCGCTATTCGCCTTCGAGTCCCGCGGGGTTGGCGTCGACGTCGTCAGCGCGCTTGAAGTCGCGCTTGATGTTGGCGATGCCCTCCGGGTTGATTTCAAATCCGTAGGCGGCACCAGGGTTGATGACCATGCCGAGCTCGTCCCCGATGTTCGCGATGATGGCTGCGCCCTGGGTCCCGAGAACGTTCGGGGCCGCGTCGAGGTATTCCTGGTCCACACGGCTGGGGTGCGAGAACACGGCAAGTACCGGCTGCCCCTCCGCGTTGCCCAGCACCAGCGGTTCAACCTGCGAGTCCTCGCCCTCAAGGGTGTCCGCACTGATGATGTAGACCTCGTTGTTGAGGAACGACAGGATGACGTCCACCGGGTTGGCGTCCGGCCGGTCCCCTTGAGCCAGCTTCTCCTCGAGGTCGTTCAGCGGCGTGGTGTCTGCGGGTCCGGGCTGTTCAGTCATGTCTCTACTCGACCACGTTGAGGTGCGAGGCGCAATTCCTCTCATCACCCGCCTGCCGGATGGGTGGGGCCCCCACCTACTTCTTTGCCGCGGCCTTCTTGGCCGGGGCCTTGCGGGTGGTGGTCCGCTTGACCGGCCCCTTGGCCCGCTTCTCTGCCAGCAGTTCGACGGCGCGTTCCCTGGTCAGTTCTTCCAGTGAAGTGCTGCGCGGCACGGTGATATTGGTGATGCCGTCGGTGATGTAGGGTCCGAAGCGGCCTTCCTTCACCACGATGTTCTTCTCCGAGACGGGGTCCGGACCGAACTCCGCCAGCGGGGGCACCGCCGCACGGGCTCCGCGCTGCTTGGGCTGGGAGTAGATCTCCAGGGCCTGTTCCAGCGTGATGGTGAAGATTTCCTCTTCCGAACCAATGGACCGCGAGTCCGTACCCTTTTTCAGGTACGGGCCGAACCGGCCGTTCTGGACCGTGATCACGTTGCCCTCAGCGTCTTCGCCGAGGACCCGCGGGAGGCTCATGAGCTGCAGTGCCTCATCCAGGGTGATGGATTCGACCGTCATGGACTTGAACAGGGAACCGGTGCGCGGCTTGGCCTTGACCGGTTTCTTCGGCGGCTTGGGCTTGCCGTTCTTGTAGTATTCCACGGGCAGGTTGGCCAGCTGTTCCTCGGTCATCTCGGGGATGATCTCGGTGACGTATGCGCCGTACCGCCCGTTCTTGGCGACAACAGTGTGACCTGTGTGGGGATCCTTGCCGAGGACCCGCTCCTCCGGGGCGGCTGTCTCCATCAGCTCCACGGCCTTGGCGGCAGTGAGTTCATCCGGAGCCAGGTCCTCGGGGACGTTGGCACGGGCGGCCTCCACGACCTCACCCGTTTTCGGATCCACGGTGGGGACGGAGCTCTCCAGGTACGGGCCAAATTTGCCGACGCGCAGCGTGATCCCGTCCGCGATGGGCACGGAGTTGATCTCCCGAGCGTCGATCTCGCCCAGGTTGTTGACGATGCTCAGCAGACCGGGGTCCGCGTCCTCGCCGTAGTAGAAGTGTTTGAGCCAGGCCGCGCCCACGGCCTGTCCGTTGGCGATCTTATCCAGGTCGCCTTCCATGTCCGCCGTGAATTCGTAGTCCACGTAATCCGTAAAGTGCTGCTCGAGGAGCCGCACCACGGAGAAGGCAATCCAGCTGGGTACCAGCGCCGAGCCCTGCTTACGCACGTAGCCGCGGTCCTGGATCGTGGAAATCGTGGAGGCATAGGTGGACGGGCGTCCGATGCCCTTCTTTTCCAGTTCGGCGGTGAGGGACGCTTCCGTGTAGCGAGGCGGCGGGGACGTCTCGTGGCCCACGGCGATGATGTCGGAGGCGGTGAGGGAGTCGTCCTTTGCCACGTTCGGCAGGCGGCGGGCCTCCTCAGAGTCCTCGTCCCCCCGGGTTTCGTCTTTCCCTTCCTCATAGGCGGCCAGGAAGCCGGGGAAGGTGATGACCGTGCCGGAGGCCGAGAACTCGGCGTCGCGGCCGTCGGCTGCCACTGCGCCGAGGCGAATAGTGGCAGTGGAACCCTTGGCGTCGCCCATCTGGGAGGCGACGGTGCGCTTCCAGATCAGCTCGTAAAGACGGAATTCGTCGCCGCTGAGCTGCTGCGCCACCTGGGCGGGGGTGCGGAAGGAGTCGCCGGCGGGGCGGATGGCCTCGTGGGCCTCCTGCGCGTTGGCTGCCTTGCTGGAGTAGACGCGGGGCGACTGCGGAATGTACTCGGGACCGTACAGTTCGGAGGCCTGCCGGCGGGCTGCCGTGACGGCTTCGTCGCTCAGCGCCGAGGAGTCCGTACGCATATAGGTGATGTAGCCGTTTTCGTACAGCCGCTGGGCGATCTGCATGGTGCTCTTGGACGAGAAGCGCAGCTTGCGGCCGGCTTCCTGCTGGAGCGTGGACGTGGTGAACGGGGCCGCCGGCCGGCGGGTGTACGGCTTCGTATCGACGGAACGGACCCGGAAGTCTGCGTTTTCCAGACCGGCCGCCAACGACGTGGCGAGTTCCTCGTTAAGGTGGACCGCGTTGCGGGCGGTGAGCACGCCGTCGTCGTTAAAGTCCCTGCCGCTGGCAACCTTGGCTCCGTCAACCGCGGCGAGCTTGGCCTTGAACGAACCGGACTCGGCACCGAACTGGCCGGTCAGGTCCCAGTAGGACGCAGCCTTGAAGGCCATGCGTTCCCGTTCACGGTCCACCACCATGCGGGTCACCACAGACTGCACGCGGCCGGCGGACAGGCCGCGGGCCACCTTGCGCCACAGCACCGGGGAAATCTCGTAGCCGTAGAGGCGGTCCAGGATGCGGCGGGTTTCCTGGGCGTCCACCAGAGCGGCGTCCACATCGCGCAGGTTGTCCATGGCGCGGTGAATGGCTTCCTTGGTGATTTCGCCGAAGGTCATCCGGTACACCGGAACCTTGGGCTTGAGCACTTCCAGCAGGTGCCACGCGATGGCCTCGCCCTCGCGGTCCCCATCGGTTGCGAGATAGAGCGCGTCGGCGTCTTTGAGCTGGGCCTTGAGTTCGGCGACCTTTTTCTTCTTGTCCGGCGAGACGACGTAGTAGGGCTTGAAGCCATTTTCGACGTCGACGGCGAACTTGCCCAGGGAGGTTTTCTTCAGGTCCGCGGGCAGCTCGGACGGCTGCGGCAGGTCGCGGATATGACCAATGGAGGCCTCAACGATGAAGCCCTCGCCCAGGTACTTGGCGATGGTCTTGCTCTTGGCCGGAGACTCCACAATCACGAGTTTCTTGCCGGTTTTGGCCTTGCTTGGCACTGTGCTCCTACAGAAAAAGATTGCTCGGGCAGATCAGCCCATATTGGCCTAGTTCACCATATTTTGCAGAATCCTGCGCAGTCATGTGGAAAACACGTGGGCACAGTCACTGCCAGGCAGCTTATCTAGGCGCGGTCGGCGGTGTCCTTCCGCCGCGGACCTTCCGGCGACCGGTCATCCGGAATCATGGACCACATGGTGGCGATCCTCTCGGCCTCGGGCGGTACGTTGCGGGGGTCCTCGAGCTCGTAGTTCCGCAGCAGTCCGAAGACCTTGTCGGTGAGTTCCCGCTGCTGCGCCGGGGTCAGATACAAGAGGTCAGTGGCGAGCACGACCGCTGTCGGCGGCTCGGCAGACTCGCCCCGCTTCCGCCGCTCATCCCGGGTCCTCGCGTAGGCGTTGGCGCGGCGGCGGAAGGCCTGCAGTTCGAGGTCGACAACGGCGAAGTCAGGGCTGGCCACCCCGCCGCCGGAATTGATGGTGAAGTCAGTGCCGGCCGCCTTCCAGCGCCGTTCCCGCGCATCTCCGGCAGTCTCCGCGGGCGCCACGATCCCCCATTTCTGCAGCGCCCTCAGATGGTAGCTCATCGCGCTCGGCGTGAGGCCGGTCTGCTGGGCAAGCTCGGTGGCCGTTCGGCTCGACTGGGTGGAGTACAGCTCGGAAATGACTTCCAGCCGCGCGGCATGGGCGAGCGCCCGGATTGCCTTGGGGTCTGTGATCTCCACTTTCTTTTCCGGCCGGCGCCTGCCCCTTGGCTGTATGTCCTCCTCACGGGGTGCCGTGCCGGTGGCAGATTGCGCGCGGGGCGTGTCTGTACTCACCCCTTAAGTTTAGTCAGCCCCCGGCAGTTGTGAAAGAAATGCTTGACATTCACTGTTCCTTCTTGGCCGGCAGCAGGAACCCGTCCCGGACGAGGTTGCCGACTTCCGCGAGCATGCCGCTGTGGAAGGCTTCGCTGTCGAAACCTTCGTATCCGCCCAGCAGGGCCTCCAGGGCGCCGATGATCTGCCCGGCCGAAAGGTCTCCGTCGCACGCCGAGACGAACCCGGCAAGCTCCGTGCTCAGCAGGTTCGTGCGGCGCAGCCCGGCACCCTGGCGCAACAGGATCACCCCGGGGTGTTCGGCGCCCGGGCGTTGGTGGCGTTCTTCGGTGACGTCGTCAGCAACGAGCAGGTGCGCGGCGGACAGGTCGTTCGCGGCCAGCCAGTCGATGCGGTCAACTGCAGCGCCGAGATGGGGACCGACAGGTTGCTCGATCGGGTACGTGATTTCCTCGAACCGGTGGATCCTGCGCGATCCTGCCGTGGGCCGCCGCAGCCAAATCATGCCGAAGCCGATTCCACCCACGTTCCGTGAGGCGAAGTCATCCAGATAGGCGGCGTAGGCCTCCTGGTAGTGCGCCCGGTCCCTGGTTTCCGAGGCATCCTGCAGCCAGGTCTCAGCGTACTGCTCCGGCCCGACCTGCTCCCGCTGGATAAACCACGCATCGATGTCCGGATTGGCCCAGCTTTGCGGCCGCTCCTCCCACGACTCCCCCGCGGTGATCTCCCAGTTGCCCAAAAGCTGGGCTGTTCCGCCAGGCGCCAGCACCTCCGGCAGTGATTTGACCAGCGAAGCCACGATCTCATCCCCGGGCAGGCCGCCGTCGCGGTAGGTGAACTGGTCTTTGGCTGCCTGCCCGGCGCTGCGGGGTGTGATGACGAAGGGCGGGTTGGAGACCACGAGGTCGAATTCCTGTCCGGCCACGGGCTCCAGCAGCGAGCCGAGCAGGAGGCTCACCCGCTCCTCGGGCCTCGACGGGTCCACATGGAGCGCCTCGGCATTGAGCAGGATGTTGAAGCGCGTGAAGGCCAGGGCCCGCTCCGAGATGTCCGTGGCGGTGACGTGCTCGCAGTGGTGCAGCAGGTGGAAGGTCTGGATGCCGCAGCCCGTGCCCAGATCCAGGGCGCGGCGGGCCTGCCGCCGGATGGTGGTTTGCACCAGAGTTGTAGAGGCCTGCCCGATGCCGAGGACGTGGTCGTGCCGGAGCACGCCGGGGCGCTGATGAGCGGCGAGGTCACTGGCCACCCAGAGTTCCGCGCCGCCGCTGCCAGATGCGCCTTCCCCTGCGGCAGCGTCCCAGGCATAGGGCCGGAGGTCGGCTATTGCCGTCACCCCGGCCGCCGCAACCTCCGCAAGCCCGAGTGAGACCAGGCCCTCTGCCCGGGTCCGCGGCAGGGCGGCATCGAGGGCTGCAGCCTCCTGCGGGACGGCCAGCAGCCAGAAACGCACGACGGCGGCCAGGGCCGCGGTGCTCGGCCCGCCATGGGAGGCTTCCTCGGTAACGATCAGCGCGGGGATGACCTGGTCACGCTCCAGCGCCGAATATGCCGAGGGGCCCAGCAGTCCGGCGACGCCGTCCACGGTGTAGTCCAGCTCCCGCAGGTCAGTGGCCAATGCCTGCAGGAGGTCCGGCAGGTCGCTGCGGGGTGCGTCGGGGGTATTGCCGGCAGCGAAGAGCATCGATTCGGTCACCGGGCCAGTCTATTTGTCGGAAGGGAAGACTAGAGTGGGGGCCATGCTCGGCACCCAAGCAGCGGCGGCAGGCCCGGAGTGGCTGCAGTATGTCGCGGCATTCGCTCCCCTCAGCACGCTGGCGGCGGCTGTGATCGCCGGCTGGATCGCTTGGCGGACGCTCGCCCAACGGCGCGAAGCGGACCGCCGGGACCAGTGGTGGCAGCGCACCCAGTGGGCTATCGACCTGGCGATGGACCGCGATTTCAGCCGGGCAGTGGTGGGCCTCATTACGCTCAGGCACCTGGCCGGGAGCGACCTTTGCACCGCCGAGGACTACGAGATGCTGGACAAGATCGGCGGCGCCAAGATCGATGCCCTCACACTGTCCGAGGAGAGCGCAGAACGGGACATGCAGCAGTCGCCGGCACCGCCGAAGCAGCCGCCCTCGGCCCGGGTCGACCTTATCCCCGTGGATCTCGGCTCCCGCGGCGAGCGGGTCTTTGCCGCCTCGCCCGGCATGGCGCAGGCGTTCGTGGAGGCAGACAGGCTTGTCGTTTTCGCGGCGGCGCGGCACCGCGGCCCCTGACGGGTGCGGGCCCCTTCCGCCGACGGTCGGCCCTCCTGCAACGGGTAAGTTGTAGGTATGGCTGAACGTTTCCCGGCGATGCTCCGCGCCCTCTCGGGGGCAGCGGCCGTTGCCTGCATCCTGCTCGTCCTTCCGGCCTGTTCTCCTGTGGTGTCCATCGAAAATGCCGACGTTCCCGCGTGGAAAGCCACGGCATTGCCCTCTGCCAGGGACTCGGTTCTGGAGGACGCGGGCAAGATCCTCAACCGCGACAGGATCATCCGGGAAGCAGCCAGCGTGCCGGCGGGCCGCTACACCTTGACCGCAACGTGTGAAGGTGGCGGCAAGGCCTTCTTTGAAGTGTCGCTCGACGGGCGGCAGCTTGCCGATGCCGGGGCGGCCTGTAACGGGAGCCGGGAGATAACGAAGATCACCGTCGCCACACCCGGGGCCTTGGAAATCAGCACCTCCAGCGTCGATGCACCGCTCATTTATGCCTACCAGCTGGTTCCGGCCAGGTAGCCCGTCGACGAGGAAGACAGGCTCCGTCCAAAGGCGCTCAGCGGGGCTAATGCCGGAACCGGCCGGGGTGGTGCAAATAGCGCTTGCGCGGCGCGCCGGTTGCCTTGCATTGGCTCTGGTCCCCTGCGTCCGCCGGGCTTAAAGTCGGTGTATGCCCACAGTGCGGATGACCTCCGTGCGCAATCTCTCCAGGCGGGCACCGCGGGTTCCGCCTCTGCGGATCCGGGCAGCCGGCGTCGTGCTTTTCCTTGCGCTTACTTCCGGCGCTGTCCTGACCGGCTGCGAGTACGACTATGACGACGGCCGTGGCGCACTTCCCGCCGACACCTCACCTCCCGTGACCGATGCGGCGCTGCCCCGGGATCCACTGCAGGACCTCCCCGTATCGGGCCCAGAGCTCGACGAATGGGCGCGCGAGGTACTGCCCGACTCCGCCGGTGAGGTCGTTTACACCGATTACGGGACCGTCGAAGGGGACGAAGAAGAGAAAACGTCCACCGGGAAGCTGGGCAGCGGCACCTACGCCCTGACCCTTGCCTGCCGCAGCGAACGGCGGGTCTCGTTCACGGTCCGCGATTCCGAGTTCGCCCTGGTGGATCTGAGCCTGCGCTGCGGCACCTCCAGGGTGAATGTCGTGCACCTCTCAAAGGCCTCGGCACTGCGGATAACGGTGGAGGCGAGAAGGGATGCCAACTTCGCCCTCAAGATAAGCCGGCTCTGAACGGCCGCTTACACGGCGGGCAGGCCTGCCCACCTGGCCCGTGCCGTCAGGCGGCACAACCCTGCGGGCAGCGCAGGGTTTCCGGGCTGGCGGCACACTCGGCGCAGTACAGCGTCAGGGTGCGGCAGCTTAGGTTGGAGCAGTTCTCGAATTTACTTGTCGGCGACGCGCAGCGGACGCATTCGCCGATGGTTTTCGCGTCTTCGCTGAACTCAAGGTGCATGCGCTTGTCGAAGACGTACAGCGAACCTTCCCAGAGTCCCTGGTCCTTGAAGGTTTCGCCGTAGCGCACGATCCCGCCGTCGAGCTGGTACACCTCTTTAAAGCCCCGGTTCACCATGAGGCTGGAGAGCACCTCACAGCGGATGCCGCCCGTGCAGTACGTGACCACCGGCTTATCCTTCAGTGCATCGTATTTGCCGGACTCGAGTTCCTTGATGAAGTCATGCGTTGTGGCAACATCCGGGACAACCGCGTCCTTGAACTTGCCGATCTGCGCCTCGAAGGCGTTGCGCCCGTCAAAGAACACGACTTCCTCGCCGCCCTCCTTCTTGGCGTCCACCAGCTGGTGGAGTTCCTCAGGCTTCAGGTGTTTGCCGCCGCCCACGACGCCGTTCTCGTCCACCTTCAGCTCGCCCGGGGCGCCGAAGGAGACGATCTCGTCCCGGACTTTGACGCTGAGACGGGGGAAGTCCTCGGCGCCGCCCTCCGACCACTTCACGTCAATGCCATGAAAGCCCCTGTATTCGCGGGTAGTCTTGACGTACTGCTTGACGGCGTTGAGCTCACCGCCGACCGTGGCGTTGATGCCGTCTTTGGAGATCAGGATGCGCCCGGTCAGGCCCAGTTTCTCGCACAGGGCGCGCTGCCAGAGCCTGACGGCGTCAGGGTCTGCGATGGGGGTAAAGCCATAAAAAAGGACGATTCGGTTCAAAGCCACGTATTTAAGGGTACTGGCTGTAGAGAAGGCACCGGAATCCCGCAGGCGCGGCCGCGAAGCCTTCGGAGGCGCTAAAAGCGCGCGTGGAGGTGTGGCTGAACCCCATCACAATTGAATAAGCAAGTGCCAAAGCTCTGTTACTTGTGACAGTGCTGGAATAGTCTCATCACATGACGCCAGAAGCCATGGTTGGAGACATCACGCATCTGCTGGAAGTCTGGGTAGCCGGCTGGGCCGGCTGCCGGGGCTATGAGACGCGCACTGAGGGACGGTTCCCTGCCGCCCTCCGCGCCGACACAACCGGGGAATGGGAGTATTTTGCTTCCGATCCTTCCGACGCTGAGTTTGCCGACCTTGCAGAGAAGACGGCCGAGGCGCCATCGCGCGTGCTGACCATCTTGACCAACGATGTTGACCGGTACACGGTTCTCGCGCAGCAGCACGGGCTTAATGTCACATCAGCGTCCCAAACCATGATGGTCGTGGACATGGAGACACAGGACGCCGAGGACCCGTGGCTTTCCGACGACGAACTGACGCTCGAACTGTCCGAATCCAACGGCGTGCATCATGCGGTCGTGCGGTCCGGAGATGCCCTCGCTGCCAGCGGACAGGTGCTCGTGATCAACGGGACGGCCGTGTTCGACAAGATCGTGACCGAGCCGGATTTCCAGCGGCGCGGGCTGGGCAGCTTCATCATGAAGGCCCTGGCCGCCCAGGCGTTTGAGCACGACGTGGAGGACGGCCTGCTGCTTGCCTCGCTCGACGGACAAAAACTCTATTCGCACCTGGGCTGGACCTCGGTGTGCCATGTCCTGATGCTCTCCGCGTCGGACGAAGGCTCGGACCTCTCTGTCGCCTGACGCGCTTCCCTCCGGCTGAGTACTTCCACCGCCGCGATGTCCGCCGGCGCTTGGGCAGGTGAAAGAATGTTGGGGTGAACCCCCATGACTCGCTGATTTCCTTGTTGGGCCGCGGCCCGAACCCGGAGCAGCTGCGCCATGTGCGGACCATCCCGGCGCGCGAGGCGGTGCACGACCCGTGGCCTGCATGGGCCCATCCCGACCTCGTGGCCGCGTACGGCGAGCTGGGCATCCAGCAGCCATACCGGCACCAGGTTCAGGCAGCCAACATCGCCCACTCCGGCGGGCACGTTGTGGTGGCTACCGGCACGGCGTCCGGAAAGTCGCTGGCCTACCAGCTTCCTGCCTTGGACGCGATCCACCGCTCAGAGCTGCGGGTACTCTCCGAGCCGGGCAAGATACACGAAGACGGTGCTGTAGCGCTGTACCTGTCTCCGACCAAGGCGCTCGCAGCGGACCAGCTAGCCGCGATCCGCTCGCTGAGGCTGCCCACGGTCCGGGCAGAAACCTACGACGGCGACACTGACCAGGCGTCCCGGCGCTGGATCAGGGACCACGCCAACGTCATCCTGGCCAACCCCGACATGTTGCACTTCGGGATCCTGCCCAACCACGCCTGGTGGGCTGGTTTCTTCCGGCGTCTGCGGTACGTGGTTGTGGACGAGGCACACAGCTACCGCGGCGTCTTCGGCTCCCACGTGGCCAACCTGATGCGCAGGCTCCGTCGGATCTGCGCCTACTACGCGGGTCCCTCCTCCCCCGGCCCCGTCTTTATTGCAGCCTCCGCCACCGCGTCGGACCCGGAAAAGTCCTTCGGGCGGCTCATCGGGGCCCCCGTCCAGTCCGTCGCAGAAGATTCCTCCCCGCACGGTTCCACCACAGTGGCCTTCTGGGAACCTGCGCTGACCGAGGTGCGCGGCGAGAACGGTGCCAAGGAACGCCGGACGGCGGTGGCCGAAACAGCGGACCTGCTGGCCAACCTCGTCTCATCACGGACCCGGACGATCGCCTTCATTAAGTCCCGGCGGGGCGCGGAAACCATTTCGTCCATCACGAAGCGCCTGCTCGATGAGGTTGACCCCAGCCTGCCCCAGCGGGTTGCCGCCTACCGCTCCGGATACCTCCCCGAGGAGCGGCGCGCATTGGAAAAGGCTCTGCGGACGGGCCAGCTGCTGGGCATTTCGAGCACCTCAGCCTTGGAATTGGGCATCGATATCTCCGGCCTCGATGCTGTGCTGGTTGCCGGCTGGCCCGGGACGAGGGCTTCCCTGTTCCAGCAAATAGGCAGGGCCGGGCGAGCCGGGCAGGATGCCATTGCGGCCTTCGTAGCCAGCGATGACCCTTTGGATACGTATCTGGTGAACCACCCTGAGGCGATCTTCGATGTATCGGTGGAGGCAACTGTCTTCGATCCCTCGAATCCCTACGTTCTCGGCCCGCACCTGTGCGCCGCAGCCGCCGAACTTCCCCTGGGCCCTGCCGAACTTCCACTGTTTGGCGGCACCGCGGAGAAACTGCTCGGCCAGCTTGTAGAGCGGGGGTATTTGCGGCGGCGCCCTGCCGGCTGGTTCTGGACCCATCCCCAAAGTGCGGCAGCCATGGTGAACCTCCGGGCCGACGGGGGCGGTCCGGTGAGCATCGTGGATGCCGACACCGGGTCCCTCCTGGGCACCATGGGCTCCCCGCAAACCCACTACCAGGCGCACACCGGCGCGGTCTACGTCCACCAAGGTGACAGCTATGTGGTTGAGGACCTGAACGAGGACGAGCACTGCGTGGTGGTTCGCCGCGCGAATCCGGACTACTACACCACCGCCCGGGACATAACGCAGATCGATGTGCTGGAGACCGACCGCACGGCGCAGTGGGGTGACGTTGCCGTCCATTTCGGTGATGTGAAGGTGACGACTCAAGTGGTTTCCTTTCAGCGCAAAGCCCTCATTTCAAACGAGGTCCTGGGTGAAGAGCCCCTCGAACTGGGGGCCCGAGACCTGTTCACGAAGGCTGTCTGGTTCGTCATGGATAACCGGTCCCTCACGGGTGCCGGCCTGGTCGAGGCCCAGTTCCCCGGTGCCCTTCACGCAGCGGAGCACGCGGCCATCGGGCTGCTGCCGCTCGTGGCGTCCAGTGACCGCTGGGACATCGGCGGCGTCTCGACGGCGATCCACGCCGACACTGGGGTGCCCACCATATTTGTCTACGATGGGCACCCCGGCGGTGCGGGCTTTGCCGAACGCGGCTTCGAAAAGGCCAAGGTATGGCTGACGGCCACACGTGATGCCATCAAGGCCTGTGAGTGCGACTCCGGATGCCCGTCCTGTGTCCAGTCGCCCAAGTGCGGCAACAAGAACAACCCGCTGGACAAGGACGCAGCCGTGACGTTGATCGACGTGCTGTTGAAGGATGCCACCGAGACCGCCCGACCGTCCGCGGAGTTTGCGGCAGCCGCCGTTGTCCCCGACGCTGGCTAGCTCTGGCACCGGCTAGGTCCGATGCCGGCTGGGCCCGCCGGCTAGGGAGGAGGTCCCGCCCGCGCGTGGCCGGCGGCGGCCCCCAGGAGCGTACGGGCCACAAGTTGAGTGCGCACTTCCACGGTCTGATCACCTCCCTCCGTGCACGTGAGGAGCCGCGCGTCGTGCCGGGCGGCGACCGCGGCGGCAACAGCGCATGGTTCACCCACTGAAACGCCGCGGAGCGCGTCCGCTGCGGCGAGCGCAGCAAGGTCCGCTGCCGCTGCGGCCTGGGAAGCCATTACGGCCGACTGCGCAAGCAGGAGGCTCATGGACATCGCCAGAATGACCACCATCCCCAGACCGGCAGCAAGGACTGTGCCAGATCCCCGCTCAGACTGACGCCGCTCAGACCGACGCCGCTGAGACGGATGCCGACCGACCCGGCACCGGCCCCCGTTCACACCGGTGTCCTTGATCGAGGCTTGTTCTGCAGACTGGCGGCGCTGGCGTTGCGGATCCCGGGAATCCGGAACGCCGCCGCTTCCCCCCGGGCTTCGGCCTTCGCGGTCAGTGTCCACGGCACCACGGCTCCGAGGGGACCGGCCGTGCGGTCCGTCACGGTGACGCTCAGCCATTCGCCGTCGCTTACCACCACGGATGTGGCCGAGGCGCCGGCCAGCTTGCGGACAATGCCGTCAATGGTGGCCGGTTCTTCGCCGCGTGCAAGGGCTCTGGCGCCGGCGCGGGCAGCTTCCTCCAGCCGGAGCTGGGTGATCCCTGCTGCAGACCCCGCCAAGAGCATGACCAACAGCATGAGGACTGCAGGCAGTGCGACCGCAAATTCAGCCGTCACGGCGCCGCGGCTGTCAGTTGTGCGGCCCCTTGGGGAGTTCGTCCTTCCGCGGGACGTCGGAATCTGCAGCACGGGAGTCACGGTAGGGCCAGCGCCGTACGGATCAGGTTCAGCAGGAAACCACGGACTTCGTCGCTGCGCAGGATGAACACGAGAATCCCGGCAAAGCCCACGGCCGCCAGGGTGGCGATGGCATATTCTGCAGTCGCCATCCCGGCCTCGGATCCCGTCAGCCGCCTCCTCTGCCGCACCTTTACACGGGGAGCCATGCTCGCCCCCGGATAGATTTCCCGCACTGCTGCATCGTCGCTTTCCTGCCGTGCAGGCAGGGCATCGCCGAGGCTGTTTTGATTCAGGGACATGGTTTTCCTTTCTGATCAGCCGGCGGTGTTGCCGGGCTACTTCGACTTTCCTGCCTGCCGCACCGGACGGTAAGTGATGCGTTGGCCTAAGTGGAAAACCGGCGCCTGCTCCACGATGTGGAGGAAAGGTGCCCCCGGAATCGTGAGGCCAGCGGCCCTTCGCGCTCACGATCCAGAGGGCACCAGGGCGAGGAGCACCGGGACGACGCCCAGACAGATAAACGCCGGCAGGGAGCAGAGGCCGAGCGGAATCACCAGCTTCACGCTGAGGGATGCGGCGCGCTTTTCCGCGGCGCGGAACCGTTCACGACGCATCCTGGCAGCCTGGGCGTAAAGGATGGCGGACGACGGTGCACCCGTCAGCGCGGCGAAGCCCAATGCGTCCCTCAGTGCCAGCACTTCGGCGGAGTGCCCCTCGGAACTCCGCCAGGACGTTTCCCAATCAGCCCCGATGGCCAAGGCGGCCACCACGGGTCTCAACGCATTGCGGTACGAAGGTGAGGCGGCGGCCGCGACAAGCTCCAGGGAGCGGCCGATTCCGCATCCTGCGTCCAGCATGGCCGCGACGAGCTCGAGCATCATTGCCGGATCTCGCAGACCGGCTGCCTGGCAGGCTGGACCCGACCTCCCCTCGTCGTCAGTCATGTTGTCGTCGAGCAGCACGCCGACCTTGGCCAACAGGCGCCTTCGCATGCGTGAGCGTCCAGACAAGGCTAGTGACGCCGCCAACGCCAACAACGTCGCAATCAGCACAGCGGACAGTATCGGCTCCATCATGTCCGTGCCGCACCCCTGCGCCCGGTCAGGTCATGCCGCCCCGCTTCACATCGAAGGCCGCTCACATCATCTCCAAGGACGCTCACGCCACTGCCGCGCCGGCGGCCGACCGCACGAGCCTGGCGGACCAGATCCGGCCGACGATTGTCAGCAGGACGCCGGCGATCAGGGCCGCGACACCGACCGGCGTTCCGACCAGCATCGCCAAAGGGTCCACGCCGAGGCATATTCCCAGCCCGAGTCCGAGCAGGGGCAGCCATGTCAGCAGGGTGACCGTCGCTTTGGGGCCAGCGAGGGCGGTTTGGCGTGCTGCTTCGGCGTCGTCCTCAACTTCCAGCTGCGTGGCGAACCGGGTCAGGACGTCCGCCAGAGGGCAGCCGCTGGCTTCTGCAATATCGAAGCAGGCGGCAAGTTCCGCCCAGATCCGCGGTTCGTGACCGTTCGTTCTGTGGCCTGAGGACCGTGCGGCCAGACGTATCGCTTCAGCCACCGGGGAACCACGCAATGCAGCCCCTCGTGCTGCCGCCAGAATCGCCGTCGAGGCCGTGCTGAGGCGCTGGCCATCGGCCGTCCCCACAGACTGCCCGGATCCCGCGTACACGAGCCACAGTTCGTCCCAGAGCCGGGACGGTGTCCGGCCGCCCTTCAGCAGGGCAGCAAGCTGCTGGACCACCACGGTGAGCGGCACCGCCCCGTCCTTGCCGCGCCTGGCGGGCTGGCGTCCACGCAGGAAGGGACGGCTGCGATACCGACCCACTCCGCCGTCGCCGGCCCCTTGGCCGCGCGTGCCGGACCCCTGGCCGCGCGTGCCGGACCCGTGGCCGCGCGTGCCGCGCGTACTGCGCGTGCTCCCGTGAAAGGCCCTCCGCACCCTGCCGCTCACGCCGCGCGGCGGCCGCAGAATCAACCACAGCGCCAGGCCCAGCGCCACCACCAGAACGGCGATCATGCCGCGGCTCCGGAGGGATGCTGCGGCCGGGTCAGCGCAGGATCCAGGCCGAGCCTCCCGGCAAGTGCCTCCCAGGCCGGGCCGGTGACCAGCTGACCACCTGCGACCTCCAAGGCAGTGGAAACGCCAAGGGTCCCGGCAGTCTGCTGCATCATTCCTATGCAGGCCACATGCCGCCCTTCCCGGTGCCTGGCGACATGGACGACAACGTCCAGGGCACTGGCAACCTGGAGCCGCACGGCATCCGGCCCGAGCCCTGCAAGGGCACCCAAGGCCGTGAGGCGCGCTGGCACGGCACCGGCGGTGTTGGCGTGGATCGTCCCGCCGCCGCCGGTGTGTCCGGTGTTCATGGCCGTCAGGAGTTCCCGCACCTCGGCGCCCCGGCATTCCCCCACGACCAGCCGGTCTGGCCTCATCCTCAAGGCCTGACGTACGAGCTCGCCCAGATCCACCGCGCCGCCTCCTTCCACGTTGCCATGCCGCGATTCAAGGGCGACGACATGCGTGTGCACCGGGTTCAGTTCCGAGGCATCCTCGATCAGGACGAGCCGCTCGCCCGTATGGCACAGCCCGAGCAGCGTGGACAGCAGGGTGGTCTTGCCGGATCCGGTGGCGCCGCTGATCAGGAAGCTCAGCCGACGGTCCACCATCTGCTCCAGAACCGACTGGATCAGCGGCCCGAACATCCCGCCGTTCCTGAGTTCGTCCATGGAGAAGACCTGCTCACGGCGGATCCGGATGCTCAGCAGGGTCCCGGCCGTGGAGATGGGCGGCAGGACCGCGTGAACCCGGTAGCCGCCGTCGAGCCGCACGTCGACGCAGGGTGAACCGTCGTCCAGGCGGCGTCCGCCTGCGGCCACAAGCCGTGATGCGAGGGCGCGGAGCTGCGTCTCTCCCGCAAAAGTCACGGGCGCCCGTTCTATTCCCCGTCCCCGGTCGAGCCATACGGCATCCGGCGCATTGACGAAGATGTCGGTGACCGAGGGATCCCTGACAAGTTGCTGCAGCGGCCCCAGACCATTCAGTTCAGCGCTGATGCGTTCAACAGCCGCAAGCGAGCCGGCCGTCCCGAGCAGCTTTCCGGTTGCCTGCACGGCCGCTGCCACACGTGAGGGCGTCACCGGGCCGGCATCTGCCATGACAGATTCCCGCACAGTCTCGAGGAGCCCGGAATCCAGCGCCCTGGGTGCGCGCCGCCGTCCGCTGCTGCCCTCCATGGGAGCCGCCCTGCCAGCTGCCGGCCCGGAACCGGAAAACGCGGGACCGGAGAAGGGGCCTCGTCCCGGGACGCCTGAATGCCCGCTCACTGCGCATCCCTGGCCGGCAGCTCGCCGTCGAGCAGCTCGAGGACTGACGCGGCGAACCGGCGAACGCTCCTCCGCTTGCCCTGCTCCAGGAGGCGGCCCAGCTCGGCTGCCCCGGCTGTGCCGCGCACTTCGGGCATGACGCCATGCAACGGAAGGCCCACGGACTCTGCGATCAGCGTCCCGTCCAGGGCAGCACCTGCCCTGCCCCGGATGACGAGCGCTGAATCCACGGGCGGAAGCTCCTGAAGCAGGCGGGCGGAGGCCACTGCCGCCTTCAACTGGGCGGGGACCACGACAAGCAGGCGGTCGCAGTCCCAGGCGAACGTCCGCAGTGGTTCGGCGTTTCGGCCAATATCTACGACAACAAGCTCATAGCCACGCCGTGCGGCATCGAGCACGCCGCCGACGGTGGCCGAGTCCACGGCAGGCGGCCGTTCCCTGCTTCCCGGCCAGGACAGGAACGAGAAGCCGCCAGCCACGGGCAAGGCATCCGCGAGCTGGCCGGGATCGATGCTGCCGCTCGCGTCAGCGAGATCCGGCCAGCGGAGACCCGGCGATTCTTCCGCCGCCAGGGCGAGTTCGAGTCCTCCTCCCCACGGGTCGGCGTCCACAAGCAGGACCCGCACGCCAAGGTTCGCGGCCGCCTGCGCAATCCAGACGCCGGCCGTGGTGGCACCGGCACCCCCGCAGCCGCCGGTTATACCCAGCACCGCCCCGCCCGCCTCCGGTGAGCGGGAACGGCTGAGGTATTCTGCCAGCCAGGCCGCGGCATCGGGAAGAACGGCGACCCGCTGCGCGCCAATCGCCGCCCCCAAATGCCAAAGGCTGTCCCCTTCCCCGCTAAGACCCACCAGAACCGCGGGTGCCCGGCGGCGCGGGGGCAGCTCACGGATGTCGCTTCCGACCAGGACGGCAGCGGCGGAATCCCAGTACGGCGCGGCCTCTGAAATGTCGGCGGCAACTCGCAGCACTCCGCCGGCCGCGGCCACAATCCGTTCCACCTCCCCTTGGAGAAAATCAAAGCCAGTTACCAGCAGCACATCGTCGGCTCCCGCCGGAAGCCACGCGCCCTGGCCCGGTTCCGCCGGGCCCGGTTCCGGAGGCCGCAACGGCGCGGCCCGCATGGGAGTCTCTGGCAAAGGAAAGCCCGCCGACGCGGCCTCTTCCGGTCCCGACGAAGTTCCTGGGTTACGTGCATGGTGCCTGCTCATGCTGCAACTCTGGCGGGAACCCGTCCCGCCCGGCAGCCGCCCACGACGCTATGTGGACAACCTCCAAGGATGCAACCATGTGGAGGGGAAGTCGGGCACGGCACGTGAAACATGCCTCCCGCACGGGGCAGCGCCAAAATCAGGGCAGAATATAGCCATGTTTCTGTTGCTGGCTGCCCACGCTGACGGAGCGGCCCTGCAGGAGCTGACGGCCGACGGCCTGCCGAGCCCGCGCAATCCCCACCCGCGGATCATCAGCCGCGCCGCCATGGCGTCCGCCACGGCAGCGGGCCCGGCAGCGGCCCCGGCGGCAGCGGGCCCGGCAGCGGCCGCCACCGCAGCGGCCCCGGCGGCAGCGCTCCGGGCAGGAGCGCCCGGAGCCCCGGGCAGAAACCCCGACGGATCCCCTGAGGGAAGCGCAACCGAGCTTCCCGCCGTCGTGCGTGAACTCGAACAGCAGCGTCCGCGCTGGATCTGGCACCGGACGCAGGACTGGTATCCGGCGCTGCTGGCGGCGGGCGTCGAGCTGGAGCGGTGCTACGACCTCTCGCTGTGCGGCGCGATCCTGGCTCATTCCGAGTTCACCGCGCACACACCCTATGCCCAGCACGCGGAGAAAGTGACGCAGGACGACGACCTCCACCAACCCCCGCGGGTGCTCCAGCCGCCCCCGCCGCCAGCCGATCAGGGAGCGCTCTTCGACGATCCCGGATTGCGCGCAGAGCAGTTGCCCGACATTGAAGACCTGCGCGCCGAATACGCCGCCCAGCAGGAGGCCTTGACCGGTGCCGCCACGGACGGCAACCGCCGGCAGCGCCTCCAGCTGCTTCTCGCCGCAGAATCCGCCGGCGCCATGATCGCGGCCGAGATGCAGCATGCGGGCGTGCCTTGGCGTGAAGAGCTGCATGAACAGATCCTCGCCGATCATCTGGGTCCCCGCCCGCCGGCAGGTCACCGCCCCGCCAAACTGGAGGCACTCAACACCGAACTCCGCAGGCTGCTGCACTCCCCCGCATTGAATCCCGATTCGCCGCAGGAGCTGATGCGTGCCCTCCACCGGAACGGCATAGAGGTGAAGTCGACACGGCAATGGGAACTGAAGGAGTCCACCCACCCCGCCATTGAACCGCTGCTGACATATAAGAAACTGGCGCGGCTCCACGCGGCAAACGGCTGGGCATGGCTGGACGCCTGGGTCAGGAACGGGCGTTTCCAGCCGGAATACGTGGTGGGTGGCGTGGTCTCGGGCCGGTGGGCGTCGCGCGGAGGCGGCGCGCTGCAGATCCCGCGCCAGGTCCGCGGCGCGGTACACGCCGACCCGGGGCACAAGCTGATCGTCGCGGACGCCTCGCAGCTGGAACCGCGGGTGCTTGTGGCGCTTGCACAGGATTCCACGATGGCCGAGGCCGCGCGGGACCAGGACTTATATGCGGGCATCGCGGCCAAGGGATTCGGAGGCGACCGCGCCAAGGCCAAGATTGCCCTGCTCGGCGCCATGTACGGCGCCACCTCGGGCGAAGCAGGCCGGCTGATGCCGCAGCTGGCGCGCACCTATCCGCGCGCCGTCGGTTTTGTGGAACAGGCCGCCCGCGCGGGCGAGGCGGGAAAAACCGTCACCTCCCGGCTCGGCCGCAGCAGCCCGCCGCCGTCCGAACTATGGTTCCGCAGCCAGCAGTCCACCTCGGCTGAGGAGCAGCGCCGCGCCGACTCGACCGCCCGCTCACGCGGCCGCTTCACGCGCAACTTCGTGGTGCAGGGCTCTGCAGCGGACTGGGCGGCCTGCTGGCTTGCGGAATTACGACGGCGGCTGCGCGCCCTGCGTGCCGGCGGTTCAGCTTCCGGTGAGCTCGTCTTCTTCCTCCACGACGAAGTCATGGTCCACGCCCCGGACGCGGCGGTGGAGAGCTGCGTCAGGGCTATCGAAGACGCAGCCAACGCCGCAAAGGAATTGCTCTTCGGCCGGATTCCGGTGGAATTCCCGGTCAGTGTGGCGATAGTGGACTCATACGACAACGCGAAGTAGGCGGGGCCCCAAGCCGGAGAACGGACAGTATACTGTCGGCGGCCGGAACTGAAGTCACATGCACTCCGCACCGCAACGCAGCGTTTCAGAAGGTAATGTACCCGCGGGTAGTTCGCGCAGGTGCGGCGCGTCACATTACTCTCTTGGGTAAGCGGGCAGTGGCAGTGAGTTGGCCCGGCAAGTGCAAGGAAGCATTATCAGGGGGGTCCGGCCGATGGCTGGCAAATTTGAAGTACACCAGGACGACGAGAAGTTCTACAAGTTCCGGCTCAAAGACGGGGACGGAAACGTGGTTGCGGAGTCGCCGCGGTTCAAGAGCCTTTCCGGGGTAGTAGCGGGCATCAATGCCATGCGGGAGAATGCCGCAACGGGAGTCGTGGTGGATCTGCGGCAGCCCCAGCACCAGAGCTAGCCCGCACCACGACCAACCGGATTGCCTACACCTTCAGCGGATGCAGCCGCGTTCGGTCCCACGGGACCGACCAGCCCAGCTGGTCAAAGAGTTCATTCAGGATCATCCCGGTGAAGCCCCAGACCACAACGTCCTTGACGGTGAACGCCGGACTCTGGAACGTCCGGTCCATCCTCGTGACAGTGGCCATGGCCCGGTTCTCGGGGTCCAGCAGATCCCGCACCGGAACGCGGAAGACCTGGGCGGACTCACCGTAGTCAACCACACGGATCGGGGACGGCGAGGCCCACCAGCCCAGCACGGGCGTTACGAGGTAGTTGCCGCGCGGCAGCGCCAGCTCCGGCAAGGCGCCGAGCACCTCCACGCCCTTGGGATCTACGCCTGTCTCTTCCTGCGCCTCGCGGAGGGCAGCGGCAACAGGTGATTCGTCGGGATCGATGCCGCCTCCGGGAAATGCCACCTGGCCGGGATGGTCATCCAGCGTGTGTGCCCGCTCAAGGAGCAGGACGTCCAGATCGGCCGGGGCCAGGGGTTTTCCCGATTCCGCCGGCACGTCGTCGAGCGCACCGAACAGGATCAGCACGGCGGCCCTGCGTGCCACCGACGGATCGACTGTCAGCGTCTCCCAGTACGGGTTGCGGGCTGGTCCGTTTCCCGCCCTGATGGATTCCACCAGACCCACCAGGTCCCGGTGTGCGGTCACGGCAACCTCCGCTGCGAATCCATCCGGATCTCCGCGGCGCGATGGGTCTCCGCCAGGAGCCTGCCCAGGAGCTCTTCGTTGCCCGGTGCGAGTTCGTACTTGAGGAGCTTCGCGGCCCTCGCCGGGTCTGTCTCCCCCATGCCAAAGGCGGGACACCAGTTGGCCACAGCGCAGGCGCCGCAGGCAGGCTTCCGGGAGTGGCAGACCCGCCGGCCGTGGAAGACCACGCGGTGTGACAGCATGGTCCAGTCCTTGGGCTCAAACAGTTCGGCCACGTCCGACTCGATGCGGACGGGATCGTTGGAGTCCGTCCAGCCGAAACGGCGCGCGAGCCGCCCGAAGTGCGTGTCCACCGTAATGCCCGGAACGCCAAAGGCATTTCCCAGCACCACGTTGGCGGTCTTCCGTCCGACGCCCGGAAGAGTCACGAGATCCTCGATCCTGCCAGGCACCACGCCGTCGAACTCATCCACCAGCCGGGTGGCCAGCGCCATGAGGTTTTTCGCCTTGGCACGGAAGAACCCGGTCGGCTTGATGATCGCCTCAAGCTCCGCGGTGTCCGCCTCGGCCATGCTGCGCACGTCCGGGTACCGGGCGAAGAGCAGCGGCGTGATGAGGTTGACCGTCACGTCGGTGGTCTGCGCGGAGAGCACCGTTGCCACGAGCAGCTCAAAAGGGGACCGGAAATCGAGCTCGGCATGGGCGTAGGGGTATTGCTCGGCCAGCGCCCGGTTGATTCGCCGCGCCCGCCGCTTCAGGGCCAGCGCCGACTCACCGGACAGCCGCTTTGCACCGCCGGACGCACCGGCCGCGGCCGGACCAGCAACAGCCTGACCAGCAACACCCGGACCCACACCAGCGCCGGCACCGGCACCGGCACCGGCACCGGCACCGGGTGCAGCATCCGCCGGCGGGCCTTCCTCGGCGGGCATGCTGTTCAGCCGTGTGGCGCGGCGGGGCGTGCGGGAGGTGGGCACGGCGGCCTGCTAGCCGCGCTCGATGTTGCTGAGATCGCGCAGAACGCCCACCCGGCCGTCCGTGTGCTGGACCAGGAATTCGTCGCCCCGGTCTTCGAGTGCAAGCACCCAGCCGCCGGGTTCGATGCCGAACAGCGGGGCACCGGTGCGCTCGTCCACGGCCGTGCGGTGCTGTGCCACAGCGAACCAGAAAGCCTCGTGGACGGGCTGCTCCGATTCCTCCGGGCGGCTGGAGGGGTCCACGGTGGCGCCGATCGGTTCCTGGGACCGCACCGGCTCGTGGGCCTTCACCTGGGGGTGCACGGCCGTGGCGGGGGTGGCCGAGGCCGCACGTGACTCCTCAGCCGGTGCCGCCGCACGTGCCTTGTCAGCAGGTGCAGCTGCGCTGGCGACCGGGACTCCGTCCAGCTGGGTCTCTTCTGCCGGCGAAGCCGGCTCCGTAACTGCCCGCCGCTCGGCCGCGGTATCCGCGGCAGAAGGCACGACGGCGGCGGCTTCAGTTGCCGGGGCCGTTGCCGCTGAGCTGGAGGCGGACCATGCCCCGGCAGATGCGGCGCCGACGGCTCCGGCTGGGGCTCCGGCCCCGGGGGTTGCTGCTGCCGCCTGAGCGCCGGCAGTGCCCGCAGCCCCAGCGGCTCCGGCAGCGCCCGGAGTGCCTGCAGCAGCCGCGCTGCCGGCGGTCCGGCCACCGGCGGTCTGGCCGGCAGCGTAGTGGCCGGGCGCCGTCGGGCCCTGCAGTGACGGCTTTGCATCGGCAGGCTTGGCAGGCTTGGCAGGCTTGGGGGTCTTTGCCGGCCTCGGCTTCCGCACGGGAACCGCCGACTCCCGTGCCATGACATGAGCGGGCACTTCGGCACGGTCCAGGAAGTCGCCGGCGAAGAAGGGGATGAAGCGCGCCAGCACCGTGGCCGCGAGCAGTACCAGCGAACCGATCAGGGCAACCAGCAGGAACGGCGTGAAGCCCTCGGCGGTGGCCAGGAAGAAGAAGGCCACGGAAAAGGAGGCCACCACAGAGCCGAACTGGTCAATGGACAGGGAGCCGATCCGCACCTTCGTTTCCGGGGCAAGGCGGCGGGCCACGAACAGCGCCGACACAATGAGCGGCAGGACAATTCCCAGGCCGAGGAAGAACAGGCTGCCCAGGTTCCACAGGTTGTACCTGGGGGAGAACATCGGGACCAGCGATGCGACGAAAAGAACCAGTGTGGCCGCAAAGACGGTTACATCGCGGACAGTGAACGGACCGACGACGGCCTCGTTCCTAACCCCGGTGCTCTTGTCCGCAGGGGCATCGGAGTTGCGGGAGGCGTTTTCAGCAGGCTCCCCAGCTTTCGGGCTCACCGGAGTCTTCGGGGTCACCGCATGGGCGCCGGCTCCGGCACCTTGGGCCGCGCCTTGAATCGCATCCCCGGCTGCGTCCCTGAGTTCCGCTCCACCGCTCCGGGACGGACCTTCCGGAGCCGGATGACCCAGGTCGCGCTGGGCTGGACCCGGCTGGGCCAGGCCCGGCTGGTCGTGGCTTTGCTGATTCATACTGTTCTCCTTAGCGTGGCGGCACCCTAAACGGCTGTCCAATACAGGGCGACACCTGATGGCCGGCGCCCCTGACCTCGGGGGTCAGGCTGCCTCCGGCCTCTGTCACGAGTCCCTCTCAGCCTAGCCAGTTGCTTGCATGATCACTAGCTGACTGGCCGCGGGAGGGGGCCTGCCGGACGACAGCAGGATGCCTTTGGGGAGACCATTCGTCGCTTAATCCGCACCGCTCACTGTTCGCCGTGTGACGCGGGACACGCCGCAATGGCGGGAAGCGATAGGCTGTTTTCCGGAACAGCTCTTTGCGGTACGTCCGTGACCGGCCGCTCCCCGGCGACGCGCTGCGCGGCGGGTAACGGCGGGCCCGCGGTCCGCCCGCGCAGCAAAGATCGATGAATGATGAGGTTCACCATGTCCCAAGACACTCCCGGCTCGACGGCCACCGCCGCCAACCCCGCCCAGCAGGGCGACGCTCTTGAAAACCTGCTGCATGAGAACCGCAAGTTTGCCCCCTCCGAGGACTTCGCCGCCAACGCGGTGGTTGGCGCGGAGATGTACGCCGAGGCCGACGCCGATCGCCCGGCGTTTTGGGCCAAGCAGGCGCGCGAGCTGCTGACGTGGGACAGGGACTTCACGCAGGCTTTGGACTGGTCCGACCCGCCGTTCGCGAAATGGTTCGTCGGCGGCGAGGTCAACGCCGCGTACAACGCCCTGGACCGCCACGTTGAGAACGGGCTCGGCGACCGGGTGGCCATCTACTTCGAAGGCGAGCCCGGTGACTCCCGCGCCTACACCTACGCGGAGCTGACCGAGGAGGTCAAGAAGGCCGCGAACGCCTTTGAATCCCTCGGCGTTGCCAAGGGCGACCGCGTGGCCGTGTACCTGCCCATGATCCCCGAGGCCGTGATCACCCTGCTGGCCTGCGCCCGCATCGGGGCGGTGCATTCGGTGGTCTTCGGCGGTTTCTCCGCGGACGCCCTCCGGTCCCGCATCGAGGATGCCGAGGCCAAGCTCGTGGTCACAGCGGACGGCACCTACCGCCGGGGGAAGCCCAGCGCCCTGAAGCCCGCCGTCGACGAGGCATTGTCCCTTGAGGGAAGCGGAGCCGGGCACACCGTACAGAACGTGGTGGTGGTCAAACGCAACGGCCAGGACGTGGACTGGCACGAGGGCAGGGACCACTGGTGGGCCGACACTGTCGGAGCCGCATCCACGGAACACACCGCCGTCGGCCACGACTCCGAGCACCCGCTGTTCATCCTTTACACCTCCGGCACCACCGGCAAGCCCAAGGGCATCCTGCACACCACCGGCGGCTACCTCACCCAGACCGCGTTCACGCACAAGGCGGTCTTTGACCTGCACCCGGAAACGGACGTGTACTGGTGCACGGCCGACGTCGGATGGGTCACCGGGCACTCCTACGTCGCCTACGCCCCGCTCATCAACGGCGCCACCCAGGTCATGTACGAAGGCACGCCCGACTCCCCGCACCAGGGCCGCTGGTGGGAGATCGTGGAGAAGTACAAGGTCTCCATCCTCTACACAGCCCCCACCGCGATCAGGACCTTCATGAAGTGGGGCCGGGACATCCCGGACAAGTACGACCTGTCCTCCATCCGCGTCCTGGGCTCCGTGGGCGAACCCATCAACCCCGAGGCCTGGATGTGGTACCGCGACGTCATCGGCGGCAACGCCGGCAAGCACGGCGAGAAGAAGGACAACCCCGCCCCCATCGTGGACACCTGGTGGCAGACCGAAACCGGCGCCCAGATGATCGCCCCGCTACCCGGCGTCACCGCCGCCAAACCCGGCTCCGCCCAGGTGCCTTTGCCCGGCATCGCCGTGGACGTTGTCGACGAAAACGGCAAATCCGTCCCCAACGGCCACGGCGGCTTCCTGGTTATCCGCGAACCCTGGCCGGCCATGCTCCGCGGCATCTGGGGCGACCCCGCGCGGTTCAAGGACACCTACTGGTCCCGCTTCGAGACCATGTACTTCGCCGGCGACGGCGCCAAGAAGGACGAGGACGGCGACATCTGGCTCCTGGGCCGCGTGGACGACGTCATGAACGTCTCCGGGCACCGGCTCTCCACCACGGAAATCGAGTCCGCCCTCGTCAGCCACCCGGCCGTGGCCGAAGCTGCCGTCGTCGGCGCCACCGACGAAACCACCGGCCAGGCCGTCGTGGCGTTCGTCATCCTCCGCGGCGACGCCGTGGACTCCGGGGACGAAATCGTCCAGGACCTCCGCAACCACGTGGGCAAGGAAATCGGGCCGATCGCCAAGCCCAAGACCATCCTCGTGGTCCCCGAGCTTCCCAAAACCCGCTCCGGGAAGATCATGCGCCGGCTCCTCAAGGACGTCGCCGAGGGACGCGACGTCGGGGATGCCACCACGCTCGCCGACAACACGGTCATGCAGCAGATTGCGGCGTCGCTGAAGAAATAAGCACAATTCCGCTCCGAGCTGGGCCCGTCCGGATTACCGGGCGGGCCCGGTTCATGCCCTGTGCCTAATGTTGTTTTTCGGGCTTTCCTGTTCCCTTTTGCGAGGAGTACGCGATGATGGGCAGTAAGAGCGCCGACCGCGGTCTTGTCGCCTGAAAGGATCCCGATGCTTCCCGCCGCCCGCCACCAATCCATAGTGGACGCAGTCCAGCGCGAGCGGGTGGTCCGCGTGTCGGACCTGGCCCAGCAGCTGGGAGTGTCCCTGATGACGGTGCGCCGCGACATCGAGCTGCTGGAGGAAAGCGGCCAGGTGGAGCGGATCCACGGGGGCGCCAAGCTGCCCGGCGACGCGAGCACGCACGAGCCCGGCTTCGAACTGAAATCCACCCAGCTGGCGGCGGAGAAGCGGGCCATAGCCCTCGAAGCCGCCACCCTGGTGCACGAGGGCATGGCTGTGGCCCTCAGCGCGGGCACCACCACCTGGGCACTGGCCAAGGAACTCGCCCATGGGCCCCGGATCACCGCCGTGACCAATTCCGTGAAGATCGCGGACCTCTTCCACCACGCCTCGGCGACGGGCTCGGGGCGCCACGCCTCCACGGTGATCCTCATCGGAGGCGAGCGCACGCCGTCGGACGCCCTGGTGGGTCCCATCGCCACGGCGGCGCTGCGGCAGCTGCACGTGGATCTGTTGTTCCTCGGCGTGCACGGCATGGACGAGGAGGCCGGCTACACCACGCCGAACCTCTTGGAAGCCGAAACGGACCGCGCGTTCGTGGCCGCATCCCGCAAGGTGGTGGTCCTCGCCGACCACACCAAGTGGGGCACCCAGGGCATCAGCACCATAGCGAAGCTTGAGGACGCAGACGAGGTGATCAGCGATGCCGGCCTGTCACCCGAGGCCCAGCGGATCCTCAGGGACCGGGTCAGCCGGCTCCGGCTGGTTTAGGGTACGGCTCTCACGGGCAGCCGCAGGACTGCCTGACCAGCAGCCTCGTCGGGAAGACGCGGTGCTGTCCGGGGGTTCCGCGGTCCGCTCCGACGAGCGCGCGGACGGCGGCCTCTGCCATGTCACGCACGGGCTGCTCCACGGTGGTGAGCGTCGGCCAGGAGTATTCAGCGTCCTCTGAACCGTCGAAGGAGGCAAGCGCGATGTCCCCCGGGACGGAGAGGCCCGCCTCGTGGAGCGCGCGGAGAATGCCGATGGCCTGCATGTCGGAGCTGGCAAAGATGGCGGTGGGCCGGTGTCCCGACCCCAGGAGCCGCTGTCCCGCGGCGTAACCGCCAACCCGGGTGAAAGCACTGCGGGCAATTGGGCCCTCCGGCAGCCCCGCGTCCTTGAGTGCCTGCAGCCAGCCGTCTTCGCGGGCGTCCGCTTCGTTGCCGGTAGTGGTGCCCATGGCCAGTCCGATGTTGGTATGGCCATGCCCGATCAGGTGTTCCACGGCTGTACGGGCACCCTTGGCCAGGTCCACGCCGACCGTGGTGACACCCGCCGAACTCCCGCTGTGGCTCAGGAGCACGGACGGAATCTCCGCGGTTTCCAAATCGGCCAGGTCCGGCTCGAACAGCACGCTCGCCAGCACCACGCCGTCAACCTGCCGCGCCGCGAGGTTCCGGATGTTCCTGCGCTCCTTGGCCAGGTTGCCGTCCGAATTCGTCAGCACCAGGGCGTACCCGAGAGCGGCCGCCGCATCCTCCACAGCATGGGCCAGCATGGAGAAGAAAGGGTTGCTGTTGTCCGGGATGACCAAACCGATCGTTTCGCTGGACCCCAGCTTCAGGGCCCTCGCAGCCGCATTGGGACGGTAGCCCAGCTGCCGGATGGCTTCCTGGACCTTTGCTTCGGTGGCCGGCGCCACCTTCTTCGGCCCGCCATTGACTACATAGCTGACGACGGCGGTGCTCACCCCGGCGTACCGGGCAACATCCTTGCGGGTCACTTGGGTCCGCGGGGCGGGCACTGCAGGAATGGTCATGGTGTCCATGCTAGCTACAGCACACCCGGGGCATCTCCAAAGTCGCGGATGGGCAGGCGCTCACCGTTCCTCCGGGCCGATTCATGGGCCACAATGCCGGGCAGCGTGAAGCGCGCCGCCGTCCATGCGTTGACCGGCGGCAGGGACCCGGTGTGCACGGCCGTGACAAAGTCGTCCACCAGGAAGTGGTGGCTGCCTTCGTGGCCGTTGGGAGCGCCGCGGAATTCCTCCGGAAGCCGGCTGCTGTCATGGACGGGGGCCAGTCCGGACACGAAGGCGTCCCGCAGTTCAGGTGCCACGTTGGCGAGCGAGGGATCGTCCAGGGCCATGCTGGGCCGGGACTCCATCTGCTCGGAGATGTCGTGGACGTTGGTCTTGTCCTGCCACACGGTCACCTTGGCCAGCTGCTCGAAGCTGGCTTCGGTGCCGAAGAACCGGAAGCGGGACTCGCGGATATGCGAGGGGTAACCCACCCGGCGCATTTCGTTGGTCCGCATGGCGCCGCCGTCGTTCAGTTCGAACAGGGCCGTGGCGTTGGAAAAGTCGTTGCCGAACATGCTGACGTCCTTGTCGAACACCCCGTCCTGGCGGTCGTCCCGGACGCCGACGCAGCTGACGCTCACGGCGTGGGCTGGCAGCGCGCCCAGGACCCCACCGATCGCGTGGGTCGGGTACAGCATGGGAGGGTAGCTGGCGGTCTCCTTCCAGCGCTCTCCCCCGCTGTACTGGTAGGCGTCGTAAAAACCCAGGTCCATGTCGTGGACATAGTCGCCCTCGGAGTAGAACACCCTGCCGAATTTGCCGGCCTCATGCTGCCTGCGGGCGTAGACGGTGGCCGGGTTGTAGTAGCTGGTTTCACTCATCATGTAGACCTTGCGGGTCTCGCGGACGGCGTCGATGATCCTCGCGATCTCATCCTCGGTGACCGCCATAGGCACAGCCGAATAGACATGCTTTCCGGCCCGGAGGGCCCGCTCAACCAGCGGGCCGTGGGTCCACCGCTGTGTGAAGATGGCGACGGCGTCGACGTCGGACGCCAGCAGCTCCTCGAAGGTGCCGAGGGAGCCGGCGAGGCCATACCTCGCGATGGCCTCGTCCGCGCGCTCCGCCCGCTCGTCCACGACAAAGACCTCGCTGACTCCGGGGTGGAGGTTGAAGAGATGGGCGAACTGGCCGCCGAACTGCCCGACCCCGACTACTCCGATTGAAAACGTCATTGTTCCTGCCTTTCCGGCCATGGCCGCACCGCCGTCCGGTGCGCGATTCGTGTTGGAGCACAGTCTTTCAGCCGGATCTACTCGAGTCAACCCTTGCAACGTTGTAGAGCTACGGGAGCGGGATTCCGTGGAAATATTCCTTGCGCTCTCATTTCTACTCGTGTAGATTCGGTGGCGATTGTTAGTTCCATCACACACCCAGGAAGGGTCGACGATGACCACCCTTACCAAGAACAGCGCCCCTGCCGGGGACCAACAGCTGCGCGACCCCATCAGGCGGCGCCGGCTGTCCGGCCTGGGAGACCTCAGGATTGCGCTTCTGTTCATCCTCCCCTCGATGATCGGGTTCATTACCTTCTTCGTGGTCCCCACGGTCCGCGGCGTGTACCTGAGTTTCACGGAGTACAACATCCTCGGAGATCCCGAATGGATCGGTTTCGACAACTACGCAGCGATCGCCAAGGATCCGCTGTTCTGGAACTCCCTGGCCGTCACCGGGCAGTATGTCCTCATCAACATCGCCCTCCAGACAGCCCTGGCGCTTGGACTGGCCCTCCTGATGCACCAGGTCGCCAAATCCACCATCGTTCGCGGGACCCTGCTCCTGCCCTACCTGATGTCCAATGTCATCGCAGCCTTGCTCTGGTTTTGGATGCTGGATTACCAGATCGGCGTCGTGAACCAGTTCCTCGAATGGACAGGGCTCTCCCGCGCCGCATTCTTCGGCAGCGAAGAGTGGGCCATCCCCACGCAGGCCCTGATCAACACCTGGCGCCACATGGGCTACACGGCCCTGCTGATCTTCGCCGGCCTCCAGGCCATCCCGCAGCACCTCTATGAAGTAGCAAACCTGGACGGCGCTTCACCCTTCCAGACCTTCCGCAAGATCACCTTGCCGCTGCTGCGCCCGGTCATGGTCCTGGTCCTCGTCGTCACGGTGATCGGTTCCTTCCAGGTCTTCGACACCGTGGCCGTAACCACCCAGGGCGGCCCGGTCAACGCCACCCGGGTCATTCAGTACTACATCTACCAGCGGGCCTTCACGGAGTCGGACTTCGGCTACGGATCCGCCATCGCCGTCATCCTCTTCCTCATCCTCGCTCTCGTGGCCTTCATCCAGATGAAGTTCCTCCGGGGCAATGAGTCGGACCTGGACTAAGGACCCCAGCATGAACACCACCACCAGCCACGCACAGCAGCCCGCCGCTGCCCGCCGTCGCCCGTTCAACGCCCGCCGAGCGGTGGCCTGGGCACTGCTCATCCTGGCCATCGCCGTTTCCGTACTGCCGTTCCTGTGGGTCCTGCGCACGGCGCTGTCCACCAACAGCGCGCTGGCGTCCCAATCGGCCAGCCTGCTGCCGGCGGACTTCACCTTTGGCGCGTTCAAGCGCGTACTCGGCCTGCAGAGCCCGGCCGAGGCCGTCGCGGAAGGCGGTTCCGGGGCCGCCATCAACTTCTGGCTGTACCTGCGCAACTCAATCATTTTCTCTTCAATCACCACCGCCGGCGCCGTGTTCTTCAGCGCGATGGCCGCCTACGCCTTCGCCCGGCTGCGCTGGAAAGGCCGGAACGCCGTCTTCAGCCTGTTCCTGGGGACCATGCTGGTTCCGCCGATCTTCACGGCCCTGCCCAACTTCCTGCTGATCAAGAACCTGGACCTGCTCAACACGATGCTCGGCATGGTGCTGCCCTACATCTTCATGACCCCCTTCGCCATCTTCTTCCTGCGGCAGTTCTTCCTGAACATGTCCCGGGAGGTCGAAGAGGCCGCCATGCTGGACGGTGCCAAGCATCTGCGCATCTTCTTCCAGATCGTGCTGCCCAACGCCGCCGCGCCGCTGGCCACGCTGGCCCTGCTCACTTTCATCGGCCAGTGGAACGAATACTTCTGGCCGCTGCTGGTCGGTTCCCAGGACGACGTACGCGTCCTGCAGGTAGGCCTCGGCGTCTTCAAATCACAGTCCCCGCAGGGAGCACCCGACTGGTCCGGCCTCATGGCAGCCACGTTGATTTCGGCGCTGCCGGTCCTGGTTCTCTTCGCCGCCTTCGGCAAGAGAATCGTGAACTCCATCGGCTTCTCCGGCATCAAATAGTCCTCTTTTCGCATTCAACCAACCCACCCTCCGGCCCCTCCGAAAGGTCCATCATGAAAAGAACCCTCGGCGCCATCGCCGCCGCCGCCACGATCGCACTGTCCCTTTCCGCCTGTGGCGGCGGTTCCTCCGCCGGCTCGTCCGAAGCCAAGGGCGAAATCAACTACTGGCTCTGGGACGCCAACCAGCTCCCCGCCTACCAGCAGTGCGCTGACGATTTCACCAAGGCCAACCCGGACATCAAGGTCAAGATCACCCAGCGCGGCTGGGACGACTACTGGAGCACGCTCACCAACGGCTTTGTGGGCGGAACGGCTCCCGACGTGTTCACCAACCACCTCGGACGCTACGGGGAGCTGGCCGAGAACAAGCAGCTGCTGCCGATTGACGACGCAGTGGAGAAGGACAACGTGGACCTTGCTGCTTACAACGAGGGTCTCGCGGAGCTCTGGGTGGGCCAGGACGGCAAGCGCTACGGCCTGCCCAAGGACTGGGACACGATCGCGCTGTTCTACAACAAGGCGATGCTCGCCAACGCAGGCATCTCCGAGGACGAGATGAAGAACCTCACCTGGAACCCGGAGGACGGGGGCAGCTACGAGAAAATCATCGCCCACCTGACCGTTGACAAGAACGGCAAGCGCGGGGATGAGGCCGGCTTCGACAAGAACAACGTCGCTGTGTACGGCCTCGGGCTCAACGGCGGCGGCGATTCCTCAGGCCAGACGGAGTGGAGCTACTTGACCAACAGCACCGGCTGGTCCCACACGGACAAGAACCCGTGGGGCACGCACTACAACTACGATGACTCCAGGTTTCAGGCCTCCATCGACTGGTTCGCGGGGCTGGTTGAAAAGGGCTACATGCCCAAGCTGGAAACCACCGTCGGCGCGAGCATGGCAGATACCTTTGCAGCCGGGAAGTCGGCGATCAACGCACACGGGTCCTGGATGATCGGCCAGTACACGGGCTACAAGAACGTCAAGGTGGGCATCGCCCCCACGCCTGCAGGACCGGAAGGCAAGCGTGCCAGCATGTTCAACGGCCTGGCGGATTCCATCTGGGCAGGCACCAAGAACCCCGCCGCCTCGGTGAAGTGGGTCGAGTACCTCGCCTCGGCCGCCTGCCAGGACGTCGTCGCGTCAAAGGCGGTTGTCTTCCCGGCGCTCAAGAGCTCCTCCGACAAGGCAGCGGCAGCGTTCAAAGCCAAGAACGTGGACGTTACGGCCTTCACCGAGCACGTCAAGAACAAGACCACGTTCCTGTACCCCATCACTGACAACACCGCCAAGGTCAAGGGCATCATGGAGCCTGCCATGGACGCCGTCGTATCCGGCAAGGCACCCGCAAGCTCCCTGACCCAGGCCAACGAACAGGTCAACAGCCTGTTCAAGTAGGGGCACTCCCCCCAAAGCTGTGACTGCGGATGTGGCCGCAGCCACCCGGCCCGGATGCCGCCGTTTCCTCCTCGCGACGGCGGCATCCGGACCACGCCGGCTCCACCTCTCCAACACCGTTCCAGCGCCACCTTGCGTACACCATGATTACCGAAAGAGACTTACTTATGGATCCCCTGCACCTCCGTTCCGCCGGCGCCAGCCTGGTGATCAGCTTCAGCAGCGGAGAGGCCGAGGTCATCCACTGGGGCGCCGACCTTGGCAGCGAACTCCCGGACCTGTCGATCCTCACCGAGGCCATCCCCCACTCCGCCATCGACGCCACCGTCCCCGCGGGATTGCTCCCCCAGGCATCCTCCAGCTGGCGCGGCCGGCCGGCCCTGCGCGGCCACCGCATCGCCGACGGCGTCTCCGGACTCGATTTCTCCGTTCGCCTGCGCGCCGTGCGCGCCGCAGTCAACGGCAACTCTGCCGCCTTCGTTCAGCAGGATGCCGATGCAGGCATCACCGTCGAATCCACGCTCGCGCTTCACGACGGCGGCCTGCTGGAACTGCGCCACACCGTCACGAACACCGGAACCTCACCGTTCCAGCTGGACGAACTGGCCACCGTCCTCCCGGTGGCCCCGGACGCCGTCGAACTTCTCGACCTGACCGGACGCTGGTGCCGGGAACGGCACCCCCAGCGCCGTCCCATTCAGCAGGGCACCTGGGTGCGCACCGGGCGCCACGGCCGCACCGGCCACGACTCCTCACTGCTGTTCGCGGCCGGCTCCTCCGGCTTCGGCAACCGCCACGGCAGGGTCTGGGCCACGCACCTGGCCTGGAGCGGCAACCACGAACAGTTCGCTGACACGCTCTCGGACGGGCGCACCATGATCGGCGGCTCCGAACTGCTGGGCCCGGCCGAAGTGGTGCTCGAGCCCGGCGCCGGCTACACCACGCCCACGCTCTTCGCCGCCTACTCGGACCGCGGCCTCGACGGCATCAGCGAGGCGTTCTACAGCTGGTTCCGTTCGCGCCCGCACCATGTGCTGCCGGCTGCGGGCGGAGGAAAGCCGCGGCCCGTGGTGCTGAACACGTGGGAAGCTGTCTACTTCGACCACAACCTGGCCACCCTGATCGAACTGGCCGACTCGGCCGCCGATCTCGGCGTGGAGCGGTTCGTCCTGGACGACGGCTGGTTCCGCGGCCGCCGCGACGACACAGCCGGCCTGGGGGACTGGTTCGTGGACGAGACCCTCTGGCCGGACGGGCTGACTCCGCTCATCGATGCCGTCACGTCCCGCGGCATGGAGTTCGGCCTATGGGTGGAACCCGAGATGATCAACCTCAACTCCGACGTGGCACGCGCGCACCCGGACTGGGTCGTGGGCCCGGCCGCCGTCTCCCATAAGGACGGCGGGCGCCTGCCGCTGGCCTGGCGGAACCAGCACATCATCGACCTCGTGAACCCGGAGGCGTGGCAGTACATTTTTGACCGGATTGACGCCCTCCTGCGCGAGAACAACATCAGCTACCTGAAGTGGGACCAGAACCGGGACCTCACGGAGCACGGGCACGCCGGACGCTCTTCAGTCCACGAGCAGACCCTCGCCGCCTACCGCCTGTTCGACGAACTGCGCAAGGCCCACCCCGGCGTCGAGATTGAAAGCTGCTCATCCGGCGGGGCACGCGTGGACCTGGGCATCCTGGAGCGCACGGACCGCATCTGGGGTTCGGACTGCAACGACGCGCTGGAGCGGCAGACCATCCAGCGCTGGACCGGCATCGTGGTTCCGCCCGAGCTGGTGGGGGGACACATCGGCCCCACCACATCGCACACCACTGCCCGCACGCACGACCTCTCCTTCCGCGCCATCACGGCTCTTTTCGGCCACTTCGGCATGGAATGGGACGTCCGGGAGGTCCAGGGCGGGCAGCGCGAGGAACTCAGGCGCTTCATCGCGCTGTACAAGGAACACCGCGGGCTGATCCACAGCGGCCGGATGGTCCGGGCGGATGTCCCTGACGATTCGCTCATGCTGCACGGCGTGCTGGCAGCAGCCGGTTCCCTCGCAACCGGCACGACGGCGGCCCTGTTCGCCCTGGTGAGCACGCGCACCTCGTTCGCGGAACAACCGGGACGCGTCGCACTTCCCGGGCTCGAGGCGGCACGCCGCTACCGCGTGGAGGCCATCTTCCCGACGCCGGGGGACGCCGATTATGGGCACACCTTCACGCAGATCCAGCCGCCGGCCTGGCTCGCTTCCGGGGCCGAAGCCAACGGCCGTTTCCTGGCCGAGGTGGGACTCGCCATGCCCAACCTCAACCCGGAGCACGCGCTGCTGCTGAAGGTCACGGCCCTCTAGGCTTCGAAAGTCCACATCGCGGATTGCCCCGCCGTCCCGCTCTCCGGAGCAAGCGGGACGGCGGGGCGGCCCGCGCTTATCCAGAGGAACGCACATGAGAATTCTGGTTACAGGGGGCACCGGGTACATCGGTTCCCACACCGTCCTTTCCCTGCAGGAAGCCGGCCACGACGTGGTGGTGATCGACAACCTGATGAACTCCAGTGAGGAATCGATGCGCCGCGTAGCCCGGCTCAGCGGGAAGACCCCCGAGTTCCACCCCGTGGACCTGGTGGACGAAGCCGCAGTGGAACGAGTGTTTGCCGCCGGCGGCATCGACTCCGTCATCCACTTCGCCGGCCTGAAGGCGGTCGGTGAATCTGTCCGCGAACCCCTCAGGTACTACTACAACAACCTCGTCGGCACGCTCAACCTCCTTCGCGTCATGGAGCGGCACGACGTCCGCTCCATCGTCTTCAGTTCATCGGCCACCGTATATGGGGAACACAATCCCGTCCCCTATGTCGAAAAAATGGAGATCGGCGCCAAACAACCCCTACGGCAGGACCAAGGAGCAGATCGAGGACATCCTCTCGGACCTCGGCGACGCGGACCCCCGTTGGCACATTGCGCTGCTGCGCTACTTCAATCCGGTAGGCGCACACCCCTCGGGCCGCATCGGCGAGGACCCGCAGGGCGTACCCAATAACCTGGTGCCCTTTATCGCCCAGGTTGCCGTCGGGCGCCGCGAGAAGCTGATGGTCTTCGGCGGCGACTACGACACGCCGGACGGCACCTGTCTGCGCGACTACATCCACGTGGTGGACCTTGCCGAAGGCCATGTCGCCGCCCTGGACCACGTGGCCGACCGCGCCGGTGTATTCCGCTGGAACCTCGGCTCAGGCAGAGGCTCCTCGGTGCTGGAGGTCCTGCGGTCCTTTGAAAAGGCGGTGGGCCGGCCCATCCCCTACGAGATCACGGCACGGCGCCCCGGTGACCTTCCCGCGTTCTGGGCTGATGCCACGTCCGCCCTTGCCGACCTCAGCTGGTCCACCACCAAGACAGTAGACCAGATGTGCGAGGACCACTGGCGCTGGCAGAAAAACAACCCTAACGGGTACACCGGCTAGGACCGCGGGGACGGAGAATCCCATGATCACGCCCGGCAGTCACATTGCCAAAGCCCTGACCGCCGCGCTTGCCGCGGCGTTGCTGGCCAGTTGTGCCGCGCCGCCTGCCGAGAACGAAGTCACGCTCCGCTTCTTCCAGTTCAAGCCCGAAGCGGTACAGGAATTCGCCGGTCTCATCGACGAGTTCGAAGCCGCGAACCCCGGCATCCGGGTGCTCCAGGACAACGTCCCGGATCCGGACACCGCCATCCGGACACTCCTGGTGAAAAACAAGACACCGGATGTGCTGACCCTCAACGGAAACGCCAGCTTCGGCCTCCTCGCCGAGGCCTGCGTGTTCGCCGACCTCAGCCGGGAACCCTCGGCGCCGGGGGTGCTTCCAGCGGTGCAGGACATTCTCAACGCCAACGGGCGGTGCAACGGCTCGGAGATCAACGGGCTTCCCATGGCGAACAATGCCAGCGGCATCCTGTACAACCCCGAGCTCTTCGCACAATACGGTGTTTCCGTTCCCCGGACCTGGGATGGGCTCATAGCGGCGGCCGAAACGTTCAAGGCCAATGGGATCGCACCCTTTTACATGACCCTCAAAGACGCCTGGACCACCTCCCCGGCGCTGGTGAACCTGGCTGCCCAGCTGCAGCCGGAAGGCTTCTTTGACCGGCTGGACGCGGCCGGTGCCGACAGGGACAACAGCCCCGTGTCCTTCACCCAGGATTACCAGGAGATCGCCGACAAGTTGCTCCAGCTCTTCAGGTACGCCCAGCCGGGCGCGATCGGGGCAGATTACGCTACAGGCAACAAGGCCTTCGCCGACGGCAAGGCCGCGATGTATCTCAACGGCAGCTTCGCAGTGCCGGCCATCCGAGCGGCGAACCCGGACGCCAAAATCGCTTCGTTCCCCTACCCCGGCACGAACGATCCCGCCAAGACCACGGTGGTGTCCGGCGTCGACGTGGCGCTGGCGATGGGCAGGGACACTCCCCACCGGGCTGAAGCGCAGAAATTCATCGCCTTCCTGATGACCAAGGAAGTGATTGACAGGTACACCAAAAACCAGAGCGCCTTCGCCCCCATCAGGTCAGCTGCGCAGCAACAGGACCCGGCCCTTAAGGGCATGGCCTCCTACTTCACCGCCGGCAAGGTGGATGGCTACATGGACCACCGGCTGCCACCCAGCATTCCACTGGTCAACATCACGCAGCAGTTCGTCCTTGACGGAGACAAAGCGCGGTTCCTGAACAGCCTGGACAACGAATGGTTCAAAATTGCCGCCCGCAAGCCGAAGCGAGGTGACCGGGAGTGACGCACTCCACCAAGGCCTTCTACTGGATGGCTGTTCCCGCGCTGCTGCTCTTCGTCACCCTGCACACCGTTCCCGTGGTCACAGGCATGTTCTTCAGCCTCACGGACTACGCCGGCTACGGAAAATGGGACTTCGTTGGCCTTCAGAACTACGTCAGCCTTTTCAGGGACGACCGCGTCCTGGCCTCCTACGGGTTCACCTTCCTGTTCGCCATCACGACGACGGTGGTCGTCAATGTGCTGGCCCTCGGAATCGCCATGCTGCTCAACGCCCGGATCAAATTCCGCACCGCGTTCCGCGGCATCTTCTTCATCCCGAATGTGCTGGCGATCCTCATCATTGGCTACGTCTTCAATTTCATCTTCTCCAACTCCCTCCCCCTGCTGGGCCAGTCTCTGGGAATCGACTGGCTCTCCACCTCGATCCTGGCCAACAAGGACCTCGCCTGGCTGGGCGTCGTGACGGTCTCGGCCTGGCAATCCATCGCGTTCAGCACCATCCTGTACCTGGCCGGACTGCAGACCATCCCCGCGGAGCTGTACGAGGCGGCGGGCCTGGACGGTGCCGGCTACTGGCGGCAGTTCAGCTCCATCACCTTTCCGATGATCGGGGCGTTCTTCACCATCAACATGGTGCTGGCCCTTAAGGGCTTCCTGCAGGCCTTCGACCAGGTTGTCGCCCTGACCGGCGGCGGTCCCGGCACCGCGACCGAATCCGTCGCCATGGTGATTTTCCGCGGCGGCTTCCAGGGCGGCGAGTACGGCTACCAGATGGCCAACTCCGTTGTTTACCTGCTGGTCATCGTGGCCGTGTCCGTGATCCAGCTCCGGACGCTCCAGCGCAAAGAGGCGGACTTCTAATGACCACTACAACCGAGACGGCAGCATCAGCCCGAACCGTCAGGAGGTCCCACGGCCTGCGCCGCCGCGGCCGGCGGCTCGACGGCGTGAACTGGCCGCTGACGGCCATGGCCGCGGTCCTGGCACTGACTGTGCTCATCCCGCTGTACCTCACGGTGGTCACCGCGCTCAAGACGCCGGACCAGCTGGGCGGCTCCGGCTTCGAGTGGCCCAGCCGCGTCCGGCTGGAGAACTTTGCCGACGCGTGGAACCTGACCAACTTCCCGCGCGCCCTGCTGAACTCCGCAATCGTGACGGTGGGCGCGGTGGTCTTAACCATCCTGTCCAACTCCCTGGTGGCCTACGCCATCGCACGGAACCTGCATAAGCGCTTCTTCAAGTTCCTCTACTACTTCTTCGTCGCCGCGCTTTTTGTGCCGTTTCCGATCATCATGCTGCCCGCCACCAAGGAAACCGCTCTCCTGGGCCTGGACAACCGGGTGGGACTGTTCCTGCTGTACACGGTCTACGGTCTCAGCTTCAACGTGTTCGTCTACACGGCCTTCATCCGCTCCATCCCGCGCGAACTGGAGGAAGCAGCAACCATGGACGGCGCCTCCACCTGGAGCATCTTCCGCCGCATCATCTTCCCGCTGCTCACGCCGATGAACGCCACCGTAGGGATCCTGACATGCCTTTGGGCCTGGAACGACTTCCTGCTGCCCCTCGTCATCCTCTCGGATCCCGCGACGCGCACACTGCCACTGGCCCAATATGTGTTCCAGAGCCAGTTCAACACCAACTACACCGTGGGCTTCGCGTCCTACCTGATGGCCCTGGCACCCCTGCTGCTGGTCTACCTGTTCGCACAGCGCTGGGTGATCTCGGGTGTCATGCGCGGCTCCATCAAGTGACCTGCTGCGGCACCAAACCCGAACGCGATAGATTTGCACCCATGACTGAAGCCCCTCCCGCCAGCGCAGCCGGCCGCGGCACCATCCTTGTCCTCAATGGCCCAAACCTGAACCTCCTCGGAACCCGCGAGCCGGAGAAGTACGGGACGTCAACGCTCGCCGACGTCGAACAGCTCGCCAAGGACGCCGGAGCGGCGCACGGGCTGGACGTGGAATGCTTCCAGTCCAACCATGAAGGTGCCCTCGTGGACGCGATCCATGCCGCACGGGGCAAGGCAATCGGCATCGTGCTCAACGCCGGCGCCTACACCCACACATCGGTGGCCATTCGGGACGCCATCTCGGCGGTGCAGGTGCCCGCTGTGGAAGTCCACATCACGAACGTGCACGCCCGGGAGGAGTTCAGGCACCATTCCTATCTCTCGGACATCAGCAAGGCCGTCATAGCCGGAGCCGGAGTCATGGGCTACCGCTTTGCCGTTGAGTACCTCGCCGACCTGAATGCCGGCAAGGCCTGACCAGCCCAGGTAAAAGGGCGCCGCTACTGCTGGATGCGCCGCTACTGCTGGATACACTGCCCCGATGACACAGCGTTGGTGAGTTCCGGCGCCTGGGCGGCCACCGGCCGCAGGTCGATCATGGGGATGGCGAACCCGAGCGCAGCGTCGGAGGTGGTCTTGGCGAAGATCACGCCGGCCACTGCGCCGCTGGCGGTCAGCAGCGGGCCGCCGGAGTTGCCCGGCTGAATGTCGCCCGCAAGCTTGTACACCTCGTCCGGAACCGGATTGTCGCCGTAAATGTCGGGCACCAGCACGGTTGAAATGCCTTGGACGGTGGCCGGCTTCGACTGGAAGGGGCCGCCGTGGGGATAGCCGGCAAAGGCGGCGGCGGTGCCGGCGGGAAGATCCGGGCTCAGCGGCAGGGCGGCGCTGGGCAGGCCGTCGACGGCGAGCACCGCCAGATCGCGTTTGCCGTCGAAGTAGACCACGCGGCCGGGCATCGCCCCGCCGCCCGGCACCTCAACGACGGGCTGCGACACGCCCGCCACGACATGCGCATTTGTGACCACCCTCCCCGGCGAGACGACGAATCCGGTCCCCGTCTGGTTTTGGCCGCACTGGAACGCGGTGCCGGCGATCTTCAGGACCGACCCGGCCGCCCGGTTCAGGGCAGGGGTATCGGTGCTGGCATCCGGAACTGGAACCTGCTGTGGCTGCCCGATGCCCTCAATCAACCGGGGAATGCGGTCGCCGATCACCGCCGAGCGCAGCTGCGCCATGGTGGCCTTGACGGGGTTGGGGGTCATGCCGTCAATGAACCGGATGACCCTGGAGTCAGCCAGCTGCTGGGAAACGAACGGCACACCCAGGGCGCCGATGCTGAAGGCCAGCATGGACATGACGAGTGCCGCCACCACGACGTTCACGGCACCGCCCACCATCCGGTCCACCGCGCGCAGCGGCTTCAGGCGGACGGCGCTGCGAACGCTGCGGCCGATGGTGGTGCCCAGGGCGTTGCCCAGCACCACAAGCACTACGGCGGTGGCGATGATTGCCGTGAGCCGCCAACTGCTGTCCTCGACGAGGTCGCTGACCACAGGCACGGAAAGGAAGGCAGCCACAGCGCCGGCCGCGAAGCCGGCGATCCCGCCGACTGTCACCAGGAAGCCGTTGCGGAGGCCGTAAATCAGGTAGGACAGGAGCGTTAGTATCAACGCAAGGTCCAGAACGGTCAGGCCAAACAACAGGTCTCCTTACAGCCAGCTACGCCCGATTGTACTGGCGTAATCTGACAGTTTGCCGTGGGCGGCCCGTGACCTTCATGGGTTCTGGACACCTTATGGCCCGGTTCTGCTGCCAAGTACGCCACAGATCCGTAAAAATTCTGAAACAATGGCACAAGCGCCCCAGCCGACACATTTTAATCAGGAGAATTCATGGACATCGAGGTATTGCGCCGCGCGCCCCTTTTCGCCACCCTGGACGACGAGGCTTTCCGCCTGCTGACAGACGAGCTCACAGAGGTTGACCTGTCGCGCGGGGCATCGGTTTTCCGTGAAGGCGACCAGGGTGACCAGCTCTACTTCATTGTCTCCGGCAAGGTAAAGCTCGGCCGCACCTCCCCCGACGGCCGCGAATCCCTGCTCGCGATCCTCGGCCCGGGCGAGCTCTTCGGCGAGATGGCACTCTTCGATCCCAGCCCCCGCACGGCCACTGCCACGGCTGTCTCCGAGACCCGTCTGGCCGGGCTCCGGAACGAGAGCCTGAACTCCCTGCTGCGCACACGCCCCGAGGTTTCGGCGCAGCTGCTGCAGGCCCTGGCCCGCCGCCTGCGCCGCACCAACGACTCCCTGTCCGACCTTGTCTTCTCGGACGTTCCCGGCCGCGTGGCCAAGGCACTCCTGGACCTGGCCGACCGCTTCGGCCGCCCCGCCACGGACGGCGTCCTGGTAGCGCACGAGCTCACGCAGGAAGAACTGGCCCAGCTGGTCGGCGCCTCCCGCGAAACGGTGAACAAGGCCCTGGCCGAGTTCGTCCAGCGCGGCTGGCTCCGCCTCGAGGCCCGCGCCGTAGTCATCCTGGACATGCAGCGCCTCCGCCAGCGCTCCCGCTAGTCCACGCTCACGACGCGCAAAGTTCCGCGCGACACGCAAAAGGTCTGGCGCTACGGGAATTCCCGTCGCGCCAGACCTTTTCCGTGTCGCCAGGTATTTCGTGCGTCGTTACCGCTCGCGCTGGGGCTCGTGGGCCACCGTCTTCGCGGCTTCGACTTCCAGCATGAGCCTTCCGTCTTCCTCGACGAGCCGGGGCTGGTAGACGTGCGGCGTGCGCTTGTAGCTGAGATAGGCGATGCAGCCGGTCGCGGCCGCCATTTTCTCGAGCATGATTTCAGAGCCCGGCACCATAAGCTGCCCGAGGGTCAGCCCCACGGTGTTTTCCTGGCCGACTTCATCACCGAGTGCGGTGGTGTCGCGTTCGGCGATGATGTTTGTGGCACACACCCACCTGCCCCACACGCCCTTGCTCACCAGAAGCGTGGGCTGCTGGTTCATCGGGACTGTGGCAGCGAAGTAGCGGGTGTTGAAGCGGTGGTGTGCGAAGTCCGGGCTCAGCCAGTTCACCAGCGGCTTGAGCAGGTCCGTGCGCAGGGACAGCCCGCGCTGGGCCAGCACCTCCGTGAAGGACTTTTCCTGCGAGGCAACCGCTTCGCGCACTTTCATCCACTCGGGCGTGGCCGTGCCTTCAACGGTGGAGGACACGTCCTGCCCGGCCAGGAGCACGCCAGTTTCTTCGAACAGCTCACGGATGGCGCCCACAACGTGGCGGCGCGCCAGCCCGACGTCGTCCGTTCCCATCTGCTCGGCCCAATGCTGGGCCGAGGGGCCCAGCCAGCCGAGGGCGTCGTCGTCGGACGCGTCCAGGGACCCGCCGGGAAAGGCGAGGACGCCCAGCGGCGAAGACCCGGGCCGGTAACCCAGCCAGGTCTCCAGGCCGTTGGGCGAATCACGCAGCAGGACCACTGAGGAGGCGGAGCGCGCCGCGCGGGGCGTCCGTTCTCCGTGTTCAAGCCAGCTTCGCGCCGCCCCTTCGAGTTCGGGCGGAAGGGCAAAGAGGCGGCGAGCTAGCTGCGGCAAGGAAACGACCGTGCCTTAGCTGAATTCCGCGATCAGCTCGACCTCAACGGGTGAGTCGAGCGGCAGAACTGAAACACCGACGGCGGAACGGGCGTGCTGCCCCGCGTCACCGAGGACACGTCCGAGGAGTTCTGAGGCGCCGTTGATGACGCCCGGCTGGCCGGTGAAGGAGGGGTCCGAGGAGACGAAGCCCACAACTTTGACGATGCGGGTGATGCGGTCGAGGTCGCCGATGACGCTCTTGACGGCGGCCAGCGCGTTGACGGCACAGACGGCGGCGTACTCCTTGGCGTCCTCCGGGGACACCGTGGGCTCGTCCGAGGTGCCTTCGTTGCCGGCCGCAACCTTGCCCGCAGCTGGGAGTTTGCCGTCAATAAACGGCAGCTGACCCGACGTGTAAACGTGGCTGCCGGAAATGACGGCAGGAACGTAGGCGGCCACCGGCGCGGCGACCTGCGGGAGCGTAATGCCAAGCTCGGCGAGCCGCTGCTCGACGGCGGAAGTCGGCGCCGCTGCGGCGCCGGAAGCGGTTTCCTGAGGAGTCGTCATGCTACTGCTTCTCCCTCTTCAAGTAGGCCACCAGGCCGTTGCCTTCGGGGCCGGGGACAACCTGGACAAGCTCCCAGCCGTCCTCTCCCCACTGGTCCAGAATCTGCTTCGTGGCATGGATGATGAGCGGAATCGTTGCGTACTCCCATTTGGTCATGAACTCCAGCCTAGTCCTTGCCGGTAAACTGGAGAACATGGTGACTCGTAGGAACCCCATATTCGACACGGCCACTACCCTCGGAAAGATCTTTGCTTTCCTTGGCGTGAGCGCTATTTGCGGCGTCCTGGTGGCCGGCCTGCTGGTTCCGGCAGCCGCCGTTTCAGGCAGCTCGGCGAGCAGTTCGATCGACTTTTTCGACACTCTCCCGGCGGAGCTGCAGGTGGACCCGCCCAGCCAGTCAACCAAGGTTCTCGCCGCGGACGGGAGCGTGATCGCCAACCTGTACGCGGAAAACCGCACCCGTGTTCCGCTGGAGCAGATCTCCCCGTATATGAAGGACGCGGTGATCGCCATTGAGGACAGCCGGTTCTACGAACACGGCGGCGTGGACACCACAGGCATCCTCCGGGCCCTGGTCAGCACGGCCCGCGGCAACAAACAGGGTGCCTCCACCATCACGCAGCAGTACGTCAACAACGTCCTCAACGCCAACCTTGAAGCGGAAGGCAACTCCGACGAGATCAAGCTCAACGGCGTCAACAAGGGCGTGGGCGACAAGCTGCGCGAGATGAAGCTCGCCATTGCGCTGGAAAAGAAATTCACCAAGGACCAGATCCTTGAGGGCTACCTCAACATCGTTTTCTTCAACCGTGACGCCTACGGCATCGAAGCCGCGTCCAAATTCTTCTTCAGCACCACCGCGAAGGACCTGACGCTCCCCCAGGCGGCGCTGCTCGCGGGCCTCGTCAACAGCCCCTCTGCGTTCGACCCCATCTCCAACCCGGAGAATGCCAAGGTCCGCCGCGACCTCGTGCTGAACGTCATGCTCGGCCAGGGCAAGATCACCAAGGCCCAGCACACCGCGGCCGTAGCCACCCCGGTCAAGCCCAAGATCACTCCCGCCCGCCAGGGCTGCGCCTATTCGCCGATCGCTCCGTACTTCTGCGACTACGTGCTGCACTTGCTCCTCAATAACCCGGCCTATGGTGCGGATCCCGAGGAACGCGAAAAGAAGATCTTCCGCGGCGGCCTGACCATCAAGACCACCCTGGACCCGAAGGCGCAAAAGGCCGCGCAGGACCAGGTCAACGGTGCCGCCGGCTCCAACCCGGACAAGTGGGGCGCAGCCCTCGTCTCCGTGGAGCCGAAGACCGGCAAGATCACCAACATGGCCCAGAACACCTCATGGTTTGCCGGCAAGGGGAAGTTCGACAGCCAGATCAACTTCAGCGTCGACCAGTATGACGACAAGGGCAATGACCTGAACGGCCTCGGTGGCGCCCAGCCGGGCTCGACGATGAAACCCTTCACGTTTGCCCAGTGGCTGGAGGAGGGCAAGTCGATGAACACCATCGTCAATGCCTCCCAGCGCCGCTACAGCCAGGACTTCCCGTGGCGGAACACCTGCCCCACGCCCACCGTCGGATGGTATGACAGCACCAACGGCACCGATGACCTCCAGAACGCCGAAGAGGGCTATTACCGCCCGATGACGGTCCTGGATGGCCTGAAGAACTCGATCAACACGGCCACCTTCGCCTCGGCTGCCCAGGTCGACCTGTGCGGCATCCAGAAAATCGTTGACGCCGTCGGGCTCCATGGCGGCCTTCCGCTGCGCGACAAGGATACGAACGCCGTCGTCGACGCGAATCCCAAGGTCACCATGACCACGCTTGGCAACCTGCTGGGTTCCACGCAGACTGCCCCGCTGACCATGGCCAGCGCCTTTGCCACGTTCGCCAATGACGGCAAGTACTGCGCCCCGATCGCCGTCACCTCGGTGACCGACCAGACCGGTGCACAGCTCCCGGCACAGTCGACACAGTGCCGGGACGCCCTCAAGCCGGAGGTTGCCCGCGGTGTGAACTACGCGCTCCAAAAGGTCCTGAACGAGGGATCCGGCTCACTCATCCAGCCCAGGATTTCCACTGACACCAACTTCCCGATCGCGGCGAAGACCGGTACGTCCAACAACAACGGTTCCACCTGGGTTGTCGGCCACACCATGGGCCTTGCCACCGCCTCCTGGTTCGGTGATGCCCTGGGAGCGCAGGACAGGGCAGGGCAGAATGTGACAGTGAACGGCAAGTTCTACACCGGTATTGACGGTTACATGATCGCCGGCCCGATGTTCTCGCAGTTCATGGCCCAGATTGCACCGGCTTATGGCACCGAGCCCTTCCCGGAGCCACCGTCCAACCTGCTCTACGGCGCCCCCCAGTACCAGCCGCCGGTCCAGAACATTCCGCAGCCGCCGAACATTCCGCAGCCGCCGAGCAATCAGGAACCGCCCAGCAAGCCGGAACCCTCAAGCGGTACCGGCGGTTCCGGCGGTAATGACTCCGGTAAAAAGGGGAATGACTGACGTTGATTGATACAACACAGCTGGCAAGCCGCGCGCGAGGCATCGCGCGCGGCTTTGCCGTCACTGCCGCAGCCGGAACCGCCGTGGGCCTTGCCGCCACAGGCTACGGCCTCTGGGAGAAAAACCAGTTTGTGTTGCGGAACGAAACGCTTCCCATCCTGCCTGAGGGCCAGGACCCGTTCCGGATCCTCCATCTGAGCGACATCCACTTTGTTCCGGGGCAGAGGGCAAAGTGGGAATGGCTCCGGTCGCTGGCCGAGCTGAAGCCGGACCTCGTCGTTAACACGGGCGACAACCTGAGCCACCCCAAGGCCGTGGATCCGCTGCTCACTGCCTTGGAGCCGCTCATGGAGTTTCCGGGCGTCTTCGTCCCGGGCTCGAACGATTACTATGCTCCCAAGCTAAGGAACCCGGCGTCGTACCTGCGGGGGCCGTCCACGCTCAAGCGGGATACCGAGGAGCTGGACTGGCCGCGGCTCCGCTCCGGCTTTGGCATGGGCGGCTGGGTGGACCTGACCAACCGCCACCAGTCGGTTGTGCTCAGGGGCATGCGGTTCGATTTCTCAGGCGTGGACGACCCCCACCTGAAGCGTGAGCGGTACGCGGGCTGGCCCAGGGGCACCAGGGGCCAGGACTTCAACGCCCACCTGCGCGTGGCGGTCATCCATGCCCCGTACCAGCGCGTGCTGGATCACTTCACGGAGGACGGCGCCGACCTCCTCCTCGCCGGCCACACCCATGGCGGCCAGCTCTGCATACCCGGCTACGGTGCGGTCATTGCAAACTGCGACATTCCGACGTGGCGGGCCAAGGGACTGCACGACTGGCACAGCAACGGACATACGACGCCGGTCAACGTCTCGGGCGGCATCGGCACCTCGCGCTTCGCTCCCGTCAGGATCGCCTGCAAACCCGAGGCCGTCCTGCTGACGCTGACGGCCCGCGCCTGAGCAGGCTCACCTGAATGGGCGCCTTCGGCGCCACCTGATTTTTGACGCCGTCTGACGTTCGGCGTGCCGTGTGAACCGCACGACCCGTAGCATAGGGTAGTTGCTACGGGACACTACATACGCACCTGAGTTCGAGAAGCGGGCATGGCTAAGCAGACTTCGTTTTTCAGATCCGTCAGCCGGCTCTATCCCCATGTGAAGCCGATCCTCCCCCGGCTGCTCATGGGGCTGCTGTGCGCTCTCCTGGCCAGCGTGGTGGCCCTCACCATCCCGCAAGTGCTGCGGGTGCTGATCAATGAATCGCTCCGGCCCGGCGCTACCGCGGAGGCGGTGTGGTCCTCCGCCGGCGTCATCCTCGTCCTGGGGATCGCCGAGGCCGGGCTCGTGGCGCTCCGCCGGACGTTCGTCATCAACCCGGCAACGACAGTCGAAACGCGGATGCGGGTTTCGTTGTACAGCCATCTGCAGGACCTCACGGTCTCCTTCCACGACCGGTGGGGCTCGGGGCAACTGCTCTCCCGCGCCATGACGGACTTGAACCTCCTGCGGCGCTGGATGGCCTTTGGGGCGATCATGCTGGTGGTCACTACACTGACGGTGGTCATCGGCGTCGCCGTCATGTTCGCCATGAGCTGGCAGCTGGCGCTGATCTTCCTGGCGGCGGCGGTGCCCATCATGATTTACGGCTTCCGTTTCCGGACCCGCTTCAGCAAAGTTGCCCGCCGCAGCCAGGACCAGGCCGGCGACCTCGCCACCACGGTGGAGGAATCAGTCCATGGCATCCGGGTATTGAAGGCCTTCGGCAGGAGCCGCGAGGCGCTGGAAACGTTCAACGGCCAGGCCGAGGAACTCCGCCAGACCGAGATCGCCAAGGCCAGGCATCAGGCCACGTTCAGCATGGTGGTCACCCTCTTGCCGGAGCTAGCCCTCGGCACCGGGCTGGTGGTGGGTATCCTCCTGGCGGCCGACGGCCAGCTCAGCATCGGCGCGCTCGTTGCCTTCTTCGCCACGGCGGCCGTCATCGCAGCACCCGTGGAGTTCTCCGGGATGCTGCTGGCCATGGCGCTGACGGCGAAGAGCGCACTGGACCGCCACTTTGACGTCATGGATGCCGAGAACACCATCACCAGCCCGGCCAATCCCGCGCGGCCTGCAGAGTTGAACGGCGCCCTGGCCTTCCACAACGTCACCTTCGCCTTCGAGGACGCCCCGGACAAACCCATCCTCAAAGACGTCAGCCTGGACATCCGCCCCGGCGAAACCATGGCGCTGGTGGGCGTCACTGGGAGCGGCAAGAGTGCCCTGCTGCAGCTTGTTCCGCGCCTCTATGACGTCACCCAGGGGTCCATCACCATCGACGGCGTGGACCTGCGTGACTTCAGCGTCGAGGAGCTGCGCAGCGTGGTGGGCGTTGCTTTCGAGGACACCACCCTCTTCTCCAATTCCATCCGGGACAACGTGCTGCTCGGTGTCCAGAAAAACGGCGTCCGATCAAAAAGCGCGGGCGACGACGGCCTGGAAGCCGTCCTGGACGAAGCCCTGGACACCGCCCAGGCGCACTTCGCCTATTCCCTGCCGGACGGTGTTGATAGCCTGATCGGCGACGAGGGACTGAGCCTGTCCGGCGGACAGCGGCAGCGGATCGCCCTGGCACGGGCCATCGCGGCCAAGCCCAAAGTCCTCGTGCTGGACGATCCGCTGTCCGCCCTGGACGTCAACACCGAGGAACTGGTGGAGAATCGCCTGCGGGAGGTCCTGGCCGGCACCACGACACTGATTGTCGCGCACCGTCCCTCCACCGTCATGCTGGCCGACCGGGTGGCGCTGCTCGAGGACGGACGCATCGCCGCCGTCGGAACACATGCCGGACTGCTGGCGGCCAACCATCATTACCGGTACGTCATTGCCAGCCTGGAGACTGAGCCTCGGGATCTCGACACCGAACTGTCCGCCTTGGACGACGCCGAGGAGGCCATCCCTTGAGCACCACAGCGTTCGGCACAGCCAACGAGGACAACGCCCACCTGAGCAGGAGCGACAGCAAAGCCGTACGACGGCGGTCGCTCGCCTTGCTGGCGTCGCTGATCCGGCCCGTCCGGTTGCGTTTCTGGCTCACCATCGCCACGGTGGTCCTCTCCCAGGCGGCGCGCGTCGCCGGACCTGCGCTGATCGCCTTCGGCATCGACCACGCACTTCCGGCGCTGCGCGCCGGTGACAACGTCCCGCTCGTGATGACCGGCGTCGCCTACCTCGCGGCGGCACTGGCGACCGCGGGCCTGACCGCCCTCTACGTGACATCTACGGCGAAACTCAGCCAGGCCATGCTGCTGGACCTGCGTCTCCGGGTGTTCCGGCACACCCAGCGGCTCAGCCTCGAGTTCCACGAAAAGTACACCTCTGGCCGGATCATCGCGCGGCAGACGTCGGATCTGGAGGCCCTCCGCGAACTCCTCGATTCCGGAGTCAGCTCCCTGGCATCTGGCCTGATCTTCATGCTCCTCACTGCCGTCACGGTCTTTGCCCTTGACTGGCGGAGCGGGCTGATGGTGCTCGCTGCCGGCGTCCCGATGTTCTTCCTGGCCCGCTGGTACCAGAAGCACTCGCAGATCGCCTTCCGGGAATCCCGCGTGGTGTCTGCCCGGCTGATCGTGCACTTCGTGGAAACCATGACCGGAATCCGCGCCGTCAAGGCATTCCGGAAAGAACGCGACAACGCCGCCCAGTACGGGGAACTTGCCGAGGAGTACCGTAAGGCGACCGTCCGGTCCATCAACCTGAACGGCGTCTTCCAGCCGGGGCTGGTGCTGATCGGCAATGTCTGCGTGGCCGCGGTGCTGCTCTTCGGCGGTTTCCGCGTACTCAGCGGTGACCTCGCCGTGGGCGTGCTGCTGGCGCTGATGCTGTCCGCCAAGCGCTTCTTCCAGCCCGTGGACCAGATGGCCATGTTCTACAACTCCTTCCAAAGCGCGCAGGCGGCGCTGGAGAAGGTGTCCGGCCTGCTCGAGGAGGTGCCCACGGTCCGCCCGCCCCGGAACGCGGTGGACCTGCCTGAGGCGCGCGGCACTCTTGAGTTCAAGGATGTGGAGTTCCGGTACGGCAGCGGCCCGCTCGTCATCCCCAGGCTCAACCTCAGCATCCCGGCGGGCCAAACGGTGGCACTCGTCGGGCAAACCGGCGCGGGCAAATCCACCCTGGCCAAGCTCATCGCCCGCTTCTACGATGTCTCCTCCGGCTCAGTCTCGCTCGACGGTGTGGACCTGCGGCAACTCAGCACCGCGGATCTGCGGCGGAACATTGTGATGGTCACGCAGGAGGCGTTTCTGTTCAGCGGCTCCGTGGCGGACAACATCGCACTCGGCCGGCCGGACGCGTCACGGGAGGAAATCGAGGCAGCGGCGAAGGCCGTGGGCGCCCACAAGTTCATCCTGGAACTTCCGGAGGGCTACGACACCGACGTCAACAAACGCGGCGGCCGCGTGTCGTCGGGCCAGCGGCAGCTGATCAGCTTCGCCCGCGCCTTCCTGGCCCGGCCCGCCGTGCTGATCCTCGATGAGGCCACGTCCGCGCTGGACATCCCCTCCGAGCGCCTGGTGCAGAGCGGCCTGGCCAGGCTGCTGCGGGGTGGACACTACGGGGGCACGGAACAGGACGGCGGTACAGAACACGACGGCGGGATAGCGCACAACGGTGGGCGGCGGACCGCGCTCATCATCGCGCACCGGCTCTCCACCGTGGAGACCGCCGACAGGGTGCTGGTGGTCCACGACGGCCGCGTGGTGGAGGACGGAACGCCGGAGGAACTGATCGGCGGCGGAGGCCGCTTTGCCCGGCTTCACGGTGCGTGGAAGGACTCGCTGGTGTGAGATCGGTGTTTCTCGTGGCCGCACGGCCACGATTTCGCATGTGCCCCTCCCATCCGGTATTCTTGTTGAGTTGCTTTCGCAGCGGATCGGGATGTAGCGCAGCTTGGTAGCGCGCTTCGTTCGGGACGAAGAGGTCGCAGGTTCAAATCCTGTCATCCCGACCAAAAGAAAAGAGGGTCTCCCACCGGAGGCCCTCTTTTCGCATCTGTCCCGTCAGGCCGCCGGCCGGTTCAGAGTTCCTGGTTGGTGATGTTGGGCCGCGCCTGTCCGTCTCCCAGCAGCGGGATCCGGGGGCGGTCTGTGCCACCGTCCTCCAGGTAGTCGCCACGGCTCTCGTAGCTCTGGACAGAGTTCACATAGCGGTGGCGCAACCGCAGGCCGATCGCGAAAAGCACCAGCGCCTCCAACAGCGCCGCAATGCCGATGATCCCCCAAACGAATGATCCGGCGTCGGCCGTACCGCTCAGCACGCTGAGGACCGATGTCCCGGCAACCGCCGCCACGATGAGAGAGGTGCCGGCGACGGTCCAGAGGAAGTACGCCCGCTGCAACTCGTTGGTCCTTTGTCGTTTCATGGTGCACGCCCTTCTTCGATGGATCAGTTCGCTGAAATCTGTCTGATGGAGTCCGATGGGTCAATTCGATGGTGCGTGCAGTGTAGCGGCAAAAAGAAAATGGCTCCGGGACATGGTTCGCGCATGTCCCGGAGCCAGGTTTCCTGAGGAAGCCTTGTTACATCGGATCAGGCCAGTTGCCGATCGTCATGTAATTCGCGCCGTCGAAGCTCATCGGATCAGGCCAGTTCCCAATGGCAACGGCTGTGCCCGCGTTGTCAGTGGTAGAACCGGCAGACAGAACGGCCGGAGCCGTGGCGGAGAATGCGAGTGCCCCTGCCAGCGCGGCAGCGGCTGCAATCTTCTTCAACATGTGAGTTCCTCAATACGAGTCGGATTCGTTACTTAGTCAGCACAGTCCTTGTTGACATACATTGTAAAATGTTTTCCACAGGGGCTGTCAACCATGGTGTACAACGCTGTCCGGAATGAGGAGGATCCCGTGGGGAACGGTTTCGGAGAGAAGCTCCGAGCAGAGCGGCTCGAGCGTGGTCTGACCCAGGCGGAACTGGGCAAGGACCTTTACTCTCCAAGCTATATCTCGCTGCTGGAAACCGGTCGGCGGGAACCGACAGCGGACGTCATCGAGGAGCTCGCCCGCCGGCTTGAGCTCGCACCCAAAGCGCTTGAGGCCTGGAGCCAGCCTATCTCGGTCAGCGACGCCGAGTACGTTCTCGCCGGCCTCTACGCCCGGCAGGCCTGGGACCTGCGTGATTATGCCCTGGCCGCTGAACATGCCGCCGCGGCTGCCCGAATCGCCCTTGAAGGCAGGAACACCAGCGCGTGGTGGAACATGACCTATATGCAGGCAGAGTGCCTCATGAAGCAGGGCCAGCTCAAGGAATGCCAGAAGATCATGGAGCATCTGCTGGAGCACCCCATGGCCACCGAGTCCGCGGGACTGGGCGTGCGTGCCCGCCAGATGCTCGCCGCATTGTGCCACGGACAGGGGCAGCTCGCCGCCGCCGTCGAGCACGCCCAGCGGGCCGTGGAACTGTGCGCACAGCTGCCCAAGGGCTCCACGCTGATCATCGGGGCGCTCCGCGCCCTGATTGGTGCACTCGCCGAGAGCGGGCGGCTGGATGAAGCCTGGACGTACTGCCAGGACATGAACGAGCAAATGGATGAGCAGTCGATGTCACAGCTGGCCGGCGAGGTGGCCTGGGTCATCGGGAACGTCGCATTCATGCGCCACGACTACACCGAGGGCATCAGGCACCACGAGCGCGCGGCCAAGCTGTTGTCGCCCGCGAACGACATCGATCTTTGGGCCCGCTTTAACAAGGCCTCTGCTGCTGTCCGGCTCTCGTCCGGGATCGTGGAACCGGAAACACTATCCGCCATAGAACGCGCCGAACTTGCGCTGTCCATCGTGGGCGGCAACAAGACCGACCAGCTCGAGGTGGCCTTCATCCGCGCCCGCTGGCTCTATCTCACCGGCGACATCGTGGCCGCCGTGCAGAAGCTGCGCGAGATCCACGCGGAGCGCTCCGCGCTCGCCAAGCACACTGCCGGCGAGGTCTCCCTCCTGCTGGGCAAGTCGCTGAAGGCGGCCGGCGAATCAGAGGAAGCGCTGGCGCTCCTGCAGGAAGCCCAGAAGGAGTTCAGCGCCGCAGGCGCCCAGGACCGCGTGCAGCAGGCCCTGGACGCGATGCTCGAGATCAGGCTGGCGCAGCGCCGCGCCGAGGCATCCGAAGCCAGCTAGAACGTCCGGCCGGTGAGCTTTTCGTAGGCCTCAACATAGCGGGCCCGGGTGCGCTCCACGACGTCCGCGGGGAGAGCAGGCGGAGGCGTGTTGGCTGCCTTGTCCCAGCCGGACTCGGCCGAGGTCAGCCAGTCACGGACATACTGTTTGTCGTATGAGGGCTGGGCCTGGCCCGGCTTGTACGTCGAGGCATCCCAGAACCGCGAGGAATCCGGAGTGAGGACCTCGTCGCCCAGCGTGATGGTGCCGTTCACCACGTCGTAGCCAAACTCCACCTTGGTGTCGGCAAGGATGATGCCGCGTTCGCGGGCAATCTCCTCGGCCCTGGTGTAGATCGCCAGGGTCAGCTCGCTGAGTCGGCCCGCAATGTCGTCGCCCACCATGGACACGACGGCGTCATAGGTGATGTTCTCGTCGTGCTCCCCCACGGCGGCCTTGGCCGACGGCGTGAAGATCGCCTTTTCGAGGCGGGACCCGTCCACGAGCCCTTCGGGGAGCGGAATGCTGCACACCGTGCCGGACTCCCGGTACTCCGCCAGGCCGGAGCCGGTGAGGTAGCCGCGCGCAATGCATTCCACCGGGAACATCTCCAGCTTCTTGCAGATCATGCCGCGGCCTTCCACGGCGGCGGGCACGCCGTCCGCCACGGTCGATGCCAGCACATGGTGCTCAACGTCCAGCTGGTCGAACCACCACAGGCTCAGCTGGGTCAGGATGCGGCCCTTGTCCGGGATCTCGCTGCTGAGCACGTGGTCAAAGGCGCTGATGCGGTCGCTGGCCACCACGAGCACGCAGTCCTGACCATACTGGTCATTGATCGACGGGTCCACGGGTTCGTACAGGTCGCGGACCTTGCCGGAATAGACGTGCGTCCAGCCCGGAAGGTCCAGGGTTGAGGTGGCCAGTCCGCGCTTGGGACCACCGGCGTTGTTCTGGGATTCAGCCACGGTCATGCCTTTGCTTTCGGGGCGGATTCGGTCTGGGCAGCGGAGCTGCCGGCCAGCTTGATTTCACCGCGGGCAGCCTTGCCGCCGATGTCCCGGCGGAACTGGGCGCCCTCCAGCTGGACCAGTTCCACGCCGTCGTACGCCTTTTCCCGGGCTTCCACGAGGTCGGAGCCAAGCGCCACCACCGCGAGGACGCGGCCACCGGCGGAGACCACCTTGCCTTCGTCGTCCAGCTTGGTTCCGGCGTGGATCACGTGAACGCCGTCGAGCTCGTCGACCTTTTTGAGGCCGCGGATGCGGTCGCCCGTGCGGGGGGTGTCAGGATAGTTTTCGGAGGCCACGACGACGGCGACGGCGGTCTCCTTGGACCAGCGCAGCTCCTCGGCTTTGTCCAGTTCGCCCTTGGCAGCTGCGAGGAGCAGGGAACCGAGCGGTGTCTTGAGCCGGGCCAGCACCGCCTGGGTTTCGGGATCGCCGAAGCGGACGTTGAACTCGATGACGCGGGTGCCGCGGGAGGTCAGTGCGAGGCCGACGAAGAGGACGCCGACGAACGGCGTACCGCGGCGGGCCATCTCGGTAATGGTCGGCTGGGCCACGCGGTCGATGACTTCCTGGACCAGGCCCTCGGGTGCCCATTCGAGCGGGGTGTAGGCGCCCATGCCGCCGGTGTTGGGGCCTTCGTCGTTGTCGTAGATGCGCTTGAAGTCCTGCGCCGGCGAGAGTGCAACAGTATTGCGGCCGTCGCACAGGACAAACACCGAGACCTCGGGGCCGTCCAGGAACTCCTCGATCACCACTGTTCCGCCGGCGTCGAAGCAGCTCTGGGCGTGGGCCAGGGCGTCGTCGCGATTGTTCGTGACCACCACGCCCTTGCCGGCGGCCAGGCCGTCGTCCTTCACGACGTACGGGGCGCCGAAGGTGTCAAGGGCAGCTGCGGCTTCCTCCGCATTGCCTGCCACGAGCGCCATCGCTGTCGGGACCCCGGCCTCGGCCATAATCTGTTTGGCGAAGGCTTTGGAGGCTTCCAGCTGGGCCGCAGCCTTGCTGGGCCCGAACACCGGGATGCCCGCGGCGCGGACGGCGTCGGAAACACCGGCGGCGAGCGGAGCCTCGGGTCCAACAACCACCAGGTCGACGTCGAGGCGGGTGGCGAGCGCCGCGACGGCATCCGGATCGTTCCCGTCAATGGCGTGCGTGGGGACGAGCCTGCTGATGCCGGCATTGCCCGGAGCCGCGTGGACTTCGGAGACATTGGGGTCTGCAAGCAGGGAACGGACAATGGCGTGTTCGCGGCCACCGGGGCCAATGACGAGTACCTTCACAGTCTCCAAGCGTACTTTGTGGACACCCCGGGCTCCTAAGCTATGTCGCGGCCGGCTCTGCGGCACTCCGTGCCGCATCGGAACGGCACCGGAACAATCCCGGGGGCCCGCCGCTACGAACCCAAGGCATGAAGAAGCTGATGAAGTGGCTCAAGGGCCCAACCGCACTGGCGGCGCTGGAAGGAGTGGCGGCAGCCGCCGTCGTGCTGTCCGTTGCGGAGCTGACGGGAGCGTTCTTTACGGCCCGGGCGATGCCCTTGCTCGCGTTGGGCTCCACCTTCATCGACTTCACCCCGCCATGGCTGAAGGACTTTGCGATTGCCACGTTCGGCACCAACGACAAGGCGGCCCTGTTCGCGGGCATGGCCCTGACCATCTTCGTGCTCGCATGCGTGTTGGGTGTGGCGGCATACCGGAGGTGGGCGCTGGGCGTGGCCGGGGTGCTGCTGATGGGCGCGGTGATGGTGGCGAGCGTGGTGACCCGGGCCGGGGTGACACCGGCGGATGCCATTCCCACCCTGCTGGGAACGCTCGCCGGGCTGGCTGTCCTGCGGCAACTGGCCTCCCGGCTGTGGCGGCTGCAGCCATTTCCCCCCGCCGGCGTCGCAGCCGGCCCCACCCCCGCCGGCGCCGCAGCAAGGGAGCCCGAACGCCCGGCGACGTCCCGGCGGGCCTTCTTCACCGCCACCGCAGGGGCCGCGGTGGCCGCCGGCATGGCGGCCACCGGGGGCAGGCTGCTCAGCGCGGCCCGCAGCAACGTCGCCCGGGCCCGGGAAGCGCTGCGGCTGCCGGTCCCGGCGCGGGCTGCCCCTGCCCTTCCGGCCGGCCTGCAGTCCGCCACCCCGGGCGTCACGCCGTGGCTGACGCCCAACGGCGACTTCTACCGGATCGACACCGCCCTGAGCGTGCCGGAGATCAATGTGGACGACTGGGAGCTCCGGGTGCACGGCCTGGTCGAGCAGGAAATCCGGCTCACCTTCCAGGGCCTGCTCGACTCCGACCTGATCGAGTCCCATGTGACCCTCACCTGCGTCTCCAACCCGGTGGGCGGCAACCTCGCCGGCAACGCGAAATGGCTCGGGCTGCCCATCCGCGACGTCCTCAGCCGGGCCCGCCCCAAGGACGGGGCGGACATGGTCCTCTCCACCTCGATCGACGGGTTCAGCGCCTCGACTCCGCTGGAAGTCCTGCAGGACAACCGCGACGCCATGCTGGCCATCGGCATGAACGGCGAACCGCTGCCGCTGGAACACGGCTACCCCGTGCGCATGGTGGTTCCCGGGCTGTACGGCTTCGTGTCCGCGACCAAGTGGGTGGTGGACCTCGAAGTCACCCGCTTCGCTGACAGCAAGGCGTACTGGACGCAGCGCGGCTGGTCCGAACGCGGCCCCATCAAAACCATGGCCCGGGTGGAGGTGCCGAAGTCCTTTGCCGTGGTCAAGGCCGGGCGGGTGGCGGTCGGGGGCACGGCCTGGGCCCAGACCCGCGGCATCGCTAAGGTCGAGGTCCAGATTGACGGCGGTGACTGGGCGCCGGCGGCCCTTTCCGACGAAGCGTCGGTGGTGACGTGGCGGCAGTGGTCCTTCGCGTGGGATGCAACGCCGGGAGCCCACTACATCAGGGTGCGCGCAACGGACGGCACGGGCGAAGTGCAGACCGAAAAGCGCGCCGATCCCGTGCCAGACGGCGCCTCCGGATGGCAGTCCGTCATGGTCACGGTCGAGTAGCACCGAGCGGGACCATGACTATGAAGGACAGCCGGAATGGCTTCGAAGGGAATGCCGATCCCGCACCATAGACTGGGGCCATGCCCCTAAATCCGCATGCCACGTTCACTGTGGAGTCCGCCGTCGAACTCGCGGTTATTGAACGGAGCGGCTTCATTGAGTCCCGGCACATCGGGGCTGCAGTGGTCCTCGCCGGAGACGGCAACATCGTTACGGAACTCGGAGACATCACCACGCCGATTCTGGCCAGGTCCACGCTCAAGCCGCTGCAGGCCCTGGCGTCCATGCAGTCCGGTGTCCCCCTTCGCGGCGCCCAGGTGGCGGTCGCCTGTGCCAGCCACACCGGGTCCCTGGACCATATGGACGTCGTGGAAGGAATGCTCAAGGCGGCCGGCGTCAAGGAAAACCAGTTGCAGTGCCCGGAGGCCTGGCCGCAGGATGAGACGGCCCGCACCTGGCTCACCCGCTCCGAAAAGGGCAAGTCCCGGCTGGCTTTCAACTGCTCCGGAAAGCACGCCGCCTTCCTGTGGGCGTGCACGGAGAACGGCTGGGACACCCACAGCTACCTCGAACCCAACCACCCCCTGCAGCAGCGCGTCCGCTCCGTCATCGAGGAATACTCGGAGGAGAAGATCGCCCACCTCGGCATCGACGGCTGCGGTGCCCCAGTGGCCGCCATTTCCCTGACGGGCCTTGCCCGGGCCTACTCCCGGCTCGGGAAGGCGCCAAGGGACAAGAACTCCAACGCCCGCGCCGCCACGATCGCCACGTCCATGCTGGACTATCCGTGGGCGGTCCAGGGCAAAGGTGAGGCCAACACCATCGTCATGGAAGAGCTGGACGTCATTGCCAAGATCGGCGCCGAGGGCGTGCTCGTCCTGGCCACGCCGCAGGGTGTCTCGGCCGCCGTGAAGGTGCTGGACGGGAACCTGCGGGCCACGTCCCTTGTGGGACTGACCCTCCTGGCCGCAGTGGGCGCCGTGGACATCCCCGGCGTATCCAGCGTGCTGGAGAAGGTGGTTGAGCCGGTCCTCGGGGGCGGGCGGCCGGTAGGCAAAATCCGGCTGGGCCACGCCGTGTCGGCCCTGCTTGACTAGTCCCCTGTCCCCGCAGCACCAGAATTCCACAGCACCAAAGGAGGCGGCGATGGCGGTTGCGCGTCGCAGAATTGACATCGAAGCCGGCAAAGCGGCACTGGCGGAGTGGCTGGAAGCCAGCCAGCCGCCGTCGGGCGCTGCGGTTCCGCGCACAGCGATAGCGACGGCGGTGCGGTACTCCCTCGAGGAGGTCACCGCCCGGGCGCCCGGAAATTCCGTGGAGGTCAGGGTTCCGCCGTTCGGCGTCACGCAGTGCGTGGAAGGCCCTCGCCACACGCGCGGCACTCCCCCGAACGTCATCGAGTGCGACGCCGCCACCTGGCTGGCGATGGTGACCGGCACGCTGAGTTGGGCGGATGCCGTGGACGCCGGGCGCGTGGCGGCCTCCGGGCTCCGCGCGGACCTCTCCGCGCTGCTGCCGCTCTGAACCTGCGGGTGCCCTACAGCACGTGCGGGAGCCGGTTGACAGTCACCGGGGTTTTAGGAGGCACGCGGCAGCCGTTCTGTCACGCTGGTTCCGGGGCTGGTTCCGGGGCTGGTTCCGGGGAGTGGGGGTGCCGTCGAGTGGTAGGTGTGGCCCGTGGGAGTCTCGAGTTTGAAGGTGTGCCGGGGTCCGGGCCGTGGGATGGCTTGCCAGCCGGGGTTTTCTTTGGTGTGGTTGCAGGCTTCACAGAGTCCGGCACCGTTGGCCAAACTGGTGGCTCCGCCCTCGTACCACGGAACAACGTGGTCGTGGTGGCGGATCGGGGCGTCGCAGTATGGGGTGCGGCAGGTGTCATCGCGGGCCTGGATGAACCGCCGCAGCCCTGCCGGGAAGAGCCGCGCCCGTGAGTCCATCGCGACCAGTTCCCCGGTTCCGGGGGCGGTGTAGAGCCGCCGGAGCCAGATATTCAGCTCCTGACCGTCGATAGACTCGCCTGCCTGGATCCGGGTGCGGGCCCAGCCAGCCGGGACAGTGCCGTAGCCGCTAAAGCGGGCAGGTTCGCTGTCGGCCTGGAAGAGGGTGCGGTCGGTCATGATGAGCTGGATCTCGACGCCGCTGCTCCCGCCGGGGGCACCGGTGGTTCGTTCGACCAGGGCGTCGGCCATGATCTGGCCGCGGGAACGTTCATCCCCGTCGGAGCGCAGCGTGTCGGCCTGGCGGCTGAGCGCGGCGTAGACGGCGACGCCCTGCGCGACGGGCAGCAGCGCGGTGAGGTATGTCATGGTGTCCGGGGCCGGGCGCAGGCTGACGGACCGCTCGGTTGCGGCGTGGCTCGCCCGCTGGGTGACCGAGCGCGGGTCCCTGCGGTACGCGGCGGCCCGGGCCGCGGCCACGACCGCCCTATCGCCTGAACCGTCGAAGGTTCCGGTGTCGGCGGCGAGCTCCTCGTCGACGGCGCACCGGTCCGCCGCGCTCAAACAGGCCGTTTCTTTCACGAGTAGCGTGGCGCGCCATTCGTTCAGCCGGCCCGTCTCCAGGGCGGCCAGGGTGCGGGGCATCTCGATTACGAGGGCTTTCGCCAGGCCGAGCAGCCGGGAGCCGCGGGCCGGGGATTCGTGCCGGGCGAGTGCGATCTGCGCGGCCACGTCCTGGCCCCGCTCCGCAACTGGGATCCCTTGCTCGGCCTGGGAGCGGTGCTGGGCGGCATCGAAGGCGACAGCGATCCTCGCCTGCAAACCGGAGACTGCAGACTTCAGCTCCTCCAGCCCGCGCAACTGGTCGATCAGTGCGGCACTGTCAGCGGCCAGCTGCAGCGACCTCGCCGTGGCAATCAGGTCCTCCACACTCACACAAGAATCAGCGGCACCGGGAAGGCCGTCGCCGCATACCGCCGCTGCCAACTTCATCTGTGCTTTCCGACTGCCCTCCATAGACACAGTGTTCCAGTGACCCCTGACAAAATAAGGGCCCGACATCTAAGAACCGCACTAGATGCCCAACGCGGACGACCGGCATGGCCGTCGCCGATCTGGCCACGCCAATAAAGGACGCCCGCTAGTGCGGCTCCAGTGCCAGCCGGGCGCCAAAGCCGATGAGCACCGTTCCGGTGATGCGGTCGATAATTCTGATGGACCGCGCGCTGCGCAGCCACTTCGAAGCGAAACCCGTGCCGATGATGATCAGCGTGAACCAGCCCATGGCCATGATGCCGTGCACCGCAGCAAGCAACAGCCCCATGGCCAGTGGTGACATCCCGGCGGGAATGAACTGCGGAATGGTTGCAATGTAGAACACCCCGACCTTGGGGTTGAGCAGGTTGGTGGCCGCCCCCTTCAACCAGGAGCCCCACAGCGTGCCGTCGTGGGGCGGGGCAGAATCTGCGGCCGCAAGGTGACCTGCTGCCCCCTTGCGGCTGATGGTCTTCCAGATCAGCGATGCTCCCAGCCAGGCCATGTACGCGGCCCCAGCAAGTGTTAATGCGCGGTAGGCGATGTCGGATGCGGCCAGCAGCGCCGAGGCGCCCACGGCGGCAGCGGCACCCCATGCGAGCGCGCCGCTGCAGACTCCCGCTGCCGTGGCGAAGGCGGCAGCCCTGCGGCGCGTGAGGCCTGCGCGCAGCACAATCGAGGTGTCGATGCCCGGGACGAGGGTCAGGAGACCTGCCACAACAGCAAAGGACAGCACGGCCTGGGGAAAAGTCATGGCGCCAGTGTAGGGGGCCATGCCGCCGGCACGGGAAAAAGCGCAGACCCCGCCCCGGGGTTTCCGGAACGGGGTCTGGCTGCGGGCAGTGTCAGGGCGCTGCCGCTATTCGTGGTGGATGGCCGCCGAGCTTCCCGTGGAGGATGCCGCCTTGGTCATCTGGAACTCAGGGATGTCCTCCGGATTCGGGCCCCCGCGGAACTTGGGTGACGGCTGGCCGCCCTCGCTGATCCGCTCAAGTTCCTGGTCCTCGAAGTCATCCTCGACGCCGAGCATGATGGCGGAGTCGTGGTTCGTGATCTCACCCTGGAACGCCCGGACCATGACACTGCGGTCGAACTGGCCCTCCCATTTGGAGACAACGAACGTCGCGACGCAGTTGCCGAGGAGGTTGACCACAACGCGCATGGAGTCCATCAGCCGGTCCGCGCCCAGCAGAAGGGCGACGCCGGCCACCGGGAAGATCCCCAGGGCCGCCGCGGTGGCGGAGAGTGCGAGGAACGAAGACCCGGGAACGCCCGCCATGCCCTTGGAGGTCAGCAGCAGGACGCCGAGGGCCGCCAGTTGCTGGCCCAGGTCCAGATTGTGGCCGAAGGCCTGGGCGAGGAACAGCAGCGAAATCGAGAGGTAGATCGCGGCGCCGTCGAGGTTGAAGGAGTAGCCCGTGGGGACCACCAGACCGGTGGTGGCTCGGGAGCAGCCGGCATTGGTCAACTTGGTCATGATGCGCGGCATCACGGCTTCGGTGGAGGCCGTGCCGAGGGCCAGCAAAAACTCCTCGCGGGTGTACTTCATGAACTGCCACAGCGGGACCCGGGCGAAACTCCAGGCGACGAGGAACAGCAGTCCAATGAAGACGACTGCCGCACCGTAGCAGGCCGCGATGAGCATCGCATAGGTACTCAGGGTGTCGAGCCCGTACTGGCCGATGATGAACGCCATGGCACCGAAAGCGCCGACCGGGGCCACCTTCATGATCCAGGACATGATCTTGAAGATGAGCTCGAGGACGGTCTCCATGAGGCTGATGACCGGCATGCAACGCTCGCGGCCGATGACCACTATCGCGGCCCCGAAGAAGACCGAGAAGAAGAGAACCTGCAGCAGGCTGTTGCTGGCGAAAGCTCCAATGACGCTTGTGGGGATGATGTCCAGGATGAAGTGGGCGGCGTCCTTGGGCGGAGCGTTCCCGGTTTTGGCGTCCAGCGCCTCCTGGGACAGCGTGCTCGGATCGATGTTCAGGCCGGCTCCGGGCTGAACGAGGTTGCCGACGATCAGGCCGAAGACCAGGGCGAAAAGCGTAGCCGCTGTGAAGTAGAGAAGTGCCTTGACTCCTACCCTTCCGACCGCCTTGACGTCGCCTACGGCTGAAATTCCGGTGACAATCACCAGGAAAATCAGCGGCGCGATGATCATCTTGATGAGCTGGATAAAACCGTCACCCAGCGGCCTCAGCTGGGAGCCAAGGTCCGGCCAGAAATGCCCTATGAGAACACCTGCCACGACGGCGATCAGAATTTGGAAGAAGAGCGACCTGTACAGGGGCTTCTTCTTCGACGGCGCCGAACTCGCCTTCAGCGCCGAGGAATCTGGGATCTTCATTGATCTGTACCTATTCAATCGGGGACAGCCCCGGAAATCGGGGTCTGATTCCAAAGTAACCCCGCTCACACTATTCCGCAAGAGGAAAATTCAGTTCCATAATGCGGAAATTCAGGGGTGGGCGAGGGCAGGCAAAAGCCGCCGCGTCACCGCGGCGGCAAGGGTTCGTTCGCTGTCAGCCGCGGCCGATGAAGGGCATGCCGGCGGCTGTGATCACCACTGAACCCACGCTCGCCGAGGCCGGCATTCCGGCCATCAGCAGCACAGCCCTCGCAGCGTCCTCCACGGGGAACATGGGTTCGATCTTGCGCGTGCCGTCGGCCTGGAGCGCGCCGGAACCGACGCCGATGGTGTCCATGATTTCGGTGGCAGTGTTGCCGATGTCGATCTGGCCGCAGGTAATGCCGAAGGCGCGGCCGTCCAGCTCAATGCTCTTGGTCAGCCCGGTCATGGCGTGCTTGGTGACCGCATAGGCCACGGTGCGGGGCCGGGGCGAGTGAGCCGAGATGGACCCGTTGTTGATGATCCGCCCGCCCTGCGGCTGCTGTGCCTTCATGGCGCGGACGGCCGCGCCGGCGCACAGCAGCGAGCCGGTGAGGTTCACCGCCACCGTGGCGTCCCAGTCATCGAGACTGATCTCATCCACCGAGGCTGCCGGGCCAAAAATGCCGGCGTTATTGAACAGCACATCCACCCTCCCCCACCGCCGGAGGACGGCAGCGAAAAGGCGCTCGACGTCGTCGGGCACGGTGACGTCGCATGGCACGGCCAGCGCATCCGGGTGGCCGCCCGCCGCTTCCAGCAGCTGCGGCTCCCGCCGCCCTGCCAGTGCCACCCGGTAACCCTCGGCCAGCATCTGCCGGGCCACCGCCCTGCCGATGCCGGATCCGGCCCCGGTGACGACGGCGACGCGTCCTGGCTGTGGCTCTGCGGCCGGCGGCGTTTCGGTCATGGCGGTACTCCTGGATTTGCTGCCGCGCTGGGCATGGCGGGCCTACTGGGACGCGGGCACGTCCGCGCCCACCAACGGCCAGCCTATGACGGTCTTGGGCCGCGGGGCGGCATAGGTCCGGACCTTGGAGGTGGAGAGCCGCATCCTCACGAGCGATTCGGCAATCGTGACGGCTGCCGCCACGCCGTCGACCACCGGGACGCCGGCGCGCTGCCGGATCTGTTCATCCAGGCCGGCCATGCCGCCGCAGCCCAGGACGATGACCTCGGCCTTGTCCTCCCGGACGGCCAGAAGTGCCTGTTCGATGATGGCCTCGACGGCCCGCTCCGGCTCCTCCTCCAGTTCCAGCACCGCCATGCCGCTGGCCCGCACCGAGGCGCAGCGTGCGTCCAGTCCGGCCAGCTTCAGCCTGTCCTCGATGAGCGGCACGGCTCTGTCCAGCGTGGTGACCACAGAGTATTTGTGCCCGAGGAACATCGCAGTGCTGGCCGCGGCCTCCGTGATGTCGACAACCGGCACGTCCAGAAGCTCCTGGAGCCCCTCGCGGCCATGTTCCCCGTAGCCCGCCTGAATAACGGCGTCGAACGGCTCCGGATAGCTCACCACCCGGTCCATGACGGCGATCGCCGCAAGGTAGCTTTCAAAGTTGCCTTCGCAGGAGTCGGCGCCGAACCGCGGGGTGATGCCGATGATCTCCGTTCCCGGCGCCGCGATGCCGCGGGCCTGGGCGGCGATGGAGTCGGTCATGGACTGGGTGGTGTTCACGTTCGCGACAAGGATGCGCATGGGTGCCTCCGCTTTCGGTTTGGAAAGGTCTGGGTTCTCGTCAGTGGGTGCTTGCCACGGCAATGGCCTCGCCGTCAACGTCGTCGAGGCGCTGCGAGCGGTCCGCGATGACGAAGTACACCACCGCGGCGATGCCGGCCGCGAAGAACCAGGCGAACGGGGCGGCGGCGCCCAGTGCCGGAACGAACGCAATCAGGAGCGCGACGGCGGCTGCCGGGACCATGGCGATGATCGCCCGGGGGTTGAAGCCCCTGCGGTAGTAGTAGGCTCCGGAGCGGTCTTCCGTGTAGAGCTCAGGCACGTTGACCCGGCCACGGCGGAGCAGCCAGTAGTCGGCCATGACGACGCCGAACAGCGGACCGAGCAAGGCGCCGAGACCGCCCAGGAAGTACACGATCACGAGCGGATTGTTGTACAGGTTCCACGGCAGGATGATGAGTCCGATGGTGCCGCTCACCCAGGCTGCCTTACGGAAGTTCAGGTGCTTGGGGAAGAGGTTGGTCAGGGCATAGACCGGGGCAACGAAGTTGGCCATCAGGTTCACCGCGATGGTCAGGATGAGCAGCGCGAGGCAGGCCAGCACGAGGAAGAGCGTGTTCGGAATGGTCTGGACAATGTCCGAGGGGCTCTCGATGACTGCGCCGTTGATCTTGAACTGGCCGCCTGCCATGACCACGACGATTGCGCCGAACAGGAGCATGTTAATTGGGATGCCCCAGAAGTTGCCGCGCACCACGGCCTTCTTAGAGACGGCGGAGCGGGTGAAGTCGCAGAAGTTCAGGACGAAGGTCCCGTAGATGGAGACCCAGAGGGCGCCTCCGGCGAAGATGGTCCGCCACATGTCCGCGCCCTCAAGGGCATTATCCGGAGCCCAGGCTATAGCGCCGCCGGCTTCCACGAAGATCCAGATCGCGATGGCGGCCATGGTCACCAAGATGACGGGGCCGGCAAAGGCCTCGTACTTGCGGATCATCTCCATGCCGAAGCTGACGATGACCAGTTGGACAATCCAGAGGGACACGAAGGCAATCCAGCCAAGCGTCGACAGCCCGAGAACGGAGTTGTTGTCCATTTCCTGAAGTGATGGAATCATCGCCACGAGCATGACGCGAAGCACCACGGACGCGAGGTACGTCTGGATGCCGAACCATGCCACGGCCACCGCCCCGCGCAGGAGGCTGGCGATCTGGGCTCCCCTGATGCCGAAGCTGATGCGGCTCATGACCGGAAATGGCACACCTGTCTTGACGCCCATGAAACCCGAGAAACTGAGCAGCGCGAACAGCAGGACGGCACCGACCCCCAAAGCCAGGAGAATCTGCCAGCCGCCCAGGCCCAGCGCGAAGAGTCCGATGGCGAAGGCATAGTTCCCGAGGCTGTGGACGTCATTGGCCCACAGAGTGAAGATGCTGTAGCTGGTCCAGCGGCGGCCTTCCCGCTTGGTCGGGGCAAGGTCGATGTTGTACAGGCTGGGGCTGATGCTGCGCCCTGAGGCGGCGCTCGCAGTTTCACACAGGGCGTCGACGCCCGTTGCGGGATGGACCGGCTGGCCCGACAACTCTGTCGGGACGGGAGCGGTTTCGACGCCGACTGATGGGGTCGTCTGCATCTGGATCTCCAGTTCTTGGGATGGGTGTGGGGCGGAAGTCAACGCTTCCGACAATCACTTTCCATATAATGGAATTTAGCTTTTGAAGAGTGGAATAACTGTATGACCTTAATCACGCGGCGGTCAAGGGTTTCCCGATTGCCCGTACAGTCACAATTGGCGGGTAGCGGCCTCCTGCATGGGCCAGCCGGGCGGCGGCGGCACCCGCCTTGACCACAGCATGGCGGGGTGCCTAATCTCGAATGGCAAGAATGTTTTCTCACAATACGAAAACATGGCCCAAACATTCAAAGATGAAACGAGGCTGCCGTGGCTGCAGGAGAAGATACCTCCCATATCCTCAGCGGGTTGACTAACCAGCTGCCTGATCGTGATCCGGAAGAGACCGCCGAATGGGTTGAGTCCCTGGACGCGCTGATCAGGGAACAGGGCACCGAGCGTGCCCAATACATCATGCGCAGTCTCCTGCAGCGTGCCGGCGCGCAGAGCGTCGGGGTTCCGATGGTGACCACCACGGACTATGTGAACACCATTCCGGCGGACCAGGAAGCGGAATTCCCGGGCAACGAGGAGTTCGAGCGGCGTTACCGGGCGTACATGCGCTGGAACGCGGCGGTGATGGTGCACCGGTCCCAGCGGCCGAACATCGGCGTGGGCGGGCACATCTCCACCTATGCCGGGGCCGCGACGCAGTACGAGGTCGGGTTCAACCACTTCTTCCGCGGCAAGGACCACCCCGGCGGCGGGGACCAGGTGTTCTTCCAGGGCCACGCCTCCCCCGGGATGTACGCCAGGGCGTTCATGGAAGGCCGGCTGACCGAGCAGGACCTGGACGGCTTCCGGCAGGAAAAGTCCAAGGAAGGCCACGCCCTGTCCTCCTACCCGCACCCGCGGCTGATGCCCGAGTTCTGGGAATTCCCCACCGTGTCGATGGGCATCGGGCCGATGAACGCGATCTACCAGGCCCAGTCCAACCGGTACCTGCACAACCGCGGCCTGAAAGACACCTCCGACCAGCAGGTCTGGGCGTTCCTGGGCGACGGGGAAATGGACGAGCCCGAGTCCCGCGGCCTGCTCCAGCTCGCCGCGAACGAGAACCTGGACAACCTGAACTTCGTGATCAACTGCAACCTCCAGCGCCTGGACGGGCCGGTGCGCGGCAACGGCAAGATCATGCAGGAACTCGAGGCGTTCTTCCGCGGCGCGGGCTGGAACGTGATCAAGGTCGTCTGGGGCCGGGAATGGGATGACCTGCTCACCCGCGACACCGACGGATCGCTCGTGAAGATCATGAACGAAACCCCCGACGGGGACTACCAGACCTACAAGGCCGAATCCGGCGGGTTCGTCCGCGAACACTTCTTCGGCAAGACCCCGCAGACCAAGGACATGGTCGCGGACCTCACCGATGACCAGATCTGGAACCTCAAGCGCGGCGGGCACGACTACCGCAAGGTCTACGCCGCCTACAAGGCAGCCACCGAATTCAAGGGCAAACCCACCGTGATCCTGGCCAAAACGGTCAAGGGCTACGGACTCGGCCCCCACTTCGAAGGCCGCAACGCCACCCACCAGATGAAAAAACTCACCCTGGACGACCTGAAGGAATTCCGGGACTATCTCAGGATCCCCATCTCCGACGCGCAGCTGGAAGAGGATCCCTACAGCCCGCCCTACTACCACCCGGGATGGGACGCCCCCGAAATGGCCTACCTCCTCGAGAGGCGTAAAGCGCTGGGAGGCTCCGTCCCCGAACGCCGGTCCAACCACGCGGCCGTTGAACTGCCCGAGGCCAAGACGTTCGAAGTCGCCAAGCGCGGTTCAGGCAAACAGCAGGCTGCGACCACCATGGCCTTCGTCCGGCTGCTCAAGGACCTGCTCCGCGACAAAAAGTTCGGACACAGGATCGTTCCGATAGTGCCGGACGAGTCGCGGACCTTCGGCATGGACGCGTTCTTCCCCACTGCCAAGATCTACAACCCCGGGGGCCAGAACTACCTGTCCGTGGACCGGGACCTCGTCCTGGCCTACAAGGAATCCGCGCAGGGCCAGCTGATCCACCCCGGCATCAACGAAGCCGGCGCCGTGGCAGCCTTCACCGCCGCCGGCACCGCCTACGCCACCCACGGCGTCCCGCTGGTCCCGATCTACGTGTTCTACTCCATGTTCGGCTTCCAGCGCACCGGCGACGCCTTCTGGGCCGCCGCGGACCAAATGACCCGCGGCTTCATCATCGGCGCCACCGCAGGACGGACCACCCTCACCGGCGAAGGACTCCAGCACGCCGACGGCCACTCCCCCATCCTCGCCGCCACCAACCCCGCAGTGGTCACCTACGACCCCGCCTACGGCTACGAGATGGGCCACATCGTCCGCGACGGCATCGAGCGCATGTACGGTCCCCCCGCAAGCGGCGATGGAACCGGAACTGCATCCGATAAAAACCTGATGTACTACATCACGGTCTACAACGAGCCCATCACCCAGCCTGCAGAGCCGGATGAGCTGGACGTTGAAGGCGTCATCAAGGGCATCTACCTGCTGGCGCCGGCCAAGATCGACGGCCCGCGCACGCAGATCCTGGCCTCCGGCGTCTCGGTTCCCTGGGCCATCGAAGCCCAGCGGATCCTGGCCGAGGACTGGGGCGTCTCCGCCGACGTCTGGTCCGTGACCTCCTGGAACGAACTGCGCCGCGACGGCATGGCCGCCGAGGAAGAGGCGTTCCTGAACCCCGGCAAGACCGCCCGGGTGCCGTTCGTCACACAGCAGCTCGCCGGCGCCACCGGCCCGGTGGTTGCCGTCTCGGACTACATGAAGGCCGTCCCGGACCAGATCCGCCAGTTCATCCCGAACGAGTTCGCCTCCCTCGGTGCCGATGGCTTCGGTTTCTCCGACACCCGCGCCGCAGCACGCCGCTTCTTCAAGAACGACACCCACTCCATCGTCGTGAAGACCCTGCAGCTGCTCGCGGCGAGGGGCGAGGTCGAGGAGGGGGCGCCGTCGTACGCCATGGACCGCTACAAGCTCCTCGACGTCAACGCGGGCACCACCGGCGGAGCGGGCGGCGACGCCTAACGGCGCCGGACTTCCCGCTCAGCACACAGAACGGCGGCCCCCACCTTCCGGTGAGGGCCGCCGTCGCCGTCCCAATGAATGCGCTGGGACTCAGCTTGCCCGAGAAGCTCTCCGGTCTACGACAAACCCGGTGGCCGCATTTTCGCGGACCGCGGTAATGCCCGCCACAACTGCTTTGATGTTCGGGAAACTCGGTGAAACGGCAACCAGGGTGCCGTCATCTGCCTTCAGTCGGAAGCGGAACGTTCCCTGCCCCGCGCTTACTATTTCAAATGTGCCTGCCATCTGCGCTCCTTCTAACGGCCGCGCCATTGCAGCCGCCTGTAGCCCCCAATTGCCAACACGACATTTACGAGGTTAGCGACCACTAACTGGAGTAACCACCCCTACCAGCCGGTAGTTTTCCAGGTGCCAGCGCCCGTCCTAAGGTGGGGACATGGCAGACAACCCCGCGCCGGCCACCACCGCCGTCCTTCTCGCGGCGGGGGCCGGCACCAGGCTGGGCCGCGGCCCGAAGGCCCTGCTGCCGTTCCGGGGACGTACCCTCGTTGAGGTGCTGGCCGACGTGCTGTCCGACGGCGGCTGCCGCGAGGTGGTGGTAGTCCTCGGAGCAGGCGCCCCGGCTGTGCGGGCGTCAACGGACCTCCGCCGGCATGCCGTGGTGGACAACGCGGAGTGGCCGTCCGGGATGGGCAGTTCGTTGAAGTTGGGCCTCGCCGCAGCCCGGCCCGGGGACCATGTGCTTGTGGCCCTCGTCGACCAGCCGGGACTGACGCCGGATACCGTGGCTCGGCTGCTGCAGGCCCACCGGCCCGGGCGCGTCACGGCTGCCGCCTACCCTGACGCCTCAGGCGAACTCCGGCGCGGGCATCCGCTGCTCCTGGACGCCTCGCTGCGTGCCGAAGCCGGGGCCTCCGCAACAGGCGACGCCGGTGCCCGGCACTTCCTGCAGGCGCGCCCGGAGCTCATAGATCTGGTGGACTGCACGCCGCCGCCGGGCTCAGGTCAGCCCGGCGGGGAAGACCTCGATACCCCGGACCAGCTGCACCTGCTCGACTAGTTGGACTGCTGGTGCAGCTGCTGCAGCATGTCCGCTGCGAGAAGTTCCTGCAGCCCCTCTTTGAAGCGGGCCCTGCCGCCGTGGGCGGGGTGCCTGATTTTTGGCACGTTAAGGCCGCTGCCGCTGAGGCTGCGGTGCGCTACGTTTCCCACTGCCACGACTGTTTCGATGGGAAAAAGTTTGGTCAGCTCCTGCCAGAACGGGATGCCCAAAGCTGCCTCAGCGGGCGTCGGTGTGCGGTTGGACAGCGGCTGTCCCGGCACATGCGTATGCCACGGGCAGGCGCTCCAGAGCAGGGGGAGGACGTCGAGCTCGGCCAGGACCTCCCACATCACGGTCGCCGTCGGCTCCGCAGCGACGCCGGCGCCGTCGGGCGGCAGCACATACCCTTTCCCTGGCCCAAACAGCCCGAGGGGATTGGCAGGCCCCTGGAACATGGTGCGGTTGGTAAAGGGAACGCCGGTAATCCTCATGCCCCGGAAGCCCGGAGCTTCGCCCACCAGCAGTACCTTCGGTGCCCGGTAACGCATTTCCCCGAAATACGCCGCCAGATTTTGCCGGCGCAGGGCGTTCGCGGACGTTGAGTGGTCGAAGAAGTTAGTGCAACCGGGCGGGGTTTTCACAGCGGCGAGCCGGTCAATAAAGCCTTCGAAGCCCGACGACGCCACAGGTCACCAGCGGGGGTGGATTGCTTCGCGGAAGTAATGGTCGTAAATCCAGCGCACTCCGTCGTCGAATTCCTCACCGAGACGGACACCGGCCGCGCCAGCGTTGGACTGCGCCTGCTCCACAGTGCGGGCCCCGGGGATGACCGAGGTGACGCCCTCCTGGGCCACGATCCAGGCGATGGCCGCCTGTGCAGTGCTGGTGCCCTCCGGCACCAGCTGCTCAAATTCGGCCACGGCCTTGAGGCCCACTTCGTAGTCCACGCCGGAGAATGTCTCGCCGACGTCGAAGGAATCGCCGCTGCGGTTAAAGTTCCGGTGGTCGTCCGCGGCGAACGACGTGTCCTTGGTGTACTTGCCTGACAGCAGCCCCGAAGCCAGGGGCACGCGCGCGATGATTCCCACGCCGGCGGCCTTGGCGGCGGGAAGCACCTCATCCAGCGGCTTGAGCCGGAAGGCGTTCAGGATGATCTGCACGGACGCGGTGCCCTCGTGACGCATCGCTTCGAGGGCCTCGTCGGTGCGCTCCACGCTGACGCCATAATTCTTGATGGCGCCTTCGGAGACGAGGGTGTCGAGGGCGTCGTAGACCTCTGCGTTGCTGTAGACGGCAGTGGGCGGGCAGTGCAGCTGGACCAGGTCGAGGGAGTCAGTACGCAGGTTGCGCCGTGAGCGGTCCACCCACTCGCGGAAGTTGGCGAGGTTGTAATTCTCCGGTTGCTGCTCCAGCCGGCGGCCCATCTTCGTGGCCACAGTAAGCTCCAGCCCCGGATTGTCCGCCAGGAATGCCCCGATGGCCTGCTCGCTCCGCCCGTCCCCGTAGACGTCGGCGGTGTCGAAGAACGTCACGCCGGCTTCCGCCGAGGCGGCAAGGACGGCCCGGGCCTGCGCCGGGTCAACGTTTCCCCAGTCCGCACCGAGCTGCCACGTGCCAAGTCCGACGACGGAGACGTCCCGTCCGGTTTTGCCTAAAGTCCGTTGTTCCATTCCCCGACTATATGTTGCCTGAAAGGCTCGGGCTTGATGGTGACGGGACGAGTCCGGCCTCCTTCAGCCCCAGATAGATCTTGTCCCGCGCAATCGGCAGTTCGGCGAACCGCAGGCCGGTGGCATTCCTGATGGCATTGGCCAGGGCAGGCGCCACCGGGTTGAAGGGGCTTTCGCTCATGGACTTCGCACCGAGCGGTCCCAGTTTGTCGTTGGTCTCGGCGAAATACACCTCGCTGCGCGGCACGTCCGCGAAGGACGGGATGTGGTACTGGCGGAGGATGTCCGTGGTGACGCGGCCGCCGTCGTCCACCCTGACCTCCTCGTACAGCGCGGCGCCCAGCGCCTGGGCGATGCCGCCTTCGATCTGGCCGCGGCACTGCCGCGGATTCACCACGACGCCGGCGTCCGCGGCCTGCACGCTCTGCAGGATCCGCAGCTCCCCGGTCCCGGTGTTGACGGCAACCCGGAAACCGTGGACGTTGAACGCGACGGACCGGGGCGTGCCGCCCCAGCGCCCTTCGGCCACCAGCTCGACGCCGGCCTCCGCGGCCTCGTGCGCGAGGTCCGACAGCGGCACGCGGGTCCCCTCGCAAACCACGGCGTCGCCGTCGAGCACGCAGCCCGACGCCTGGACCTGGCGGACCCCGGCGGCGAACGCACGGATCCTTACCGCCAGTTCCTCTGCCGCAGCGAGCGTCGCCTTGCCGGCCACCACCGTTCCGGCAGAACCGAACGCGCCCGTGTCGTGCTCGATGAGGTCCGTGTCCGCCTGCCGGACGGCCACGTGCGCCGCCGAGGTGGACAGCGCAGAGGCCGCGAGCTGGGCGTGGACCGTAGTGGTGCCGTTGCCGAATTCGGCGGTCCCGACGTCGGCGGCGTACGTCCCGTCCGGCAGGAGCCTGAGCTTCACATGGGCGAAGTGCCCCCGCGGCGGGACGGTGTCGATCATGGACAGCGCGGTGCCCTCGCCGGTGACCCAGTCCGGCCCCAGGTCGTCCAGCCCGGCATCGCGGTACCGCTCACGGCCACGTTCCAAGGCGTCCTGCACCAGCCGCGTGCACTGCTCCAGCCCGTAGCTGCCGTAGTGAACGTCCTCTTCCGGCTCGGAGTGCGTGGAGAGCATGTCGTCACCCTCGCGGACCATGTTGCGGCGGCGGAATTCGAGCGGATCCATGCCGATGCCTGCGGCCAGTTCGTCGATCCCGGATTCAATAGCGAAGATCATCTGGCTCAGGCCGTAGCCGCGGAACGCGCCGGCGGGAACCGTGTTTGTGTACACCGCCTGGGCATCGACCTTCTTGTTCGCGCACTTGTACACGGCCAGGGATTCCCCGCAGCCGTGGAACATGACACCCGGGGCATGGTTTCCGTAGGCTCCCGTATTGGTGAGCACGTCCAGCTGCAGTGCCGTGAGCCGGCCGTCGTTCGCGGCGCCGGCCTTGAGCCGGATAGTGAACGGGTGCCGGGTGGTGCTGGCCGTGAACTGTTCGGTCCTGGTGAACTCGAGCTGCACCGGCCGTTTCAGTTTCAGGGCCGCGAGCGCCACGATATCCTCTGTGAGCACCTCCTGCTTGCCGCCGAACCCGCCGCCCACACGGCCTGCCACCACATGGACTTGCTCCTCCGGCAGCGAAAAGAGGCGGCAGAGCGTGCGCCGCACCAGGAACGGTACCTGGCTCGACGTGCGGATGTGCAGCCGCCCGTCCTCGTCCACGGAGGCGATGGAGGAGTGTGTTTCGAGGGCCACGTGCTGCACACGCTGCGTCCGGTAGGTCTGCTCGTGGACGATGTCTGCCTCCGCGAATCCGGCCTCCACGCTGCCGAGTTCCGAATGCAGTTCGGCCACCACGTTCTCCTTGGGCCGGCTGATCCTTGCCGTGGCACCGTCCTTGTCCCCGTGGATCGCCGGCGCTCCGGGCAGGATGGCGTCCTGGGGTGTGAACACGGCCGGCAGTTCCTGGTACCTCACGTCCAGCGCCCGGACGCCCGCTTCCGCCGCTGCCACCGATTCGGCCACGACGGCAGCAACCCGCTGCCCGCGGAACCGCACCACGTCGTCCAGCAGGCGGGTGTCATCGGGGTCATCCGTGTAAAGCTCGTGCTGGGCGCTGGAGTAAAGCTGGGCCGGCGTATCCTCATGGGTGAAGACGGCCACCACGCCCGGAACCGCCAGGGCTGCGGCCTTATCAATGGAGAGCACCCGGGCGTGCGCGTGCGGCGAGCGCAGCAGCTTCAGGTGCAGCAATCCCTGAAGTTCATCTGCCGGCACATCCAGCGTGTAGCGGGCCTGGCCGGTAACCACGGCGCGGCTGGCCGGGGCGGGAACGTCGTCCCCGAGCTGCCCCGGCGTCGGCTCCGGCTGGCCTTTCCCGGCGACGCCGGATCCCGGGCCCTGCGGGTCAGGATGCCCCTCGCGCCCGCAAATGGCGTCCCCGATGGCGCGGTAGCCCGTGCAGCGGCAAAGGTTGCCTTTAAGGTTCCGGGGCAGGTTCGCCTTCTGGGATTCGTCGAAAGTCGCGGCGGTCATGACCATGCCGGCAGTGCAGAAGCCGCACTGGAAGCCCTGCCGGTCCAGGAACTGCTGCTGCATCGGATGCAGGGCGTCGTTCCCCGCGGTGCCGGCATTCCCTGTGCCTTCATTCACGGCGCCCGAGTTTCCCACGGTGCCGGCCAGCCCCTCGATGGTGGTCACGGCGTGGCCTTCGGCGCGCACTGCCGGATAGATGCAGCTGTGCACGGGCGTGCCGTCCACGTGCACCGTGCATGCTCCGCAGTCGCCGCCGTCGCAGCCCTTTTTGACGCCCAGGTTGCCCTGCTCGCGCAGGAAAGTGCGCAGGCACTGGCCCGGGCGCGGCGCCGTACCGGCTGGTACTCCGTTGATGTCGATGGTCATGCTCAGGCGTCTTTCTTCGGGGCGGGCGGTGTGCGGCCAGACGGTGTGCGGGCTCGCTGCGTGTGGGGGACGTGCCGTTCCGGCGGCCAGAAGTCGCCGGAGACCGCTCCGGGCCGGGCGCCCTCCGGCGCGGCAAGTTCGCCGCGGATCTCCTCGGCCAGCCGGTAGGTCATGTCCCGGCGCCACTCGGGGAGCCCGTGGATGTCGTCGTGGTAGAGGGTGTCCGGGATGGCTTCGTCCAGCCCGTGGCTGAGTTCGGCGGCGTCCGGCACATGGCCGAAAGGCAGCTGTACCGGCCGTTTCGTTGCGGCGGTGACCGTGAGCGTCAGCTGCCCGCCGGCGTCGAGCCTTCCAATGAGCAGCACCCCGGAACGGCCGAGGTTGCTGAGTGAGAGGCGGCGGAATGCCACGCGTGCGGTCAGTGCAGCGGAGGGGAGCCGGATGCTGCGGAGCAGCTCACCTGGCGCCAGGGCGTTCTGCCCGTCCCCCGTCACCAGGTCCGTCACGGACAGCTCCCTGCTGGAGCCGCCCGGGCCGAGGATGCTGACTGTGCCGTCGAGGCCGGCGCAGAGCGAAATCATGGGCCCTGCCGGCAGGGAGGTGCAGAGGTTGCCGCCCACCGTGGACATGTTCCACACCTTGAAGGAGGCCACAAAGGAATCGCAGCACGGGCGGATGAGGTCAAGGCCGGGCCACTCACCGGCTCTGCCGGCACCCTGCGCCGAATCCGGAAGGGCATAGAGCTCCGCGACAGTGCACGTGGCAGCCAGCTCGATTCCGTTTTCCGTCACTGTGATGGCCGGCCAGCCCGCCGAGCCAAGGTCCAGTAGCCGCCGGAGCGGCTCGGCGCCGAACGCGTAGCTGCCATAGGAGAACAGCACGGTGCCGCCTGCGAGCCAGGCGTCACCGGCGCGCCATTCGGCGGGGTCCGTGGTGGGGACCACGGCCTCGATGGTGTTCATGTCCATGGCGTCTCGTGTCCTTCTCTGGAGGTGCCGTCTATGGCGGTGGCTTCTGTGGGAGCGTCTGCGCTGAGGTGGTGGATGGGGCCGGCGCCGTCCCGCAGCGGGGCATACGTGGCCGCCCCGCCACCGGCGGTGATGGTGCGGGCGGCTATCAGCTCGGCTGTGATCGAGACGGCCACCTCCGCCGGTGTGACGGCTCCCAGGTCGAGCCCGATCGGGGAATGGAGGCGGGCCAGGTGTTCCGGCGTTACGCCCAAGGCCAGAAGTTCGTCCACGCGCTGCCGGTGGCTGCGCCGCGAGCCCATCGCTCCGACGAAGGCCACGTCCAGTGCGAGCGCCTTTTCCAGCAGCGGAATGTCGAACTTGGGATCGTGGGTGAGCACGCAGATGGCCGTACGCGGGTCGATTCTTCCGGCGGCTGCCTCGGCCGCGAGGTACTGGTGGGGCCACTCCGCCACCACGTCGTCCGCGGCGGCAAAACGGTCCTGGGAGGCAAAGGCAGGGCGTGCGTCCACGAGTGTCACGCGGTACCCGAGGAGCTTCGCCGCCGGCACCAGGGCCGCCCCGAAGTCGTTGGCGCCGACCACCAGCATCCGCGGCGGCGGCAGGCGGCTTTCCACCAGGAGCGTGACGGGCTCCGGCTGTGGGATGCCTGAGCCTTCCCGACCGGATGTCGCCGTGAAGCAGCCTCCGGCGGGTGCGAGCCGGACCAGGCCCGTGCGTCCTGCGCGCAACAAGGGGTCCAGTTGCGCTCCGGCCGCCCCCAATGCGCGGCCGGTGGCGCCGGCATCCGCGCCGTTTGGCGGGCCACCGTTTTTCGGGCCGCGGCGCGGGCCGTTAAGGCCGAGGAGTGCTGCCAGCCCGGCGGATTCCGCCGCCTTGAACGTGGACGGATCCGGAATGACGACGGCGCCGCTCCCGTTGCGGTCCACCCTGCGGATGAGTGCCAAGGGACTTTCCGGCGCCTGCCGTTGCAGCAGTTCGCCAAGGTAGGGCCCGCCCAGCGCGTCCAGAGGTTCGATGTGGACCTCAAGCTGGCCCCCGCAGGTGAGGCCGACCGCGAAAGCGTCCGCAGCACTGTAGCCGAACAGCTCAAGCCGCGTGCCGCCGTCGCGCAGTGAATCCAGCGCGGCCTTTACCACCGCCCCCTCCACGCACCCGCCGGAGAGGCTGCCGAGAACCTCACCTGACTCAGACACCATCATGGAGGTGCCCATGGGGCGCGGCACGGAGCCGCTGGTTCCCACCACGGTGGCAACGGCGCACCGCTGTCCCGAGGACGCCGGCAACCACCCGGCGAGGGACGGCATCAGATCCAGCATGGCAGCACTCCCTTTTCCTGGGCTGCGGTATTTTCCATATTCTCGTTCCTATCAGTGGCGGGGGGAAGCATCACCCGCCGCGGGGCATCAGTGGGCTTGCGGCTGGGCGGAAGGGTGTGAGGACGGATTCACGTTGGATGGACCGTGAGATGGGGTGGACCGTAAGTGGACCGGGACAGGCCCCATCTGCCTGTCCCGGTCCGGTCTATGCCGGCCCCTACGCGCCGAGCAGCGCGCTGACCGGGCCCCGGGCGAAGTAGACAAGGAATCCCGCCGTCACCACCCACATCAGCGGATGGATCTTCTTCGCCTTGCCGGAGGCCGCCCCGATTACTACCCAGGACACGAAGCCCACACCGATGCCGTTGGCGATCGAGTAGCTCAGCGGCATGGTGACGATCGTCAGGAACGCGGGCAGCGCTACGGCGAACTTGGTGAACTTGATCTCGCGGATCTGCGCCATCATCATCGCGCCCACCACAACCAGCGCCGCCGCGGCCACTTCCAGCGGCACCACACTGGTGAGCGGGGTGAGGAACATGGAGCCGAGGAACAGGATGCCGGTGACCACCGAGGCCAGCCCGGTGCGGGCGCCTTCCCCGATGCCCGCCGCTGAGTCGATGTACACGGTGTTGGAGGATCCGGAGGTCGCACCCCCGGCCACTGCGCCGACGCCTTCCACGATGAAGGCCGACTTGAGCCGCGGGAAGGTCCCGTCCTTGTGGGCTACGCCGGCACTCTTGGCGAGCCCCGTCATGGTGCCCATGGCGTCGAAGAAGTTGGTGAACACCAGGGTGAAGACGAGCATGGTGGCCGCGAGCGCACCGATCCTGCCGAAGGCACCGAAGAGGTCGAACTGGCCAACCAGGCCCAGGTCCGGCGCCGAAACCAGCTGGCCTGATAGGACCGGCGTGTTCAGGTGCCAGCCGCCGGGGTTGTCCTTGGTGGCCGGACCGATGTGGAACACGGCTTCGACGACGGCGGCCAGCACGGTGGTGGCCACGATGCCGATTAGCAGCCCGCCCTGCACCTTGCGGGCGACGAGGATGCCCATGGCCAGCAGGCCCACGATGAACACCAGGGTGGGCACGGAGGTGATGGAGCCGTTATCCCCCAGCTGGACCGGAGGCCCGCCTGCGGTGGAGCGGACAAAGCCGGAGTCCACGAAGCCGATGAAGGCGATGAACAGGCCGATGCCCACGGTGATCGCTGCCTTGAGCTCCTTCGGTACGGCGCGGAAAATCGCGGTCCGCGCGCCGGTGACGCCGAACAGCACGATCAGGACGCCGTTGATGACCACGAGCCCCATGGCCTCGGCCCAGGTGACCTCCTGGATGACGGCGACGGCGAGGAAGGAGTTGATGCCGAGTCCGGCGGCGAGCCCGAAGGGCAGGTTGGCGATCAGCCCGAAGAGGATCGTCATGACGCCGGCCGTGAGCCCCGTGACCGCCCCGACCTGTGCAGCGGACAGCCAGCCGCCTGCCACATCTGTTGGTGCGTTGTCTGCGCTGAAGCCGCCCAGGATCAGGGGGTTGAGGATGACGATGTACGCCATGGTGAAGAACGTGACCAGCCCGCCGCGCAGTTCGCGTGCCAGGGTTGAGCCGCGTTTGGTGATGTGAAAGAAGCGGTCCAGGAAGGCGTTCGACGCCGGGGGCCGGTTCCTGGGATCCGTTCCGGACTGTGCGGGCTGCCGGCCCGGCTTGGGCGTGGCGTGCGTGGCCGGGGTCTCGGGGCCGTCGGGGGTTGTGTCAAGGATGGTCATTGGAACCACAGCCTCTAGTAGTCGATCCTGGAATCGAGCGTGTTCCACGTGGTGAACGGCTCGAGAATGGCCGGGGACGTGCCTTCGAGCCCCAGCTTGGCGACCGGCATGAGGGCGTCCCGGTCGGCGTTGTCAAAGTACTCGTAGAAAACGGCGTCATCGAAGCCGACGGAGGCGGCGTCGTGACGGTCCGCCGCGAAAATCACGCGGTCGATGCGTGCCCACAAGGCCGAGGCCAGGCACATGGGGCAGGGCTCGCAGCTGCTATACAGGGTGGCTCCGCGAAGGTCGAAGGTCCCCAGCTCACTGCAGGCCTGGCGGATTGCCGTGACCTCGGCGTGGGCGGTGGGATCGTTGGTGGCGGTGACGCGGTTGACGCCGTCGAACGCCTGGCCGTCGGCGGTGACAATGACCGCGCCAAACGGCCCTCCGCTGTTGAGGACGTTCGCGGTTGCAAGCTCGATGGACCTGGCCAGGAAATGTTCGGCCGTGACGGTGGTACTCATGATGCGCTCCCTTGGAGTGGAAGCCGGTACCCCGTGGCGGGATCAAATACCAGTTGCGACGGATACCAGGCTTCAGCATGTGCTTTGAAGGTTTAGTTGCGCCTGGTAGATAGCTTCCCGGTCTCCGGGTGCCCGCCTTTGGCAACATCGAGATTAGCATCGGAGTGTGGCCTGCGCCATAGTTTTTGAAAAGTTAATTTCGTGATGTGAAATCTGGGTTTCCGAATCGTCACGGTGGGCTCTGGCAATTGCTGGTCACAATCGGCACGTTGACGTACCGGATTGCCGACCCTACGCTGGCCCTACCGCCGCACCGCCGGCGGGCCCCTGGATCAGCAGACAGGGCACCACTGAGCTGGCATTTCATTGGCACGCTCAGACAGGAACCCACCATGGCCCAAGCAGCTTCACACCCCGTTACACCCACGGACGCAGGATCCCGGCTCTGGATCCGCAATCCGCTGGCCGCCTTCTCCGCCAACACCCTTGACGCCTCGGGCGGCGTGGTGGTTTGCGGAGGCAGGATCACCGAGGTGCTTGGCGCAGGCGAACACCCGTCCGCGCCCTGCGAAGAGATCTTCGACGCCGGCGGGCACGTGCTCCTGCCGGGCCTGATCAACACGCATCACCACTTTTACCAAACGCTGACCCGGGCGTGGGGGCCGGTAGCCAACGCCCCGTTGTTCCCTTGGCTGCAGAACCTCTACCCGGTCTGGGCGCGGCTCACACCGCGGGACCTCGAACTCGCCGCCACGGTGGCCCTCGCCGAGCTTCTGCTCTCCGGCTGCACCACGGCGGCCGACCACCACTACCTGTTCCCGGCAGGCATGGAAGACGCCATCGACATCGAAGTCGGGGCGGTCCGCCGGCTGGGAATGCGGGCAACCCTCACCCGCGGCTCCATGAGCCTGGGAGAGAACGACGGCGGCCTGCCGCCGCAGTCGACGGTACAGGCCCCGGAAGTGATCCTGGCCGACAGCGAGCGCCTGATCGGGCAGTACCACGAACGTGGCGAAGGTGCCGTGATCCAGATAGCGCTGGCACCGTGCTCCCCGTTTTCAGTCACGAAGGAAATCATGGCCGAGAGCGCACTGATGGCCGAACGGCTGGATGTCCGGCTGCACACACACCTGGCCGAGACCCTGGACGAAGAGGAGTTCTGCCGGGAGATGTTCGGGCTGCGCACCGTGGACTACCTGGACAGCGTGGGCTGGCTGACCAAGCGGACATGGCTGGGGCACGGGATCCATTTCAGCGATGCCGAGATCGCCCGGCTGGGGGCCGCAGGCACCGCCGTCGCGCATTGCCCGACCTCCAACATGCGGCTGGCGTCCGGCGTCGCGCGCGTCCTGGAACTCGAGGACGCGGGAGCCCCCGTGGGGCTCGGCGTGGACGGGTCGGCGTCGAACGATGCCTCCAACATGATCCTCGAGGCGCGGCAGGCGCTGTACCTGCAGCGCCTGCGCTACGGCGCGCAGGTGCCGGTGGAGCGGGCACTGGGCTGGGCCACACGCGGGTCGGCGGCAGTGCTCGGGCGAAGCGACCTCGGCCAGCTGGCTCCCGGGATGCAGGCCGACCTGGCGCTCTTCAGGCTGGATGACCTGCGGTTCTCCGGCAGCCACGATCCCGTCGCAGCCCTGCTGCTGTGCGCCGCGGACCGCGCGGACCGGGTGATGGTGGGCGGCCAGTGGCGGGTGGTGGACGGACAGATTCCCGGGCTGGACCTCGGCCTGCTCATCGCAGAGCATTCAGCGGCGGCGCGGAGGCTGATCGCCGGCTGATTCTCCGCCTGATTCTCCGCCGTTTCGATGGTTCCCTGCTCACACGATGGCTCAAACCACCGAGTGTGCAGGGAACCGTCGAAATGGAGTGGACCTGCTGCTAGCGTGGCGGCATGAATCCGTCGAAGACGCCGGCCGAGATCCTCACGATTGACGGCACCGAGGTCCGCATCTCGAGCCCGGACAAGCTGGTGTTCCCTGAGCCCGGGCTGACGAAGCTCGACCTGGTGCGCTACTACCTGGACGTCGCGGATGGCGCGCTCCGTGGCGCCGGCGGCCGGCCTATGGTGCTCAAGCGCTTCCCGAAGGGCATCGACGCGGAGCCGTTCTTCCAAAAGCGCGTGCCCGAAAACCACCCCGACTTTATCGACACGGCCACACTGCACTACGCGTCCGGGACGTCGGCGGAGGAAGCCGTCATCCGCGACGCCGCGGGGCTGGCATGGGTGGTGAATCTTGGCTGCCTCGACCTGAACCCGCATCCGGTGCGCGCCGAGGACCTCGAACACCCCGACGAACTCCGGGTCGACCTCGATCCAATGCCGGGGGTCGACTGGTCCCAGATCGTCGACGTCGCGTACGTCGCCCAGGAGGTCCTCGACGACGTCGGACTCGTGGGGTGGCCAAAGACGAGCGGGTCGCGGGGACTCCACATTCTCGTGCGCATCGCACCGCAGTGGTCTTACCGCGACGTGCGGCTCGCTGCCGAGACGCTAGCCCGGGAAGTCGAAAACCGCGCTCCCGGCCTCGCCACCGCGCGGTGGTGGAAGGAGGAGCGCGGCGAGAGTGTGTTCGTTGACTTCAACCAGAATGCGAAGGACCGCACCGTGGCATCGGCATACTCGGTCCGCCCCCTGCCCGATGCCCGGGTCTCGACCCCGCTCGGATGGCACGAGGTCCGCTCCGCCCGGCCGGAACAGTTCACGGTGCGGACAGTGCCTGAGCGCTTCACTGATCTGGGAGATCCTCACACCGGCATCAACGACGCGGTCGGCACGCTCGACGGGCTTCTCGCCTTGGCTGCTGAGCTGGGTCCCGCCGACAAGCCGCCGCGCAGTGGTGACAGCTCCGGCCGCCGGCAGTCGGTGATGCCGCTCATCGAGGTGGCGCGCACCAAAACCAAGCCCGAGGCACTGGCCGCGCTAGAGGAGTGGAAGTCCCGGCATGCGGACGTGGTCCCGGCCCTGCACCCCGCCGATGTGCTGATCGACGGTATGCGCGGGTCGAGCTCGCTCTGGTACAGGGTGCGGGTGAACCTGCAGCACGTCACCGAGGCGGGCCGTCCGCCGCAGGAGGAGCTCATCGCTGACTACGACCCATGGGCGGGCAAGGAGTGGCCGGGGCGCCCAGGGGCCTGACACGGGCGGCGCGCACTCCGGGCTCCGGTGGAATCTGACGACGCGGAAATGGTGTGCCGACGCAGAAATGCCCCGGCGACGCGCAAATGGCCTGGCGACACCTGAATACCGGTGTCGCCAGACCATTTGCGCGTCATACAGCGATTCGGGTGTCGCTTAGCACCTGCTTACGGCCGCCTGCCGAAGACCGGAAGCCGATGGATCCAGCGGGAGATCCGGCCCGGCGCGTGTGTACGGTCCGCGGGAAGATAAAAATCCGGATCCGCTCCGCCGCCGCGGGGGAGGTAGAACTCCGGGACTGAAGGCGCGGCTGGCTGGGCCGGTGCAGTGGCCTGGGTGGCCGGGTACTGGTCCTGCGGGGACATCTGATCCTCCTTTTCCTAAGATACTTCCGAGCGATGCTTTTCCACATTTCGGAATAATTCTTTTGCTATACGAAAAGCTTATGGCGACGGCCGCTGACCGTCAAGAGGCCCTGCGGGCGGACGGTCACAATCAAAAATTTCAGAAAGTGATGTACACCACCGGAGAGGCTGGGCTACGCTTGTAAGCAATTCGTGGCCTAGGTCACGTAACCTGGGAGCAGCAGGCAGGGTCGTAATGAGCTGGCATCACTGGATGTCGGCTCTTTTTTGTTGGGTCGGCGCCATCGGAAACGCGCCTGAAACGCGCGCTTAATTTCAATGATGGAACCTCGGTTCCACCTCACGGAAGTTGGGAACAGACCAATGAGCAGCAAGATCATCCTCGGCCAGAACCAGTACGGCAAGGCGGAAGTCCGCGTCGTCAAAATCACCCGGGACACTGACCGCCACGAAATTGAAGACCTGAATGTCACCTCACAGCTCCGTGGCGACTTCGCCGCCGCCCACCTCGAGGGCGACAACAGCCACGTCGTGGCCACGGACACCCAGAAGAACACCATCTACGCCTTCGCCAAGGATGGCATTGGCTCACCGGAGGCGTTCCTGCTGCGCCTTGGCGAGCACTTCACTTCAAGCTTCAGCTGGGTCACCGGCGGGCGCTGGGAAGCCGAGTCCTACAGCTGGGACCGCATCCAGGCCCACGGCGCGGGGCACGACCACTCCTTCGTGCGCAACGGCCAAGAGGTGCGCACCGCCGTTCTCGTCAAGGACGGGACGGCAACCCACCTCATTTCCGGGCTCAAGGACCTGACCGTCCTGAAGTCAACGCAGTCCGGCTTCGTGGGGTACCCGAAGGACAAATACACCACCCTGCCGGAGACCACCGACCGCATCCTCGCCACCGACGTCTCCGCACGCTGGCGGTTCAAAGCGGGCACGGACTTCAGCACGTTTGATTTTAACAAGAGCTATGAGGACATCAAGGGCCTGCTGCTCGAAGGGTTCACCGAGAAGTACTCCCACGCCCTGCAGCAGACCCTGTTCGACATGGGGACCAAGGTCCTTGAAGCGCACAACGAGATCGATGAGATCAAGTTCTCGATGCCCAACAAGCACCACTTCCTGGTGGACCTCTCGCCCTTCGGCCTAGACAACCCCAACGAGGTCTTCTTCGCCGCCGACCGGCCCTACGGCCTGATCGAGGCAACGGTCCAGCGCGAAGACGCTGCCCCGGCGGAGATCGCATGGTCCGGCATTGCCGGCTTCTGCTAAACGCGGCACCCGCTTACACATCCGCGCCGGGAGTCGCCATCCCCTCAAGGGATGACTCCCGGCGTGGGCACCCTGCCGGTCCAGGCTCCGCACCGGCCCAGCACTTCAGAACACCCTGTTAGCCAGACATTGTTAGCCAGACGAAGGCGTCTGCCATGAACCAAGAAAGTCTGCCATGAACACCAAGAAAAAAGCCCGCACAGCGGCAGTTCGCCCCGAAGACCAGAGACTGTCCCTTGGGGCCACGTTTGCCTACGGGTTCCAGCACGTCCTCACAATGTACGGAGGCATCATTGCCCCGCCGCTGATCATTGGTGCGGCCGCCGGCATGTCATCACAGGACATCGGCCTGCTCATCGCCGCCTGCCTCTTCGTCGGCGGCCTGGCCACCATCCTTCAGACGGTCGGCATCCGGTTCTTCGGGTCACAACTCCCGCTGGTACAGGGCGTCTCCTTCGCGGGCGTCTCCACGATGGTTGCGATCGTCCACGGCGGCGGCGGCATCCAGGCGGTCTTCGGCTCGGTGATTGCGGCGTCGCTGATCGGCCTGCTGATCACGCCACTGTTTTCCAAGATCATCCGGTTCTTCCCGCCGGTGGTCACCGGAACGGTCATCACCACCATCGGCCTGACCCTGATGCCAGTGGCGGCCAACTGGGCCATGGGCGGCAACAGCAAGGCACCCAACTACGGCAGCATGGCCAACATCGGCCTGGCCGCCGCCACCATGGCAATCGTCCTCCTGCTCAGCAAAGTGGGCAGTGCAGCGATCTCCCGCCTCTCCATCCTGCTGGCCATGGTCCTGGGCACGGTCATCGCCTTCATCTTCGGCATGGCTGATTTTTCCAAGGTCGGCCAGGGCGAAATCGTCGCGTTCCCCACCCCGTTCGCATTCGGTCCGCCCACCTTCGAGATCGCCGCGATCATCTCCATGCTGATCGTCATCCTGGTGACCCTTACTGAAACCTCCGCGGACATTATTGCCGTGGGCGAGATCGTTGGCACCAAGGTGGACTCCAAGCGCATCGGCGACGGCCTGCGTGCGGACATGCTCTCCAGTGCCGTCTCCCCGCTGTTCAACTCCTTCACCCAAAGCGCCTTCGCCCAGAACGTGGGCCTGGTGGCCATCACCGGCGTCAAGAGCCGCTTCGTGGTGAGCGCCGGCGGCCTCATCCTGGTCATCCTGGGCCTGCTGCCGGTGCTTGGCCGTGTCGTTGCAGCGGTGCCGACCCCCGTCCTGGGCGGTGCCGGCGTCGTACTGTTTGGAACCGTTGCCGCCAGCGGCATCCGGACACTGGCCAAAGTGGAGTACAAGAACAACATGAACCTGATCATCGTGGCGGCATCCATCGGGTTCGGCATGATCCCGATTGCCGCTCCGACGTTCTACGACCAGTTCCCGTCCTGGTTCGGCACCATCTTCCACTCGGGCATCAGCTCGGCGGCTGTCATGGCCATCCTGCTGAACCTGCTCTTCAACCACCTCAAGGCAGGCAACTCGGAGAATCAGTCGGTCTTTGTTGCCGGCACGGGGCGCGTGGTCCGTGAAGAGGACCTGCAGTGCCTGGCCGACGGCGACCGCTTCGAGGGCGGCAAGCTGATTGACTGCGACGGCAAGGAAGTCCCCATCCAGACCTCCTCCGCGTCCGAGCACTGACCCACGAAAGCGCGAACTAGCAGCTAATGCCCCCAAATCCGAGATTTGGGGGCATTACGTGCTTGTTCGCGCTCAAGGAGCAGGTCAGTTTTGGTTGAACTCGTCCGAGATCGCCTGGGCCGCTTCGCGGAGCAGCGGCACGGCGCGGTCGGCAAAGGACTTGTCCACCCGCGACACGGGCCCGGACACGGAAATGGCCGTTGGGGTGGGGGCGTTCGGCACTGCCATGGCGAAGCAGCGGACGCCGAGTTCCTGCTCCTCCTCGTCGATGGAGTACCCGCGCTCGCGGATGAGCTTCAGGTCCTCCAGCAGGGCGTCGATGTCACCAATGCTCTTGGGCGTGGGCGTCGGCATGCCCGTCCGGGACACAATCCCGCGGACGGCCTCGTCGTCGAGCTGCGCGAGGATGGCCTTGCCTACGCCGGTGTCATGGGTATGCGCACGGCGGCCCACCTCGGTGAACATGCGCATCGAGTGCAGCGAAGGGACCTGGGCCACGTAGATGACCATGTCCGAATCGAGCACGGCCATGTTGGACGTCTCGCCGAGCCGGTCCACGAGGGACTTGAGCTGCGGCCGCGCGAGGGCCCCGAGCTGCTTGTTGGCGCCCTCGCCGAGGCGGATCAGCCGCGGCCCCAGGGCGTAGCGGCGGTTCGGCAGCTGGCGGATGTAGCCGAGCGTGACGAGGGTGCGCAGGAGGCGGTGGATGGTGGGCAGCGGCAGGTCTGTGGAGGACGAGAGCTCGCTGAGCGTGACGTCTCCCCCGGCATCCGTGATGAGTTCCAAAAGTTCGAAGACGCGCTCAACGGACTGCACGCCTCCCGCGGCTTTCTCGGCCATTCCGTCGTCTCCTGCAGGTGTAGATTGCGACAACTCTTATCCGCATTGTGAAAAGAACTGCTTAGAAATCCCAACATACAGTACGGCCGGGTCCGCGTCGATGCAGGCAACCGGTGCACCGAATAGAGGCCTTAGGGGCTTGTGTTTCCATACAGTAGATAATAATATCCATAATACGAAAACATTCAGCGGCGACAGCCAAGCCCAGCGATGGGCCCAACCAGGAGGACACCCAATGGCGAACCCGAGCCCCGGAAATTCGATCACCCTGCGCGTCGAGGCGCCGTCCAGCTTCACCGCGACCAGCGAGCTCGCCGCGGCCGTGGGCGCCGCCGGAGCCGCAATCACGGCCCTGGACGTCACCGAGTCCCACCACGAGACCCTGGTTGTGGACGTCACCTGCAACACCACCGACGACGACCACGCCAACCGGGTCAAGGACGCCCTGAACGCCCTCGACGGCGTCACGGTCCGCAACGTCTCGGACCGCACCTTCCTGATGCACCTGGGCGGCAAGCTCGAAGTGGTTCCCAAGGTCGCCCTGCGCAACCGCGACGACCTCTCCCGCGCCTACACCCCCGGCGTCGCGCGCGTCTGCCTCGCCATTGCGGAAAACCCCGACGCCGCCCGGAACCTCACGGTCAAGCGGAACACGATCGCCGTGGTCACCGACGGTTCGGCCGTTCTTGGCCTGGGCAACATCGGCCCGGCCGCCGCGCTTCCCGTGATGGAAGGCAAGGCTGCGCTGTTCAAGCAGTTCGCCAACGTCGACGCCTGGCCCGTCTGCCTGGACACCCAGGACACCGAAGAGATCATCAGGATCGTCAAGGCCCTCGCCCCGGTCTACGGCGGCGTCAACCTCGAGGACATCGCGGCCCCCCGCTGCTTCGAGATCGAAAACCGGCTCCGCGACGAACTCGACATCCCGGTCTTCCACGACGACCAGCACGGCACGGCCATCGTCACACTCGCCGCCCTCGCCAATGCGCTGCGCGTCGTCGGAAAGAAGCTCGACGAGGTGCGGATCGTCGTCTCCGGCGTTGGCGCCGCCGGCTCTGCGATCATCCAGCTGCTCAAGGCCCAGGGCGCGAGGCACATCGTGGCCGCCGGTCGTTCCGGTGCCATCCACTCCGGCGAGCAGTACAACGACGAGCACCGCAGCTGGATTGCCGCCAATACCAACGAGGAGGGATTCTCCGGCACCCTGCACGAGGCTCTCCGCGGCGCCGATGTCTTTATCGGCGTCAGCGCACCGCACGTGATCGGCGAGGAGCAGGTCGCCTCGATGGCCAAGGACGCGATTGTCTTCGCCATGGCCAACCCGACGCCGGAAATCGATCCCGCCGTCGCCTCCCGCCATGCCGCCGTGGTGGCCACGGGGCGGAGCGACTTCCCCAACCAGATCAACAACGTGCTGGCCTTCCCCGGCTTCTTCCGCGGGCTGCTGGACGCCGGCGCCTCCGACATCACGCCCGAGATGCTGGTGGCCGCCGCGAATGCCATCGCCAACCGCGTGGCCGACGATGAGCTCAACGCCAGCTACATCATCCCCAGCGTGTTCGACCCCCACGTGGCCGGAGACGTCGCGGCCGCAGTGGCCGCCGCGGCCCATGCAGCAGCCGGTGTCCACACCTCACCGGCGGCAATGGAGGACACAATGGAAGCAGCAGCACCTGCTGCCGCACCCACAGCAGCCTTCGCCGACGCCTGATTAGCAGCCCTGGAAAGGACCAACAATGGCTATCACAGTCACAGACCCCCGGCCGATCGAGCGGGCCGAGGAGATTCTCACCCCGAAGGCCCTGGCGTTCGTCGAAGAGCTCCATAAGCGCTTCGCCGGCACCCGCGCCGACCTCCTCGAAGCCCGGGCCGCCAAGCGCGAGCACGTGGCCCGGACCGGCAGCCTCGATTTCCTGCCGGACACCCAGGACGTGCGCGACGGCGACTGGAAGGTTGCGCCGGCGCCTGCCGCCTTGCAGGACCGCCGGGTCGAGATGACCGGCCCCGCCTCGCCCGCCAAGATGGCCATCAACGCGCTGAACTCCGGCGCGAAGGTGTGGCTTGCCGACCTCGAGGACGCCAGCACGCCCACGTGGGCCAACGTCATCGACGCCATCCTGAACCTGCGTGATGCTGCCACCGGGACCCTGAGCTACACCTCCCCGGAAGGCAAGGAGTACCGGCTCCGTACCGACGCCCCGCTCGCCGTCGTCGTGGCCCGTCCGCGCGGGTGGCACATGGAGGAACGGCACCTGCTGATCGACGGCGAACCCGCCGTGGGTGCCCTGGTGGACTTCGGCCTGCACTTCTTCCACATCGCCAAGCAGCTGGTGCTCAACGGCCACGGCCCGTACTACTATCTGCCCAAGATGGAGAGCCACCTCGAGGCCCGCCTGTGGAACGAGGTGTTCGTCTTCGCCCAGGACTTCCTCGGCCTCAACCAGGGCACCATCCGCGCCACCGTGCTGATCGAGACCATCCCGGCTGCGTTCGAAATGGACGAGATCCTCTACGAACTCCGCGACCACGCCTCCGGCCTGAACGCAGGCCGCTGGGACTACCTGTTCAGCATCATCAAGTACTTCCGTGACGCCGGTGCCAGCTTCGTACTCCCGGACCGCGCCACCGTGGCCATGACGGCGCCGTTCATGCGCGCCTACACGGAACTGCTGGTGAAGACCTGCCACCACCGCGGCGCCTTCGCGATGGGCGGGATGGCGGCCGTCATTCCCAACCGCCGCGAACCTGAAGTCACGGCCCAGGCCTTCGCGAAGGTCCGCGCGGACAAGACCCGCGAGGCGAACGACGGCTTCGACGGCTCCTGGGTGGCCCACCCGGACCTCGTTCCGGTGTGCCGTGAAGTGTTTGACGCCGTTCTCGGCGAGCGCCCGAACCAGCTGGACAAGCAGCGCCCGGAGGTCTCCGTGACCGCCGGCCAGCTGCTGGACATTGCCTCGGCCGACGGCCAGGTCACGGAGGCCGGGCTGCGCCTGAACCTCTATGTCGCCGTCGCCTACACGGCAGTGTGGATTTCGGGCAACGGTGCGGTGGCCATCCACAACCTCATGGAGGACGCCGCGACGGCGGAGATCTCCCGCTCGCAGGTGTGGCAGCAGATCCGCAACAAGGTGGTCCTGGCCGACACCGGCAACACGGTCACGCGCGAGCTGGTCACGAAGATCCTGGCTGAGGAGACCGAGAAGCTGCGCGGCGAAGTGGGCGAGGAAGCCTTCGAGCGCTACTACCAGCCCGCCAGCAGCCTGATCGCGGACATCTGCCTTTCCGAGGACTACACGGACTTCCTCACCACGCCGGCCTACGAACTGGTGGGCTGAGGCATGGCGGTACCCGAACCATCACTCGGCGCGGCCGACCTCGCCCGGATCGACTCCCAGCTGGCGGCCACCGACCGGTTGCTGGAGCAGAACTACCCGGGCGACGACGGCTCCCGGCAGCCCGTTCACACGGTGTACGTGCCCGCGGACCGGTTCACGCCGTCGTTCGCTGCCGACTGGGGCGCCCAGGCGCTGTCGACGGCGGCCGCCCACGGCGGGCTCGCGCGCCTGGGCGCGCTGCTCGGCCAGGAAGCGGAGCTCGCCGAAGCCGTGGCGTCCCGGGTGGAGGCCAAACTCGGCAGCGAACCGATCGAGGATCTCCGCCTCGACTTCGAGGACGGCTTTGGGGACAGGGGCGACGACGCCGAGGACGCCGCCGCAGTTGCTGCGGCTTCCGCTGTGGCCGCCGCAGTTGCGGCTGGATCGGCGCCGCCCTTCATCGGGATCCGTTTCAAATGCTTCGAGGCACCCACCCGCGCCCGCGGCCTGCGCACCTTGGACCTCTTCGTGTCCGGCCTCGCCGCGGCGGGCGAACTGCCCGAGGGGCTGGTCCTCACCCTGCCCAAGGTCACCACCGTCGCCCAGGTCCAGGCGATGGACTATGCGGTCTCCCGGCTGGAGGAAGTCCACTCACTCCCCACCGGCCGGCTCCGGTTCGAGGTGCAGGTGGAGACGCCCCAGCTCATCCTCGGCCCGGACGGCAGCTCGCCGGTGGCGCAGCTTCCCCACGCCGTGCCTGGAAGGATCAGCGGGCTTCACTACGGCACGTACGATTATTCGGCCTCGCTGCAAATTTCGGCCGAGTACCAGTCCATGGAGCACCCGGTGGCGGACTTCGCCAAGGAGGTCATGCAGCTGGCCGTGGCAGGGACCGGCATCCGGCTCTCGGACGGCTCCACCAACATCATCCCCGTTGGCGACAACGTCGAAAATGCCTGGCAGCTGCACGGCCGGCTGGTGCGGCGGTCCCTCGAGCGCGGCTACTACCAGGGCTGGGACCTGCACCCAGCCCAGCTGCCCAGCCGGTTCGCGGCCACATACGCGTTCTACCGCCAGGGGCTTCCGGCCGCAGCGGCACGCCTCCGCAACTACGTCGAGCAAACCGCGGGCGGGGTCATGGACGAGCCCGCCACGGCCCGGGCACTGGCGGCGTTCGTGCTGCGCGGCGTCCAATGCGGAGCGGTAGGTGCCGAAGAAGTACTGGCGCTTGCCGGCGTCGGACTCCCCCAGCTCACTGGCCTGGCCCACCCGCGTCTCGCCGCACACACTTCCCCCCTCTCGTCTACACCGCAAGGAGCACACTCATGAGCAACTACTTCTTCCCCGAGGGCGGCCTGCCGCCGCAGACCCAGCTCCTGACCGACCGGGCCGTGGTCAAGGAGGCCTACACCGTCATTCCCAAGGGCGTGCTGCGGGACATCGTCACCTCCAACCTCCCCGGCTGGACCAACACGCGCGCGTGGATCATCGCCCGGCCCATCGCGGGCTTCGCCACCACGTTCTCCCAGCTCATCGTTGAGGTGGCTCCCGGCGGCGGATCCCAGAAGCCCGAGGCGGAGGCCGGCGTCGAAGGCGTCATATTCCTCACCAAAGGCAAGCTGGACCTCAGCCTCGACGGCGAAATCCACCACCTCGAGGAGGGCGGCTACGCCTACCTCGCGGCTGGCGCCGACTGGTCCGTCAGCAACTCCTCCGACGGCATCGCCAGCTTCCAGTGGATCCGCAAGGCCTACGAACCGCTGGAAGGCTACACGGCCAAGTCCTTCGTGACGCGCGACCAGGACGTCGAGCCGCGGCCCATGCCCGGGACCGACGGCGCCTGGGCCACCAGCCGTTTCGTGGACCCGGACGACCTCGCACACGACATGCACGTGAACATCGTGACGTTCAAGCCGGGTGCGTCGATTCCGTTCGCGGAAACCCACGTGATGGAGCACGGGCTCTTCGTCCTCGAGGGCAAGGCGGTCTACCGCCTGAACGACGACTGGGTGGAGGTGGAAGCCGGGGACTTCATGTGGCTGCGCGCCTTCTGCCCGCAGGCCTGCTACGCCGGCGGCCCCGGGAACTTCCGCTACCTGCTCTACAAGGACGTCAACCGCCAGATCCGGCTGACCTAGCCGCCCCGGTCCCGCCCGGATCCCGAGCCCTTCCGGCGATGCCGGCACCGGCATCGGGCCCTTGACCTTCTCAGGGCTCGCGAGGAACATGTGTGGTGCCGGCAGGCTGGCCTCCCTGTGGTGAGTCCAGCGCCGGCACTTGCTAAAGGATCTGATGGCATGCCAGGGTTCAGGCTTCCGGTCTCCATCCTGAGGTGCGTTGCGGCCGTGTCCGCTGCCGTGCTGGCCGCCTCCCTCGGCGGCTGCACTGCCGCGCCGGATCCGCCTGAGGAGCCATCAACTTCCGCCGGTGCTTTCCGGGACCTTGAACTGTTCGGCCGGACGATGATCGACGACGGGGCGCCGGCCGTCCTGATGCACGTGAAGAATAAGGGCGAAGAATGGTCCCGCGCGGTCGGCGTCAGGAGCCTCAAGACCAAGGAGCCGGTGCAGCTCTCCGATCCCGTTCAAGTCGCCAGCGTGACGAAGTCCATGGTGGCTGTAACTGTCCTGAAGCTCGTGGAAGAGGGCAGGCTTCGCCTCGACGACGCTGTCAGTGAGCACCTGCCGGACCTTGGCCGCACGGTGAATCCGCCATTCCCGGTCACCGTGCGCGATCTGCTCAGCCATTCGTCGGGAATGCCGGACTATGCGGCGACATTGATCCAGTCCAAGCCGGTGAAGGAAGTGATCAACACCAGGCTCAGCCTGGCCGAGCGGCTTGCATGGGCCGGGAGGACGACGTGGGAGAAACGGCTCGCCCAGGGGTTCGATTATTCGGCATCGGACTACGTGGCGTTGGCGCTGCTGGTGGAGAGGCTCAGGAGACAGCCGATCGGTGACGTCATCAGTGAGCAGATCACCGGCCCGCTTGGAATGACCGGGACTTACATGATCGGCACCAGGACCGTGCCGGAAGCCATGGCACACGGCTATCTGGTCATTGAGGACCAACGCGTTGATGTGACGTCCCCGGCAATTCTCATAGGGTCCCCGTCCGCGGGCATGATATCCACCGTGCCGGACATGAACACGTTTTACTCAGCCCTCATGCAGGGAAAGCTCCTGAAGCCCGCCACGCTGAAGGAGATGCAGACGTCAAACACCGCCGGATTCTATGGTCTCGGCCTGTGGATCTGGAACGACACCTGCACCAACGGCTTCGCCTACGGCCATCCGGGAGACATTCTGGGCTACGGCACCGTCTCGATGACCAGTGCGGACGGAACCAGGCAGGTGACCGTGGCCCTGACCTATCCGCCGGCGCCCTTCCTGGAGGGAAGCAACCCGCTGGTCCTGGAAATGATGGACGTCGCCGAACAGACACTGAACAGCATGTGCTGACCGCGCCCCCTTGCATCACGAACAGCCTCACGCAAGCATGAGACCATGCTGACGATCGGAACAACTGTCCTCGGAGTCAACGACGTCGCCCGTGCCACCGCCTTCTGGTGTGATGCCCTCGGCTATGTCCCCCGGGAGGAGGGCGATGAAACCTGGGTGGTCCTGATACCGCAGAAAGGCGAAGGCGCCAGGCTCGCCCTCATGCTCAGCGAAACGCCCGTGCAGCAACACCCGCGCATCCATCTGGACCTCTATGCCGACAACCAGGCGGGCGAGGTGGAGCGGCTCCTGGGGCTGGGGGCCTCGCAAGTGGAATGGGATCTTTACCCCGAGGACCCCGATTTCATTGTCCTGGAAGACCCTGACGGGAACCGCTTCTGCGTCGTCGACGCCGCCGCCTGACCTTCACCCCCATATAGCCAGCCTCCACAGAGCCAGCCCTCCATACCCTCCAGCCAAGCCGCCAACAAGGCCTGCCACGGAGGGCAGCCGAGAAGGAAAGGGACCGACACCATGGAGTTCTCCCCGCGCACCGCCATTGTCACAGGGAGCGATTCCGGCATTGGCCGGGCCACGGCGGTGGCCCTCGCGAAAGCCGGACTCGACGTCGGCATTACCTGGCACTCTGACCAGGACGGCGCCGAAAAAACCGCGGACGAGGTCCGCGCCGCCGGCCGCAATGCCGTGGTCAGGCAGCTGGACACCACTGACCTGCTGGGATGTGCCGGTGTCATCGACGGGCTTGCCGAGGAGCTGGGCGGCGTGGATGTGTTCGTCAACAATTCCGGAACCGGTGACGGGAAAAAGTTCCTCGAGCTGAACTACGAGACCTGGTCGAACACCATGGACACCAACCTGAACGGCGCCTTCCTGTGCATCCAGGCGGCGGCCCGGCGGATGGTCGATGCCGGACGGGGCGGCCGCATCATCGCCGTCACCAGCGTCCACGAGACACAGCCGCGTGTGGGCTCGACGGCCTACGACGCCTCCAAGCACGGCCTTGGCGGCCTCATCAAAACCATTGCCCTGGAGCTTGCGGAATTCGGCATCACCGCCAATTCCGTGGCGCCAGGCGAAATTGCCACTCCCATGACGGCCCAGACCGATGAGGACCCCGCCACCAAGGACCGGCCCGGTGTTCCGCTGGGTCGGCCCGGCGACGCGCGGGAGGTTGCCGCCGTAATCGCGTTTCTGGCGTCCGCGGCGTCGAGCTACGTGACGGGGGCATCGTGGGCCGTCGACGGCGGAATGCTCCAGATGGGCCCGCAGGCAGGCTCCCACATCACAAGCCACGACTGGCGGGAGAACTAGTCCCCCGCCAGCCGCACTTCCGGGCCCCTCTGCTAAAGCCCGGTCACATTGGGTGCCCTAAGGCTGCAGGACGACCTTGATACAGCCGTCCTCTTTCTTCTGGAACTTCTCATACAGCGCGGGCGCCCCGGCCAGCCCCGCCCGGTGGGTGACCAGATCCATGACACCCAACGGATCGGCGTCGTCCTCCACCAGCGGGAGCAGCTCATCAGTCCAGCGGCGGACGTTGCACTGACCCATCCGAAGCTGGATCTGCTTGTCGAACATGGTCAGCAGCGGCATGGGGCTGGCCATGCCTCCGTACACGCCGCTCAGGGACACGGTTCCGCCACGGCGGACGGCGTCGATCGTGGCGTGCAGGGCTGCAAGCCGGTCCACGCCGGCGGTTTCCATGGCCTTCTGCGCCAACTTGTCTGGCAGGAGACCCAGCGCCTGGTGCGCGAACCCTGTCACGGGCGAACCGTGGGCTTCCATGCCGACGGCATCCACCACTGCATCAGGTCCACGGCCTCCGGTCCGTTCCCGCAGCTCATCGGCGATGTCCGTGGAATAGTCCAAGACCTCGACGCCGTGCCGTGCAGCCATCTCCCGGCGCTCCGGCACGGGATCCACCCCGATGACCCGCAGGCCCAGATAATTCCCGATCCTCGCCGAGAACTGTCCGACTGGCCCGAGCCCGAAAACAGCGAGGGTGCCGCCGTCCGGAGCATCCGCGTACTTCACGGCCTGCCAGGCGGTGGGAAGGATGTCGGACAGAAACAGGTAGCGGTCATCCGGGAGCTCATGGCCGACTTTGACCGGCCCATAGTCCGCAAACGGAACCCGCAGGTATTCAGCCTGGCCGCCCGGAACGGAGCCGTACATTTCGGAATAGCCGAACAACGCGGCCCCTGAACCCTTTTCCTTCACCTGGGTCGTCTCACACTGTGACTGCAGACCCTGGCTGCACATGTAGCAGCGCCCGCACGCGATGTTGAACGGAACCACCACGCGGTCGCCCTTGGCGAGCGAGGTAACGGCGCCGCCCACCTCCTCCACGATGCCCATGGGCTCATGGCCCAGGACGTCCCCTTTGTGCATGTAGGGGCCCAGCACCTCATAGAGATGGAGATCCGAACCGCAGATTGCGGTGGAGGTGATCCTGATGATGGCGTCCGTGGGCTCCTGGATCACGGGATCGGGAACTTCTTCCACGCTCACCGAGCGCTTGCCTTGCCAGGTCAGTGCCTTCATGGGTCCCTTCCTTCAGCCGCAAAACCAGTTCTTTCGACAGCACGGCCCATTCGGCCCGCGGTAAAGGTCAGCATGCTTATCAGTTGTGCCGCACAGCCAAGGTAGCACTCCGGCGCCCCATGGCAAAAGGTAAGCCCCCTTCCCATTCCCTTGTTTCAGCCACCGAAGGCTCCTAGCGTAGGAACTGTCCGCGCCCCCAAGGAAAGGCATCATGATGACGCTGTACCAGCCTGAACCCGTGGAGATTTCCACCCGGATGCGCCCCGGCGAGTGGACCGAGTCCAGCCTTGAGGAACTGGTCACCACATACCGCGCCAAGATCCTCGCCATGGGAGCTGGGTCCCGGAGGTGGTTACGCAAGTTACCAGGAACGACGACGGATCGGTTGCAGTGACGGTGTCGTGGAACAAGGGCGACTATGCCGATGAGCCGGCATCAGAACGCCCGTCATCCGGGGAGGCCGCCGCCGGGTCAACCGCCTTGTGAGGTTGCCGGGGGCTAGCTGCGCGGGCGCAAGGCTGCTCGGGCGGCTCGGCAGACCCGCCTCATCCGGCGAGAAGCTTCCCGATGGCACTGTCCCTGAGGCCATCCAGCAGTTCGCGAGGCCCGGAATACACTTCGACGGCCCCCGCCTCCCGCAGCTCCGCCTCGCTCGTGCCGCCGCAGGTCACCCCGATGGTGGGGATATCGAGCCGGGCCGCGGCATAGACGTCCCACACGGCATCACCTACATAGACGGCATCCGAGGCTTCGATCCCGACGGCATGCAGTGCCGCAACGAGTATGTCCGGCTCAGGCTTGCTCTCCTTTGCGTCCGCGGCGCTCGTCGCAGCATCGATGAAGGAATCGGCGGCCAGGCTCGCGCGGAGGGCCTTGAGGTCCTGTTCCCTGGCTGAGGACGCTAGCGCCACCGCCAACCCGCTTTCACAGCACTGCGCCAACAAATCCCGAGCACCCTCCAAGGGCCTCAGTGCCGGCCAGTAGGTGCCGAATATTCCCGAGTGTGCCGCGAGGACATCCTCATCGACGGACTTGTCGCGCCCGTCCGGCAACAGATGGTCTACCAGCCGCGCACCGCCCATGCCCACGCAGCGGTGTATCCGCGCCATCGGCACGTCGAAGCCGGATTGGCGGAACGCCTGCCACCACGCGAGCGTATGCAGGTAGGCGGAGTCCACCAAGGTCCCGTCGACGTCGAACAGGACTCCCTTCCGGCGCGTGCCCGCGGCACGGCGGTTCGGCACCCCGGCCCTCAGCGTTCCGTCTCGGAGGATTCAGGCGACAGCAATGCCGACCGCTCCACGGCATCGCGGGAGTTGTCGCGGATCAGCCCGGTCCCAGCAATTTCACGGGCACGGGCAACGCCGGCCACGGCCGCCCGCTTCGTGGGGAAGGTGACGGACACTGCCATCAGTGCGCCAGCGCCGTCCAGCAGCCGGATCCGGTAACCGCCGTCAGGGGCATCCACCAGTTCGAAGTATCCAGACATCCCAGCTCTCCTCCTCCTTGACCAGTCGGACAGGTGTTAGTAAGTATACTTACTGCCTTGGCGTATGGAGAGGCCTCTGGCAGGAAACGGTAGCTACGGCGCAGTTCCTGCCCGCAGGGGCTTGTTGCTGCGCCGTGTCCGGTGCTGTTGCAGTTCCAGGGCGCTGGTCACCAGGGCGAAATGGCTGAAGGCCTGCGGGGTGTTTCCCAGGTGCCGGGCACTCTGGACCCCCCATTCCTCGCTGAGCAGCCCGACGTCGTTGCGCAACGCCAGGAGGCGTTCAAACAGCTCGGTCGCCTGCCGGTGGCGGCCCGCACCGAGGAGCGCTTCCACCAGCCAGAAGGAGCAGGCCAGGAAGACTCCCTCGCCACCGGGGAGGCCGTCGTCGCTGATTTCGGGCCGGTACCGGAGCAGGAAACCGTCCTCTGTCAGCTCGCGCTGAATGGCGTCGATGGTGCCGATCACGCGCGGATCGTCGGGCGGCAGGAACCCCACGCGCGGGATGAGAAGCAGGCTGGCATCCAGTTCGGGGCGGCCATAGGACTGCGTGAAAGTGTTGCGGTCAGCGTCAAAGCCGTGGGTCATGACATCCTTCCGGATCGTATCCCGCAGCGCCTCCCAACGGGCGGCGGGCCCGGGCAACCCCGATTCCCGTACGCCCTTGACCATCCGGTCCGCGGCAACCCAGGCCATGACCTTCGAATGTGTGAAATGGCGCCTCGGCCCGCGCATTTCCCAGAGCCCGTTGTCCGGCCGGTTCCAAACACCTTCCAGGTACTCCATCAGCGCCACCTGGACGTCCCAGGCCTCGTCGGGATGCGTGAGCAGGGAATTGCGGGTGAGCGACAGGCAGTCCAGCACCTCGCCCCAGACGTCCAGTTGCAGCTGTCCGGCCGCGCCGTTGCCGATCCGCACCGGGGATGAGTCCTCGTAGCCCGAGAGCCACGGGAGCTCCATCTCGGGCAGCCGGCGCTCGCCGTGGATGCCGTACATGATTTGCAGGTCAGCGGGATCGCCCGCGACGGCCCGCAGCAGCCAGTCCCGCCACGCGGCAGCCTCGGCGGTATAGCCGACTGCCAGCAGCGACTGCAGCGTCAGGGTTGCGTCACGGAGCCAGCAGTAGCGGTAGTCCCAGTTCCGCGGTCCGCCCAGCTGTTCGGGCAGGGACGTGGTCACGGCAGCCACGATGCCGCCGGTGGGGGCATAGGTGAGGGCCTTGAGCGTGATGAGCGAGCGCTCCACCGCGTCCTTGTATGGACCTGTTACCTTGGACTGCCCGGCCCAGTCCAGCCAAAACTTCTCCGTGGACTCCAGGACAACTTCCGCGTCCACCGCCCGCGGCCGGCGGACGTGGCTGGGCGCCCACGTCAGCACAAAGGGCACGCGTTCGCCCGCCTTCACAGTGAAGTCACTGACGGTGTGCATGTGTTCCCCACGGAGAGGCGCGTTCGTCGCCAGGTAGGCGGAATCCGGCCCGGCGATCGCGTGCAGCCCGCGGCTGTCGCGGCGCACCCAGGGCATGATGTGGCCGTAGTCGAAACGCAGAGCCAGCTCGCCCCGCATCTTGACCTGACCGTGAAGGCCAACGACAATCCGTACGATGTCCGCCACTTCGTCACGGGGAGGCATGAAGTCGATAACCCGGACGGCCCCGTCGTCCGTTTCCCATTCCGTTTCCAGGATCAGGGTATGTTTGCGGTAGCGCCGGCTGGTGCACTCCGCCGCGCCCGCCGGAGCAAGCCTCCAGCGTCCGGACTCGGGCGTGTCCAGCAAGGCGTTAAAGCAGGCCGGCGAATCGAAGCGCGGCAGGCACAGCCAATCAATGGAACCTTCAGTGCTGATCAGGGCTGCGGTGTGCAGGTCACCCACCACCGCATAATCCTCGATGCGTACCATGCCCTTACAGTGCCACAGCTGGAACGTCCGCACGAGAGCAACCCCGGGTGTAGCCTGAAGTGTGGGCGGTGCAACTGCCACGAATCATGACTTTGGACGTGTCCCCCGGCCAGCCACACCGGTGGACAAGGGCAGAACAGGAGACTCCCTTGGATAGTCGTCTGAACGAGACTGACGTGACAGGGTACGTCCAGGACCTCCTGCTGGACACCCAAGACGTCGAGGACTTCCTCAACGAGCTGGCCCGCTACTCGGCCGAACAATTGTCTGGAGCCCACGGCCAGCTGTATTGCGGCATCACGCTCCTGAGGAGCCGCAGTGCCGGCACCGTGGCCAGCAGCAGCGAAGAGGCACGGGCGGTTGACGAAATCCAGTACCAGTTCAAGGACGGGCCGTGCCTCCGGTCGTGCCGGGAAGGCATCATCGTCCACATTCCTGATTTTGAACTGGACAACATATTTCCCGAATACAACGAAACTGTCCTCAAAGCCGGCATCCGCTCCGTTCTGGCTGTGCCGTTCGACCTGCCCGGGGGCAACGCCAAGGCCGGCCTCAACCTTTATTCGGACAAGCCGAATGCCTTTGACGACGATGCCGTGGAGCGCGCCGTCAGCTACGTCCGCCAGGCCTCGAAAGGCCTGCGCCTCGCCATCCGGATAGCCCAGCACAGCGACGCGGCCTCGAACCTGAAAGCGGCGATGGAGTCACGCACCATCATCGACACCGCGGTGGGCATCATCATCGCGCAGAACCGCTGCAGCCAGGAGGAGGCCATCGGGCTGATCAAGTCCGCCTCCAGCAACCGCAACATAAAACTCCGCGAGGTGGCTGCCGCGATCGTGGAGTCGGCCGGTGGAGGACACCTGAGCACGCACTTCGAGTAATCCCATGTCCGTGCATATCGGCACCTCAGGCTGGAGTTACGACCACTGGGAGAACGTGCTCTACCCGCCGGGGCTTCCCGCACGCGACAGGCTGCAGCGTTACGTGGCGAGGTTCAGCACGGTGGAGCTGAACGCAAGTTTCTACCGCTGGCCGCGGGACACGTCCTTTGCGAGCTGGCGGCGGCGGCTTCCCGACGGTTTCGCCTTGTCCGTCAAGGCCCCGCGCGGCCTCACGCACGGCAAGAAACTCTACGGCCCGGAAGTCTGGATCGAGAGGATTTCCCGGTGCTGGCACGAACTTGGCGACAAGCGCGCCGTCCTGCTGGTCCAGCTCCCGCCGGACCTCGCGCGCGACGACGGCCGGCTGGAATACTTCCTCGCTGCCCTGCCCACCTGGATCCGGGTGAGTGTCGAGTTCCGCCACCCGAGTTGGGACCACCCGGACGTGTACAGCCTGCTGGAGCGCCACGGCGCGGCCTACTGCGTGATGAGCGGGGCCAACCTGCCGTGCATCCTGAGAGCCACGGCGCCCTTCGTCTATGTCAGGCTGCACGGTCCGGACCACGAGCACCTGTACGGCGGCTCGTACTCCGACGAGGACCTGCGGTGGTGGGCGGACCGGATCCGTGAGTGGCGCGGCGCGGGCAAGGATGTATACGCCTATTTCAATAACGACGGCGGCGGCAACGCGGTGCGGAACGCGGACACTTTGCGGTGGCTGCTGGGGGACGGCTGACCGCCGTGATGAAACAGGCCCAGCCGGCCGGGTCAGGTAACAGAGTCAGGGAACCGCCCGCAGGATCGGGGCCTGTGGCAGAGTGAAGGCATGGACATGGCGTCACAGGAATCTTCTTTGTCCGGTACTCAGGTCTTCCGCCTGGCCCACCGGCTCTCCAATGCGATCAACACCGCCCGGCTGAAGCTCGCCCGCAGGTGGAATTTCGAACCCAAAACAATCGCTTACCAGGGCTACGGCTCCACGACGTGGGTCCGGGTACTGGGCAGGGTGGTGCTGGCCAGCAAGCCTGTCCCCGGCAGCCGGGCCGATCACGCGGCAAAAAACGGAACCCAGAACATCCGGGGCTGGCGCGCATTCACCAGCGTTCCCATCCCGGGCTCCGAGGTGGAAATTGCGGTCGGCGGCACCGTGACGAAAGTCAGGGCCGACCGGGGCGGGCTCGTCGACATTGATGTCCAGGTCTCCCTTTCCCCGGGCTGGCACACGGCTGTGTTGCGGGCGGAAGGCACCGAGCCGGCGGAGGCCAGCATTTTCGTCATCGGTCCCGAGGCCAGATTCGGCATCGTCTCAGACATCGACGACACAGTCATGGTCACGGCCCTGCCAAGGCCCTTCCTTGCCCTGTGGAACACGTTCGTGCTGAGCGAGCGGGCAAGGATGGCCACTCCGGGCATGGCGGTGCTGCTGGACCGGCTGACGGTGGAACACCCCGATGCCCCGGTGATCTACCTGTCCACCGGGCCCTGGAATGCCGCCCCGACCCTTGGCAGGTTCCTCTCGCGCAACATGTATCCCTCCGGTGCGCTCGTGCTCACGGACTGGGGACTCACCCAGGACCGGTGGTTCCGCAGCGGCCAAGACCACAAGCGCCAAAACCTGGAGCGCCTCGCCGCTGAATTTCCGAACATGCGCTGGCTGCTCATTGGGGACAACGGCCAGCATGACGAGCAAATCTACTCCGCGTTTACCCGGGAGCATTCGGACAAGGTGGCCGCAATCGCCATCCGGCAGCTCTCCGTCAGCGAGTCGGTCCTGGCCGGCGGGCATTCGGAAAACGGAGACCACAGTGCCTCCTCCGTACCTTGGATCTACTCGCCTGACGGCGCCGGCATTGCACGGAAGCTCAAGGAACTTGAACTGATCTGAGCTGAACCGGTCTGAGCTGAACCGGAAGGTCAGCTCCCCAACGGCGACGCCTCGCCGTCGGACACTTCGCGTTCCGCGCCCTCGGGGACGGCGCCCTCCACCACAGCGCCTTCGGGAACGGCACCCTCGGGAACGACACCTTCAGCGGCAGCGGCGACGGCGGCTCCTGCGGCAGCGACCAACGTCCGTTCCTCCAGGAGTTCCTGGAACCAGTAGTAGGACGCCTTGGGTGTCCGCTCGAGCGTCTCGAAGTTCACGTGCACCAGGCCGAACGGCTGGTTATAACCGCCGGACCACTCAAAATTGTCCAGCAGGGACCACACGTAGTAACCGCGAAGATCCACCGCCTCGGCCTCACCGCCGGGGGCCGTGGCACGGAGCGCAGTGCCGAGGTGGTCCGACAGGTACCGCAGGCGGCGTTCATCCGGAATGAAGCGGCGGTTCGTGGACTTGTCACGGACGATGATGTCCTCGAAGCTGGCCCCGCCCTCGGTGATGATGACCGGCGGAAGATTCGGATACCGTGCGGCCATCTCCTTGAGGGCGACGGCCATATAGGCAGGCTTGACGGGCCACCCGTAGGCCGTGGTCTCGGTGTCCGGCCAAGGTTCGATGTGCAGGGGCGCGCCCGGTGTGGCAGTGCTGAGATCGTCCCCGATGGCTTCCGCCATGGCCGCCGGCACAGGACTGTCACCCCCGCCGGCCGCCACTCTTGTGGGCATGTAATAGTTGAGCCCGTAGAAATCCAGCGGCTGCGAAATGATGGCCATGTCCTCGTCGGGATGCTCGAAGGACGAAAAGAACTTCCCGAGGCGGACAAGGTCGGGGTACTTCCCGGCAAGGACGGGGTCGGCGTAGAGGCGGTTCTGCGCCACGTCCATGGCGCCGGCGCTCAGCCTGTCCAGTGGATTGGAGGAATTCGGCACCATCGGGGAGTACACATTCGACATGCCTATCTCCCCCGGCACTTTGGCTGCCCGCAGCGCTTGGACCGCCAGACCGTGGCCAAGCAGCTGGTGGTGGACCGAGGGCAGCCCGTTGGCGAAGTCCGCCTTCCCCGGTGAGTGCAGGCCCAATGCATAACCGTTCGTGGTCACTGTGGCGGGTTCGTTGATGGTCACCCAGCGCGCCACGCGGTCCCCATAGGCTGCTGCGGCAATGGCGGCGAATTCTGCCAAGCGGTAGGCGGTGTCCCTGTTGAGCCATCCGCCTGCCTCGTCCAGCTGCAGCGGCGTGTCCCAGTGGTACAGGGTCACCATGGGAGATATGCCGTTGGCCAGGAGCTCGTCGAGCAGCCGGTCGTAGAAGTCCAGACCGGCCCTGTTCACGGGGCCGCGGCCTCCTGGCTGGATCCGGGACCAGGAGAGCGAGAACCGGTACGAGTCGACGCCCAGTTCCTTCATGAGCGCCACGTCCTGCGGCATCCGGTGGTAGTGGTCGCACGCCACGGCCGGGCTGTGGCCATCCACAATGGCGCCGGGTTTGGCTGCGAAGACGTCCCATCCTGCCTTCCCCCGGCCGTCCACGTCAACGGCACCCTCAATCTGGAATGCGGCGGTGGCTACTCCAAGGGTGAAGCCCGGCGGAATCTTCGCGGCCAACTCTTTGGCGGATGCATGCATAGTCGGACCTCTGTGTTGTTCGAAATGGGCAGGAAAAGAGTTTGCCTGAAACGCTCAGGACGGCAGGCCCTCCCCTTGGATCACTGCCTGCGCCGCATCGCTGACGCTGCAGCTGGAAAACGAACCCCTTGGCGAAAACATGGCCCTCTCTTTCGTCGGCACTTTAGGTGCCTTCCAGAATGACACAGGCCGCGCCACCTGACGAGGGCAGGATGACGTGCCCCACGACGGCGGCGTGCACCGGACAAGGCGAACGCCCAGGCGCCTAGTGCATCACGGCGGGGCCGAACAGGAAGTCCTTGGCATGGGCGACGGCCTTCTTAAAGGCGTCGTTCCTCAGGGCCAGCAGATGCTCGGAACTGTCCTCCCCCGGCTCCAGGTAGCCGGTGAAGCCCGGGCGGAGCACCCAGATATCCCCACCCGGCGGCAGGTAGAAGACCCCGAACGATCGGTGCTGGCGGTCATCATCTGACCAGATGGGCACCACGGCGAGGGCAGCCCCGGTGGCCGGGTTGATCCACTGCGCGCGCGGAAGCGGCTCTTCATGGGCCTCCGGATCCAGGAAGGGCGCGGTGTTCTTGCCCCAGCGTTCTTCAAACCGCTCATGAAAGGCAGGGATCAGGTGGGAGTCGTATCGGCGCCAATCGCTCATCGTCTTCGTTTTCCTCCGGGGTCGAAACGGATGGTGGCCCAGGGCCCGCTTTCCCACCTGACGGGCGTTGCACGTAGGGGTGGATCCTCATGGCGGATGTGACGCACGGGAACCTCGCGGGAATGGTCTTTGGACTGGCCGTCCCTGGGACCGGCCGCGGCGGCCCTGTGTTCGTTCCTCAGAACCTCGCGTTCGTTGCTCAGAACCTCGTGGTCGTAGGCGAGGCGCTGTTTCGGGTCACGGAGCACCTTGAAGGCCTGCATGATGAGCTGCAGTTCGGCGGGTGCTGCGGTGGGATTGGCCAAGTCCGGGTGGTGCGTTCGCAGAAGGGACCGGTAGGCGCGCGCTATTTCCCGCTGTGTCGCCGTCCGCGGCACATGCAGGGCCGCGTAGTGATCGGGAAAATTGCCCGGCATTGTCCCTCCCTTGGTGAATCCGCAGGAGGCGCTGGCTCAGCGGCGGACCAGATGGCCCGTCAGGGACCAGGAACGGCTTCCGGCCTGGTGCCGGCCGCATGGAGCCGGCACCTTGAAGCCGGAAGCCGCCCCGGCAGCATCACGTGATTGCCTTGCCAAGCGCCGGCGCGGACTAGGTTCCGATCTCGTGGAGTTCACCCTTGCGCTCGATTTCAATCTTGCGAGGCTTGGCCTGTTCCGCCACGGGGATTCGAAGCGTCAGCACGCCGGCGTCGTAACTCGCCTTGATGTTCTCCGTGTCGAGAGTGTCTGCGAGGATCAGTTGGCGGCTGAAAACTCCGCGGGGCCGCTCGGCCACCACCAGCTCCACATTGGGCTGCGTGGGGTCCTGGCGTTCTGCCCGGACGGTAAGGACGTTACGCTCCACGTTGAGGTCCACCTTCTCGGGCAGAACGCCCGGAAGATCGAAGGCCACTACAAACTCGCCGTCCTCCTGCCAGGCATCCATCGGCATAGCGGCCGGGCGGGCCGCGGTTCCGAAGACCTGCTGAGTGAGCCGGTCCAGCTCACGGAACGGGTCGGTACGGATGAGCATCATTTCCCACTCCTTAAGCACATATGTAATGTCACGTTAACCCACCTTCATCTATGGTGGTGGATATAGATTTTTTATAGCACTGGTGTCAAACTGGTGCAAGAGGCAGTTCAAATTATTCTCAACCGAGGAAACACCGTGGCAGATCAAGACGAAGGCAGGGGCCTTTACGCAATTTCCGTGGTGGCCGATCTGCTCGGAACGGGGCAACAAAACATCCGGCTGTACGAGCGGCGCGGATTGCTGACGCCGGGGCGGACCTCCGGGGGAACACGGCAGTACAGCGACTCAGACCTGGCGGTGCTCCGTCGGATCGGTGAGCTCCTGGATGAGGGGCTCAACCTGGCAGGAGTGGCGAAAGTGCTGGAACTCGAGGTGGACAACGCCAGGCTCCGCCGGCAGCTTGAACGCGCCCGTGCACGCAACGCCCGGCAGCCGGAAGGCTAGTCCCTGCTGCGACGCCGCGGCCTCACATCCGCCCACCGGCCAACAGGAAGGATTCTTCCAGCAGTTCGGCGAGTTCGCCGCCGTCGAGCCTTGAAAGCCGGACCAGGACCAACTGTGGCGACCGCTCATGGTGCGGCGTCCAGAAATAAGTATCTGGATCGGTACCGGCCAATGCCTCGCGTTCCCCGGTCTTGACCGTCAGCACGCCCTCCTCCCACATCCGGGCCATCAGTGATTTTGCGAACCAGGCGGGCTGGTTCCAGCTGCTGCGCTCAGTGACTCCCGGCAGGGCGAGGCAGATCCGGCGGACATCGTCTTCAGTGGCCATGCCCCACTCTGGCACCGGCCGGCGGCCTCCGCAATCGCCGGCGCCGGGTGCAGCCGGCCTTAGTCCGCCGGGGAATCAGCCTTGGACAATTCGCCGGTCACCGCTTCGCCGGGCACCCTGGCGGTCCGCCACGTGTCCACGGCAATGACGGCCCCGAGCACCACGAGGGACAGGGACACCGAGGCCACAGCGTCGCTCACCCAGTGGTAGCCCAGGTAGAGCCTGCTGAGGGCGGCCAGGATCACGCCGATGACCGCGAAGACAAAACCGACGACGGTGACTGCCGGGCGCCGGTGGCGGGAAAAGACCAGGAAAGCGGTCACGAGCAGGAAGTCCGAGGCGCCGAGCACGTGCCCGGACGGAAAGGAGAATGTATGGTCGGCACCGAACAGCATGAGATCGACGGGTGGACGGGCGCGTTCGACGGCATGCCCAATGATTTGGGCGAGTACAACGCCCGTCACCATTGCTGCCGCAAGCAGGACAGGCCGCCAGGCGTGTTTGGCCAGGATTCCCCATGCCAGGGTGACCACCAGCACAATGATCGGCAGCGCTACGGGACCGAAGACAACCGCCAGGATGATCATGCCAACCGTCAGCGCTTCCGAGCGCGTGGTGAGCAGCCACCTACGGGCAGACTCATCGGCGGCGGCCAGGCCATCCTTCTGAAGCACATCCGTCAGCGTCAGGAAGAAGACGAGGGCACCCGCTGCGGCAAGGACAATTGCGGTGACATACAGCGCCTTGCGGTCTCCCGCGTCCACGTAGCGTTCCTCGACCACGAACTTGTCATGGAATACCCGCCACCACCCCGCCTTGCCCGTTGATTCGTCTACCACGTGGAATCCCGCCTGTGCGCCGAAGGAATGAAGCGATTTCTGTGTTGAAGATTATCTCCTGCCTGCCGGACACTGGGGCGCGTGTGGGCCCTTACGAAGCCGGCCTGCCGCTGTTACCGTGGTTTTTCCAGCCCCACGAGGATCAGGAGACGACATGAGCACCGAAAACACTGAAAACGGCGGCACCGTTCCGGGCTCGGAAAACGGCGTTGGGCTCGGCGCCGGCGAGCCCAACACGTTTGAGCCGGAGGAGGGGACCGAGACCAAGGACACTTCGGCGCGTGGAGAGACGTCGGTTGCCACGGCCGAGGACACCCCTGACGTGGAAGAGACCCCGGTGGAAACAACAGAGCCCAGCTGACTCGCCGCCGCGGGCCGCGTCCGGGAGCCCTGTCCTGGAAGGCCCCCGCGGTGGATAATTGGACACACACTGGAGTGTGGCAACGGGGCTACGGAGGATTCCATGAGGATCGTCGGAACGCTAGTGATCATCTGGCTCATTATCGGCGTCCTCGCCGCATTCCAACGAGGATATTTCGGCGGTTCGCCGGACTCGTGCACCGAGGCCGGGACTGTGGCGATCACCATCGCCGCGGGGCCGCTGAATTATATGGGGGTCAACCCAAAGATGGCCTGCGAGGTTCCGCAACCTTCCCAGTAACCACGGTCACGCGCGTTCACCTGGGATTCACGCGCGTGACTTCGGCTGTCAAAACGGACTGGCTACGTTCGTGCCATGGACATTTCGCGCAGATCTCTCATCACCGCCGGCCTGGGTGCCGGCCTGGTCATCGCCCTGCCGGGTACTGCCGTCGCGGACCAGCGGAACTCGGAGGCAAGCCTCCCGGGCGATCCGTTCACCCTTGGCATTGCCTCGGGCGACCCGTGGCCTGACGGCTTTGTCATCTGGACCCGCCTCGCCCTGAGCCCGCTGGCAGAGGACGGCCTTGGCGGCATGCCGTCGCGCACGGTGGGCGTGGCATGGGAAGTCGCCGAAGACGCCGCCATGAAAAGGGTGGTGCAGCGCGGCGTGGAGCGGGCGGTTCCCGAGCGTGCCCACTCGGTGCACGTCGAACTGCGCGGGTTGAAGCCGGGCCGCGAGTATTTCTACCGCTTCCGCGCGGGCCGCCACATCAGCCCTGTTGGCCGCACACTGACCAGCCCGGCCTGGTATGAGACGCCGGCGGCGCTGGCCATGTCCTTCGCCAGCTGCGCGCAGTACGAGCACGGCTTTTTCACCGCCTACCGCCGCCTCGCGGAAGACCAGCCGGATCTGGTCCTCCACCTCGGCGACTACCAGTACGAGTACAAAAAGGACTCCTACGTGGTGGGCGGCGGAAACGTCCGCGACCATGAGGGCCCGGAGACTGTGACACTGGAGAACTACCGCCAGCGCCACGCGCAGTACAAGGCCGACGCCGACCTCCAGGCGGCCCACGCCGCGGCACCCTGGCTGGTGGTCTGGGATGACCATGAAGTGGACAACAACTGGGCGGACGAGGTGCCGGAGAACGCAGATCCCGGACAGCTCAACGACTCCGCCGCCAACTTCCGCACCCGGAGGGCCGCCGCCTTCAAGGCCTACTACGAAAACATGCCGCTGCGAGCACCGTCTGTTCCGTCCGGCCCCGACATGAAAATCTACCGCTCGGTCCAGTGGGGCCAGCTGGCAAACTTCCACATGATGGACACCCGCCAGTACCGCGACGACCAGCTGGCCGGGGACGGCTGGCGGAAAAACGTCGGCGGGCGCCTGGCGGAGAACAGGACCATCACGGGCGCCGCTCAGGAGCAGTGGCTGCTCGACGGGTTCCGGAAGTCCACGGCACGCTGGGACATCCTGGGCCAGCAGGTCTTCTTCGCGGAGCGCGACCGCAACAAGGCGGCGGACATCGATGACATGTCCATGGACGGCTGGGACGGCTACGCCGCCTCACGCCGCCGGATCACGCAAGGCTGGGTGGACGCCAAGGTGCGCAACGCCGTCGTACTTACCGGCGACGTCCACCGCAACTGGGCCAGCGACGTCAAAGTGGACTTCAAGGATCCGGATGCGCCGGTGGTGGGTTCGGAACTGGTATGCACCTCCATCACGTCCAACGGGAATGGAACCGGCTCAGTCAAGGAGCCGACGATGGCATGGAACCCGCACCTGAAGTTCTACAACGACCAGCGGGGATACGTCCGGACCACGATTACCAAGGAGTCCCTCACGGCTGACTACCGGGTATTGGAGTACGTCACGGCAGCGGGCTCTCCGGTCAGCACGAAGGCAACCTTCAGCATCGAGGACGGCGTTCCGGGACTGCAGCGGCGCGGCTAGGGCGCCCGAGGGCGCCACACCCCGCAGTCCACCGCCGGGCGGCAACACTGCCCGGCGGTTTCGCCAGCCCACCGAAGAGGCAAAACCCCCGCACAATCTGGTAAACATGTGAGTTGACCCACAATAAGGGGTGAGCTATTCTCGTAATTGTTAGCGCTCACAAGAGCGACAGCCCGCTCAAGGAATTGAGCAGCAGCTTCAAGGAAGTGAACGGGGCGGCACGGACGCCGCCCCGACCGCAAAGCCCACTGGTGTGCGGGCCTCAGGATCGCGCAGCAGCCGACCGGAGCCCAATGCCGGTCCCGTCGGAAGGCGCAGATGCCTCCCGGCTCAGCAGCAATTCGCGGCCCGAGTCAGCCGCGGAAGGAGAACATCGTGCGTTTCAAAAAACTCCTGGGAGCCTTCGCCGTGGTCCTGGCCGTGACGGTCGGGGCCACCGGCTGCGGCAGCCGGCCCGGCTCCGCGGCACCCGCCGCCAGCACCGATGCTGCCGGCTCCCTTGTGGGCATTTCGATGCCGACACAGACATCTGAGCGGTGGATTGCCGACGGAGGCAATGTCGAAAAGTCCCTGAAGGAACTCGGATACAAGACGGATCTGCAGTTCGCCAACGACGACATCCCCACGCAGGTGTCCCAGATTGAGAACATGCTCACCAAGGGCGCCAAGGCCCTGATCATCGCCGCGATCGACGGCACCACCCTGACCGATGTCCTGGCCAAGGCCAAGGAGCAGAACGTCAAGGTCATCGCCTACGACCGACTGATCAACGGCACACCTAACGTGGACTTCTACACGACCTTTGACAACTACACCGTGGGCGTCCAGCAGGCCACCTCGCTCCTGACGGGCCTGGGTCTTCTGGATGCCAGCGGAAAAAAGGTGGACGGCAAGGGCCCGTTCAACGTGGAACTGTTCGCCGGCAGCCCGGACGACAACAACGCGAACTTTTTCTGGACCGGAGCCATGGACACGCTGAAGCCGTTCATGGACGCCGGCACACTAAAGGTGCCCAGCGGCCAGACCAAGTTCGAGCAGGCCGCCATCCTCCGCTGGCAGGCGCCGGTGGCGCAGAAGCGCATGGAGGACATCCTCACCTCCGCCTACAGTTCCGGCAAGAAGCTCGACGGCGTGCTGTCGCCTTACGATGGCCTGTCCATCGGCATCATCTCCGCGCTGACCAGCACCGGCGGCTACTCCAAGGGCAGCCTTCCGATCGTGACGGGGCAGGATGCAGAGAAGGGCTCGGTCAAGTCCATCATCGCCGGGGAGCAGTACTCCACGATCTTCAAGGACACCCGCAAGCTCGGCGAGCAGGCAGTGAAGATGGTCGATGCAGTCCTGAAGGGCCAGGAGCCTGAAACCAATGACACCAAGACCTACAACAACAAGGTCAAGGTAGTCCCGGCATACCTGCTTGAGTCCGTGATCATCACCAAGGACAACTACAAGCAGGAACTCATCGACTCCGGCTACTACACCGACGCCGACATCAAGTAGGCGCCGGGAAGGGCGCGGCCCGGCATCCGGCCGGGCCGCGCCCTCCCTCGGGCCCTGCAGCCGCAGGGTCCCGGCACCCCACCAGCCAGCGGGAAAGCACCATGAACGTACCCATCCTTCAAATGCGGGGAATCACCAAGACCTTCCCCGGCGTCAAGGCCCTCCAGGACGTCACCCTGGACGTGAACCGCGGCGAGGTCCATGCGATCTGCGGCGAAAACGGAGCCGGCAAATCCACCCTGATGAAAGTGCTTTCCGGCGTCTACGCCCACAACACCTTCGAGGGGGACATCCTCTTCGAGAACGAACCGTGCGAGTTCTCCAGCATCACCGACAGCGAGAAGCGCGGGATCGTGATCATCCACCAGGAGCTGGCCCTGAGCCCGTACCTGTCCATCGCGGAGAACATCTTCCTGGGCAACGAACTGGCCTCCCGCGGCTGGGTGAACTGGCGCCAGACCAACCTTGAGGCGGCCAAGCTGCTCGCCCGGGTGGGACTCAGCGAAAACCCGGTGACGCCGATCCAGCACATCAGCGTCGGCAAGCAGCAGTTGGTGGAGATCGCCAAGGCCCTCTCCAAGGAAGTCAAGCTGCTCATCCTGGACGAGCCGACGGCGGCGCTGAACGATGAGGACTCCGACCACCTCCTGGATCTCATCCTGCATTTGAAGGGCCAAGGCGTGACGAGCATCATCATCAGCCACAAGCTCAACGAAATCCGCAAGGTGGCGGACGCCGTCACCATCATCCGCGACGGCAAATCCATCGAGACCCTGCGCGTGGACCAGGGCCAGATCACCCAGGAGCGGATCATCCGCGGCATGGTGGGCCGGGACCTCGACAGCCTGTACCCCGAACGCACCCCATCGATCGGCGAGGAAGTCCTCCGCATCGAAGACTGGACCGTCCAGCACCCGCAGGACCGCACCCGCACTGTGGTCCACAACGCCAGCCTCAACGTCCGCAAGGGTGAAGTCGTAGGACTGGCCGGGCTCATGGGCGCCGGGCGCACCGAACTGGCCATGAGCGTGTTCGGCCGGACCTACGGACACGCCGTCTCAGGCAAGGTCTTCAAGTACGGCCGGGAGATCAACACCTCCACCGTGCCCGAAGCCATCCGCCACGGCATCGCCTATGCCACCGAAGACCGCAAGCACTACGGCCTGAACCTCATCGAGGACATCCAGCGGAACATCTCCATGGCCGCCCTCGGGAAGCTCGCCAAACGCGGCTGGGTGGACAGGAACGAAGAAACCACGGTGGCCAACCGCTACCGGAAGAGCATGAACATCAAGGCACCCTCGGTCGCGGCCATCACCGGAAAACTCTCCGGCGGCAACCAGCAAAAGGTGGTCCTGAGCAAATGGATGTTCTCGGACCCCGATGTGCTGATCCTCGACGAGCCCACCCGCGGCATCGATGTCGGCGCCAAGTTTGAGATCTACACGATCATCGCCGAACTGGCCGCCCAGGGGAAAGCCGTTATCGTGATCTCGTCCGAGCTCCCGGAGCTCCTGGGCATCTGCGACCGGATCTATACCCTGTCCGCAGGCCACGTCACCGGCGAGGTCCCCATCGCAGAGGCCTCCCAGGAAACACTCATGCACTACATGACCCAAGAGAAGGAATAACGGACATGTCCGCCCTACGAGAATCCCTCGGCTTCCTGGCAAGCCGCCTCCGCCAGGTCGGCATCTTCGTCGCCCTGATCCTCATTGTCATCCTGTTCCAGGTCCTCACCGACGGCATCCTGCTGCAGCCCCAGAACGTGACCAACCTCGTGGTCCAGAACAGCTACATCCTGATCCTGGCAATCGGCATGGTCATGGTCATCATCGCCGGGCACATCGACCTGTCCGTCGGCTCCATTGCAGGCTTCATCGGCGCCGTATCGGGCGTGATGATCGTCCACTGGGGATGGGCCTGGTGGATCGCGATCCCCGCGTGCCTGCTCGTCGGCGCACTCGTGGGCGCCTGGCAGGGGTACTGGATCGCCTACGTCGGGATCCCCGCGTTCATCGTCACCCTCGCCGGGATGCTCATCTTCCGCGGGCTGACCCTCATCACCCTGAAGAACCAGCAGATCACGCCGTTCCCTGACGAGCTGCGCGCCCTGGGCGGCGGCTTCCTCCCCGACATTTCGGGCGGCACCTCCATGCTCGAGTGGCTCACCGTGATCCTCGGCGTGGGAGGCACCGCGGCCATCCTCTTCCAGGCCATCAAGGAGCGCCGGGTCCGCCGCAGGTTCAACCTCGAAAACGAACCCATGGCCTGGTTCGCCATCAAGACAGCGTTCATCGCCTTGCTGATGCTCACCATCACGTTCCTGCTGGCAAGCTACCGCGGTACCCCGATCGTCCTCATCGTCCTCGCGGTCCTGGTCATCGCCTACTCCGCCCTGATGAGCAACAGCATCTTCGGCCGGCACACCTACGCTATCGGCGGGAACCTGCACGCAGCCGAACTCTCCGGCATCAAGACCAAGGCCGTGACGTTCCGGCTCTTCGTGAACATGGGCGTCCTCGCCGCGCTGGCCGGCCTGGTCTTCACGGCACGCCTGAACTCCGCCCAGCCCGCCGGCGGCACGGGCTTCGAGCTGGACTCCATCGCCGCGGCCTTCATCGGCGGGGCAGCGGTCCAGGGCGGCATCGGCACCGTGGCAGGAGCCATGGTGGGCGGCCTGATCATGGGCGTCCTCAACAACGGCATGTCCATCCTCGGCCTCGGAACCGACTACCAGCAGCTCATCAAGGGCCTGGTGCTCCTGCTCGCAGTGGGCTTCGACATCTTCAACAAGAACCGCAGCGGCGGCGGCAGCGGATCCACCATCGGCAAGCGGTTCAAGTGGAAGACAACCCCGCCCGCCGCCGTCGAGAAACCCCAGCCAGCAGCAGCCAAAACACCCGTTACCGTGGCATCGGTTCCCCACCCGATGAACGCCGAGAACCGCTGATTTCACCGGGAAGGAAAGGCACCATGACTGACGTCACTGAACGCATCGATATTCAGGTCACGAGCCGGCCAGCGCTGGACCAGCAACTCGACGACGCGGTGCGGGCCCTTCAGGAAGTGGCCATGCAATCCGGGACACATGGGATCCTGATCACGCGCCACGCACCCGACCGTTACACGGCTGCGCTTTCCGATCAGGTGCCGTTCGGAACGACGCGGGAACTCATCCGCTGACGCCACTCGCGTCCGGTGCACATCGTCAGTCTTCCGTGGGCGTGGTGCGGTTGGAGTGGTAGTTGCGCCAGCTGTGCTCCGGCGCGAATCCGAGGAGCCGCTTGGCCTTGTCGATGGAGAGCATGGTCTCGTGCTCCCCCAGCTCCTTGGTCACCCGGACACCCGGGAACACCTCCGCGGCAAGGCTGGCGCTGGAGCGGCTCATCACCGTGTCCTCGTTGGCGATGATGAACGCCTCGAACCCGGGCTTGCCGTTCTCCAGTGCGCGCGCCACAGCCTGGGCACCATCGCGGCCGTCGATGTAGCCCCAGAGGTTCCACTTGCGCAGCGTGGCATCGGAATCGAAGGACGGGAAATCCTCGTAGTCCTCGGGGTCCATGACGTTGGAAAACCGCAAGCCGGTGATACTGAGCTCCGGGTCCCACCGCGTCATTTCGATGGCCATCTGCTCCTCCAGGTGCTTCACCAGCGAGTAGGTGCTTTCCGGCCGTGCCGGATACTCCTCGTCCACCGGGATGTAGGGAGGGTCGACGTCGAACGGCAGTCCCAGCACCGTCTCACTGGAGGCGTACACCACCCTTTTGATGCCGGCCCGGCGGGCCGCCTGGAAGACGTTGTATGTGGAGAGCATGTTGTTTTCGAACGTGGCGGCATCCGGCACAAGTCCGGGCGCAGGAATGGCACCAAGGTGGACGATCGCGTCAAAGCCCTGGTGCCGGTCATCCAGGCCAAGGACAACATCCAGGACCTGGCCATAGTTCCGCAAGTCCACGATGGCCAGGGCCGGACTTCTCTCGCCCGTCCGGTCCAGGTTCAGGACCGCATGGCCGTCCTCCGTCAGCCTGCGGACAACGCTGCGCCCCAGTTTTCCGCTTCCGCCTGTCACAGCAATTCTCATGGTGGTCTCCTCGGGTTCGTTCTCCCCCAGCCTAGGCGGGAGGATGCGCCGGCGCAGTCATAATGCCCTGCGAACTGGTGTATATAATTTCTCGGTACGGTTTAGCAGAAGGCCGTTGGATAGTTGTTCGATCCGGCTCTTTGCTGCCGCTACCCGCTCCCCTTCCGTGGTATGCGCTGCGCCCGCCGGCTCGTCTTGACCTGAGCGAAACGGTACTGGAAATCGTGGCCAGCGAGTCGACCGCAAAATCTGAAACATCAATCACGGAGCACCTGAATGAGATGGTGCTCGCAAGCTCGGATGTGGAGGCATTCCTCCATGAGCTTGCCCGGGTCTCGGCCCGGAGCCTTTCCGAACCCGGCGACGAAGTCCTGTGCGGAATCACACTGCTGCGGCACCGCAAAGCCGCCACGGTGGCAAGCAGCACCCCCGAGGCCCAGGCCATGGACGAGATCCAATACGACTTCGGTGACGGGCCCTGCATGACTGCCTCGCGCGAGCAGGTGACTGTCCATATCCCGGATCTTGAAGAGCACGGGCTATGGCCCCAGTACTCCCGCAAGGTGCTGGCCCATGGCGTACGTTCCATCCTGGCCATCCCCTTCCAGCTTGAGGGCGAGACGCGCGCCGCCCTGAATCTCTACTCCCACCGCCCCGGCAGGTTCGAGGGACGCGTCCTGGACCTCGCCGAGGACTTTGTCACCCAGACATCCATGGCACTGCGCCTCGCCGTGCGGTTTGCCCACTACAGTGATGCGGCCGCAAACCTCAAGGCAACACTGGAGTCCCGGACGGTGATTGACGTCGCCGTCGGGGTCATCATGGCCCAGAACCGGTGCAGCCAGGAGGAGGCATTTCAGCTGCTGAAGGCCGCCTCCAGCACGCGGAACACCAAGCTCCACAGCGTGGCGACGGCGATCGTCGACTCACTCGGACAGGGGCCGGCGAAGACCCACTACGAGGGCTAGGCTCAGTACTCCGCACCCGGGGACCGCAGTCCGGGCAGGAATTCCTTCGGCAGCTCCGCAACCGGAATGATGACGAGGTCCTGCACCTTCCAGTCGAGCCCGGCGCAGGCTTTGCGTGTTTCCTCCATGGTTTCCAGGGACGGGGCGGCTCCCCCGGCCGGCACCACGAAGGACTCGATGTGGAACACGTGCCCCTCGTCGCGGATGCGTGAGGCGGCCTGGCTAACCCAGGGAAGCCCCTTCAGGTAGACGTCGATCCGCCGGTTGAGCGGGTCCGGCGCGGAGTCGTCCACGGTGTGCGCCCGGGTGTCGATCAGCGCTCCCACGGCACCGCGAAGGTTCTTCACTCCGTCCCGGAGAATGCTGACCGATATCAGCAGGGCAGCCGCGTAGTCTGCCCACCAAAGGCCGACGCCGATGCCGAAAACACCCACAGCCGCGGCGCCCGCGGTCATCCAGTCGGCCTTGTTCATATCGGCGTCGGCGTAGAGCACTTTGTCGTGGAGCTTTTCGGCCAGCTTGATTTTGACCCGCCCCAAGTACACCGGAGGAGCCGCGGTCAGCAGCATCGCCGCGATCATCAGCCAGCCCAGCCAGATGGTCTGGCCGAACAGCTCGATGCCGCCGATCGTCGGGTGCTCCGCGCTGACCAGGCCGGCGCCGGAGTCGACAACCAGGAAGGATCCCATGGCCACCAGCGCCACCGCGGCAACAAGGTGGGCAATCCCCACTGAGCGGTGATAGCCGTACGGATGTTTCTGCGTCGGAGGCCGACGAATCAGCCGGGCGGCCAGCAGGAAGGCCAGAGGCGGCAGGAACGAGAGGAGGTCTTCGATCCAGGCGGCCTTCATTGCCTGGGAATTGCCCAGAACCAAAAAGACGAGAGCGGTGGAAACGGTCAGAAAAGCAAGGGTGATCCACTCGAACCTGATCGCCTTTTGCAGGGCCTCTTTTTGCTCCCGGGGCAGTTCTGTGTTGCCGAACTTGGCGGCGGTTTCCGTGCGGCTCACCCCTGCACGTCCTGTTGCAGGAGGAAGCGGTCCAGGGCCAGCAGAAAGGCGTTCTCGCCCAGCGGCACAAGGAACACATGCTTCACGGTTTTGCCAAAGGCGTCGTTCGATTCGGTGTACGGGCGCGTGGTTCCCGCGTGTGTGATCCACGGTGTGTCAGCGGCAAAACCCCCGATCACCAGGTCCAGCTCACCCTCCTTGAGCGCCTTGGTAAGCTCCTGTTCGCTTCCGGTGACCCATTCGGGCCTGGCGCTGATGGAGGAGGCAAAGGAGCGCACCAAGGCTGGTTCGATGCCTTGGGGTTCCTGTCCGTCACGGAGGCTGGCCCACTTGCCGTTGGCCGTGACACCAACCCGCAGGTTTCCCCCAGTGACCCGCTCCAAGGTGCCGTCCGGGTCCCGGGGCATTGAGACAGCGCAGCCAGCAAGCCCTCCAGCAAGGATCACGACAGCGAGCAACCCCGCCATACGCCTCACGAACGTTTGTCTGATCCGAAACACTGCGTCCCTTTCGCCGACCGGGATGCATGCGGCCGGCCGGGCGGCCGCGTGCAGGTCGACTCTATCCAACGCGGGGCCCGAGGGCTCCGCGATAACGCAGTGATTCGCTGAAGGTTTTACGCTGAAGGTATTACTCAGGGCCGGCGGAACCGGGCGCCGTCGCGGCACCACGTGAGACCCGGATCTTCCGGGCACCGGCCGCGGGCTCTTCGGGCACGGGGATGCGGACTTCAAGGATCCCGTCAGTGTACGAGGCGCTGACGTCTTCCTGGCTTACGGGAGCGGGCAGGCTCACCGTGCGGGCAAAGGTGCCGTAGCGGAATTCGGAACGGTAACCGTCTTTATCCCTGTGCTCGGCCTTTTCCTCGTGCCGGACCGAAATCTCCAACTGATTACCCGCCAGGGTGATGTCGACGTCCTTATCCGGGTCAATTCCCGGGACCTCGGCCTTAACCACCAAGTTACCGCCCTCACGGTATTCCTCCACGCGGAGCCAGGAGTCCAGATCTCCTTCCAGGAACCGGCGGAACGGCTCCGGGAACTCAACACCGGCACGGCGGAGAATGTTAGCCATCGCTGTTACCTCCTGTCTGTGACCGACCCTGTTTTTACATGCAGCGGATTTTTATATGCAGCGTACGGGCCGGGATGCATCCGACACCAATAAACTACGCCGGAGGCAGCCGCATGTTAAGGCTCCGTCCGTGCGATATCCCGCCACTTCCTGCTGCTTCCTTGGGAAAAGCCGGGGATTACCTGACGGAAACTTTGGCACTCCCCCGGGCGGGGACCATTCCGCTTCACGCACCCCCCAATTCCCGCCCGCATCCCCGGGTTGCGGGGATGGCACGCCGAGATTTTCACAGGAGCGCGGCGGGATACTGGGCTGTGTCCCGCAGCGAAGCCCCGTGAAGGAGAGCCCCCGATGAAGAAGCTGTTACTCCCAGGCCTTCCTGCAGCGGCAGGCGCCGACGACCTGGGGGGCCGTGATGGCCGCTAGCGTCCCCGACCGGCAGAAGCGCGAAGTGCCGGACAGCGAGCCGCAACCAGGACCGGGGCTTCGGAATTGCCAACCAGCGGTCAGCCTCTATCCGACCTGCACCGGGCCATCCGACCCGTGGGGCCGGACCGTGCTGCGCCAGCAGGTCATTGACCTCATCCTGGACATCATTTCAGCCACAGATCCCCAGTCGGAGGTCAGGCTAAGGCTTTTGCGCCATCTCGCCGCCCACCCCGACTGCCCTGAGCAGGCGCTGTTGTGCCACCTGCACGAGAACTCGCGCCGCCCCCTCGTCTTCCGCGGAGTCTGCGACTGAAGCTAAGTAGGCTTATGATCTATTCGGCTGCCGTTACCTGACGGCGCCGCTCCGGCTGTGGCAGATCCTCAGCCGGGGACCGTCGCACAAGGGTTGGGAACTTTGAAGGATTCGCTGGACCGCACGGGCCGGAGACTGGGCGTCGCCGCCAAGCCGCTGGCCGCCTGCTTCATGGCTGCTGCTCTTTTGGGCTGCAGTCCAGCTTCACCCGATCTGGACCCGCAGACCGGCAAGGAACTGCAGACACGGGTCTTGACCGTCAGCACTGCAGCCGCCAGTGCAGATCCCGCAACCGGTCTGCGGACCCTTGATGAACTCGCGGATCACGTCACCCGCGCCGCAGCGGACGGGAAGGTCTCCTTCAAGCGCCATCAAAGCATCATGAAAGCGATTGAAGCGGTCCGGGCAGATCTCCGCGCCGCCATTGCCGCAAAGGCGGCGGCGTCCAAAGCTGCGGCAGAGAAGGCGGCAGCGTCCCAGGCCGAGGCCGCGGCCGCGAAGGCGGCGGCCGAAACCGCGGAAGCGGCTGCGGCTGCGGGTCAAAACCTCGCCGCCCACCCATCGCCGCCCACCGTGGCGCCCCTGCCGTCGTCGCCCCCTGCGCCTGGCGACGAAAACGGTGGCAAGGGGCCAGGCAAGGGCTCAGATAATGGGCCCGGCAAAGGAAAAGATAAGGAGGGGTGAGCAGAAATTCGGTCTCAGCTCCGGTGGTGCGCGATCAGCCAGCCGGCCATCTGCTGGGCACGCTTGGAAGCAAGGAAGTCCCCCTCCGTGGCCGAAATGATCGAGCCCTTCATCAGGATGTGCCAGGAGCGGGCGAATTCCTCGGTGTCGCGCAAGCCGGCCTCTTCAGCAAGTGCCTGGAGGTGGCCGCGGATTCGGGCCAGGTAGCCGATGCTGGCTTCGCCCAGAGGATGCTCGGGGCCCATTTCAAGGAGGACGTTGATGAACGTGCAGGCCTCGAAGTCGTCGCGCTGGAACCAGTCGCCGAACACATCGAAGATGGCCAGGAGGCGCCCCTCAGGCGTATCTCCCCTGCGCCGGGCTTCGGCAACGATGAGGTCCACGGTCCACACTTGGTCGCGGAGGGCGAGGAAGGCAAGAACCAGCGCGTCCTTCGACGGGAAGTGCCGATAGAACGTGGATTTGGCCACGCCGGAGCGCTCGATCAGCTCGTTAATGCCGACGTCGCGGATCCCGCGGCGGGAGAAGAGCTCGTAGGCAGCGGATAGTATCCGGTGCAGGGGTTCGTTCTGGCCGGCACGAACCCCTTGGGGCAGCAAAGTGCCCTCGCTTGCTTCAGGTGCGTTCATCAAGGAAATACTCTACCGCGGGACTGGCCGAGACAGACCTGTCTGTCTTATTGTTTTATCAGCATGACGCAGCTTCACCGGAACCCCGTCCCGGTGACGCCGCAGGAGTTACTGCAATGGAGCAGAGAGTAGGAGTGCACTGATGGACGATGAAGACATCCGGGCAGTGGAGGAAGCCGTTGCCACGCTGGAAACCACCAGCGCCGAGCACGAACCCGCCGCAGTGACTCTGCAGACTGCGGTTGCAGCCGCCGTGACGCACGGCAAACCTATACGCGAAGTGGCCGCGGCAGCCCACATGACGGCACTCGAAGTGCTCGACGCCGCGGACGCGGTCACGTATCCGCAGCAGGCGCTCCAGCCCTGGACGTTCGCCCAGTAAACCCGGCCTTGGGATTCTTCAGGCATAAATCCTGATCCGATCCTGAGGATATGCCGCGCTAAGCCTGATCCTCCCGCGCCACCCTTAAATGCAACAGCCCGGGGAAAGGTCCCCGGAACTCACGCATTTAGGGTGCAAGGAGACGGGGCCGGCATGGAAAGCTCAGCAACTCTCGACGGTGTGGCGGAGGCAGCGGACACGGCTGCGGCTCCCGTGTCTGCGGATTTTCACCGGCTCGGACTCGCTGGCTGCATCGACCGGCTGACGGTTCCGCTGCGCCGCCAGGGCACCTGCGTCCACTGGGAGACACCACACCACGGCGTGGAGATCCCGGCGGGCTGCGCCTCTTTGCTGTACCGGTCTGCGCAGGAAGCCTTGGACAATGCGTTCAGGCACGCCCATGCCACTGACGTGACGGTCCGGCTCACGGCCGTCTTCCACGGCATCCGTCTGACGGTTGCCGACAACGGCAAGGGATTCGGCAAGCGTTCAGCGGCCCACACCGGCTCCGGCAACACCTCATTTCCGGAGGCTCCCGACGGCCGCCGCCACGGGCTTCGGACAATGTCCACAGAGGTGCAGGAAGCCGGCGGAACCGTCGCCATCTCGTCGGAACCCGGAACCGGCACCGAAGTAACCGTCACCATTCCATTGGACTGACGCGCCGCCGGGCCTGGCCTAGGATTCATTGCATGATTAAGCCCAACGCCCAGCCGTCTGCGTCCCGGGCCTTCGATTCCCCGGACATCCGGCAGGCCGTCGCAGAGCTGCGCCTCCGGATGTCCAACGGTTCCCGCATACTCCTTGGCATAGCCGGTGCCCCCGGCTCCGGAAAGTCCACCTTCTCCGCCTTCCTCGCCGATTTCTTCGGACCGCAGGCGGCGCTGGTGGTTCCCATGGACGGCTTCCACCTGGGGAACGCCGTCATCGACGGCACGCCGCTGAAGCGGCGCAAGGGCGCCCCGGACACGTTCGACGTCGGCGGTTATTTCTCCCTGTTGCAGCGGCTGGCGCTGCGGGACGAGGACGTTGTTTACGCACCGGACTTCCGGAGGTCCCTCGACGAACCTGTGGCTGCCTCTATAGCCGTGCCGGCCTCGGTACCCCTCATCATCACGGAAGGGAACTACCTGCTGGCCGAGGACCCCGCGTGGCAGCGGGTGCGGTCACAGCTGGACGAGGTGTGGTTCATCGATACTCCCCCGGAACTGCGGCTCTCCCGCCTCGTGGAGCGGCATATGCTCTTTGGAATGGACCGGCCTGCGGCCGAAGCCTGGGCGAACGGATCCGACGAAGCGAACGCGCGGCTCATTGAAGCCACGCGGCACCGTGCGGACCGGGTCATTGTTTGGCGCTGATGGCGCCGCCGCTCGAGTAGTGGAGCAAAACGACGCCGTTGCCGAACGACCGTGTCCCCTCGAGCCTGAGGTCCATCCTGACATCAGGGGACTCGAACAGCGGCCGGCCCTGCCCCAGAACCACGGGATGGACGAGAACTTGAAACTCGTCAATCAGACCGTGCCGCATGAAAGTGGAAGCCAAGTTGGCGCCGCTAAGGGCAATATCGCCGCCGGGCTGCGCCCTCAGTTCCGCAATTTCTTCCGGCACCACGTCGTGAATCACCGCGGTATTCCAGCCTGCCTGCGTGAGGGTCCGCGAAAACACGAACTTGGGCATCTCGCGCCAGATCCCGGCGAACTCAACGAGTTCCGCCGAGATGTCCGGATCCTGGTCTGCCGTGGGCCAGTAACCGGCCATCAACTCATGAGTGACACGCCCAAACATAAAGGCTCCCATCGACCGGAACTGCGCGTTCAAGTGGTGGAGGATTTCGTCATCCACCTGGTGCCAGCTGATGTCCCGGTCGGCCGTCTCGAAGAATCCGTCCAGGGAGACCGACATCATGAGGATGATCTTGCGTGTCATTCCGAAACAATGCGGCTTGTTGATGCAGTCTTACAGTTAGCCGCGCAGCGCCGACTGGAAATGGTTGGCCAGCTCCTGCCGGAACCCATCAGTGTCGCCGTCCAGGGCAAAAGCAGCCAATCTCTCGTGCTCAACGGCAATGTCGTGCAGATCGTGGTACGAGCGATGGTCGATGGCGAGGTAGAGACGCAGCTTGTTCTCCCAACCATTCCAAAGGTTTTGCAGCGCGCCATTCCCTGAAAAGTCGTAAAAGAGCCTGTGGAAGCGAAGGTGTGCGTCAATGCTGGCCGGGATGTCGTTATTCTCCGTTGCCCGGTTGAGCTCCTCGATGGTTTGCATCAACAGCGGCCGCTGGGGTCCGCACAGCGCTTCGGCAGAGAGCTGGGCAGCGTACGGTTCGACCAGCAGTCGGACGGATGCGATGTCGGCGACCTCCCGAGCGCTTACCTCCACAACGAAGGACCCGCGGAAGGGGACCTTTACGATCAGCCCTTCCTCCTCCAGCCTCGTCATTGCCTCGCGCAGCGGTGACCGGCTGATCCCGAGATCTTTAGCGATATGCATTTCCCGCAGCTGCCCGCCGGGGGGCACAGTTCCGTCCAGAATGGCGGTCCGCAGCACACTGTAGACGCCGTCCGGTGTCGTCGTCCGCTGCGCTTGCCACTCGAACTTCGGTTCCATGCGGTCGCCTCCTGTTGTCGATTGTCGATTATACAGGATATTCCAGACCACGGGCTGTACCGGGAACTCTTCACGCGGTGTCCTGTCGTGTTGCGGTGAAGCCTTCAACGGCGTGTTGCATGTGTTTCTTAATGGCCTCGTGGAGCCCTTTCCTATCGCCTGCCTCCAGCAGATCCAGGATGCTTTGGTGTTCCTCAACCAGGACGTCAACGCTTCGGTGGGAAGCCGCAAGGTTGAGGATACACATTCGTGATTCGGTTGCCAGGGTCTCGTACATCCTGACAAGACGGGAATTTCCCGTCCCGGCAATGAAGGAGGTGTGGAACTGCATGTCCAGCCGTGCGAAGACCTGCCAGTCGGGGACACCCAGTTGTTTCGTCATATCGCGGACGATTACCTTGAGCACTTCGCAGGTGTCTTGGAGCTGCTCCGGCCCGCCATCGAGCAGGCTGTTGGCGGCGGAGATTTCCGCAGCTTCGCGGACCGCGTAAATCTCCCTGATGTCCTCTGCTTTAAGTTCCAGGACGAAGACTCCGCGGTTACGCCGGCTGATGAGGATCCCTTCCTGGCATAAGCGCTGCAACGCTTCCCTGAGTGGGCCTCTGGACAGGAGGTTCAGCTGGCTGGCCACGGCAGATTCGTTGATCTGCTGTCCCGGGCGGAAGGTCCCCTGGACTATCTGTTCGCGCAGCTGATCGGCGATCAGCTGCGCGGTGGGCCTTCCTTCCAGGGTGAACAGGCCTTTCGGTGCCATTGACATCCCACTCTTTTCACTCATCGCCGACTACATATTCACTGGACAGCTATTGCCGTGTATTTGATCTCGAGGAATTCCTCTATGCCGACCTTGCCGCCTTCGCGTCCCAGTCCCGACTGCTTGACCCCGCCAAAGGGTGCTGCCGGGTTGGATACCAGTCCTGTGTTGATCCCGAGCATGCCAACTTCGAGTTCTGCGGAGAAGTGCAGGGCTTTGTTCATGCTTTCAGTGAAGACGTAGCCCACGAGGCCCCATTCGGTGTCGTTGGCCAGGCGGAGCACTTCCTCTTCGCTGTCGAAGGCCGTGATGGCTGCGACGGGTCCGAAGATCTCGGTGTTCATCAGGTCCGCGGTCAGGGGCACGTCGGTCAGGACGGTGGGGGTGTAGAAGTAGCCGGGGCCCTCGGGGCGGCGTCCGCCGGTCAGGACGCGTGCGCCCTTGGACACGGCATCGGCGACCAGGCTTTCGACCTTGTCCAGGCCCTTTTGCTCGATCAGGGGCCCGACCTCGGTTCCCTCGAGGGCGCCGTCGCCGACCCGCAGTTCGGAGATCTTCTTGGCGAACTTCTCGCTGAACTCCGCCAGGACGGAGCGGTGCACGAAGAAACGGTTCGCGGCGGTGCAGGCCTCGCCCATGTTCCGCATCTTGGCCTTCATGGCACCGTCGACGGCCTTTTCGATGTCCGCGTCGGCCAGGACGATGAACGGGGCGTTTCCGCCCAGTTCCATTGAGGAGCGCATGACGTTCTCGGCCGCCTGGCGCAGCAGGATCTTGCCCACGCCGGTGGAGCCGGTGAAGCTGATCTTGCGGGCGATGCCGCTGCTCATCCATGGATCTACCACTGCGGCGGCCTTGGAGGTGGTGACGACGTTCAGGACGCCGTCGGGAAGGCCGGCCTGCCGGAAGATGTCCACCAGCGCCAGGGAGGTCAGGGGTGTCAGTGCTGCGGGCTTGAAGACCATGGTGCAGCCCGCGGCCACGGCCGGGGCGATCTTGCGTGCCCCCATGGCCAGCGGGAAGTTCCACGGCGTGACCAGCACGCAGGGACCGACGGGTTCCCTGGTGATCATGATCTGGGTCTTGCCGTCCACCGAGGTGGTGTGGTCCCCGCCGATGCGGACGGCTTCTTCGGAGAACCAGCGGAGCATTTCGGCGCCGTAGGCCACCTCGCCCTTGGCCTCGGCCAGCGGCTTGCCCATCTCCGCGGTCATGATCGCGGCGATGTGGTCGGTGTTGGCGATGACCAGCTCAAAGGCCCGGCGCAGGATGTCGGCCCGCTCACGCGGAGTGGACTTTCCCCACTGCGCCTGGGCCCGGCTGGCAGCCTCGATGGCCTGTGCTGCATCTTCGGACCCGCCGTCGGCGACGTGGGCAATGATTTCATTTGTGGCCGGATTTTCAACAGGGAAAGTGGCGCCATTGGCGGCCTTTTGCCAGCCACCGTTGATGAACAGATCTGTGTGAAGGGTGCTGGGGTCAAATGAAGTGCTCATGTCACGCTTTCAGTGCTGGGTGCAAGGATGGCTTCATAGCTTGTTCTATTGCTGACAGATGGGGTTTAGCTCGTCTTGAACCGCTCCGGGCGTACGAAGCCCAGGCCCTCGTAGGTTTGTTTGCCGAGGGCCTCGTGGGCCGCGATCTGGCCATATCCGGTGGCGTTTTTGAAGCCGCCGCCGGAGAAGCCGGTGGCGCAGTAGAGCCTGCTGCCTTCGCTGAACCGGCCAAGGATGGGGTTGCCGTCCTTGGTGTAGAGCTCGGGGAAGGTGTCGGAACGGACGATGTTGGGGATCAGGCCGGGGAGGAACTCGGCGACGGTTTCGGTCGTCTCGGTGATTTCCGCGGGGGTCAGTTCCCTGGGCACGGCGTCCGGGTCCGGTGTTGGTCTGCCGCGGCCGTCAAGGGTGGCTTTGACTGTGGCGCCGTCGACGGCGGGAGCGCCGTACATGGAGCGGCCCTCGTGGACCCGGCTGAAGACGGGGAACTTCTCCGGCGAGAACTCTGCTGCGTTTTTGGCGACGAACCAGGTCAGGATGAGCCGCTTGGTCTGCGTTGCTGCCTTCAGGTAGTCGGGCATGAGCTTCTGGGACCAGCCGCCGGAGGAGACGATCACGTTCTCGAACGTCCAGGACTTCTCACCCGAGGTGATGACGACGCCGTCGACGGTTTCGGTGATGCTGTCGATGGGTGTGTTGGTGTGGACTGTCGCGCCGTTGGCCTGGGCGGCCGCGACCGCGGCCGTGACCGCACGGTCGGTGCGCAGGGCACCGGCGTGCGGGTCGTAGACGGCGATGTCGTCCGGGCGGAGGTTGTGCTGCGGGTAGCGTTCGGCCATCTCTTCGCGGCTGAGGATTTCGTGCTCGGCGCCGTTGGTCCGGGTGGTTTCCAGCAGGGCCGAGAGGTAGGCGCCGTCTTTAGTGCCGATGGAGAGACCGCCGCAGCGGGTCAGGATGCTCTGGCCGGTCTCGGCTTCGAGTTCGGCCCAGAGGCTGCGGGAGCGTTCCAGGATGGGGTAGAGGTCCGGGTTGCCGCGGTAGATCATGCGGAACAGCCGGGTGTCCCCGCCCACGGCGCTGCGGCCGTGGCCGGGAGACGCGGCTTCGAACCCGACCACTGAATCAGACAGGCGGGAGGCCTGCCACAGGGCCATGCTTCCGATACTGCCCAGCCCGATGACTGCGAGTTTTCCGTCCATGCCTAGAGCACCATTTCCAGGAAGGCCTGCGTGCGGGGTTCCTTCGGGTTGGCCAGGACTTCCCGGGCGTCGCCGCGTTCAACCACGTAGCCGTCATCCATGAAGATCAGCGAGTCGGCCACTTCGCGGGCGAAACCCATTTCGTGGGTGACCACCACCATGGTCATGCCCTTCTTCGCCAAATCCTTCATCACGGCCAGGACCTCGCCGACCTTTTCGGGGTCCAGCGCGGACGTTGGTTCATCAAACAGGATGATCTCCGGGTCCATCGCCAGGGACCGGGCGATCGCCACGCGCTGCTGCTGCCCGCCGGAGAGCTGCGCGGGGTAGTAGTCCCCGAACCCGGCCAGGCCGACACTGGCGAGGAGTTCCTGGGCCCGCTTGGCGGACTCTTTCTTGTCGGCGCCCTTGACCAGCACCGGCCCGGACATGACGTTCTCCAGGGCGGTCATGTTCGGAAACAGGTTGAACGACTGGAACACCATGCCCACCCTCGTACGCTGCTCAGCCAGCTTCTTGGGGCTGTGCGCGTGGTAGGCGTGCGCAGTCTCGTAATAGCCGAAGTCCTCACCGTTGACCTTCAGAACACCGGAGTCAACGGTCTCCAGGCCGTTGATGCAGCGCAGGACGGTGGACTTGCCGGAACCGCTGGGGCCGATGATGCAGCAGATCTCTCCGCTGGCGATGTCCAGGTTGATGTCCTTCAGGACCGTCTTGGGTCCGAAAGACTTTCGGATTCCGCGGGCGTGAATGGTGCCGTCGTTGCTCATCGCAGGGTCCCTTCCGGTTCTGTCAGCACAACCTTCTTCGCCTTCCGGGGAAGGCGGGACGTTGCGCGGGAGTATTTTTGCTCGAGCTTGGACTGCGGGTAGCTCAGCAGCAGGGTCATCACGAGGTACCAGAGGCTGGCGACGATCAGCAGCGGGATGGTCTCGTAGGTGCGGGCGTAGATGAGCTGGGCGCTTTGGAGCAACTCGGCAACGCCGAGCACACTGACCAGGGACGTTCCCTTGAACATGCCGATGACCTGGTTACCGGTCGCCGGGATGATCGAGGGCATGGCCTGGGGGATGATGACCTTGCGCATCTTCATCGCACTGCTCATGCCCAGGGAGTCGGCGGCCTCGATCTGGCCCTTGCCGACCGAGGAGAAGCCGCCACGGATAATCTCGGCCATGTACGCGGCCTCGTTCAGCGTCAGCCCGACCAGAGCCGCGGTGATCGGCGCCATCAGGGCGTTCACATCGATCGCCGTGCCGATATCCGTAAACGGAATCCCAATGGTCAGGTTCGGGTACAGCGCCGCAACATTGAACCAGAAGATCAACTGCACCAGGACCGGTGTCCCACGGAAAATCGTGATGTAAACATTCGCGGTGGCCGCAACCGGTTTGATGCTCGAGGACCGCATGATCGCCAGCCCCAGCCCCAGGAGCGTTCCCAGGGCCATGCTCGCAACAGTCAGGAAGATCGTGAGCATCAGGCCACGCAGGATGGATTCATGCGTGAAGTACTGGGCGACGACACCCCACCTGAAGTTGGGGTTGGTCGAGACCGAGACCAGAATGCCGATGCCGATCAGGCTGCAGATAACCCAGGCAACATACTCAAAGGTGCTGCGCCGCCGCAGCCGTGGCTTGAGATGTGATTCTTTCCCGTTCATGCTCGGGTCACGTCTTTCCATAGTTGTTTGCTGCATGGACGCCCCTTAGCGGATTTTGGCTT
>NZ_JBNHFR010000009.1:0-207131 GCF_059090445.1 Arthrobacter sp. B2060
GACAACCATTACACGGTCGAGAGCCCCAACCACACGGTTGGGGCTCTCCCGCATTTAAACACCCAACCAACTGCGCCCACCCAGCCCCTGGAACCGGGACGCCCCTCATCACCCGCCGGCCAGAACCAGACGCCCCCTCACCCGGATGCCGCCGTCGTTCTTTCGTAGCGTTATTGGGAAGGGGCGACCCCCGACGCCCGTCCGCTGAAGGCGGAATCCAGTGTCAAAGCCGCCGAATTCCGGTGATTTAGGTCAAAAAGTCGCGGAAACACGCGGAATTTGTCCCCCTCAGCGGTGCAAGCTGGTAAGTTTTCGAACAGTGGCTTGCACGCACGCCGTGTGCAGGCTCCAGAGATCCAAAGCGTCCAGGAGGACATAAATGGCTAAGAACCGTAGTGAACTTGTTGCAGAGGTAGCAGGCAAGGCAGGCACCAGCCAGGCAGCCGTCAACTCCGTGCTCGATGCACTGTTCGAGGTTTTCGAATCTTCCGTCGCCTCCGGCGAGAAGATCACCATCCCGGGCTGGCTCGCAGTTGAGCGCACCGACCGTGCAGCCCGCACTGGCCGCAACCCGCAGACCGGCGAGACCATCCAGATTGCAGCTGGCCACAGCGTCAAGCTGACCGCTGGTTCCAAGCTGAAGGCCGCTGTTTCCAACAAGAAGTAGTCTTTGCACACAGCTCAGCGGGGCGGCAACCATCTGGTTGCCGCCCCGCTTGCGTTTAACCTTCGGCGTGCCGGGATTCACTCCGGCCGATTCGCCGCGCAGGCGGCGTTAGCGGACAATGGATAGGTGCCCTCAGCCGCAGAATCCCGTACCACACAGCCTGCCCCCAAACCGGGCAGCGGGTTGAACCAGGCCAGCGCCGGGCTCGGCATCACACGTTCCTGGCAGCTGGCGGGTTTCGCTGCGCTGTTTCTTGGTCTCGTTGCAGCCCTGCTCTTCACAGGCGCGGCCATGGCCCGTGAGGTCTCCGATCCAGGCGCCGTGGTGCGCTGGGGCCTTCCCGTCAGCAAGGCGATCCATAACGTCTCGCTGGCCACAGTGATCGGCGGGCTCATCTTCGCCGCAGGCATTCTGCCCAGGACTTTGGACCGCCGCCGTGCCAAGGACGATGACGCCCCTGAGCACCCGGCCTTCTCCCGTGCCTTGGCCATCGCGGCCGCAGCCGGCGTTGCCTGGACGTTGTCGTCCATCGCCGTCCTGGTGCTCACCTATGCCGATGTGGCGGGTCAGGGTGTCTCTGGCGACGCCGAGTTCACCAGGGCGCTCGTTTTCTTCATGACCGACATTCCCACCGGACGCGCCTGGCTGACGGTGACGATCATCGCGGCCGTAGTCACCACCGCCCTGTTCGGTGTCCGGTCACTGACGGGCTTGGCACTGACTCTGCTGCTGGCGCTGATTGGGCTGACGCCCGCAGCCCTCATCGGCCACTCCGCAAGTTCGAACGACCACGAGGGCGCCATCAGCTCGCTTGGACTCCACCTGGTGGGTGTCAGCGTCTGGGTGGGCGGCATCATCGTGCTTGCGCTGCTCTCAGGCGTTGTCTCCGGCACACGCGGCTCCGCGGGTGGCGCCGTGGCGTCCCGCCCGGGTGGAACCTCAGATATCACCGAACCCACGCTGCGGCGGTTCTCCTCGCTTGCAGGATTCGCCTTTCTGCTGGTCTTCGCCTCCGGCGTGGTCAACTCCACCGTCCGGGTTGCAAGCTGGGCCGATCTGTTCGGCTCGCCCTACGGCCAGCTGATCGTGGCGAAGACCGCCGCCACCGTCGTCCTCGGCGGCATCGGGTTCATGCACCGGCAATGGGTAATACCGCAGCTGAACCGCAAGGGTTCGGGCCTTTCCTCGCGCCGCGTGCTGTGGCAGCTGGTTCTCATGGAACTCCTCATCATGGGGGCAACCTCGGGAATCGCCGTGGCACTCGGCCGCTCCGCGCCCCCCGAGCCCACCACGTATGCCCCTGACGCCTCGCCGGCATTCATCCTGTCCGGCTACGAGCTGCCCCCGGAACTGACTCCGGAGCGCTGGCTCACCGAGTGGCGGGTGGACTGGATCTGGGTAACGGTCGCCGTATTCGGGCTGGCCTCCTACTTCCTGGGCGTGGCCAAGGTCCGCGCCCGCGGGGACAAGTGGCCGATCTTCCGTTCCGTGAACTGGGTGGTCGGCCTGCTGGTGCTGACGTACATCACCTCAGGGGCCCCGGCGGTCTACGGGCGTGTGCTGTTCTCTGCGCACATGGTGGACCACATGGCCCTCACCATGGTGGCTCCGCTCTTCCTGGTCCTCGGCGCACCCGTCACGCTCGCCCTGCGGGCCCTCCCGGCCAGGACCGACGGCTCCCGCGGCCTCCGCGAGTGGCTGCTCGTCTTCGTCCACTCGAAGTTCTCGCAGCTCGTGACGCACCCGCTCTTCGCCGCGGCCAATTTCGCCGGCTCGATCGTGCTGTTCTACTACTCCGACGCGTTCGGCTTCGCAATGCGCGAGCATGTGGGCCACGAGCTGATGATCCTGCACTTCGCACTGACCGGGTACATCTTCGTGCTCAGCATGATCGGCACCGATCCGCTGCCGCGGCGCGCACCCTACCCGCTGCGACTCGTGCTTCTGCTGGCCACCATGGGCTTCCATGCCTTCTTCGGCGTCGCCATCATGGGCGGCACCGGGCTGCTCGCGGCGGACTACTTTGGCAACCTTGGCCGGGAGTGGGGACCATCGGCCATTGTGGACCAGCAACTGGGCGGGGCCGTGGCCTGGGGCATCGGCGAAGTGCCCACGCTGTTGGTGGCGATCGGCGTCGCCGTCATGTGGTCCCGGTCCGACGCGAGGGAGACGCGCCGCACCGACCGGGCGGCGGACAGGAATAACGACGCCGATCTCACCGCTTACAACGATATGTTTGCCAAATTGGCGGAACGCGATGCCAAGCTGGCTGAACGCAACTCAAAGCTGGAAGGACGCTGATGAGCGAAACCGTACGCACCCACCACCGGGTCCGCGCCTCCGAACTGGTGGGCCGCAACTGGCTCAACACGGGCGGCAAGACCCTGGACCTGGAGGCCCTGCGCGGCAAGATCGTGCTCCTGGATTTCTGGACCTTCTGCTGCATCAACTGCCTTCACGTCCTGGAAGAGCTCCGCCCGCTTGAGGAAAAATACTCCGACGTCCTGGTGACGGTGGGCGTCCACTCCCCGAAGTTCGAGCACGAGGCCGATCCCGTGGCCCTCGCCGCAGCCGTGGAGCGCTACGAGATCCACCACCCCGTCCTTGACGACCCCGAGCTGGACACCTGGAAGGCCTACACCGCCCGCGCCTGGCCCACGCTGGTGGTCATCGACCCCGAGGGCTACATCGTGGCCCACCTCTCCGGCGAAGGCCACGCCGACGGCCTCGGCGTGCTGATCCCCGAGCTGATCGCCAAGCACGAAGCCCGGGGGACACTCCACCGCGGCAGCGGCCCCTACGTCGCGCCGGAGCCCACGTCGGGCACCCTCCGCTTCCCGGGAAAGGCCCTGTTCCTCCCCGCTGGCCGAGGCTCGGCTTCCGGAAAGCCCGACGACGGCGCTGCCGGCCCGGGTGCCGGCACTTGGCTGGTCACGGACACCGGCCACCACCGGATCGTGGAGCTCGACACCGACTTCCACACGGTGCTCGGCACGTTTGGCACCGGCACAAAGGGATACGCCGACGGCCCGGGGAATGCCCTGGACTTCCGTGAGCCGGTCGCGGAATTCAACGAACCTCAGGGTCTTGTCCTGCTCCCGGAAGACGTGGCAGCGAAGACGGGCTACGACGTCGTGATTGCCGACTCCGTCAACCACCGCCTCAGGGGGCTGTCCCTCGCCGACGGAACCGTCACCACGCTCGCCGGCAACGGCGTGCAGCGCCTGCTGGAGACCGGTCCCGCCCGCGTGGACGAGGACGCTGCCGGCTTCACCGGACGCCTCAGCGACCACCCGCTCGAGGTTTCCCTCAGCTCACCGTGGGACGTTGTCTGGTCTTCCAAGCTCAACGCCGTGGTGATTGCCATGGCCGGCGTGCACCAGATCTTCAGCTTTGAACCGCTGACCGGGGAAGTGTCCATCATTGCCGGCAACGGCCTTGAAGGACTCCTCGACGGACCCGCCCACGAAGCCTGGTTCGCCCAGCCGTCCGGCCTTGCCGAGGACGCGGACGGCAACATCTGGGTGGCCGACTCAGAGACCTCCGCCCTCCGGAAGCTGGTCATTGGCGACGACGGGACGGTCACAGTTGAATCCGCCGTGGGCAAGGGACTCTTCGACTTCGGGTTCCGTGACGGCGAAGCTGCCCAGGCACGCATGCAGCACCCGCTCGGCGTCACTGTGCTCCCGGACGGTTCCGTTGCCATTGCCGATACGTACAACGGTGCCGTGCGCCGTTACGACCCCGCGACCAAGACCGTTTCCACTCTCGCCCGCGGCCTCCTGGAACCCTCCGACGTCATCGTCGACCACACCCGGGTGGCAGGCAAGGAACCGCTCCTGGTGGTGGTCGAGGCCAACAAGCACCAGCTCGTGTACGTGCCCATCCCCAAGGAAGCCCAGCAGGTCGACGAGGGCGCGGTCCAGACCCACCGGCCCAAGAGCCCTGTCGCTCCGGGCCTGCTGGATCTGACAGTCCGCTTCGAGGCGCCGACCGGCCAGAAGCTTGATGACCGGTGGGGCGACCCCACCCAGCTGAAGATCTCGTCAACCCCTCCGGAGCTGCTCGTGGCGGGGGGAGGCACCTCCGTGGGCCTGCTCCGCACCTTGGAGCTGGCCTCCGACGTACCCGAGGGCGTGCTGCACATTACGGCTCGCGCCGCGGCCTGCGACGGGCCCGAGACTGAGGACGGCGAGATCCCGGACCATGCCGCATGCCACCTGTACCAGCAGGACTGGGGCATCCCGGTGGTGCTGCAGGCCGACGGCGACGCAGAACTCGTGCTGGACCTCCGCGGCATGGACTGATCCCGGCCGCCTTGTGCTGAACCGGCCCGGTTTTCGACCCTCAGGGGTTGAGGACCGGGCCGGTCCTGTTCCTGGCTGGTGCAAAAGTGGGCCAGTGCAGCGGCCAGGCATTCAGGTTGCCAGGGGTGCCACAGAATCAGGCATACGCGCCGCCATCCGGTGCGGTGACGTGGTGCGTGTGGAACGGGGGCTTCTGGCTGTCAGTGGCGCCGACCCGGAACTGGTGGCGGCGGGCCGCTCCCGTGGCCTTCTGACATGCGTGTCCGCGGTCCCTCGATTCGGGCTCTGGCACTTGCGCCCGGCAACGCAGCCCCATTACTGGCACAGCAGCGGGAGGAATGCGGTCCGGTGCGTCAGCCACCGCCTCGCGCTGACACAGCGCCAACGCCATGGAACGTTGGCTGCCCTGCCCGACGTGCTGCTCCATGCCCTCATCTGCCGGCCGCCCCTGGAATCGCTGGTCATGGTGGAATGCGCCTACAACCGCGGAGACATCGATCCTGCCTTCTTCCGGCGTCACCTGGCCGGTAACCGCTGCGGGAAGGCCCGCGAAGTCGTGGCCAAGGTGGAACGGGGCGCGGACTCGCTGCTTGAGACCCTGGCCCGCGTACTGTTCCGGGAGGCCGGGATCGCCACCGAAACCCAGGTGTGGCTGGACGGAATTGGCCGCGTGGACTTTCTCCTCGAGGTATTTCTGATTGTCGAGCTGGACGGCATCGCCTTCCACCTGGAGTCGCGGCAGTTCAAGAAGGACCGCAGACGGGACAATTCGGCGGCCGTCCGCGGCTTTCCCGTGCTGCGCTTCTTCTATGACGACGTGGTGCACGCGCCGGATGGCATGCTGACACAGGTGCGGGAGGTGGACAGCTGTCCAGGAACGCGGCCTAGAAGCTGAGGAGCGGCGTGACCTTGATAGTGTCGCCGTCGATATCCAGGCGCGTCGTGAAGCTGAAATCGTGCTCCACGTCCAGGGGCGAGACGCCGCCTGTGAAGAGGTCGACCTGCTGGGCGGTGATCTTGGCCTTGCCGTCCAGGGGCGCAACCACCCACTTGCCTTCAAACGGCTCAATGCTGATCTTCGGGTACTCGGTGATGCTCCACTTGATGGTTCCGTCCACCACTCTGTTGGCGGTGGCGTGGTAGAACGGGCAGTCGGGCTGGAGGCGCTGCTGTTTGATGGCGTCTGCGGCACAGCTGTCCAGGAATTCCTTGACCCTGGACGCCACAGCCTGGTTCAGGTCGTCCGTCGCCTGTGTCAGGAGATTCAGCGGCGCGGCGGGCACGTCCCGGGCAGCGACGGTGGCCCGGGTGGGCTTCGCCGAGAAGAACTTCCCGTTCAGGGAGGCCTCGAACTCGCCCGGGTAGAACACGGCGAAGCTGCCCCGGCCGCCGGGCGTGTTCACCGGCACCCCATTAAGCGTGGCCTCGTTCGAGTTCACCACAGTCACGTCGATCGTGGGCAGGGCGGCTGGAACGAACGCCCATTTGTTGAAGAAGAGCCACTCCGTCCCGGTGCTTTCCAGCAGGAATTCAGTGCGCAGGCGGCTGCCGTCGATCGTGTACTCCATGGGCACCATTACGCGCTTGCCGCCGCGGGCTACCGCATCGCCGATCTTGACATTCGCGATGCGTGACGCGGAGGTCTGCAGCGCTGTGCCGTCGAGCATGGCCGGGTCTGCAGCCGGCACCGAGGCGCGGAGGAGGCCCAGTGCCCGCTCGCCCTCACCCTTCTGGAGGGCGTCCAGATATTCCCGGACAGGCTGCTGCGGGCCGGCTACGGAGCTGTTCACGAGATTGACCGAAACAATGGCTCCGGCCACGGCAAGCATGAGGCCCAGCAGCCACCCGGCCGCCATTTTCACCAACGCTTGACTCATCTGCACGCCCCTTACGTTACCTGCTAGTTATGCGAACTCAGGAGTTGCAGGTTCCGAGCATGACGTACACAGGAAAGGAGAGCGTCCGACGGCGGGGCGTCACCGACGGTGGCGACGCCCCTTGGCATTAGCGGCGGCGCCGGGACGAGGTGCCGAAAACGCCGCGTAACAGTTCGCGGCCCAGCTGGGTTCCCATCGACCGGACCATGCTTTTCAGACCGCTGCCGAGGGCTCCGCCGAGTGCCCCGGTGATGTCCTCCATCATGCCGCCGGCCGGCGGCGCGGAGCGTGGCGCGGGCGCACGGTCGGGTTCCGGGGCGGGCCGGCTGCTCGGTCGTCCAAGGATTTCCTCCTCGATGCGGCGGGCCTCCGCGTCCGCGGTGTCCGGATTTATGCTGCCGGGGACGAACACCTCGCTGGCCGGAGTCGGAGGCTGGCCCGGTGCAGCGGGCCCCGTCGAAGCAGCGGCCTGGCCGGACAGTTTTTCGTACGCTGACACACTGTCCACGGCTGTTCCGTACTTGGCCAGCAGCGCCGAGCCTGCCACGGTGCTTTTGACCAGCTCGTTTGTGCTGGGACCCATGACTGACTCCGGGGCCCGCAGGCGGGTAAGCGCAACGGGCGTAGGCGCGCCCTTCTCATTCATCACCGTGACAACTGCCTCGCCGATGCCAGCGGACGTCAGGGTCTCCTCCAGGTCGTAGTCGCTGACAGGGAAGGTGGAGACCGTGGCCTTGAGTGCTTTGGCGTCCTCCGGTGTGAAGGCCCGGAGCGCGTGCTGGATGCGGTTGGCCAATTGGCCGAGCACATCGGCAGGCACGTCCTTCGGCGTCTGCGTCACGAAGAAGATGCCCACACCCTTGGAGCGGATCAGCCGAACCGTGGTGGTGATGGCCTGGAGGAAGGCCTTGGAGGCGTCATTGAACAGCAGGTGGGCCTCGTCGAGGAAGAACACCAGCTTCGGTTTGTCGAGATCGCCCGCCTCGGGCAGGTCTTCGAACAGGTCCGCCAGCAGCCACATCAGGAAGGTGGAGAACACCATGGGCTTGGTCTGCAGGGTGGGAAGTTCGAGGCAGGTGATGACCCCGCGGCCGTCGGGGGCAGTGCGGAGGAGCTCTGCGGTGTCGAACTCCGGCTCGCCAAAGAAGCGCTCCATCCCCTGTGCCTCCAACGCCACGAGCTCCCGGAGGATGACGCCGGCGGTAGCCTTCGACAGGCCGCCGAGTTCCTGCAGGGCGTCCTTGCCCTCGTCGGAGGTGAGGTGCTGGATGACGGCCCGGAGGTCCTTGAGGTCGATCAGCTCGAGGTTGTTCTTGTCAGCGAAGTGGAAGACCAGCTGGAGGCTGGACTCCTGGGTGTCGTTGAGCTCCATGATGCGCGACAGCAGCAGGGGTCCGAACGACGTGATGGTGGCGCGGACCGGCACGCCGTTGCCGTCGCCGCCCAGGGCCAGGAACTCCACCGGGAACGCCTTGCCCGCCCACTGCTGTCCAATGCTCTCGGTCCGCGCCGCGAGCTTTTCGCTCCCCGTGGCGGCCGTGGCGAGGCCCGACAGGTCGCCCTTGATATCGGCCAGGAAAACGGGCACCCCCGCGGCGGAGAGCTGCTCGGCCATCATGTGCAGCGTAACGGTCTTGCCCGTGCCGGTGGCGCCGGCCACGAGCCCGTGCCGGTTCATCATGGCCAGGGGCAACCGGACCGGCGCGTCTTTGTGGACTTCGTTGTCGACGATGGCGGCCCCCAGCTCGATGGTGGCGCCCTCAAGCGCATAGCCCTTTTGGATCGTGGCGACTTTGTCTGCTGTTGATTTGTTGGCCATGCGGCTAGCTTAGTGGCGGACCAAGACCCGGCGGCCAGTGGAGCCCCATAAAACTGTGGACAGCATCACCCGGCCTGTCAGAAATAACCCTCACGCCGTCGTCGTTGTCGAGAGTGTGCCGCGCAACCACCCCAGCCGGCCGCCCGTGATCCGCAACGAAAGGCCGGCTCCCCTGTGACTGTTCCCCTCTCCATCCTTGACCTTGCGACCATCGGCAAGGGCCAGACGGCGGCGGAGAGCTTCGCCGGGAGCGTGGCCATGGCCCAAAGCGCGGAGGAGCTTGGTTACCGGCGGGTCTGGTACGCGGAGCACCACAACATGTCCTCGATTGCGTCCTCGGCCACGAGCGTCCTGATCGCCCATGTGGCTGCCCATACCGAAAGCATCCGGCTGGGAGCGGGCGGGGTGATGTTGCCCAACCATTCGCCGCTCACCATCGCCGAGCAGTTCGGAACCCTGGAAACGCTGCACCCGGGACGCATCGACCTGGGACTCGGCCGCGCACCGGGCAGCGACCAAAACACCATGCGGGCACTCCGCCGCGATGCCTCTTCGGCCGAGACCTTCCCGCAGGACGTGCTGGAACTGCAGGGCTACCTGACCGGACCCACACGCATCCCGGGCGTGGAGGCGACGCCGGGCAAGGGAACCAACGTGCCCCTGTACATCCTGGGGTCGTCCCTGTTCGGTGCCCGGCTCGCCGCCCAGTTCGGGCTGCCCTACGCCTTCGCCTCGCATTTTGCGCCGAACGCGCTCCAGGACGCGGTGGCCGTCTACCGCCGCGAATTCAGGCCCTCCGAGCAGCTGGAGGCACCGCATGTCATCGCCGGCGCCAACGTCATCGCCGCCGACTCGGCACCCGAAGCCCAGGAGATGCTCCGGGCCACCCTGCGCGCCCGCGTCTCGCTGTTCTTCGGCGGCGGGAGGGAGTTTACCGATGACGAAGCGGACATGATCCTGGATTCTCCGCAGGGCCAGCACGTCTCGCAGATGATGAAATATTCGGCCGTCGGAACGCCGGACGTCGTGCTGGAGTACTTGGACGGCTTCGCCACGCACGCCGACGCGGACGAACTCATCGTCGCGCACCAGGCTACGGGCACGTCCGCGCGGCTGCGGTCGGTGGAACTGCTGGCAGAGGCTGCGGGCCTGGTCCGCGCCTAGGCACCTGCCCGTTGTTGTGGGCGGCACAGCAGAAGGCGCCGAAGTTACACGACCGCAATGACCGGGATATTCAGGGGAAACGGCCGCGCCGGACACTGAGAGGGTCAACGTCCATTTGGGGATGATCCTAAGGAATTCCGAGCATGCCAACTCCGCTCAATCAAACGGTGGCCGATTCCGCACTGTTGACCAAATCCCTGCCGCTCGGCCTGCTGAGGGCGTTCGTCCAGTCGGATGCCGCCGACGACGGGTTGACGCCGCAGCTGCTCGGCGAACTGAAGATCCTGGCACGCACGCCGGGGCTGCTGGTGGCCTGCAACTACGGCGGAACGCTCTGCGCGGCGGAGGGCATCTCCACCGAGACCCTGCCCCTGGGCGGTGCGGCGATCGCACTCCGCGCCTTGGCCGCCCTGCCCAACACGCATGCGGCCGTCATTTCGGGCCGGTCGCTGCGGGACCTGGCAGCGGTGTCACGGCTTCCCGCGGAAGTGCACCTCGTCGGGTCCCATGGTGCAGAGTTCGATATGGGGTTCGCCCATGGCCTGTCCCTGGCCACCGAATCTGTCCTGCAGCAGGCCAACCAGGCCCTCCTCGAATCCGTTGGCGCGTACAAGGGCATCACCATCGAGCGGAAGCCGGTGGCGGTCTCGGTGCACACCCGGCCGGCCGCCCCGGAAATCGTAGCCGAGGCGGCGCAGAAGGCCGAGGAAGTGGCCAAGGCCCTTGGCCTGTTCTTCATCGTCGACGGTTCGGTGCTGGACCTGTCGGTGGTGGAGCCCTCTAAAGCCGATGCGCTTGAACACCTCCGGTCCAGGCTGGGCGTGAGCGCGGCGCTGTACGCCGGTGACGCGGTGAGCGATGAGTTTGCGATGGCCACGCTCCGTGGCCCCGACATGGGGCTGTGGGTAGGAGAGCTTCCGAGCCTGGCCAAGCACCGGCTGCGGGATCCTGAATCGTTTGCACGGGTCCTGGCTATCCTCTTTGAGCTGCGGCGTGCCTGGCTGTTTGGTGAAGACGCGGTTGGCCTGGAGCGCCACTCCATGATTGGCAACGGCTCGTCAACGGCACTGCTCACCCCCGACGCCAAGATCTGCTGGATGAGCCACCCCCTGCCTGACTCGGGCTCGCTGTTTGCCCACCTCCTGGGCGGTGACGCCGCGGGCCACTTCTCGGTGGAACCGGTCAAGGCCTCACAGGTGCTGGGCCAGCGCTATGTGGACAGCACGATGATCGTGGAGACCCGGTGGGCGGACGTGACTGTGACCGACTACCTTGAACCCGCCCCCGAGGGGATCACGAGCCTGGTCCGCGTGCTGTCCGGAACGGGAGCGGCCCGGATCGTCTTCGCGCCCCGGCCGGACTACGCCAACGCCCCGTTCAGCATGGAGGCGCGCGGTGGTGAGCTGCATGTCGCCGGCACGTCGGATCCCATCATCCTGCTGGCCCCAGGCGTCAGCTTCTCCATCACCTCGGACGGCCGCCACGCCACGGCCACGGCCGAGGTCAACCTGCGGCAGGGCCCGGTGATCCTCAATCTTCGCTGCGGCGACACCGAGGCCCAACGCCCCCCGGAGGGGACGGACGAAGCGGCGACGGACGAAGCCGCCCGCCGCTCCGCCGTCGCGCACCATTCCCGCCGCTGGGTGCAGGATCTGACCCTGCCGTCCGTCAAACCGTCATTGGTTCGCCGTTCGGCCCTCGTGCTGCGGGCCCTCGTCCACGAGCCCACCGGTGCCGTGCTCGCGGCGCCCACCACGTCGCTTCCGGAAGGGATCGGCGGAACCCGCAACTGGGACTACCGCTACTGCTGGCTGCGGGACGGCTCCATGACGGTGAACGCACTCGTGGACCTGGGCTCGACGGAGGAGGCCGACGGCTTCCTCCGCTGGCTGGGCAGGATCCTGGCCAATGCTCCCGGGCCGGAATGGCTGCACCCGCTCTACTCGGTCACCGGCGCGCCGCTGTCGACGGAAGCGATTATTGAAAGTCTGCCGGGCTATGCCGGATCGCGGCCCGTCCGGATCGGCAACGCGGCGGACCACCAGGTCCAGCTGGACGTGTTCGGGCCCATCGCGGAGCTGATCCACGGGCTGAGCGAGGCCCGGGGTTCACTGGCGGACCCGCACTGGGACCTGATGGTGCAGATGGCCCATGCGGTGCTGGCCCGGTGGCACGAGCCGGACCACGGGATCTGGGAGGCCCGGCGGGCCCCGCGGCATCACGTCTACACGAAGGTGATGTGCTGGGTGACGCTGGACCGGGCCCTGCGCACAGCCGCCCGCCACGGCCGGGAGCCCGAACCAAGCTGGGCCGGCACCGCCGCCACGATCCGGGATGAGGTGCTCCGCGAGGGCTGGGACGATGCCGCCGCGTCCTACACCGTGGCCTATGACAGCCCGGACCTGGATGCCGCGGTCCTGCACATCGGACTGTCGGGCCTCCTGGACGTCGGCGACCAGCGGTTCCTGGACACCGTGACGGCCGTGGAACGCGAGCTTCGCGTGGGCCCCACCGTTTTCCGCTACAGGTACGACGACGGCCTGCCGGGCCTGGAGGGCGGATTCCACATCTGCACCACCTGGCTCATCGAGGCGTATGTGGCAGTGGGCCGCATTTCCGAGGCCTGGGACCTGTTCGACCAGCTGGTGAACCTGTTCGGGCCCACTGGGCTGCTGCCGGAGGAATACGACCCCGGCACGGAAACGCACCTGGGCAACCACCCGCAGGCCTATTCGCACCTCGGCTTCATCCGCTGCGCCCGACTCCTGGACAGGCACCAGCGGGGCTAGGCCGGGATATGGCGTTCCGGCCGGCTGATGCGCACTAGCTGAGGCCTGGCCGTGAGGCTGAGAAGATTGCGGGAGCGGGGCCGGCGCCCGTGGCGAGGTCTGCCAGCATCCTGCCGACCACCGGCGTGAATTTGAAGCCGTGGCCGGCAAATCCCGCACCGATCACCACGGGACCCAGCCGGTCAAGGATGAAGTTGTGGTCCGCGGCGGTGGTGTAGGTGCAGCTGATGTCAGTCATGGAGTCGGCATCCACGCCGGGCAGCCACTGCCTCGCGTAGCGCTGCAGGGCGGCCCGCTGCACCGGCTCGGGCTGGAACGATCGGCGGTCCGGATCCACCACCGGCCCCACTCCGTGCCAGCCGGCCTTGATTCCCTCGCCAGGGGTGTGCATCCCGTACACGGGGGAGTACCAGCCCGCGTAGTCCGGGCCTGTCCCCGGGAAATGGTTGAACCCGGGCCAGGCTGCGCCGTCGTCCGCTATGCCGAAATGCGCGGGCTGCTCCTGCGTGACAGTCAGGCGCGGCGTTCCCGGCATGCTGCCGAGCAGTTTCGAGGTCCAGCCGCCGGCGGTGACCACCGCCTGGCGCGCGGTGAGCACCTCGGTGGCGCCGCCGTCGTCCACGGTGACGCGGACGCCGTCGTCGAGAACCTGCAGGTCCACCACCTTCACATGGTGCCGCACCTCGGCGCCGTGCCGGACCGCCAGCCGCTGGAGGGCCGGCAGCGCCAGTTCGGGATTGAGCTGTCCGCCGTCCGGCATGAACAGCACCTGCTGGTCGAAACGAATGCCGCGCCAGCGCTCGCTGGCCTCCGCGGTTGGCAGGAACTCGGCCCGCAGGCCGGCATGGTTCAGCGCGGCATGCATCGCGCCGAGCGCCGGGTCAGGGCCGTGGTTTACGACGCCGGTGCGCGCCAGCAGCTGCTCGCCGCTTTCCTCCTCGAGCCCGCGCCAGAGGCGGAGCGTTTCCGCCAGCATGGCAACGTAGTCCGGCTCGCAGTAGGCAAGGCTGAGGTTCCGGGTGGCACCGTGTGATGCTCCAATGCTGTGCCCGGGCCCAAACTGCTCCAGCAGGGTCACGTCCCGTCCGCGCCGCGCCAACGCCCACGCCGCCGCCGATCCCATGGCGCCGCCGCCAATGACCACAGTGTCCAGGCTAGTGTTCACGATTCCTCCCAAGTCGGGCCGTTGTCGGCCACCTTCATCAGCTGCACCGTCATGTCAGCAGCACCGCCACGCCGATCATGGCCGGCACCGCCACGACGGTGGTGATCAGCACCGTGTCTTTGGCGACGGTGAGGCCGGTCCGGTACCGGCTGGCTGCCACGAAAACGTTCTGGGCCGTCGGCAGGGCGGACGTGACCACGGCCGCGAAGAGTGCGTGGCCTTCCATGCCGAGCGCGAAGCGTGCGAAGAGGTAGGCGATACCCGGGTGGACGATGAGCTTGAACGCGCTGGCCACAAGGGCATCCACCCTGCGCGCTGTGGCTGCCTGCAGCGGCCGGGAACCGTTCAGGCTCATGCCGAAGGCCATCAGCATCGCAGGAATGGCGGCGCCGCCGATCAGGTGAATGGGCTGCAGGATCAACGGCGGGACCTGCCAGCCGGTTCCAGCAACCACGAGGCCAAGCGCAGAACCCACGATCATTGGGTTCTTCAGGATCATCAGGACAAACCGGAGCGGGGTGGTGCGGTGTGCGCTGGTGGTCGAATCCAGCGCCATGAGGAGCAGCGGAGTAAAGAACGCGAGCTGGAAGATCAGCAGGGGAGCCACATAGCTGGCGTCGCCCAGGACGTAGACGGCCATCGGAATGCCCAGGTTTGCTGAGTTGGCCAGGGACGCGCTCATCGACGACACCAGGGATTCGGAGGTGCTGCGCTTGAGCAGGAACCTGACTATGACGAAGAAAATGGCGGCCGTGGACAGTGCTCCCACCGCGGCAACCAGCAGCGGGGCGGCAAAAACTTCCTGGAGCCGGGCCTTGCTCAGGGTCTCGAAGAGCAGCGCCGGGCTGGCCACGAAAAAGGTCAGGCCGCTGAGGACCTGGCGGGCGTTGTCTCCCAGGATGCCCCGCCGGCCAACGAACATTCCCACCAGGATGATGGACCAGACGACGAAAAAGCCCGCGAGTACGCCTAGCATTCTGCTGTCGCTGCAGGCTCGGATGTACTGGGGGAGGCGTCCACGGTCCCAGCCTAATCAGATTTATTCTGCGAAGGATTGGCTTGTGGCAGGGATCTCGTTATTCGGGCAAGGCCGCAGCCTCAGCTGAGGGAGGCGTTGTTCAGCGCGAACGGCGGGCGCAGGAGGCCGGGCGTGAGGCCTTCGGCGGGATCGTTGCCCAGCTGGATGATCTTGTTGTTCTTGTCGACGTGGACCACCTTGGGATCGTAGGCCCGGGCTTCCTCGGTGGTCATCTCGGCGTACGTGATCAGGATGACGACGTCGTTCTCGTGAACCAGATGCGCGGCCGGGCCGTTGATGCCGATCACGCCCGAACCGCGTTCGCCGGCGATGGTGTACGTCTCAAGGCGGGCGCCGTTGGTGACGTCCACAATGGCGACGAGCTCGCCGGGAAGAATGTCGGCAGCGTCCAGCAGGTCCAGGTCCACGGTGACGGAACCCACGTAGTGCAGGTCTGCGTGCGTGACGGTGGCGCGGTGGATTTTGGACTTAAACATTGTGCGATTCATAACCTGAACAGTCTAACGCCGGGGTCAACCTTTGGCTGTGAGCCAGGGAACACTACGCCGGGCCCTCCATCTCGTGGTCTTTCGAGGCCGCGATGGAGGCGGCAGTGGTTGCCAGGATCTCGCGGGCGGCGAGAATGGCTGGGCGCTGGGCGCTGGAGCGGCGCACGGAGGTGAACACGGTCCTGCGCGGTTTCTCGGGCAGTTCAATCAGCTCGGCGGTGGTGCCGCGCCCGGTCCATACAAGATCCGGCATGAGGCCCACGGCATTGCCCGACTCGATCAGCCGGATCTGGGCCTGCAGGTCAGCTGTTTCGAAACGCACGTCGGGTTCGAACCCGGCACTCCTGCACGCCTGTTCAGCCCAGTGGCGGGAAGCTGCGCCGCGGGGCTCCATGACCCAGGCCAACTCCGCCGTGTCCGCAAGGGACGTGATTGGGGGCCGGTCCCCCGACTCGGGCGGAACGGCCAGCCGGATGGCATCGGTGGTCAGTTTGATCCGGTCCAGCTCTGGATACCGCGGCGCGGCATGGCCCGGATATTGCTCTGCGATGACAATGTCGAAGTCCCTGGCCCAGGTTTCGTGGAGCGCCGTTTCGGGTTCCCGCTGGGTCATCTCGATTCTGACCTCGGGGTACGTTCCGGCCATGAGCGTCAGTGTGTCCGGCATCAGGGCCAGTGCCGCCGACTGGAAGACGGCGATCCGCACGGTGCCCGAGACGGTCGTGAGGGAGGCGGCCAGGTCGGCTTCCGCCTGTTCCAGCGTCTCAAGCAGTTGCGCCGTGTGGGCCACGAGAACTTCCGCCTGGGGCGTGAGCTGCACTTTCCGTCCGGTTTTCCTCAGCAGCTCCACACCCGCTTCCTTCTCAAGAAGGGCCAGTTGCTGCGAGACTGATGACGGACTGTACTGCAGGGCTGCCGCCACCTCTGCGAGGGTGCCACGGATCTTCAGCTCGCGGAGCAGTCTCAGGCGGCGAACATCGAGCATAGACTGTTCCTTCGTAAGATCTAATGAATATTGATTAGTATTAGTCACTTTATCTAATGCAACGTTCCTTGCATACTGATCACTGTTACCCCCATCACAGGGCGGATGATGGGGCCGCACCCTACGCAGGAGTCCCCGTATGACAACGAAAGATCCCACCCAGTCCATCCTGAGGCGAAAGCCCATAGATGACATCGAAATCGAGAACAAGCACAGCGGCCTCTTCAAGTCCCTTGGACTGTGGCAGCTCACAGCCATCGGAGTTGGTGGCATTATCGGCGTCGGCATCTTTTCGCTGGCGGGGCTCGTGGCCCATGGCAGTGAGGGCACGCCGGGCGTCGGCCCCGCGGTTCTGTTTTCCTTCCTGATCGCCGGCCTGGCCTCAGCCGCCGCGGCCCTTTCCTACGCCGAGTTTGCCGGCATGATCCCCCGGGCCGGCTCCGCGTACACCTACGGTTACGTGGCCCTAGGCGAAGTGATCGGCTGGTTCATCGGCTGGGACCTGCTGCTCGAATACATTGCCATCGTGGCTGTGGTGGCCATTGGCATCTCCGGCTACTTCGAGGCGTTCCTGTCCGGCATCGGAATCCACATGCCTGTCTGGATGACATCCACGCCGGATGAAGGCAAGGGCGGCATCGTCAACATCCCCGCCATCCTGGTCTGCCTGCTGGTCACCTGGATCCTGTCGCGCGGAACCAAGGCATTTGGCCGGTTTGAGCTCGTGGCCGTGGCCATCAAGGTGATCCTCATCCTCTTCATCATCGGACTGGGCGTCTTCTACATCAATGCAGAGAACTTCAACCCGTTCATGCCCAGCGGCATTGGTCCGGTCTTTGCCGGCGCCGCCACGGTGTTCTTTGCCGTGTTCGGCTACGACGCCATGAGTACGGCCGCGGAAGAGGCTACCGACGGCAAAAAGCACATGCCCAAGGCCATCATCCTGTCCCTGATCATCGCCATGCTCCTGTACGTGGCCGCCACCCTTGTTCTCACGGGCATGCAGAACTACCAGGACATCGATCCTGCCGCAGGGTTCGCGTCGGCATTCACGGGAGTCGGCCTTCCGGTTATTGCCACCATCATTTCGGTCTTTGCCGTGCTGTCCATCCTCACGGTGATGCTGACCTTCCTCCTGGGCGTGACCCGCGTCTGGTTCTCCATGAGCCGCGACGGCCTGCTGCCCGGCTGGTTCTCCAAGACGGACAGCCATGGCACGCCCCAGCGCGTCACCTGGATCGCAGGTGTTGCATCCGCCCTTCTCGCCGGCGTCTTCCCGATCAAGGCCGTGGCGGACCTCACCAACATCGGCATCCTTGCCGCCTTCGTGGTGGTCTGCTTCGCGGTGATCGTATTCCGCTACAAGAAGCCGGATGCTCCGCGTGAGTTCAGGCTGCCGCTGATGCCCCTGGTCCCGGCCTTCGGCGTCCTGGCCTCGGCCTTCCTCATGTTCCAGCTCCATTGGGAGACGTGGGCGCGCTTCGGTGTCTGGCTTGTCATCGGCCTGGTCATCTACTTCGGCTACGGCAAGCGGCACTCCCTCATGAACCCGAACAGCCCGAGGCACGAGGAAGCCGTGGAGATGCACACGCCCGTGTAGTTCAGCGCTCCCTCACTTGGAGCGGCCAATGCCGCAGCGCTCCCTCACTCTTGGAGCGGTCTGCGAACCCTTCCTCACCGTTGGTGAGGGAGGGTTCGTTGTTTTGCGGCGAAAGGTGAGGGAGCGTCCGGCGGTTTCCGGGGATTCTTGCGTCGCGGGAAGGCCGCTGAAAACGATCGGATTTTCTAACCTGTATCGCTCAGGAAAGATCGCTTTATCTTACGTGAAATGAAGCCCATACTGATGAATAAGAGGCTCACTACCCACGGAAAGAACGAGAACAAGCCATGACTCACATCGCAACGGATCACCGTGTTTCTGCAGGCAAGGACGCCGCTGAGACCGGCGCCGTCGCTACCCGCCCGGCGGGTTCCCACGTCGCCGAAGCGGCGGCCCTGTCCGATGCAGCCATCGCGCTGGTGCGCCGGTGGCTGACCGAAGCCGCCAAGATCCCCGCGGACGCTTCAGCCGAACAGCTCGCCGGTGTCCTCAAGGACCCGAACGGCTTGGACTTCACGGTTGGCTTCGTGGACGGCGTGGTCCGTCCCGAGGACCTCAAGGTCGCCGCCCGGAACCTTGCGGCGCTGGCACCAAAGGTTCCGGCCTTCCTGCCCTGGCACATGCGCAGCGCCGTCCGCCTCGGCGGCACCATGGCGCCGGTCCTCCCGAACGTCGTCATCCCGATCGCCCGCCGCGTCCTGCGTGAGATGGTGGGCCACCTGATCGTCGACGCCACGGACGCCAAGCTGGGACCCGCCATCGCGAAAATCCGCAAGGACGGCATCAAGCTGAACGTCAACCTCCTCGGTGAGGCAGTCCTGGGCGAACACGAGGCATCCCGCCGGCTCGAGGGCACCCACACCCTGCTGGCCCGCCCGGACGTGGACTACGTGTCCATTAAGGTCTCCTCCACCGTTGCCCCGCACTCCGCTTGGGCCTTCGACGAAGCCGTGGAGCACGTCGTAGAGCGGCTCACCCCGCTGTTCGCCCGCGCCGCCTCCTTCGCCGGCGCCGGTCAGAAGGCCAAGTTCATCAACCTGGACATGGAGGAATACAAGGACCTGGACATGACCATCGCGGTCTTCACCAGGATCCTGGACAAGCCCGAGTTCAAGAACCTCGAGGCCGGCATCGTGCTGCAGGCCTACCTCCCGGACGCACTGTCCGCCATGATCCGCCTCCAGGACTGGGCGGCCGCCCGCCGCGCCGACGGCGGCGCCGCCATCAAGGTCCGCGTGGTCAAGGGCGCCAACCTGCCCATGGAACAGGTCGAATCCTCGCTCCATGACTGGCCGCTGGCCACCTGCGGCAGCAAGCAGGAATCCGACACCAACTACAAGCGCGTGATCAACTACTCGCTGCACCCGGACCGCATTAAGAACATCCGCATCGGCGTGGCAGGCCACAACCTCTTCGACATCGCCTTCGCGTGGCTGCTCGCCAAGCAGCGCGGTGTTGAGTCCGGCGTTGAATTCGAAATGCTGCTCGGCATGGCCCAGGGCCAGGCCGAAGCCGTGAAGAAGGACGTCGGGTCCCTGCTGCTCTACACACCGGTGGTGCACCCGGCCGAGTTCGACGTCGCCATCGCCTACCTGATCCGCCGCCTGGAAGAGGGCGCCAGCCAGGAAAACTTCATGTCCGCCGTATTCGAGCTCAGCGAAAACGAAGCGCTGTTCGAGCGCGAGAAGCAGCGCTTCCTCTCCTCCCTGGAAAAGCTCGACGACGAGGTGCCGCCGCCCAGCCGCCAGCAGAACCGCAACCTCCCGGCCGTGCCCATGCCGCACGACCACTTCGAGAACACGCCGGACACCGATCCGGCCCTTCCGGCCAACCGTGACTGGGGCCGGGCCATCCTGGACCGCGTGCCGTCCTCGACGCTGGGCAAGGCGGCGGTCGAGGCCGCGACCATCACTGATGCGGACACCCTCGACACGGTCATCGCGACTGCCGTCGACAAGGGCAAGGCCTGGGGTGCGCTGAGCGGCGCCGAACGCGCAGAGATCCTGCACCGCGCCGGCGACGTCCTTGAAGCCCACCGCGCCGACCTGCTGGAGGTTATGGCCAGTGAAACGGGCAAGACCCTCGACCAGGGCGACCCTGAAGTCAGCGAGGCCGTTGACTTCGCGCACTACTACGCTGAATCAGCCCGCAAGCTGGACGACGTCGACGGCGCCACCTTCGTCCCGGCGAAGCTCACCTTGGTGACTCCGCCGTGGAACTTCCCCGTGGCCATTCCGGCCGGTTCGGTCCTTGCGGCACTTGCCGCCGGATCCGCCGTCGTGGTCAAGCCTGCCAAGCAGGCCCGCCGCAGCGGCGCCGTCATGATCGAGGCGCTGTGGGAGGCCGGTATTCCCCGCGACGTGCTCACCATGGTGCAGCTGGGCGAGCGTGAGCTCGGCCGGCAGCTGATCTCCCACCCGGCGGTGGACCGCGTGATCCTCACCGGCGGCTATGAAACCGCGGAACTGTTCCGCTCCTTCCGCAAGGACCTGCCGCTGCTGGCAGAGACCAGCGGCAAGAACGCCATCATCGTCACCCCGAGCGCGGACCTCGACCTCGCGGCCAAGGATGTTGCCTACTCGGCCTTCGGCCACGCCGGACAGAAGTGCTCCGCAGCCTCACTGGTGATCCTGGTGGGCTCTGTTGCCAAGTCCAAGCGCTTCCGCAACCAGTTGATCGATGCCGTGACTTCCCTGAAGGTCGGCTACCCGGAAGACCCCACGAGCCAGATGGGCCCCATCATCGAGCCCGCCAACGGAAAGCTCCTGAACGCCCTCACCACCCTGGGTGACGGCGAGAACTGGGCCGTGGAACCCCGCAAGCTGGACAACACCGGCCGGCTGTGGAGCCCGGGCGTCCGCTACGGCGTCAAGCGCGGGTCCTACTTCCACCTGACCGAATTCTTCGGCCCGGTGCTGGGCGTCATGACGGCCGAAACCCTGGAAGATGCCATTGCCATCCAGAACGAAGTGGACTACGGCCTCACTGCGGGCCTGCACTCCCTCGACGCCGAAGAGCTCGGCCTGTGGCTCGACACCATCCAGGCTGGCAACCTCTACGTGAACCGCGGAATCACCGGGGCCATCGTGCAGCGCCAGCCCTTCGGCGGCTGGAAGAAGTCGGCCGTCGGCGCCGGCACCAAGGCCGGCGGACCCAACTACCTGGTCGGCCTCGGTGAGTGGACCAGCAAGGAAAGCTCGCAGGGTGCCACGGCACGCATTACCCACCCCGGTGTTGGCCGTCTTGTCAACGCGATGCAGGGCGAGCTCGACGCGGCAGAGATCGAGGCGCTGGAGCGTGCACTCGGCTCCGACGCCCTCGCCTGGGCTGACGAATTTGGTACGGCGAAGGATGTCTCCGGCCTGAGCGCCGAGCGCAACATCTTCCGGTACCGCAACCTTCCGGTCACCGTCCGTCTGTCCGACGGCGAGCCACTCCGAGCGCTCGTCCGCACAGTAGCTGCCGGCGTCCTGGCCGGTTCGCAGCTGACGGTCTCCACCGCCGTCGCCCTTCCGGCGCAGCTCCGCGCGGTGCTGACCGGACTGGATATCCCGGTAACGGTGGAGGACGACGCCGCGTGGCTGGCTTCCGCCGGCCGGCTTGCCTCCGCCGGCAAACTGTCGGGCGCGCGCATCCGCCTGATCGGCGGGTCTGCTGCTGAGTTGGCCGAGGCAATCGGCGGCCGTCCGGATGTGGCCGTCTACCCGCACGAGGTGACCGAAGCCGGCCGCGTTGAGCTGCTGCCTTTCCTGCACGAGCAGGCCGTCAGCATCACGGCGCACCGGTTCGGCACGCCTAACCATCTGTCGGATTCGCTGATCTAGCAATGCCCACAAAGAACTGGCGGGCACCATCGGTGCCCGCCAGTTCTGCGATGTTGGTGATGAGACCCTGCGTGGTGGTGAGACCTGCTGGTTTCTCTAGTAAAGCCCGGGGCGCCTAGCCCAGGTACCAGCCCGGCGGTGCCCAGGACGAGGGAACGCTGTGGGCGGAAAATTCCTCGCACCTTGTGCAGGTGTAGGCGGCTTCGCCCAGCGTCCTCACGGTGCCGTCTTGGCGGTATCTGGGCGGAACGAAAGACTCAAGGTAGATGAATTCGTCTGTTCCGCATTTGTCGCAGTTCGGCTTGGCGACGTACTCGGTGTCCACTGTCATGGAGTGGTGGGGGAAATGGCGATTTGCGGCTGTGGTCACGGCGTGCCTATCCCGAATATTGCCTGCCTCGTTGCAGGATATTCGTATCGAATGACTGTCATCAGCCGCTGCATGACCTCCAACACTCACAGCATAAGCGAGCTGCGAACGGTTATCAATCATTTTTTGCCCGTACTCCGGTGCCGCGCTGCCGATTGCGGGCGGTGTGCGTGAGGGCTAACTTCCCGCAAACACGGCGTGCGGGTGCTCCGCCTCGCGCCCCTGGAACTCGAGAACGCTCTTGTTAAGGACCACGCCGTCGCGGATTTCGATGGCACGGCTGATCGTCTCGTTCCCCTGCCACGCTTCCGTTCCGGACATCACGGTTTCTAGGAACGGCAGGAGTGCCTCGCTGATTTCCCAGGTGGAGGAGTTCCACAGGTAGGACGGACTGTGGTCCACGGCGTAGTAAGAGATGTGGTCACCCACAGTGAGCATCGGCTCGGCGAAAGTGGTGTTCTTGGCCCAGCTGAAACCCATGCCTTCGTCGCAGGAGACGTCCACGATCAGGCTCCCCGGCTTAAACGCTGCAAGGTCGTCCTGCTGCAGATAGGTCAGCGGGTTGTTGGGGTCTTGGAGGGTGCAGTTGACCACGATGTCGCTCTCGGCCAGAAACGGCGCCAGCGGGACGCGCCCGCGTTCGGTGATCACTTGGCTGAGGAAAGGCGTCTGGTCGTCATGGTCGAACTGAGTGATCCGTACCGAGTGGATGGGGGATCCAACGGCCGCGACTCCACGGTTGGTAAGGACTTGGACATCATGAATGCCGTGCGCGTTCAGTGCCGTGACAGCTCCGCGGGCCGTGGCGCCGAAGCCGATGACAACTGCGCTTAGACGGCGGCCGTAGTCGCCGGTGGAGCCGGTGAGGGAAAGCGCGTGAATGACGGAGGAGTATCCGGCCATTTCGTTGTTCTTGTGGAATACATGCAGGCCGAAGCCGCCGTCGCTGGCCCAATGGTTCATGGCCTCGAAGGCGATGAGCGTGAGCTTCTTATCGATAGCCAGCTGGGTGATGGCACGGTCTTGGACACAGTGCGGCCAGCCCCACAGGGTCTGGCCGTCGCGGAGCTTGGCGAGGTCCTGCGATTGCGGCTTGGGCAGGAGAACGACATCCGCCTGGGCCACCAGGTCCTCGCGGCTGGCCATGCGCCCCACCAGCGGTGCGAGCTGGGCATCGGAATAGCCGAAGCGTTCTCCATAGCCATGTTCCAGGATCATCCGCCGGCGCAACTCGGGCGCGATCCGCTCAAGATGACGCGGATGCAGCGCCAAGCGGCGTTCGTCGGGCTTGCTGGAGGACGAAACAATCCCCAGGATGAAATGGTTCGGCGGGCGGGTCACTTCTTCTTTGCCGGCGTCGGCTTCGCGGTGGCCTTGTCCAGTGAGCTGGGCGGCGCTGCGGCGGCCCTCTTATCAGCGCGCTTTTCCTTGATGGATTTGCCGGATTTCTTGGATGCTGCTTGACGGGGGGACTTGTCAGCCATGTTTGCTCCTGTAGCGGAACCGAAGAGGTTCCAGGCTTCTGACCATACAGGTAGTGACCTAATGCGGTCTTGCGGCGGGGGCGGAGACGGGCCCGGGCGAATCATGGCGAATGGAGCGGCTGACGGGAATCGAACCCGCGTATCGAGCTTGGGAAGCTAGCGCTCTACCATTGAGCTACAGCCGCGTGCACCGGATCGCGTCGGGCAAAACTAGCTTAGCGCAGTTGGCGGGCCAGTCCGCCCACCGCTTGTGCGTGTCTCCGTTCCGGGCCGTCGCGGCCTGTGCATGAATCCCAGTTGCGCATGAATCCCAGCTCACAGGTCCTCCGGCCGCAGCCAAGGGGCTCCCGGCGGCGGGTTGATGCTATTTTGGGAGGTGTGCTGATCTCTGACCGCGACATTCGTGCCGAAATTGATTCCGAACGGATCGTCCTGGACCCGTACGACTCCGCGATGGTGCAGCCCTCCTCGGTTGATGTCCGGATCGACCGTTTTTTCCGGTTGTTCGACAACCACAAGTACGCCCATATCGACCCCGCCGAGGAGCAGCCCGAACTGACCCGCCTCGTCGAGGTGGAGGAGGGCGAACCGTTCATCCTCCACCCGGGAGAGTTCGTTCTGGGCTCCACCTACGAGACTGTCAGCCTCCCGGACGATATCGCCGCCCGCCTTGAAGGCAAGTCCTCCCTGGGCCGGCTCGGCCTGCTGACGCACTCCACCGCGGGCTTCATCGACCCCGGTTTCTCCGGCCACGTGACGCTGGAGCTGTCCAACATGGCCACGCTGCCCATCAAGCTTTGGCCGGGCATGAAGATCGGCCAGCTCTGCTTCTTCCGGTTGACCTCTGCCGCGGAGTACCCCTACGGTTCCGGCGAGTACGGCAACCGCTACCAGGGCCAGCGCGGACCTACCGCGAGCCGCAGCCACCTGAACTTCCACCGCACGGACATTTAGCGGGGTCTGTCAGGCCCGCACCGCTTCGGGGGTTGCCGGGCGGGAGAATTTCGCGAGCACAGGCTCCACGTAACGGGCAGCGAGCGGGCCCAGAATCGCCATTATCAGGACATAGGCCGTAGCGAACGCGGCCAGTTCGGCGGAGACTGCTCCCGAGGCCACGGCCAGCCCGGCGATGACGATCGAGAATTCGCCGCGGGCAACGAGGGCAGCTCCGGCGCGGAAGCGGCCGCGCCGCGCAATGCCTGCCCGCCACCCCGCCCACACCCCGGTGATCATCTTCGTGGCGGCGGTGACCACGGCCAGGACGAGCGCCCAGCCCAGCACCGGGGGGATGGAGGCAGGGTCAGTGTTCAGGCCGAAGGCCACGAAGAAGATGGCGGCGAACAGGTCGCGCAATGGCTCAAGGATCCGAGTTGCGCTGTCTGCCGTGGCCCCGGAAATGGCAATGCCGAGCAGGAAGGCACCAACCGCGGCCGACACCTGCAGCGCAGACGCCAAACCTGCGACGAGGAGTGCTGCACCGAGCAGGTTGAGCAGGAAGACCTCGGAATTTTCGCTGTGCACTGCCTGGGAGACGCGATGGCCGTGCCTTAGCGCCACCGCCAGCACGACTGTGACCACGGCCAGTGAAATGCCGACGGTCAGCATGCCTTCGAGGAAGCTGATCCCCGCGAGCGTGGCCGTCAGGATGGGCAGGTACATGGCCATCGCCAGATCCTCGAACACCAGGATGGAGAGAACCACAGGAGTTTCCCTGTTGCCGATGCGGCCAAGGTCGGTGATGACCTTGGCCGCAATGCCGGAGGAGGAGATATAGGTGACGCCGCCCATCACCATGGCGCCTACGGCGCCCCATCCCAATATCACGGCGAGAGCCGCCCCGGGCAGGAAGTTCAGGACAAGGTCCAACACGCCGCCCTGCCAGGAGCGGCGCATGCCATAGACCAGCTCCGATGCGGAATATTCCAGCCCGAGCATCAAGAGCAGCAGGATCACACCGATCTCGCCGGAGAGATGGGCGAAACTTTGGATGCCTTCGAGCTTCATCATGCCGCCGGCGCCGAAGAACAGTCCGCCCACCAGGTACAACGGGATGGGTGACATGCCGATTCGCCCGGCGAGCCGGGCCAGCAGGCCTAAGCAGAACACGACGGCCCCCAGCTCGATGAGGGTCAGTGCCAGCTCGTCCATCGCGTTCAGCCGTTGCGCAGAATATCGGCCGCTGTATCAAGGCCTTCCTGTGTGCCGACTGCGACCAGCAGGTCGCCAGAGTGAAGGACGACGTCGGGCCCCGGCGAGGGAACCACCTCACCTTCACGCATGATCGCGACAATCGAGACGCCGCACCGGGTGCGGATGCACGCCTTGCCCATGGGCTGGTTTTGGAACGGCGAGTCCGCAGTGATCGAGAACTGCCTCGTGACGATCCCCGGCACCTCTTTGTGCGCCTCCGTCAGCTTCATGGCCAGATGCTGGCCGCCGAGCAGGTTGCCCAGGGTGGCGGCTTCATCGCCGGTCAGTGGAATGGAGGCCTGGCAGGTGTCGGGATCGTCCCACGTGGAGACGAACAGTTCCGTCTGACCCTCGCGAAGCTCCACCACTCCGATCCGCCGTCCGGAGGCCGTCATGAAGTCCTTGCGCCTGCCGAGGCCGGGGAGGTCCGTCTCTTCCACGTTCATACCATCAGCCTAATCCGCCAATCGACAGTTTGGGCGTCGTCGGCGCGGCGAAAACGGGGGCTTAAGTGTCCGTTCGCGCTAGGTGGTCGGGACGACGGCGATCTTGGCTTCGCTCGGCGGTTTGACGGGGAGGAGGACCAGCAGCCCTGCAAGGAGCACCACCATGATGCCCAGAATGCCCCAGCGCTGCGCTTCCCCTTCCGCGACGAGGGGCGTGGCCACGGCGATGCAGAGCGTAAACAGCGTGGGGGCCAGGAAGCTGACGGCCCGGCCGGTGGTTGCGTACAGGCCGAAGAGCTCGCCGGATTCGCCCTGCGGAGCCAGCCTGGCCAGGTAAGCGCGGGAGGACGCCTGGGCCGGCCCCACGAACAGGCAGAGGAACAGCCCGAACACCCAGAACGTGGTGCTCCCTGCCCAGGCCGTGCCGAAGAAGACGTAATTGCCGTTGCCGAGCACCAGGATCACGGTCCCGGCGACCAGCAGGCCCACCAAGGACCCGAGGATCACGGCCTTGGGTCCCACCCTGTCGTCCAGGAACCCGCCGATGATCGCCCCCACGGCCGCCACGATGTTGCCGAAGATGGCAAAGAAGATCACCTCCGACAGTTCGAAACCGAAGGTGCCGGCCGCGATGATCCCGCCGAACGTGAACACCGCGGCGAGCCCGTCCCGGAAGATGGCGCTGGCCAGCAGGAAGAAGATGGTGTGCGGGCTGGTCCGGTAGATCGCCTTGATCCGCCGCACCAGCAGCCCGTAGGACGCAACGATGCTGTTTGCGGTTCCGCGTTCAGTCCCCCGCTTCGGCCTGGGCAGCTCAGGCACAGCGAACATCACCGGCAGCGCGAAGATGAAGAACCACAGGGCGGAGAACACAGCCACGAGCCGGATGTTGAGGCTGTCCTGCGTGGAGGCGCCGAACCACTCGAAGCGGGGCTGGACGAAGAGCTGGAGAACGATCAGCAGGGCCACGATTCCGCCGAGGTATCCCATGCCCCAGCCGAAACCGCTGACCCTGCCGATGTTCCCGGGCGTGGAAATCTGCGCCAGCATGGCGTTGTAATTGACGCCGGCGAACTCGAAGAAGACGTTGGCCAGCGCAATCAGCGAAACCCCAAGCAGCAGGAACTCCGGGCGGGGAAACACGAAAAAGCACAGCGCGGTCAGCACCGCGACGAGCGCCGTGTTGACTCCCAGCCACAGCTTCCGCCGTCCGCCGCTGTCGGAGCGCTGGCCGGTGACCGGCGCCAGCAGCGCAATCGCTGCCCCCGCGATTGCCAGCGCCCCGCCAAGCACGGCCGAGGCCTGGTCTTCGCTGCCGAACGCTTTGGACGTCAGATACACAGTGAAAACGAACGTGGTCATGACGGCGTTGAACGCCGCCGACCCCCAGTCCCACGCCGCCCATGCGAGCACGCGGCCCTTGTTGGAGACCGTGGTGCCGGCTTCAAGGTCGGACGACGGCTGCATTGCCTCGGGAGCGGCGGCGGAGTTCATAACGCCGATGCTATCCGCCCATGGCGAACATGGAACGGAACTGCCCTTGGAGAACTGCGGAATCTTACGCCATTGGCGTCCCGGAGGGAAAAAGTGTCAGTGCCCCCTTGATAAACTGTCCGGACCGAACCCAACGATTGACCGCCTGCTCCAACTTTGATAATCGAATTCCTGACTTTGCGGAGATAACAGTGATCACAGTCCTTGCCGTGCACTTTGCGGTTGCTGCTGTGGCGCCCCTCATCTTCAGGAAATTCGGCCGGAGTTCCTTTTATGCACTGGCAGCAGTGCCCGCCGGCTCTTTCGTCTGGCTGCTGCTGCAGCACGGCGCCGTCTATGCGACGGCGGGCCCGCACGGCAGCGGCGGCCACGCCAGCGAGGTCACCCCGTGGATCCCCGACCTTGGCATCGAATTCGCCTTCCGCCTGGACGCCCTGGCATGGGTCATGTCCCTGCTGGTGCTCGGTGTGGGCGCCCTGGTGCTGCTGTACTGCGCCCGTTACTTCAAGGACAAGGACCAGTACCTGGGCGGCTTCGGCGCCCAGCTTCTCGCGTTCGCCGGTGCGATGTTCGGCCTCGTCACGGCGGATGACCTGCTGCTGCTGTTCATCTTCTGGGAACTCACCACTGTCCTGTCCTATCTCCTTATCGGCTATGCCCGGACCCGCCTCGCGGCGCGGCGCTCGGCCCTGCAGGCGCTCATGGTCACCACGGCCGGCGGACTGGCGATGCTCGTTGGCCTGATCATGCTCGGCTCCGCCGCCGGAACGTACCGGATCTCGGCCATCCTGGAGCAGGCACCGGACCTGGTCACCGGGCAGGCCGCGGGAGCCGTGGGCGCCGCCGTCGTCCTGATTCTCATCGGTGCGGTGACCAAATCCGCGCTGGTCCCGTTCCACTTCTGGCTCCCCGGCGCCATGGCGGCACCCACCCCGGTAAGTGCGTATCTGCACGCGGCGGCGATGGTGAAGGCCGGGGTGTATATCGTGGCGCGCCTGGCACCGGGATTCACGGAGACGGAGTACTGGCTGCCGCTTGTCCTGGGTCTGGGCCTCGCCACCATGCTGGTCGGTGGCTACCGCGCCTTGCGGCAGACCGACATCAAGCTCATTCTGGCCTACGGCACGGTCAGCCAGCTCGGCTTCCTCACCATGGTGGTGGGGCTGGGCAGGCCTGATGCTGCGCTCGCGGGCCTCGCCATGCTGCTGGCCCACGGACTGTTCAAGGCAACACTCTTCCTCGTGGTGGGCATCATCGACCACCAGGCCGGCACCCGCGACATCGGCAAGTTGTCGGGCGTCTTCCAGTCCTCCCGCGCACTCGCAATCGTGGCCGGCATCGGTGCCGCTTCCATGGCCGGGGTCCCGCTGCTCGGCGGCTTCGTGGCCAAGGAGTCGGTGCTGGAAGCATTCGTCCATTTCGCGGGCGAGCCGGGGCACGGGCCGTGGGGCGCGGTGGTCCTGGCCGGCGTGGTGCTCGGATCGGTGCTGACCTTCGCCTACAGCGCCCGGTTTTTCTGGGGTGCCTTCGCGGTGAAGCAAGGTGTGGACCGCACCCCGTTCAAAGCCATCAAGCCGTCCTTCCTCGCGGCCCCGGCGGTCCTGAGCGTCCTCACCATCGTCTACGGCCTGTGGCCGGCGCCCGTTGACGCGTGGATCCAGCCGTACGCCGCCCTGTTCACGGAAGCAGCCTCCGACGCCGGCACTGAGGCAGGTGCCGCCGGCCACCTTGCGCTGTGGCACGGGCTGACCCCGGCGCTCGGCCTGACCGCCGTCACCTTTGTCCTGGGCCTGGCCATGTTCTTCGCCCGCGGGGCGGTGGGGCGCGCCCAGGGCCTGGTCCCGGACTGGATCGACGCCGACCGCGGCTACCGGCTGACCATCGGCGCCCTCGACGACGTCGCCGTCTGGCTGACGGGCCGCACGCAGCGCGGTTCGCTGTACTTCTACCTGGCCGTCATCCTGACCGCGGCCTTCGTGCTTCCCCTGGCTGCACTGATCTCCGCGCCGAAACCGCTGCCGGAGGGGCTGTATTTCATCGATCCGAATTCACCGCTGCAGATCGTGGCGGGCGCAGGCATCGTGATCGGGGCGCTGGCCGCCGTCCGCGCCAACAAGCGCTTCCTGGCCGTGCTCATGGTGTCGGTGACAGGCTATGGGATTGCCCTGATGTTCGCCCTGCAGGGGGCACCGGATCTCGCCCTCACCCAGATGCTGGTGGAGACCATCATCCTGGTGGCGTTCGTGTTGGCCATGCGGAGCCTGCCGGCCGAACTCCGGGACCGCACCGGCGGCAAGTACCGGGTGGTCCGCGTGATCATCGGGCTGGCGTTCGGAGCCACCATGGTCTTCGCGGCGATCCACGCCATGGGCGCACGGGTGGCCACACCTGTTTCCCTGGAATTTCCCAAGCTGGCGTACGAGGGCGGCGGCGGGCTGAACATCGTCAACGTCACGCTCGTGGACATCCGTGCCTGGGACACGTTCGGCGAGATCTCGGTGCTCGCGCTCGCAGCGACAGGCGTGGCCAGTCTGATTTTCCTCCGCGGCCGCGGCGACGGCATCCGTGCGTCGTCCACTGTGGAGGAAGGCACCGTGGGCCGGCGCCGCGGGGTGGACAAATTCTCGCGTGACGGCGCCGCCCTGGCGCTGACCCGCAAGTTCGCCGCCTCCACGCGGGACGCATGGCTGGTGGCTGGCCGGACTCTGGCTCCGGAGCGGCGTTCCATCATTTTCGAAGTGGTTACGCGGCTCATGTTCCACTCGATGATCATTTTCTCGCTCTACCTGCTGCTGGCCGGGCATAACCTTCCCGGCGGCGGATTCGCGGGAGGGCTCATGGCCGGACTGGCCCTCACGCTGCGCTATCTGGCAGGCGGCCGCTACGAGCTTCGTGAGGCCACGCCCATCAGTGCCGGAACACTGCTGGGCCTCGGACTCGCAACGGCCGCGGCGTCCGGCGTCGCCCCGCTGCTGCTGGGCGGCCAGGTGTTCCAGAGCGCCATCATCGAGTTGTGGCTGCCGGTCTTTGGGGACATCAAATTTGTCACGTCCACCATCTTCGACACCGGCGTGTACATCGTGGTGGTCGGGCTGGTGCTGGATGTGCTGCGCAGCCTGGGGGCCGAGATCGACGAACACTTCGAGGAAGAACCCGCGGCCATCCGGCCCGAACGGGCGGCAGCGGTCCACCCCGCCGCCGAGTGGGAGTCCGCTCCCGTCCCCGCGGACACCGGGAGGGGAGAGGCATGAGCGTCAACCTCACCCTGCTGACCGTCATGGGTGCCCTCTATGCGTGCGGCATCTACCTCATTCTCGAACGCAGCCTAACACGCGTTCTGCTGGGGCTGATGCTCCTGGCGAACGCCACCAACCTGCTGATCCTGGCCACCGGCGGGTATGCCGGACTGGCCCCGTTCTTCAGCAAGGACACGGAACCCGGCGCCTACAACGACCCCCTGCCCCAGGCGCTGATCCTGACGTCCATCGTGATCTCCTTCGCCGTCACCGCCTTTATGCTGGGCATCATTTACCGGACCTGGGTGCTGGCCCGCCAGGATGAGATCCAGGACGACGTCGAGGACCGCCGTGTGGCGGCGACCCCCAGCTTCGACGCCGAGGACGACGCCGTCATCCCCATGGAAACGTCGGAGTTCCCGCTCACCATGCTCGGCGCCGACGGAGGGGGAGTGTCGGACTCTCCCATACCGGATTCAGCAACCATCCCGGCGGGCGGCCGCGCCATCTCCGGGGAGGCCGCCGCGCACGAAGAGAAACCAGGTTCCGCCACCATCAACAACCACCCGGAAGGAGACGGAAAGTGAGCCTGACAAGCCTGGCCCCGCTCGCCGTCGTTCTTCCCATCCTGGGCGCGGCGCTGACGTTCGTGCTGATCCGGCATTCGCGTGCGCAGCGGGCGGTGAGCATCGCGTTGCTGTCGCTCACCCTGCTGCTCGAGTGCCTGCTGCTGGCCTCGGTCTGGAACGGGGGAACCGAGGCGGTGAACATCGGCGGATGGCTGCCGCCGTGGGGAATCGTCCTGGTGGTGGATCAGTTCTCCTCCCTGATGCTGGTGGTGTCGTCCGCGGTGAGCCTCGCCGTCCTCGTATACGCCACCGGGCAGGGCATGGCCGACGGCGACGAGGACGCGCCCCTGTCGATCTTCCACCCCACGTACCTGATCCTCGTGGCCGGTGTGTCCAACGCGTTCCTGTCGGGTGATCTGTTCAATCTCTATGTCGGGTTCGAGATCCTGCTGACGGCCAGCTACGTGCTGATGACCCTGGGCGGAACCGGCCCGCGCATCCGTGCCGGCGTCACCTACGTGGTGGTCTCGGTGGTGTCCTCCGTGCTGTTCCTCATCGCCATTGCCATGATCTACGGGGCCACCGGCACCATCAACATGGCGGACCTTGCCATCAAGCTGGCCGAGCTGGACCAGGGAACCAAGACGCTCCTGCACGTCATGCTGCTGGTGGCCTTCGGCATCAAGGCAGCCGTGTTCCCGCTGTCGTTCTGGCTGCCTGACTCCTACCCGACCGCGCCGGCCCCCGTGACGGCCGTGTTCGCAGGCCTGCTGACCAAAGTTGGCGTCTATGCGATGGTGCGGACAGAAACTTTGTTGTTCCCGGGCGACTCCCTGAACACTCCACTGATGATCGCCGCGTTGCTGACCATGGTGGTGGGGATCCTTGGCGCCATTGCGCAGAGCGACATCAAGCGTCTCCTGTCCTTCACCCTCGTCAGCCACATCGGCTACATGGTGTTCGGGCTGGCCATGTCCTCCGTGGCCGGCCTCGCCGCCGCCGTGTTCTACGTGGCACACCACATCACCATCCAGACCAGCCTCTTCCTCGTGACGGGGCTGATCGAGCGCCGCGGCGGAAGCTCGTCGGTTGACCGCCTCGCCGGGCTCGCGAAGCTGTCCCCGATTCTGGCGCTGCTGTTCTTCGTCCCCGCAATGAACCTCGCAGGCATCCCGCCGTTCTCCGGTTTTCTTGGCAAGCTTGGTCTCATGCAGGCCGGCATCCAGCTCGGGACGCCGCTGGCGTACACGCTGGTCATCGGCGGTGTCGTGACGAGCCTCCTGACCCTGCTGGCCGTTGCACGCGTATGGAACCGTGCGTTCTGGCGGAAGCCCGAGGACGCCGAACATCCCGATCCCGTGCTGCTTGCCGACGCCGAGGATTCGCCTGCTGGCCTGCGGACGGGCAAGCGCGGCCTGATCCTTCTGCCCCGGACCATGGTGGGCTCCACCATGGGACTGGTGGTGCTCGGCGTGGCGCTCACGATCTTCGCCGGCCCGCTGTTCCAGGTGGCCGGCCAGTCCGCCGACGCCATGCTGGACAGGTCCGCGTATATCCACGCGGTGCTGGGCCAGCAGACGCCGGTGCCGAACCTTGCGCTCAACGGCAGCAGCCTGAGCGGCGGTGGGAAATGAGCCGGCGGCGGATCTCCCTGCGGCAGGAACTGCCGCTGCTCGTCTGGCTCGTCATCGTCTGGGGCGCCCTGTGGCAGGATTTCAGCCCGGGCAACCTGCTGTTCGGCGCCCTGCTCGCCGTCGCGGTGGCCCGCCTGTTCTACCTGCCGCCGGTGGAGCTGAGCGGACGCTTCAGCGTCCTCCGCGCCATTCCGTTCGCCGTGGCGTTCCTTGGCAGGGTGGTGGCCGCAAGCTTCCAGGTCTTCTATCTGGCCGTGGCGCAGGGTCCCAAGGTGACCAACGCCGTCGTCGCCGTTCCGCTCCGGAGCCACTCGGACCTGATGGTGACCGCCACAGGCCACGTGATCTCCCTGATCCCGGGATCGCTCGTGGTGGAAGTGGACAGGTCAACCTCCACGCTCTACATCCATGGACTGAACGTCCGGAGCGCCGAGGACGTGCAGAAGCTCCGTAAGGAAGTGCGGGACACGGAGGCGGGCCTGATCCGCGTCATGGGGACCAAAGAGGAACTTGAAGCACTGAACCTGGAGGCCGGCACGTGATGGAACTCGTCCTGACCGTCACCGCTGTGGTGCTGTCGCTCGCCGCCGCGGGCGCGATCGTGCGGATCGCCCGTGGCCCCTCCCTGCTGGACCGGGTGCTGGCGGCCGACGTGCTGCTTGCCATCCTGGGTGCGGCGCTGTGCATCGACATGGCCGTCAACCGGCACCTGAACAACCTGATGCTGCTCGTTGCCGTGTCGGTCATCGGGTTTATCGGTTCGGTGACCGTGGCGCGCTTCGTCGCCGACCGGCGGGAGCAACTCAATGCATCCTGATGCCAGCGCCGTGGATACCATCATCGATGTGGTGTCCGCCGTCTTCATGATCGTGGGGGCGTTCATGTCCCTGGCCGCTGCGATTGGCCTGCTGCGGTTCCCGGACCTGATGAGCCGCATGCACGCCGCCACCAAGCCGCAGGTGCTTGGCCTGTTCCTGCTGCTGGCCGCCGTGGGACTGCAGCTCCGCACATGGTGGGTGTGGCCGGTACTGCTGGTGGCCTGGATCTTCCAGCTGCTTACCGTACCGGTGTCCGCGCACATGGTGGGCCGGGCCGGCTACCGAACCAAGCACCTCCACAAGGAACTGCTGAGCACGGATGAACTTGAGGCCGTGGTGCTGAAGGCCGCCGAGGCGGCCAGGGAACAGGATTCCGACGGCGGCCGCTGACCGATTGCGCTGACCGGTTGCGCAGGCGGGGTTGCGCAGGCCGCGCCACATTTATGCCACCGTAGCCCGGCTCGCCGTCGTAGGCTGGTCCCACATGCGACGGACAGGAGGCTGAGGTGGCCCAGACCACGGTGACCGGGGCGACAGTTCTTGAGGTGAAGGCCGAACTGGCCGAGCTCGAGGATCCGAGGATCCGCGAGGTGAACGCCAGGCACGGAGACGACCACGGCGTGAACCTCAGCAAGCTGCGCGCGTTGGCCAAGCGGCTGAAGACCCAGCAGGAGCTTGCACGCGAGCTGTGGGAGACCGGGGACGCCGCGGCGCGACTCTTGGCCATTCTGATCTGCCGTCCGAAGGCGTTCGAGCGCGGTGAGCTGGACGCCATGTTGCGCCAGGCGGGCACTCCCAAGGTGCAGGACTGGCTCGTGAACTATGTGGTGAAGAAGACCCCGCACTCCGAAGAGCTGCGCGTGACCTGGTTCGCCGATCCGGATCCGATAGTCGCGAGTGCCGGATGGGCGCTGACCACCGAACGCGTGGCGAAGAAGCCCGACGGGCTGGACCTCCCAGGGCTGCTCGACATCATCGAAGCGGAGATGAGGGAGGCCCCGGATCGCCTGCAGTGGGCGATGAACCACTGCTTGGCCCAGATCGGGATTGAGCACGCCGGGCATCGTGCCCGCGCCATGGACATCGGTGAGCGCCTGGAGGTGCTCAAGGATTACCCGACACCCCCGGGCTGCACCTCTCCGTTCGCGCCCATCTGGATCACCGAGATGGTGAACCGGCAGCATGGCATCGGTGAGCTGGCGGACACTTCATAGGAGCATGCCATGGGCCACCCAAGCCAGGATTCCGCACGCCACGATTCCCAGGACAGGCTCGTGGTGGAGTTGGCCGATCTCGGGTTGCAGGCGCCCGCTCTCGTGGGCGGGAAGGCGCTGAATCTCGGCAGGATGGCTGCTGCCGGGCTCCCGGTGCCCACCGGATTCTGCCTGACCACGTCCGCCTACCGCTCTGCTGTGCCTGCGGAACTGGAGGTCCTCGCGGCCCGTCTCGCAGACCTGGGCCCCGGGGATGCCGAGCATCTGTACAGGCTTGCCCGCGAGGCCAGGGAACTCGTGAACGCAGCGCCGGTTCCGCCGGAGGTGGATGCCGCCGTGCGTACCGCTTACGCCGCTATGGGCATGGAGGGGCGGAAGCAAGGGACGAGCGGCGACACGGCCGTGGCCGTTCGCTCCTCCGCCACAGCCGAGGATCTGCCGTTCACCAGCTTCGCCGGACAGTATGACACCTTCGTGGACGTCACCGGTGTCGACGGGGTACTGGAAGCGATCCGCCGCTGTTGGGCCTCGCTCTGGACCGACCGGGCTGTGGTGTACCGGGCAGCCAACGGGATCAGCCACCGCGAGGTGAGTCTCGCCGTCGTCGTTCAGGATTTTGTCGAGGCCGCGACGGCGGGCGTCCTGTTCACCGCGAACCCTGTGACCGGAACGCGCGGCGAGACGGTGATTGACGCCCACCAGGGAGCCGGACAGGACGTGGTCTCCGGTGCGGTCAATCCCGACCATTTCGTGATCCAGACGGCCACGGGCCGGCTGGTGGACGGTAGCCGCCCGGACGGCATCCGGCACGACGGCGGGGCGCGCCGGCCGGTTCTGAACGCCCAGCACCTCCGCGAACTCACGTCGCTCGGCACGGCCGCCCAGCGACTCCTGGGTGCGCCCCAAGACGTCGAGTGGGTCATTGATCGCGCCGGGACGGCCTGGCTGACCCAGTCACGGCCCGTCACCACGCTGTATCCGCGGCCCGTGCCGCTGCCGGTAGGCCTTCCCTCCACCGGATTTGATCTTGGATCTGAGGACTTCGCGGACGGGGAAGCGCTGGCCGAAGAGGACACCCGCGTCTACCTGTGTGCCAGTCTCCTGCAGGGTCTGACCCGGCCCATCACGCCCATGGGGCTCACCGCACTGAACCTGATGCGGGGCGACAGGGGGCCGTGGCGGCAGTACGCCACCCCCGGCCTGCGGCTCTACGTGGACCTGACCCCCGCCTTCCACAGCAAACGCGGCAGGCGCTCCCTGCTGAAGATGCTTCCCCTGGCGGACGGGAGATCAGCTTCCCTGCTCGCGGCCCTGATGGAGGATCCCCGCTTCGCTGTGAAGTTGTCAGCTGCCCGGAAGGAGGAGCCCAGGGGAGACCGCAACTCCCGGCCAAAGGACCAACGGAAGCGAAATGCCGGCGACGTGCAGAACCTGGCCGCGATGGCCAAGATACTGCCCTCGATGGTCCGGGCGGTGGTACGGCCCGAAGCCGAGCTGCGCCGGGCGCAGGCCTACGGCACGCGGCTCCGGACCGACCTGGCAAGGAACCAAGATGCACTGACGAGCGAGAAGCGACTCGATCATGTCGAAGGCATCATGCGCGGGACTGTCGAGGAACTGATCGGCGCAACCCTGCCCGCCCCCGCCGTCGGCTACCTGCTGCTGGCCGCCGCCCGCCGGCTGCTTCGCGGCATCGTAGAGCCCAGGGAGCTGGAATCCGTCCTTCGCGGGCTGCCGCACAATGTGACCACCGAAATGGACCTGGAACTGTGGCAGCTGGCCGCGTTGCTCGGCCGGGATCCCGATTCCCGGACTGCCTTCCTCGGAAAGAGCCCGGAGGATCTGGCCCGGGATTACGGTGGGCGCGCCCTTCCCGCGCTGGCACAAACCGGTGTTGGCGGGTTCCTGGAAAAGTACGGTCACCGGGCGGTGGCCGAAATCGACCTTGGCATGCCGCGGTGGTCGGAGCATCCGGCCCATATTCTGGGCGTGATCGCCAACTACCTTCGGGTGGAGGATCCGGAGCAGGCGCCGGACCGGCAGTTCGCCCGCGCCGCCGAACAGGCCGAGTCCGCCATCCGCCGCATGGTCGAAAAAGCACAGGCGAAGGGGAAGTTGCGGGGCCGGCTGGTGGGTTTCTGCCTCCACCGAACCAGGCAGCTGGCTGGCCTGCGGGAGCTGCCGAAGTTCAACGTCGTGGTGGTCCTGGGTGAAATGCACCGGCAACTCGCCGAGGTGGGCAAGGACCTTGCGGGGGCGGGGCGAATTGCGGCCCCCGAGGACGTTTTCTTCCTCATCTTCGACGAACTTCGTGTGGGGCTGCGGGGCGCAGATCTGTCCGGCATCGTGGGCAGCCGCCGGCGGCACTACGATCTGGAACTGCGCCGCCGGCACATTCCCCGGTTACTGCTCTCCGACGGGACAGACGTCGAAGCTGCCTTCGCGCTTACGGCGGGGCCGCGAGCAGAGGGAATCCTGGCAGGCACGCCCGCCTCGACCGGCACCGCCACCGGCACAGTGCGTGTCATCCTGGACCCCGTCGGCGCGCACCTGGAACCCGGGGAAATCCTGGTGGCGCCCTCCACGGATCCGGGCTGGACCCCGCTCTTCCTGACAGCCGGAGCCCTGGTCATGGAGATGGGCGGAGTGATCTCGCACGGGGCAGTCGTGGCCCGCGAGTACGGCATTCCTGCCGTGGTGGGCGTCCCGGACGCGACCACCCGTCTCCGCACCGGCGATGCGGTGACAGTGGACGGGGCGGCAGGAACGGTCGGGCCCGCCATCCCGCGCTGACAATTGGGCGGCCGCCCTCACGCTGGGAAGATCCGGGGGCAACGGGGCGTTAAATTGAGTAGGACCAGCGATTGGGACCGAGGGCATTCCGTGGGTCCGGGTGAGCTGGCGTGGGTAGTCAGGGGGCCGGTAACAATGGGCAAGACAGTGGCAGTTGGCTATGACGGCTCGGACCAGTCCAAGCTGGCCCTGCGCTGGGCCGCAGAGTACGCGATGGCATCGCAGGCCGTCCTGCGGATCGTGCACGCCTGGATTTGGCCCATGTTCACTCACGACGTGGGGCCGGTGAAGGGAGTTGCCGACAGCGGGTTACGGCACGCAGCTGAGGCCATTCTTTCCGAAGGCGTGGAACTTGCCCGCGGCATCTCGCCCGATTTGCACATAGAACCGCGGATGGTTGCCGGCCTGCCCGCGGATGTCCTGCGCAAGGAATCCCCGGCTGCGGACCTGCTGGTGGTCGGTAACCGCGGGCTGGGCGGCTTCCTTGGAAAGCTTGTGGGCTCCGTGTCCGTCGGCCTGGCCGGCACGTGTCCCGGCCCTGTGGTGGTGGTCCGCGCCGAGCGTGCGGAAGGAAAACCGGTGATCGCCTGCGTGGACGGGCACCTGAGGAGCAGCAAGGTCCTTGAGCAGGCAGTCAGTGTGGCACAGACCCTGCAGACGAAGCTGCGGATCGTTCACGTGGACCCGCCGATGCCGGCCTGGGGACGCCATGCCCCCGCGCAGTTTCACGGCAGGGACGTCCTGCGCAATGCCATGCTCCACGTGCAGGGGCTCGATCCCGGCCTGGCTGTTTCGGAGGAACTTCTCTCCGGCCACTCCGTGGCCGCGGCGCTCGTCGACGCGGGGACTGATGCGGAACTGCTGGTGTTGGGGGCGCCCAAGCGTGAAGGCCATCCCGGAACCCTGGCCACCGTCCTGACGCACGCACATTGCAACGTCATGATCGCAAGGTAGCAAAGGCAGCAAGGGCTCCAGGGCTCAACCACCCTCGTCTGAACCGCCGGAACCGCCGGAACCGTCGGAGCGGCCCTCCTTCCCATCATGTTGTCGGTGGGCCCGGGCTATCAGGTCCATCAGTTCCTTCTCGTCCTTTGCCTGCCGCCGGTGTTTGGGGCCGAACCTGCGTATCTGTTGTTCTTCCGCGACCAGCTTCGCGAAGATCCGGCTCCGTTCCCCGAGATCATTGGTGTAACCGGGGTCGAGGTAGTTGACGACATCGCGGCGGGCGGCGGACACGACCGCTCGAGCCTTCCCCCGGGGACTGAGCAGCGATGCGAGAACTGTGACGCCCAGCACGGCAATAATCACTGTGAGCGAGAGCGCTGTATCGAACTCGACTACCGGTACTGGATCGCCGTCATTGATGAACGGCACGTTGTTTTCGTGGAGGGCATGGAGCAAAAGTTTCACGCCGATGAACCCCAGGATCAGCGCCAGGCCGTAGGAGAGGAAAATGAGGCGGTTCAGGAGGCCGTCGATCAGGAAGTACAGCTGGCGAAGGCCCAGGAGCGCGAACGCGTTTGCCGTGAACACGATGAAGACGTCTTCGGTCAGGCCAAAAATTGCCGGGATCGAGTCCAGCGCGAAGAGAATGTCGGTGCCGGCGATGGCCACCATCACGAGCAGCATCGGAGTCAGTGTCTGTTTGCCGTCCTGCAGCGTGAGCAGCTTGTCGCGATCGTAGTAGTCCGCGGTGTGAAACAGCCGTTGGGTCATCCGGATCATGATGTTGTCAGCGGATTTTTCCTCCGAGCGGTCGGGTCTCAGCATGTTGCCTGCGGTAATCAGCAGGATCAGTGCGAAGAGGTAAAAGACCCAGGCGAAGGTATTAATAAGCGCAGCCCCCAGAAGAATGAAGACAGTGCGTGCGGCCAAGGCGAACGCTATGCCGAACAGCAGCACTTTTTGCTGGTCTTCGCGCGGCACGCCAAAGCTGTTCATGATCACCAGGAAGACAAACAGGTTGTCTACCGACAAAGCCTTCTCGGTCAGGTAGCCGGCGAAATATTCTGCGCCGGGGGATGCCCCTCCGAAGGCGAAAATTCCGGCCCCGAAGCAGAGTGCGATCCCCACATACACGGATGACCAGATGACCGCTTCCTGCAGGGTGGGGATGTGGGCACGGCGGACGTGGACAAAAAAGTCAAAGGCCAGCAGCGCAACGATGCCCGCGACGGTCAGCGCCCATATCAGTGGCGGAACGTCCATCATTCCTGCTCCCGGTAGCCGATGAAGGCACGGCAGGACGATGCAGCGCGCACGGGAACTGCACCGCTTCCCGCCTTGCCGTCAGGCTACTCCCTATTGCCGCTCCCGGCGTACCCCAGTCCGGACCTGGTTCCATAGAGGAACAGTTGACGGACCAGGGCCGGCGGCCGCAGCGAGCTTTCCTAGAGAGCAAGCTCGCTGCTGCCGCTGATTGAAAAGCAACCATCTCCGTCGCCATCATCACGTGAGATGTAGGTGGTGAAGTCAGCAAGCGACATGAAGCAGTAGAAGTCGCTGTAGCGGTAGTTCGCTTTTTCTGCCTTCGTCGCCACTTTGATCATCATCACTTTCGCAGTCGAGGTTTTCGTTGTCTGTTGAGTCAACGATGCGCGGCCACGATCAAGGTTTGCATCGGTTGGATGCAGAGTTCGGGCAAGACTGGGGAAGAATTAGCGAAGCAAACGCAGTGTGGGCTAGACGATGTCCTGGGTCTTGGCGAAGCGGGTGATGGCCCGCTGCGTGCCGCGGTTTGCCAGCACCTGGATTACCGCGCTCACGGACGCGGAAATGAGGGCGAACGTCAGGGCCGTGCGCAGCGTCGTGGGGACGTCGTCCTTGTCGCCCTTGGGGGGCTTCCGCCCGGTGATCTTTTCCCAAATGGTATCCACGGCCTTGGTGCCGGCGTACCCTGCCAGCAGGCTGATGCCAGTGCCAAGCAACTTGATGAAGAAACTCATTCCGGGACTCCCTGCGTCATGAATACTGGTCTTTCCCTAGCCTAGCCGTATGGAGCCGTGGATTTCCCGCAGCGCCTGGACCACGAGGTCGTGGTCCTCCATCTGTGGCAGCCCGGAAACCGTGACGACTGCTACGGCTCCCACCCCGCGCACGTAGACGGGGAAGGCCCCGCCGTGGGCAGCATAGGTTGACTGGTCGAACCACGCATTGTCCTCGATCCGGCCGCCGCCAAGCCGGCCGCGCAGGCCCACCAGCAAAGACGGCTCCTCGTAGCGTGCCGCCGTCCGCTGTTTGGCCCGCACCCAGCCCTCGTTGTCCGGTGTGGCCCCCTCGAGCGCCACGTGGAAGAGGACCTGGTCCCCCTTGGTGATGTCGATGGCTATCGGGAGATTGCTTTGCTTGCCCATTTCCACCAACTGGAGGCCGAGTGTCAGGGCGTCATCCTTGCTGAACCTGGGCAACTGCAGCTCAGCTACTTCCCCCTCAATCCGTTCAATCAGGGCTTCCAGGGCGCCTGCCGGCTGCTCATCCGGAGAGTCAGGGTCGAAGGCGGGCACGGCGCGGCTGCCGGAATCCTCATGCGTCATGGCCCCAATGTACTCCGGTACGAGGACGGCTCACCGCCCCGCCTCTGGCGGACGCGGTCGTACTTCCCGGAATGTGACTGAAGCCCCGGGATGCCAAGGCAGTCACGGTGTAAACTGGATCAGCCCATAAGGGCATATTAATTACGACAGGGGAGCGCCGCCGTCGGACCTCACTGGCATTGCCAGGGAACCGCGGAAGGGCGCTGAGAGTGCGGACAGCCGCAGACCCTCGAACCTGATCCGGCTAGTACCGGCGCAAGGGAGTCGAGTTCTCAGAGTGTCCGGCAGCAGGCAACCCACCGCCCGCAGCCGGGGAGCGCTTTCCCCTCCTGATCCTCAGGAGGACCATCATGACAACCGCAGCAATCAAGAAGACCGGTTACAACTGGCGCGTGGCCGACATCGTCGTGGCGGCACTGATCGCCGTCGCCGGCGGCGTGATTTTCTGGGCCTGGTCCCAGGGCGCCAACCTCATCTCCGCTCCCATCAACGCGGTCTATCCGCCGCTCACCGGCCTCTACGCCGGCGGCTGGATGATCCCGGCGGTGCTCGGCATGCTCATCATCCGCAAGCCGGGCGCGGCACTGTTCTGCGAAACCGTGGCCGCCACCGGTGAACTGATCATGGGATCCCAGTACGGCACCACGGTGCTGATTTCCGGCCTCCTGCAGGGCCTCGGTGCGGAACTCGTCTTTGCAGCGTTCCGCTACAAGAAGTTCAACCTGCCCGTTTCGCTGCTGGCCGGAGCGGGTGCGGGGCTGTTCTGCGGCCTGAACGATTCCTTCGCTCCGTGGGGCTGGAACATCGCCTACGCGGCCGGCGACAAGCTGGCCTACGTTATCTTCACCGCCATCTCGGGCGCCATCATCGCCGGTGCGCTGTCCTGGGTCGCTACCCGCGGCCTCGCCAAGACCGGCGTGCTGAGCTCGTTCGCGTCCCGCAAGGCAGCCACGGAGCCCGTCTTCTCCTGATGCCCGCCCATCATCACGGGGGCGTTCGCCCCGCCGCGGTCACCGCCCGCGGCTGGGGCTGGCGCCACGCCGGCCGCACGAAACCTGCCGTCAACGCCCTGGACCTGGACATCCGTCCGGGGGAGCGGGTGCTGCTTCTGGGGCCCTCGGGCGCCGGCAAGTCCACGCTGCTCCACGCTCTCGCCGGCGTGCTCGGTGACAGTACCGCGGGAAGCAGCACAGGCGACGACGGCGGTTCCGCCGGCACTGACGACGCGGACGAAAGCGGGAGCCTCCTGATCGACGGCGAACCGCCGCGTGCCCAGCGCGGCCGCGCCGGACTCGTGCAGCAGGACCCCGAAACGCAGGTGGTCCTCTCCCGCCTCGGCGACGACGTCGCCTTCGGCGCCGAAAACCTCTCGGTGCCCCGCGACGCGATCTGGAGCCGCGTGCATGAGGCGCTGGACGACGTCGGGCTCGCGCACCTTCCGCTGGACCACACGACGTCGGCCCTGTCCGGAGGCCAGAAGCAGCGCCTCGCGCTGGCGGGCATCCTGGCGATGCGCCCCGGGCTCATCCTGCTGGACGAGCCCACCGCCAACCTGGATCCGGCAGGCGTCCTGGAGGTCTGCGACGCCGTGGGCCGCTGCCTCGACAAGACCGGCGCGACATTGGTGGTGGTGGAGCACAGGGTCGCGGTCTGGAAAGACCTCGTGGACCGGATCATCGTGCTGCAGCCGGGATCCACCACGCAGCCCGCCGTGCTGATCGACGGCGCCCCCGACCAGGTCCTCGTGCAGGCGCGCGAGATGCTGATCGCCGCAGGGGTCTGGGTGCCGGGGTACGTTCCGCCCACCCGGCACCGGTTGCACGGCTTTCCAGGCGGCAAGGTCCGGCCGGGCCCCGTTTCTGGCCAGCCTGACCTGGTGCCCGGCCAGCTGCTCCTGGCGGCCGAGGGCGTCGGCGTCTCCCGCGAGCGTCCGCGGAGACGCGGCTTCAAATCTGTTCCGCCGCTGCCCATCCAGAGGGACATCACGGCGCAGGTCCGCGCCGGTGAAGCCTTGACCATTACGGGGGCCAACGGTGCCGGTAAATCCACATTCGCGCTGACGCTCGCCGGCCTGATCCCTCCCATCGAGGGCAAGGTGTCGGCCACCGTGGAGCTGAGCCGAGGAGCAGGGATCGATCCCTACAAATGGCGGGCCGAGCAGCTGATCGCAAGGATCGGCACGGTCTTCCAGGAACCCGAGCACCAGTTCGTCACCGGCAGGGTCCTGGACGAGCTGCAGTTTGGCCCGCGGCACATGGGCCACGGGGAAGAGCGAGTGGACGAACTGCTCGAAAGGCTGCGCCTGACGGGCCTTGTGGACGCCAACCCGTACACGCTATCGGGCGGGGAGAAGCGGCGGCTCTCGGTGGCCACCGTCCTGGCGGCCCATCCGCAGGTCCTGGTCCTCGACGAGCCGACATTCGGACAGGATGCCAACACTTGGGCGGAACTCGCCTCCTTCCTCTCCGAACTGCTCGATGCCGGAACCGCCGTGGTCTCCGTGACGCACGACCAGGAATTCACCCAGGTGCTGGGCGGCACGGAACTCAAACTGGGCGCACCGGAACTCCGTGTGCCGGGCGTCGGGACACCGAAGGCGGCCACACCATGAGGGCCGCCCTGACGATCGGCGGGAACCGCGCACTGCTGACCCGCGCCAACCCGCTGGCCAAACTCGTTGCCGTTTTCCTCATCACCCTGGTGCTCGCGCTGTCCATCGACTGGATGTCCGCCTCCGTTGCGCTGGCCTGCGAACTGCTGCTGTTCCCGCTGGCCGGACTAACCTTCACGCTGCTCTGGCAGCGCGGCTGGCCGCTGATCGTCGCGGCCGCAGTCGGCGGCTGGAGCACCTCAATCCTCGCGCCGGACAGCGGAAGGATACTGCTCGACGTCGGCATCTGGTCCATGAGCGAAGGCTCCCTCGAGTTGGGAGTGGGTTTCCTGCTCCGAGGCCTGGCGATTGCGCTGCCGGCGGTGCTGCTCATGAGCTGTACCGACCCCACCGACCTCGCCGATGCGCTGGCGCAGAAGGCCCGCCTGCCGCACCGCTTCGTCCTGGGGACCCTGGCGGCCCTGCGGCTCGTGGGACTGATGGCGGAGGAATGGCAAACCATCGGCATGGCCCGGCGGGCCCGCGGTGTGGGATCCCGCGGCACCCCGTGGCAGCGGCTGCACGCCACCCTGGGGCAAAGTTTCGGGCTGCTGGTCCAGGCCATCCGCCGCGCGACCCGTCTCGCCGTCACCATGGAAGCGCGAGGCTTCGGCGGCGCTGACAGGACCTGGGCCCGCGAATCAACCTACAGCCGGCTGGACATCTGGGTGCTGCTCGGGGGAATGGCAATCGCGGCTGGCGCCGTGGTGGCCGCGGTATGGGCCGGCACGTGGAACATGGTGTGGCTGGAGGGGCCGTAGGGCTTCTCTTGCCGCGACTCGCCGTTTTGTGGCGTTCCTAGATGCAGGAGTAGTTGTAGTCGAAGCCCTTCGAGACGAACTGCGTGAGCGTGACCTGACCACCGGAGGTCAGCGGCGGAAGGGAGCAGTTGATCTTGGCTCCCTCTGCGGTGTGGGCACCGGCGAGCCAGCTGGGCAGGCTGTAGAGGCTGCTGCCTTCGCTGACGGTCCCGACGATCTGCCACCACTGCAGGCTTGCGGAGTAGATGCCCACGTCCGCGCCAATGCTGTGGAAGAAGTCCGTCATGCCTTCGAGGACTGCTCTGTTGGCGTTCTTGTCGCCGGACCACGTGTTTTCGGTCTCCACGTCGAGCCACCACAGGTAGTCCTCCGGGTCCGGGACCGTGCGGAGATAGGCGTCGTCGAATGCCTTGGCATAGCCGTACATGTAGGCGCAGGCGGCGTCTTCCGCTCCAGTGCATGTGCCATGGGGGTTGGTCACGCTCTTGCCGCCGTAGTCGTTGCTGTTCGGCCACCAGGATCCGGCGTGGCCGGGGTTGGCGGTGTTGACGTACAGGGCGACCGCAGGCTGGGCAGTCCCGCCCAGCGCGGTCTCAGCCCACTCCAGTTGCTCGTGCAGGCAGGGATTGGTGGTGTTGGCCAGCCCGTTGTTGACGCCGACGATGGCGAAGGCGGGGATTTCAGGGAGCGCCGTGTTGCATTGCGGCCAGGACACATCGTTGCCCAGCAGCGTTGTGCTGCCGCCCGGAGGGGCACTCGGCTTCGCCTGCGTGGTCGGGGCAGGGGGCAGGGCCGACACTGAGGAGGTGGGGTCGGGAGTTGCCGCAGGAGATGGGCCGGCAACTGGGGACGGCCCGGTGGCGGAGGGGGACGGCCGGGTCACGGAAGACTGGGGGGCCGGCGGCGAGCCGTCATCCAGGCGGGGGCCGGGAACGAATCCCACTGCGGTCGCGACCACGAAGGACAGCAGGGCGGTGGCCTGTTGCCTCGTCGGGCGCTTGGTGCCGAGCGCCCGGGAACTGAAAATGGACACGGCGGCCTCCCATTCCTCACTATTTGGCCGCAACCGCTAGCAGCTAGCTTGCTCCCGTGTCGTTTCCCGGTCAAGGGCCCTCGCGCGAGCCGGGCAGAGTATTACCCATGGCGGGCGCCAATAACCGCGCAGCTGGAGGTCCCGTACCGCAGCCACTGACCGGGGCGGCTGGAATTTATCGCATGAGGCGGGTATGGTGCCGCCTCTGCGCGCCCAAAGCCTTGCCTTCTTCGCTGAGATACCTCATTTGTGATATTTTATAGGTATGACTCAAGAGACTGCTGAACAGGTTGGCATGATGCTCCGCGACGCCCGCGGACAGAAAGGCTGGACTCAGGAACAGCTCGCCGCCGAACTCGGAACCAGCCAAAGCGCGGTGGCCAGAATGGAGCAGGGCAAGCAGAATCTGAGCCTCAAAATGATCCAGCGCCTTGAGGTGATCTTCGGCCAGAGCATCGTCCAGCTCGGCAAGTCCCAGATGACCCACCTCCGCGTGGAAGGCGGCCGGACACTCTCCGGCTCCGTTGACGTGAACACCAGCAAGAATGCCGGCGTCGCGCTCCTCTGCGCCAGCCTTATCAATCGCGGCACCACCACGCTACGCCGGCTGGCCCGCATCGAGGAAGTCAACAGGATCGTGGAGGTGCTCACCAGCATCGGCGTCGAGTGCACCTGGCTCAACGACAACGATCTCCGCCTCCGCCGGCCCGCAGACCTGGACCTGGAGTCCATGGACGTCGAGGCCGCGCGCCGCACACGCAGCGTGATCATGCTCCTGGGCCCGCTGCTGGACGAGGCGGATGAATACCGGCTGCCCTATGCGGGCGGCTGCGACCTCGGCACCCGGACTGTGGAGCCGCACATGCAGGCGCTGCGCCAGTTCGGGCTCTCGGTGGAGGCCACCGCGGGCTTCTACACGGTGCAGGCACCTGCCTCCGACAGCCTCGACCGCTCCTTCGTTCTGACTGAACGCGGCGACACCGTTACCGAAAACGCCATCATGGCGGCGGCCCACCGCTGCGGCACCACGGTTATCCGCAATGCGAGCCCCAACTACATGGTGCAGGACCTCTGCTTCTACCTGCAGCGGCTGGGCGTGACGATCGACGGCGTCGGCACCACTACCCTGAAGATCACCGGACTGCCGTCCATCGACGTCGACATCGAATACTTCCCCTCGGAGGACCCGATCGAGGCAATGAGCCTCATCACCGCCGGCATCGTCACCCACTCTGAAGTGACCATCCGCCGGGTGCCCATCGAATTCATGGAGATCGAGCTGGCCACGCTGGAGCAGATGGGCCAGCAACTGGAGGTGTCCGGCGAGTACATGGCCCGCAACGGGCGCACGAGGCTGGTGGACGTGACCACCAAGCCCTCCGAGCTGCGCGCGCCGGAGGACAAGATCCACCCGATGCCGTTCCCCGGCCTGAACATCGACAACCTGCCGTTCTTCGCGGTTATCGCAGCCAACGCCGAGGGCCAGACCATGATCCACGACTGGGTCTACGAGAACCGGGCCATCTACCTCACGGAGCTGAACAAGCTCGGGGCGCGCGTGCAGCTGCTGGATCCGCACCGGATCTACGTGAACGGCCCCACCCGGTGGCGCGCCGCGGAGGTGGGCTGCCCGCCGGCCCTGCGCCCGGCCGCCTGTCTGCTGCTGGCCATGCTCGCGGCCCGGGGTGTCTCCGAGCTGCGCAACATCTACGTCATCGAGCGCGGCTATGAGGACCTGGCCGAGCGCCTTAACACCATCGGCGCCAGCATCGAGTACTTCCAGGACTGAAACCCAGGACCAACACAGCGCGAACTGGCAGCTAACGCCCTCAAACGAGGAGTTTGAGGGCGTCACCTGCCAGTTCGCGCTTCGTCATGTCCGGGACGTTTTCGCCGGTCTGACGGACAATGTACGCATGCGGACGTTTGGGGTCGAGGAAGAGCTGCTGATTGTGGATCCGAAGACCGGGGAGCCACTGGCACTCGCCGATGCGCTGCTGGCTGGCCGGAAGCTGGCCGCCGATGATGCTCCGGACAAGCCGCGTCTATTTGAGCCGCACGGGGAAACCGAGTTCGACGACAGCGGGATGGGCCTGAGCTTTGAGCTCAAGCTCGAGCAGATCGAGACCCAGACGCGTCCGTGTCTTGACCATGTCGAGCTCCTCCGCCAGATCCGGGCGGGCCGGGCCATGGCGGATGAGGCGGCCCGCAAACAGGGCGCCCGAGTTGCCGCGCTGGCCACGTCGCCGCTCGCCCTGGCAAGCCACACCACACCGGATCCGCGGTACGCCCGCATGCTCGAACGGTTCGGCCTGACAGCGCAGGAGCAGCTGACCTGCGGATTCCACGTCCACACGTATATCGAATCCCAAGAGGAAGGCGTGGGAATCCTGGACCGGATCCGGGACAAAATGGCGGTGCTGACGGCACTCAGCGCCAACTCGCCCTTCTGGAACGGGGTGGAAACGGGTTTTGCGAGCTACCGGACACAGGCCTGGAACCGGTGGCCGACGGCGGGGCCGTCGGGCATTTTCGGCAGCCTCTCCGCTTACCGCCGGGTGGTGACCCGGTTGCTGGAGAGCGGCGTCATGCTGGATGAAGGCATGATCTATTTCGACGCCCGGCTGTCCCGCAACCATCCCACGGTGGAGGTCAGGGTTGCCGACGTCTGCCTCCACGCAGAGGATGCCGCGCTCATTGCGGTGCTGGTCCGGGCACTCGTGGAATCGGCGGGGCGGGAGTTGCGCGAAGGCGTCGAGCCCGCGCCTGTCCCCACGGTGCTGTTGCGGATGGCGTCCTGGCAGGCGAGCAATTTTGGCGTCCGCGGCGACCTGCTGGACTTTGGCAGCTTCCGCCCGGCGCCGGCCGCGGACGTCGTGGCCTCCCTGGTGGACTACCTGGAACCTGTGCTGGCCGAGCAGGGCGAACTCGAGTTCGTGCGGAACGGCATCGCCACCATCCTTGAACGCGGCACCGGGGCTGAGGAACAGCGCAGCGTGCGGCAGACAGCGCTTGCAAAAGCAGCGCCCGACGACGGCGGGCTGGGTGCCGTCGTCGCTCACGCCGTGCGTGCCACCACGCGGGGAATAACGGGCAACTCCGATCCCCGGACCGAACCTGCGCCCGAGCTGCTCCGGGTCCGCCAGCCCTGATCCTCCCGTCCCGGTGTGGTCCCGCCGCCCGGGCGGCGTGCCGCCGGTGTTTCCGATGGTCATTTTTCCGTAAACCGCAGGAAATATCGGCTGGCTACGCTGGAGCCACAGGATCCATTCGGGGGAAGGCGCGAATCATGCGTGTAGGTGTCATCCGGGCTTTGACGACGTCTGACCGGCGTCTGCTCAATTCACACGGAAAGCTGCTGCAGGAATCCTTCGGCTTCGATGTGACGTCGCGTTGCATCCAAGGCCAGCCGTCCGGTGTCTACAACGAGGAGTCTCTTCGGGCGGCGGTTCCGAAGGTTGTGGATTTGGCCCTCGACATGGCCGGCGACGTTGACGCCCTGATCGTCAGCTGCGCTGCGGATCCCGGCCTGGCCGAAGTGCGCTCCATGGTGGGCATCCCCGTGATCGGGGCAGGGTCCGCTGCCGCTGCGGCCGCGCTCTCGTTCGGTGGGCGCGTGGGCGTGCTGGGGCTCAGGCAGTCGGTGCCGGGGCCGATTTCCAAGGCCCTCGGCGACCGGATGCTGCTGATCGACGGTCCCGAGAGTGTGGAGACGCCCGAGGGGTTCCTGCTGCCCACAGGCATTTTTGATTCCCTTGCCGCAGCCCACATGCTGGTTGATGCAGGGGCGGATGTCATTGTCGAGGCAAGTACCGGGCTGACCAGCATTGGCATGGCAGAAGTGCTGCGGCGCAGGCTGGGCATACCGGTGATTGACCCCGTCATGGCCGCAGGCTCCATGCTCATTGCAGCCGTGGCGGCACGGGAACTGCACGCGGCCTGAGGCGCGGCTGAGCGGCTTGCTGGATGGCCCGCCTATGCGGCTGGCTTTGCGGCCAGCGCCGGTACCTCGGTGCCGGCTCGGGCGGAGGAGCCCCGGCGGGTGATCCGCCAGCGGCTCAGCGTGGCCATCATCCGTACGGATAGCGCCCAGTAGGCCACGCCGGCGGCCAGCGAGGCAGCAACAGCTAAGGCCGGACTGACCGGGGCAAGCGGCGGATAGACTAGCCAGTGGACCAGATATGCGTAGAGTGAGGCGCTGGCCAGCACGACGGTCAGCCGGCGCAGGCCCCTCGGCACCGGGATGCTCCGCAGCCAGATCAGGAGCAGAATGCCGGCGAGCAGCGTCCCCTCGCGGGTCGCATTCTCGAAGAAACCGGGGACGGTCAGGACTGCAAGGACAGACACCGCGCACCGCTGGCCCAGGTTCCGGGTCCGCGCAATGGCCCAGCCCAGGCCGAAGAGCCACAGTGCAGGTGCAGTGTTCGGAATGCCGGGATCAACAAGCTCAAAGCGCGTGAGCAGTCCGACGCCGGTCAGCGCCAAGGGGAAGAGCAGTGGAAAGCGTCGTTCGGCCCGGCTTGCCCAGGGAATGGTCAGCAGGGCTGTCATCGCCACCAGGATGTACACCAGGATCTCGATGAACCAGAAATGCCACTGGGTGGTCACTGCCTCCGGGCCGATGACGGCGTTGAGCAGCAGAATGTTGGCGAGGCTGTAGCGGTCGGTGACGAGGTAGGCGACCGCGATGAAGGCCATGCTCGGAACGACCACCCTGGCAAGGCTCGTGAGCTGCCTCCGCAGACGGGGCAGGCGGTCGCCGGAAACCTGAAACCGGGCAAAGTTATAGCCCGCCACCGCCATAAGTACGTGTGCCATGCCCTGCCAGCTGAAGAGACCGACGTGCGTGCCGACGATGCACACAATCGCGACGGCCCTGAGGACAATGCCGGTTTCGAGCGGCGCGAAGAACCGCCGGATTGTCCGTCCCGGCGCACGGCCCGGAGCACGTCCCGGAGCACCGGACGGACGGGGCTCCAGATCGCGGACCGGCGTGACATGCCAGTCCGCGGGAAGGTGGCCCAGCGCCTGCTCGAGCCTCACGGAGGCCGCCACGTAGGAAAGCGAATCTCCGCCGAGGCTTACGAACGTGTCGTCGTCGCCGACCTCGGAGCATTCCAGCGTCTCGGCGAAGATCGTTCTGACGTTGCCCGGGTCGTTTACTGCCGCCGTCGGCGTCGGGTCCGGCACTTCTGCCTTCCGGAGGGCCAGGACCGCGGGATAGTCCAGCTTGCCGGTACCCAGCCGGGGGAGGTGTTCGACGGCGTGCACGTCCAGTGCTGTCCGCGGCAGCCCCAGCCCCTGCGCCAGTACCTTGCCCAGTAACCGGGTGTCGTGGTCCCCTTCGACGGCGACCACGAGTCCTTCGTCCGTTCCTGCGCTGGCGGCCTGGACTCCGAGATCGGCCAGGATTCTCTCGACCTGCCCCAGATCCACGCGCAGCCCCACGATCTTCACGAACCTGCTGCGCCTGCCCACCACCTCGTACACTCCGGCGGGGTGCTTCCGTGCCAGGTCCCCGGTTCGGAGTTCAGCAACGGTCCGGCCAGCCGCCAGGTCACCGGGGCTTTCTGCGTAGCCCAGCATGACGTTCGGTCCGGTGTACACCAGCTCGCCGTCCGCCAGCCCGGGGACAGGGTCGATCCGGAAATCACCGCCGGGCACCGGGATGCCTATGGCGCCGGGGACGGTGGCGGCCAGTTCCGGCGGCAGGTACGCCATTCGGGCCGTAGCCTCCGTCTGGCCGTACATGACGAACAGGTCCCAGCCGTTTCGGCGTCCTACTTCGGCGTAGCTGCGCACCTTGTCCGGGGCGAGGCGGCCCCCGGCCTGGGTGACGTAGCGCAGGCCAGGCAGCGCCATGTCGGCGAAACCGACCCGTTCCAGGAGTTCAAACGTGTACGGAACCGCCGCGAAGGAGGTTGCGCCGCGGCGGCGAAACAGATCCCAAAAGCAGGGGTCAACCACTGACAGGTCGGTGAGGACGAGCCCGGCGCCCCGGAGCAGATGGCTGTTGATCACCGACAGCCCGTAGCAGTAGGACATCGGAAGTGTGGTCATCGCCCGGTCCCCGGAGCCTATGCGGAGATATTCGGCGATGGACTCGGCGTTGGCCTGCAGGTTCTGGTGGGAGAGCCGCACGAGCTTGGGTGAGCCGGTGGAGCCCGACGTGCTGAGCAGGAGGGCGAGATCCGAGTGCAGCTCGTGCCGCGTGCCCGGCCGGCGCTCCTCCATGACCGTGCCTCCGTCGCCGGGCCGCAGGACGACGTCGGGATCGTAGGCCGCCACGAGCGACTCGAGGGCTGCGGGCTTGTCTTCAGGCAGGAGGATAAGAGCGTGGCGGGCCACGAGGGCGGCCAGATAGGCCACAAGCGAGTCAAGGTCGTTAGCGGCCGACAGGGCCACCAGTCGGCGGCTTGGTCCGAGCCGGCGGGCCATTGCGGCGACGCGTTCCGCCAGCTCCCGGTATGTCAGGGTCCCTTGGGCGGAGAGGATGGCGGGGGTGTCTCCAAAGTTTGCCAGTTCGGTAGCAAAGGACACCCCCGTCAAATCAAGCTGAGTGGTCATTCGGTGATCTTATTAGCTGAGCCTTACCTAATTAAATCCAATTACTGTTGTGACAAGTGCCATACTCGGACCGTGACCACGTCGTACACGTTCCGCTCCGAAGTGTGGCTCTACCCCGGGGAAGCGGGCTGGCACTTCGTCACGCTGCCCGTGGACGTGGCGGAGGAGATCCGTGAGGCGACGGCCTTGCTCCGCAAGGGGTTCGGCTCGGTCAGGGTGACCGCCGACGTCGGTGGCCAGACGTGGCAGACCTCCCTCTTCCCCGACACGCAGAGCGGATCCTACCTGCTCCCCGTGAAGAAGGCCGTGCGGACCGCCGCACGCATCAGCGCCGGGGACGAGGTGGAGGTCCGGCTCACTGTCGAGGATGCCTGACGAGGCCGCCTGAGCACGCCTGCGGGATATACGCGGGCCCCGGCTCGGGAGCGGAAACAACCCCCAAACCGGGTGGGCGTGTGGTCGGCCCGCCGGCCCGCTCCAAGGTTTTCCAAGGTTTTTCAAGACGGCACCGGCGCACGATGGGGCAGTTCACCCCCGGAGAAACGGCGCCAAAAGATGAAAAAATCCCGCTGGCTTAGCCAACTGCTCGCCTTGCCCATCGTCGCCTGCATCATCGCCGCGGGGGGTCTCGTGGCCGGCGCCAGCGGCGCCCAGGCGGCCAGCGTGGGCACGCCGAGCATCGCCTACTCCGGCGTACTCAACCCGCCGACGGCGGACAAACCGCAGAGCAAACTGTGGTGGAACGACGGTTCCTGGTGGGCAAACATGTGGAAGACCGGCAGCGGTTGGAGCATCTACCGGCTGGACCGGGGGACCGATACGTGGGTGGACACCGGAGTGCGCAGCGACAGCCGGGCCAGCACATCCTCGGACACCTTGTGGGACGGCACGCATCTGTACATCGCCTCAAACGTGGTCACCGCAGGCGCCTCAGCCGCCGGCCAGCCGGCCCGCCTTTACAGGTACAGCTACTCCAACGGGACCTACACGCGCAGCACCGGGTTTCCCACCACCATCTCGAACAACAGCAGTGAGTCGCTGACCATCGCCAAGGACTCCACTGGTGCAGTCTGGGCCAGCTGGACCCAGGTCTCCGGCACAACCAGCACGGTGTATGTCAACAACTCCGCCCCCGGCGGGACGAGCTGGGGGGCGCCGTTCGTGGTGCCCGGGGCGGCGGATCCAAGGCCGACGCCCGATGACCTGTCCGCCATCGTCGCGTTCGACGGTGATGAAATCGGGATCATGTGGACCGACCAGGCGACCGGAACCGCATGGTGGGCCACCCACGACGATGGCGAAAGTGCGAGGGCGGCGTCATCGTGGAAGGTGAAGGAAGCCATCAAAGGCAACAAGCAGGTCGATGACCACCTGAACATCAAGACGCTGCAGGCTGACCCTTCCGGCCGCGTCTATGCGGCAGTGAAAACCAGCCTCAACGACGGTTCGAACGATCCGAACCTGGCACAGCTGGTGCTGGTGGTGTTCAAGCCCGCCACAGGATCCTTCAGCCAGGCGACCATCGCCAGGACCGGGGACTGTGTCTCCCGTCCGCAGATCATGCTCGATACGGAGAACAACCTGGTCCGCGCGTTCCACACCGCGCCGTCCACCTCGGTCAGCGGCTGCGCCTTCACGGGTGTAGCCGGCAGCATCTATGAAAAAACCGCCTCCATGGACAACCCCGTGTTCGGGGGCGGCCGGGGCACACCGGTCATCGAAGATGGGGCGTCTGCCAACATGAACGACGTGACCAGCTCCAAGCAGAGCGTGAACGCCGCCACCGGGATCGTCGTCATGGCCAGCAACAACGTCACCAAGCGCTACTGGTTCTCCGACCGCAGCCTCGGCTCCGGGAATCCGGATCCGGCTGCCCCGACAGCATCCTTCACCGCCACTCCGACTTCGGGCACGGTTCCCCTGACGGTGAGCTTCACCGATACGTCCGTGGGGTTGCCGACATCTTGGGCCTGGAATTTCGGTGACGGCAGTAGCTCAACCACACGGAACCCGTCACACACCTACAGTGCATCCGGCACCTATACGGCACGGCTAACCGCCACGAACGCGGCAGGCTCGTCGTCGACCACCAAGACGATCACGGTCAACCCGTCCGGCGGTACCAGCCCGGGGATCTCCGTCCGCAGCTCAACCACGGCCAACGCAACAACGGCAACCAGCACGGTCGCCTTGGCCGCGCCGGCAGGCCGAACGGCCGGGGATGTCCTGGTCGCCTCGTTTACCACCGACCTGAACCCCACGGTGGCCGTGCCGGCCGGCTGGACCGCCATCGTCAACGGGCTGGGCATCAACAGCACCACCACATCCGGCGCACGGGTGTTCGCCTACTACCGCGTCGTGGGGTCGGCGGATCCGGCAACGTACACCTGGACGGTGAGCAAGGCCGTGAAGTGGGGCGGCGGCATTACAGCCTACGACGGCGTCAGCAATACAACGCCCCTGGACAGCGCGGTGACCACTGCGGTCAACGCGACCTACACCGCCACCAGCATCACGGTCCCCAGCGTCACGACCTCCAGGAATGGTGCCCGGCTGATTGGCGGCGTCGGCTTCGACACGGCAACGCCGGGTGCGACGGCGCCCACCGGGTGGACGGAGCGGTGGGAGGCGGCCAATGGCCAGATCGCCGAGCAGGCCGACCGGGCGCAGGCCACGGCGGGCGCCAGCGGCACCGCGACCTGGACGTTCAGCGCGGCCAAGGCGGCCGGAGCGTGGCGGACTGCCCTGAGGCCGGCAGCTTGAACCCAGGATCTCAGATCTGCTTGAGCGCCTGCTCCAGGTCGCCGATCAGGTCCTCGGGATCCTCCAGGCCCACGGACAGCCGCACCACGCCGTCGCTCAGCCCGATGGCTGCGCGGCCTTCGGGCCCCATGGCCCGATGCGTGGTGGTGGCCGGGTGGGTGATGAGGGTCTTGGCATCCCCGAGGTTGTTGGAGATGTCAATGATCTTCAGGGCGTCCAGCAGCGCAAAGGCGGCCTCCTTGGCCGACTGGCCCGCCGTCGTCGCGAGTTCCAAGGTGAGCACGGTGCCGCCGGCCTTCATCTGCTTGGCGGCAAGCTCGTACTGCGGGTGGGACTTCAGCAGCGGGTACTTGACCCAGCTGATGGCTGGCTGGTCCTGAAGCCATTCGGCGAGGCGCAGCGCGGTGGCCGATGAGTGGTTCACCCGCAGCGCCATGGTTTCCAGTCCCTTGGTGAGCACCCAGGCGTTGAACGCGGACAGGTTAGGCCCGGTGTGGCGCATCAGCTGCTTGACCGGTCCGTCGATGAATTCCTTGGTGCCCAGGATGGCGCCGCCCAGCACGCGGCCCTGGCCGTCGATGTGCTTGGTGCCCGAATAGACGATCACGTCGGCGCCGAGGTCGCCGCAGCGCTGCAGCAGGGGAGTGGCGAACACGTTGTCGACGACGACGGTCGCACCGGCCGCGTGGGCGAGCTCGCTGACGGCGGCGATGTCCACAATTTCCTGCATGGGATTGGACGGCGACTCGAAAAAGACAGCAGTGGTGGGCACCGAGAGGGCCGTACGCCACTGCTCAAGGTCCGGCCCGTCCACGAAGACCGTCTCCACGCCCCAGCGCGGCAGGATTTCGTTCAGGATCACGAAGCAGGAGCCGAACAGAGAGCGGGCGGCCACCACACGGTCCCCGGCGGCCAGCAGGGCGCCCAGGGCGGTGAACACGGCGGACATGCCCGACGCCGCGGCGAAGCACGCTTCCGTGCCTTCGAGCAGGCGGAGGCGCTCCTGGAAGGTGGCCACGGACGGGTTGCCGTAGCGGGAATAGACGAAGCGTTCGTCCTCACCCGTGAAGGCGCGCTCGGCAGCGGCCGCGGACTCGTAGACGAAGCCGGAGTTCAGGAAGATCGGCTCGGTGGTCTCCTGGAAATTGGTGCGGTCCAGCCCGCCGCGGACGGCTTGGGTCTCGGGACTCCAGCCGGCGGCATCTTGATTGAAGGTCACTTAGTTCTTTCCCAGGTTTGTCGGCAGACCGCGGTTTTTCCAGCCGTTGACGGTGCGCTCACCGTACCGGTCGGGCTCTCCCTCGAAGCCTTCGAGGACGTTGTACGAGGTGAAGCCGGCCTGGGTCGCCGCGATGGCTGCGGCAATGGAACGCTGGCCTGAGCGGCACAGGAAGACGAGCTCTGCGCCGTCGTCCTCCGGAGCCTGCTCCTTGAGCTGGTCGATGAAGGCCCGGTTGGGGATGCCGCCCGGGAAGGTCCACTGGATGAACAGCGGGTCATTCTCGGTGGCCTTGGTGTCGGGGATGCCAATGTGTGCCCATTCGCCCTCGGTGCGGACGTCCACCAGGACGGCGCCCTCCTCCAGCTTGGTCCACGCTTCGTGCGGGGTAAGGTCTCCGGCGTAGCTCATGCGTGCCCCTCGAAGGCTTCGGCGTCGAGGTTCTCGTCCGAGTCCAGCCGGTCCACGGCAGTGGCCACGGCGGCATCAGCTGTTGCGACGGCCAGGGGCAGGATGACGGCCTGGGCCACGATCACGTCCCTGCCGTTGAACGCGGCTGCCGGGTTGCCGTGCAGCACATACCCTTCGGCCAGGGCGTCCGAAATGCGTTCGCAGAAGGCACGGTTGTCCGGTCCGGTGATCAGGCGGTAGGCCAGTTTTTCCTCAGGTTTGTCCTGCGGGGCCGGCAGGGTGGCGCCGGCGGGCGCGTCCGTCATGACGGATCTCCTTCTCTCACGCTTGCAGCTCGAGTGGTCGATTGCCGAGTATTCACCTGAGGCACCCCGCCGCGAAAGGGAGGGTTGCCGACCGGCCAGTCAGGGCTTGGCGCCGGTTCTCATTACTCCTCAAAAAAGTAACACCGACGACGCCGGCGCGCACCGCCGCCGTCGTCATGTTCCGTAACGCTGGAGGCCTGCAGCGTCGGTTACAAAGATCTCGACCGGGTGCATAATGACGGGAGATGAACCGCCATAACGCCGGATGAAACCAGGCACCAGTGAACGAAGCGAATGCCAATAGAGTCGGCCCCATGCTGCACTTTGGGTGGTTTGTGGGCCACGGGTTCGGGGTCCAGGGCTGGGGGACACCCGGTTACGGGATCGGCTACGACTGGAAGAAACCCGGGCTGTACCAGCACGCCGTGCGCGAGTTCGAGCGGGCCGGACTGGACCTGTTCATCATCGAGGACTCCCTCACCGTCCCCGACACCTATGGCGGGAGCGCCGAAGTCTCGCTGGCGCAGGCCTCCTTCGCGCCCAAGCACGATCCGCTGGCCCTTGTCCCGTACCTGCTCTCCGCCACGGAGCACCTCGGCATCGTCCCCACCGTCAGCGCCTCCTTTTATCCACCGTTCACGGCCGCCCGGCTGCTGGCCACGCTGCAGCACTTCTCCAACGGCCAGCTCGGCTGGAACGTGGTGACCTCCGGCAGCGACCTTGCCGCGCAGAACTACGGGCTGGACCAGCAAATCGAGCACGATCTCCGCTATGAAAAGGCGGAGGAATTCGTGGACGTGGTGCGGAAGCTCTGGCGCAGCTGGGACCAGGACGCCATCGTGGAGGACGCCGGGGCCGGCGTCTTCGCCGACCACACTAAGGTGCGGCCCATCCACCACGAGGGTGAATTCTTCCGGGTCCGGGGCCCGCTGAACACGGCTCCCCTGCCGGAGGAGCCTGTGCTGGTGCAGGCCGGCGCATCGCCGCGCGGCAAGGCCTTCGCGGGAGGCAACGCGGATGTTGCCATTGCGCTGGCCCGCGGCTCCGACGGCATGAAGGCCTACCGCGAGTCCATCCGGGCCGAAGCCGCCAAGGCGGGCAGGAACCCCGACGACGTCAAGGTGCTGTTCGTCCTCAAGCCCACTGTGGTGGGCTCCAAAACCGAGGCGGAGGAACTGCGCGCCGCGCGGCGGGAGCTGACGCAGCGGGACGTCGACAGCCAGCTTAATTCGATCTCCTATCTGTCCGTCATCGACTTCAAACAGTTCGACCTGGACGAGCCGCTGCCGGCGCTCAGCACCAACAGTAACCAGGGCACGCTCGAGCACTTTTCCAAGGCGGCGCCGCCCGGCTCGACGCTGCGCGAGATCCTGCGGGCCCGCAGCGGCGGCGCCGGGGACAGCATCATCGGCACCGCGGAGGAAATCGCCGACCACCTCGAGGAAACAGGCGCCGCTGTGGGCGGGGACGGCTTCCTCTTCTCCGGTTTCGTGGACCCGGCCACCGTGCACGGCGTGCTGGACAAACTGGCACCGGTTCTCCGGCGCCGCGGGCTGCTGCGGACAAGCTACGGCGACGGCGGCCTCCGCCGGAACCTGCTGGACTTCTAGTGCCATGGCCGGGACACGGAGGCCGGACAGCCTGCTGCCGGATGCAAAACGTGCCACCTTCCTGATCGGCACGGCACACCTTGTGGCCGCCGACGTGGCACGGGTTGCCTCCGATCCGACGGTCGAAGTCGTCCTGAGCGCTGACGCAATGGAGCTGATGGGCCTCTCCCGGGATGTGGTCCAGTCGGCCATCGACTCCGGCCACAGGGTCTACGGGCTGAACACTCTGCTGGGCTCCGGCCGGGACACGGCGGTGGTGGAAGAATCCATCCTCGACTATCAGGTGCAGGTGGTCCGCTACCACCACAGCGGGATCGGCGCCCTGCTCGCTCCGGAGGAAATCCGGGCCGTGATCCTCGCGAGGCTGATCGGCTTCACCCGCGGCGGTTCCGGCGTCCGCCCTGAGGCAGCCCGGTTCTATGCAGAACTGCTCAACCGGGGTGTGCTTCCCGCCATTCCCCGCGACGGTTCCGTCGGCTCCTCAGACCTGACGCAGCTGGCCGCGGTGGCCGCCGTCGCCATCGGTGAAGGACAGGCACTGGCGCCCGACGGGAGCATCATTTCCGGCGCGGCGGCGCTCGCCGCGGCAGGCCTTGAGCCGCTCGTGCTGGCCGCGGGCGAGGCCCTGGCGCTGGTCAGCGCGAACTCATACTCGATCGGCGCAGGCACCCTGGCGCTGGCCCGGCTGCTGCATCTGGCCGACCTGGCGGACACGGCTCTCGCCCTGTCGCTGGAGGCCACCGGACGGTACGACGGCGGGGGGAACCTCAGCCCGTTTTCGCCGGCCGTGCAGGCGGCCAAGGCGGTGGACGGCCAGCGGATCTCGGCCGCGAACGTCCGGCGTCTGGTGCGCGGCGGCTGGCTGGAGGACCCGCGGCGTGAAGTGTCGGTGCAGGACGCCCTGTCCTTCCGCGCCGCGCCGCAGACGCACGGCGCGTTCCGTGCCCAGGTCACTGCCTTGGCCGGCGCCCTGGAAGTGGAGCTGAACGGCCGCGGCGACAACCCGCTGACGGAGCTGGCCACCGGCCGGATGGTGTCCGGCGGCAACTTCCAGCCCATGCAGCTGGCCTTCGCCTTCGAGGCGCTGCGGCTGGGGCTGGCCCACCTGGGCATCAGCAGCGAGCGGCGTATCGCCAAGCTCTACCCGCCCCAGCGGCTCATCCGGCAGCTGAACCTGGAGGCAGCCCGAAGCGGCACCCCGCTGGCTTCCGAGGAGCTGCCGGGCCTCCTCTGGTATTCGGCAGCAGGCCTGTTGGCTGAACTGAAATTCCTGGCGGCGCCGGCAACGCTGGGGGCACCAACGCTCTCCGCCGATGTGGAGGACCACTCCACGCTGGCGCCCCTCGCGCTCCAGCAGCTGCAGCAATCGGTGGAGGCCGCCTCGAAGCTGCTCACCATTGAGGCGCTGACGGCCGCCTACCTGCTGTCGGAAGCGCAGGCCGCGGAGGTCGGCGGAAGGGAATCCGCGGCGGAGGGGCGGCCGCTCGGCAAGGGGACCGGCGCCGTCGTCGACCGTCTTTTCCGGCTCCTGTCCGAGCAGTTGCCGGCATCAGCATTGGTGGAGCGGGGACACGCGGCACTGCGGGACCTGCTGCCCGGCCTGGCGGAACTCCGGCTGCCGCCGGGGGAGACGGACGAAACAGGAGGCGAAGCATGAGCACAGTGACAGGCAGGCCCGAACCACGGCACGCGGCGGCCGTGGTGGACCTCGGGGCCGACGCCGGCGCCATCCTGGCGCGCGTCGGCCATACGCCGCTCGTTCCCCTGGAAGAGCTCAGCCGGGGCCTGGGCAGCACGGTATTCGTCAAGCTGGAATCGGAAAACCCCGGCGGCTCCATCAAGGACCGCACGGCGCTGAGCATGGTGCGCGCGGCCGAACACAGCGGGGAGCTGCGGCCCGGCGGGACGATCGTGGAGAGCACCTCGGGGAACACGGGGATCGGGCTGGCGCTGATCGGGGCGCTCACCGGGCATCCCGTGGTGGTGGTGACCGGTGATTCCATTTCCGCGGAAAAGCTGGAGGCGCTGAGGCGGTACGGGGCGCAGGTGGTGTTCACGGACTGGAGCGCGCCGTCGCATTCCCCGGCGAATGCCAGGGCGGTGGCAGCCCGCATCACGCAGGAAATTCCGGGCGCCTGGCGGCCCCTCCAGTTCGACAATCCGGCCAACCCGATGGCCCACTACGAGGGGACCGCGCCCGAAATCTGGGAGCAGACGGCGGGGAGGATCACGCACTTCGTGGCGGGGGTCGGCACCGGCGGGACGATCACCGGGAACGGGCGGTACTTCAAGGAAAAGTCAGCGGGGCATGTCGAGGTGATTGGCGCCGATCCGTACGGCTCGGTGTACAGCGGAGGGCATCCGGGCCAGATTCTGGTGGACGGCGTGGGCAATTCCTGGCCCAAGCCGGACTGGCCGAAGGTCTTCGACCCCGGCTTGCTGGACCGGTTCCTCCGCATCCCGAACGACGAGGTGTACACCACCGCCCATCGGCTGCTCAACGAGGAGGGGCTGTCCCTTGGCCCGTCGTCGGGGCTGACGGTGGCGGCAGCCCTCCGCGTGGCACGGGCCGCCCCACGCGGGTCCGTGGTGGTGGCCATCGCCCCGGACACCGGACGCAACTACCTGAGCAAGGCCTTCAACCCCGAGTGGCTGGCGGACAACCACATCCGCCTGGCCGCGGACCTTGCGGAGGACTAGGTCAGCTGACGAGCTTCTCCGGTCAGAGAGCAGGGCCGCTCGCCGCGGTTTCGCTTTCGGACCGGATCCAGGAGTTCCAGTCGAGCGGATGCACGGACGGCCGGCCCAAAAGGTACCCCTGGGCCGCAGTCAGCCCAAGCTCTGTCACCGCGCTCAGTTCCGCTACGGTTTCAATGCCTTCCGCCGTGAGCTCCGCACCGATGTAACGCGCGAGCTCCGCCATGGCAGCGCCACGGAGCCGTTGTCCTTCGGAATGGTCGATGTTCTCGATGAAGCGGCGATCCAGCTTGATGACATCGGGGCTCAGCTCGAGAATCTGGTCCATGGACGTGAAGCCCGCGCCGGCGCCGTCGACAGCAATCCGGAGCCCGCGCCTGCGCAGCGGCGCCAGGGCCGCGCTCAGAGTCGGATACTGGTCAGGGGCCACCTGGCCTGTGAGCTCGATGATGATCCGGTCCATCGGAAGCTGGGAGTGCTCCAGCAATCCATAAATGCGCGGATCCACGCATGTGGCGGGCGTGAGGTTCAGGGCGATGAAGAGGGGCTCGGGCACGGAATGTGCCGCGGTGAGTGCCCGGAGGAGGGCGGCGACTTCAAGGTCGGCGCCCAGGCCCACCGCTTCTGCCTCGTTGAACCAGTGGTCGGCGCTGGCGCCGTCGTCGCTCACGAAGCGCGTCAGGGCCTCGACGCCGATGACATGCCCGTCCGGAAGCTGCCGGACCGGCTGGAAGGCTGTCATCAGCATTTTGTCACCGAGGACAGCTTCGATCTTGTTCCTGCTGCGTCTGGTGAAGGGAACCGGCGCGGGCAATTCCGCTGCGGGGGCAGGCTCAACGGTCAAGGGTACGGCACCTTCGTTATTGGCGAGTGCCGTGGTGACTTTGAGGTGCTCCAGGAGTGCGAGTTCGGGATCGTCCGGATGCGCCGCGACCAGGTCGCGGAGCCTCTTCCGGGTCTTGTCGCTGGCAGGATCGGACTCCGCCAGCAGCACGTCAATAATTTCCTGGGCTTGCCAGCGCACAGTTATTTCGCCCACATCCCCTGGCAACGCTGCCTGGGCCCCCAAGCCCTCGGGTAGTGAGTTCGTCAATGCGGGAACGGAGGATTCATCCCTGGACATCGGCTATTCCTTTATGGCTCCTGGTTCCGGCTGAGCCCGGAACCCCGGACTGACCTGCCCATCCCCTCGGATGAGACGGTCAGACCGTTCTAGAAGAGTACAACGGCTGCATCGGAATTGTCTGCTTTTTTGCGGAACCCACCTTTCAGGTACCAGTTTTCGCGGATCCGGGAAGCAGCTTTGACTGAAGGTTCGCCGTGGCCGGGCCCTGGATAACGGTGCCGTCCGTGGCGAACCGGGACCCGTGGCAGGGGCAGTCCCAGGTAGCGTCCTCCGCGTTGAATCCCACGGTGCAGCCGAGATGGGTGCAGACGGCGGAGACAGCCTGCAGCTTCCCGTCGGGGTGGGCGTAGACAGCCACCGGCTCCCCGTCCGCGTCAACAACCGTCCCTTCACCCGGATCCGGAAGCCCGGGAGCTGGCTTCCCCGCCTCCCGCGGCTTGGTTTCCTGCAGCAAGGCGGGGATCCCCGCTCCCGGCGGCGTGGGCCGGTTGCTGTCGAACACCGCCGCCCACGGGTTGCGCCTTCCGCTGAGGGTGTCGGCGAGGATCAGCGCGGCGGCGGTGCCGTTCGTGAGGCCCCACTTGCGCAGTCCGGTGACCACATGGACGTGTTTGCCGCCGGACGACATGAGCCCCACGTAGGGCAGCCCGTCCACGGTCATGATGTCCTGCGTGGACCAGCGGAATTCGGCATTCCCGGCGCCGAGGCGGTCCCGGGAGAACGCCGCCAGCCGGGCATACCGTTCGGCGGAGTCACCGCCGTCGGTCACGCGGTGTCCTTCCCCTCCGGTGAGTACATAGCTGGTGCCCTCCACGTCGATGGTCAGGATGGAGCGCAGTGGCTCGTCCGCGCTGATGAAGGTGGCGTCCATGGTTGGCTGCTGCGCGCGGGAAGCCACGATGTAGGAGCGGTGCGGGTAACACCGTGTCTCGAAGGACCCTTCGTCCCCGAACGGGACATTTGTGGCGACGATGATGTCGCGTGCCCGGACGGATCCCCCTTCGGTATCAACCACGCCCGGTGCCCCATCCCGGAGGCCCGAAACGCGGCTTTCCTCGAACACGAAGCTGCCGTCCCCGTCCACGGCCGCAGCCAGTCCTTGGAGGTATCTCAGCGCGTGCATCCGCGCCTGGCCGTCGAAGCGAACGGCGGCCCGCACAGGAAAAGGCAAGGGCACGTCAGTCGTGTAGGAGGAGGGAAGTCCGAGCCGTGCCGCCAGGTCCGCTTCGGTACGGACCAGGTCCGCCGCGTCCTGCGATTCCGCGTACGTGTAGTTGGACACCCTCCGGAAGCTGCAGTCGATGTTCTCCTCGGACACCGTGCGTGCGATGTGTTCGAGGGCGGCCTGGTTGGCCTCGCCGTAGCTGCGGGCCGTGGAGGCGCCGTGGCGCTCTGCCAGTTCGGCGTAGGCGAGCCGGTGCAGGGACGTGACCTTCCCGGTGGTGTGTCCCGTGACTCCGGTGCCCACGCGGGATGCCTCCAGGACAGCCACCGTCAGCCCTCCCCGTTTGAGGGCCAGTGCCGCCGTCAGTCCGGCGACGCCGCCGCCGATCACCGCAACGTCCGCCTCGACGTCGGTGGCCAGGGGCGGATAACCGGTCTGCCCGGCGGTGGCCAGCCACAGGGAAATGGGCCTGCCCCCGATGTGCTCAGCCATGGTGCAGCCGTTCGCCGGTCCTGCGGGCCGGCGCGGGACGCTCACGTAAAGGACATGTCCGGTTCGTTGCCGCTGTCATCTTGGACCCACGCAGTGAAGTCCGCCAGTGACATGAAGCAGTAGTAGTCGCAGTACCGCAGGTTCTTTTTTTCTGCCTTGCTCATGCCGGTTATTCGTCACCCGCACCCCGTTGGATGGCAGGCAGCCATGCAACGGCGAATCCGATCGTTCCAGCGTCCAGTCCATGTGCGCGCCTCCTGAGCCAGACCATACCCCTATCGCGTCACTGAAGAAACGGCCACGCAGCTACAGGATCCCGCTCAGCTACTCGATGCCGCGCAGTTACTCGATCCCGGCGAATAGCTCTGCCAGCTCAGCCGTCAGCTGCTTCCGAAGCGCCGGCGTGCCGATCTCTTTCCCGTCGATGTGGTTCACCGGCGCGAGCAGCCGGATGCTGGAAATCAGCCACACGGCGTCGGCGTCGAACAGGTCCTGGGGTTCCAGCGGGCCATAACCCAGCTCCCAGCCGGCAGCCTTGGCGGCGGCGAACAGCGCTTCCTGGGAGGTGCCCGGAAGAATGCCGCTGTCCAGCTGGGGCGTGATGAGCCGCTTGACCGTTGCGCCGCCGTCGGACTCTTCGACCTGCGCCAGCAGGACGGTCGACGTCGGCCCTTCCAGCACGCGGCCGTCGGAGGACGTGAAGATGACGTCGTCGGCGCCCTGTTTGTGGGCGTGGCGCAGGGCAGCCATGTTGACCGCGTAGGAGAGTGTCTTGGCGCCGAGCAGGAGCCAGGGGGCGCGCTCGGCGGCGTCGCTGTCGTAGCCGCGGTCCAGCAGGATGACGTCGATGCCCGCTTCGCGCTGGCGCCGGCCTGCCGCCCCGACGGGGGACACCTGGACCCAGCAGGTGGGCCCGGCGGCGCCCTCGACGCCCCTCGTCACCAGGAGCTTGACCACGGCCTCGTCCTCTTCCGGTGAGGCGGCCGGGTTGTCCGAACGGAAGGCCGCAACGCCCGTTTCGATGGCGCGCCGCCAGGTGTCCTGGTCCGGTATGTCCAGGTCGAGTGCTTCGGCAGAGCTGGCCAGCCGGTCCAGGTGCGCCTGGACCTTCCGGGTCCGGCCGCCCACGGCGAGCATGGACTCGAATACGCCATCGCCCCGGGTGGCGCCCAAATCGGTGGCCATCAGCTGGGGCTGGGTGGGGTCGGCGATCCGACCGAATTCATAGTCCGGGTCGAGGAACACCAGCACGGTGGCTGAAGCAGGAGAAGTCATGCCTCAAGCTTAGTGCGGCCGGTCCCGGATAGGCTGTGCTGGAGCGTCCCTTCCGGAATGGCTCCGAGGGCAAGAAATAACGGGGGTTTCACCAGTGTTGTGGCCATTTCCGCTCGCCGGAACCCTGCCGGCCTGGCTGGTTTTCGTGCTCAGCGCGGCGGACTTCATTATCAGGGTGCTCGCCCTGGGCATCATCCCCGGCAACCGCCGGCCCACCACCGCCATGGCCTGGCTCCTGGGCATCTTCTTCGTACCCGCCCTGGGCCTGATCCTTTTCCTGCTCTTCGGCAACTTCCGGCTGTCCCGGCGGCGCGTGGAGCAGCAGCAGCAGGTCAGCGAAAGGGTGCGTGCCCGCACGTCCGTGCTGTCCGACGTCGGAAGTGAATATCCAGGCCCCGAATGGGTCAAGTCCGCGGCCGAACTCAACCGCCGCCTGGGCTCGATTCCGATGGTGGACGGCAACTCGGTCGAGCTCATCCCGGGCTATCCCGACTCCATCCAGGCGATGACCGAGGCCGTCCGGAACGCCAAACGGTTCATCAACGCCGAGTTCTACATCATGAGCACGGACCACGTGACCGACGAGCTGTTCACGGCGCTGGAGGAGGCTGCCGACCGCGGCGTCGAGGTCCGCGTGCTGTTCGACCACATCGGAACCCTCCGGATCAAGGGCTACGCCAGGCTCCTCAAACGCCTCAAGGCCAGCCGGATCCAGTGGCGTCGGATGCTCCCGCTGCTGCCCATCCACGGCCAGTGGCGGCGGCCGGACCTCCGGAACCACCGCAAAATCATGGTGATCGACGGCGAAGTGGCGTTCACGGGGTCGCAGAACCTGATCGAGCCGTCCTACAACAACCCGCGGCACCGGAAGGTGGGGCGTGAGTGGGTGGAGCTGATGGCCAGGCTGCGCGGCCCCATCGTCCCCACCCTCAACGTGGTCTTCGCCACCGACTGGCTCAGCGAAACCGACGAATCGCTCGAGGCCCAGCTCGAGGAGCAGCTCGAATTGCCCGATGAAACCGCCCCCGGCAATGTCACGGCCCAGGTGGTGCCCAGCGGCCCCGGCTTCAGCACCGAGAACAACCTCCGGCTGTTCAATACGCTCATCTACTCCGCCCAGCACCGGATTTCCATCTGCAGCCCGTACTTCGTGCCGGACGATTCACTGCTCTACGCGATCACCACGGCGGCGCAGCGGGGCGTCGATGTCGAGCTCTTCGTCTCCGAAAAGGGCGACCAGTTCCTGGTCCACCACGCCCAGCAGTCCTACTACCAGGCGCTGCTGGAAGCCGGCGTGCGGATCTACCTGTACAAGGCGCCGTTCGTCCTGCATGCCAAGCACTTCACCATCGATGACGAGGTGGCTGTCCTCGGCTCCAGCAACATGGACATGCGCTCCTTCTCACTGAACATGGAGGTGTCCGTGATGTTGCTCGGCATCCAGACTGTGAACAGCATGCGCGAGGTGGAGGACACCTACCGGGACATCTCCCACGAGCTCAGGCTGGAGGACTGGATGCGGCGGCCCCTCGCGGCGAGATACGTGGACAACGTGGCGCGCCTCACCGCCACGGTCCAGTAGCCCCGGCCAGCGCGAACCGGTAGCCCCGGCCAGCGCGAACCGGCAGCTAATGCCCTCAAACGGCGAACTTGCGGGCGTTAGCTGCCAGTTCGCGCCGGGAATTCCGAGCCCAGGGTGGACAGCACGCCGAACGCCTTGGTGCGGATCTCCTCGTATTCCTCCTGGGGCGCTGAATCGGCCGTGATGGCGCCCCCGACGCCGAGACTCAGCGTCGCCGTCGGCCCGCCCCCCGCGCTGTCGCCAGCTACGCCGTCCCCCGCAGTGCTGTCCGCATCCGTCGTCTGGACAACGAGCGTACGGATCGCGACCGCCAGATCCGTGGCGCCGTTGAGCGAGAAGTACCCGATCGCGCCCGAATAGACCCCCCGGGGCGCTTCCTCGAGCCGGTCCAGGATGGCCATGGTGCTGATCTTCGGCGCCCCGGTCATGGAGCCGGCAGGGAAACACGCCGCCACGGCTTCGGCCCGCGGCGATCCGGGCAGGAGCTGGGCGTCGATGGTGCTCACGAGCTGGTGGACGGTGGCGTAGCTTTCGATTTCGCACAGCCGGCTGACCGTGACCGATCCGGGCTCCGCAAAGTGGCTGAGGTCGTTCCGAAGCAGATCGACAATCATGATGTTCTCGGCCCGGTCCTTCAGGGAGGTGGCCAGATCGTGCCGCAGCCCCGCATCCGCTTCCGGGTCGGCGCCACGGGGGCGGGTGCCCTTGATCGGCTCGGCGCGCATGCCGCCGTCGGAGGTGATCCGCAGGAACCGCTCAGGGGACGTGCTGGCAACCGTGAGGCCGCCGAACCGCAGATAGCTTGCGAAGGGCGCCGGATTCCTCTTCCGCAGCGCCAGGTACGTGGGCCACAGGTCCAGCCCGTCCGCGGGCACCTCCGCCGTGAGGGACGTGGTGAGGCACACCTCGTACGAGTTTCCCTCGGCGATCTCGTTCTGGGCGTCAGCGATCTTGCGCTTGTAGCTGAGCTCCGTATCGCGGCTCGTGAACACCGGGGACGGGAACGGCACGGCGGCGCCGCCGCCGCCGGCTTGGGGGGCCGCGGCACCGCCGGCTTCGGCTGCCCCAGCCACGGCGTGCCGGGCGTCGGCAAGCCAGTCCTGGGCGTCGGGGGCGTCGATGGCCAGCAGCCAGGCCGTGCCCTCGGCGTGGTCCAGGACCACCGCCCGCCCGGCGAAGATCAGGGCAGCGTCCGGAGTGTCGGAGGGGACGTCCGAGCCGCCGGTTTCACGCTTGAGCTCATACCCCATGTAGCCCAGCCAGCCCAGCGTGAAATCGCACGCATAGCCCTCGGGACCACGGACTGCCTTTTGCCCCCACGCCGTCTCCAGCCAGCGGAAGAAAGGCCCCGAGACTTCGGCAGTGGCGCATCCGGCGGTGATCCGGTTGGTCCCGGAATGGTGCCGCACGGACTGGCCGAAGGGGCCGCCGTCGTCTGCCAGAATGCTGAAGCGGCTGCGTTCCGCGGCGGCCGCAGCGTCCCGGTCATGTCCGCTGTGCCTGCCCTGCGGCGGGGGCGGGACCAGCGAGGAATCCAGCCAGACGGCATTCGCGGAGGTCCCGAACAGCTGCTCGAACAGGGCCGCGGGATCCGGGCGGGCCTCGATCCGCTCGGCCACCAACCGCAGGCCGCGCCGCGCGGAGAGCTCGGGAACCAGCACGGTGGAGAGGCCCGGGAGGTAGGTGAGCGCCTGCAGCACGTCAGCCGGGGCGGTGTCATCGGCGCGGTTGCGGACCCGGACATCGGCGTGGCTGCCCACATCGTCCCAGGCGAGGAGCTCGGCTTCCTGGGCGGCCCACTGGTTCCAGTAGGGTTCATAAGTCTGGCCGTCACGCTCCAGCGCGCGGGCGCGACGTTCGTCCTCCGGTGCGTCAGCCCAGATGACGGCATCCAGCAGGGGCCGGGCGGCGGCCGCGGCGGCCCCCACACCTTCGACGATGACAATCTCCGCGGGCAGCGTGACCCGGGCATCGCCGTCGTAATGCTTTTCCCAGTCCCAGCTCACCCACGTGGCCGGCTCGCCCCGGCGCAGCGGCGACAGCACGGTGCTGACGTAGCGCTCGATGCCGGCAGCGAGCCCGTTCCAGCCGGGGTAGATGTCCTCGAGATGGAAGAGCGCCACCTTGTGGTGGGTCCGCAGCCGGGCCGCGAGTTCAATGGCCAGCGTGGTTTTGCCTGCGCCCGACCGCCCGTCGATGGCGATGATCACAGGTGCGGGGGTCATGAAATAGAGCGTACCTGCTGGCTGTTCCGAAGCTTTAGCCGGGCCTCTTCATCTGGGATTTCTTCCGCGATCGCCGACCGGACGAAGTCAACGATGCCGGGTACGGCTGCCTGGATCTGGTCCCAGACACTCGCGAAGTCGCTGTGGTCCCCGTACCAGGGGTCCTCGATGCCCTGGTCGAGCGGATCCTGAGATGCCAGCGCGGGATCGAAACTGCGGAGCATCCGGACCCTCGCCCTGGTTTCACTGTCGGGGGCGGACGCCCGGAGCCAGCCGTAGTGGTCCACGTCCAGGGCCAGGATCAGGTTACGTTCCGTGTACCACTCCGGCTGCCATTCCCGGGCGACGTGCCCGTCGGAGGCGAGGTTGTGGGCGGTCAGCTTCCGCGCGGCGCGGGCGTCTATGGGCCGTCCCGCCTCGTAGGAGGTGGTTCCGGCGGAATCCACCACGACGGCGTCGGCGAGCCCCGCCGCTGCGAAGGCTTCCGCCAGCATCAGCTCCGCCATCGGGGACCGGCAGATGTTGCCGGTGCAAACCGCGATGATCCGGTATGGGCTCGACGTTGAGGACATGTTGCTAAGCATGTCGGACGCTAACACTGCTTGGCTAGTAAGCGGTCTTATTGTTCTTAACATTTCGCCGGTCTTTCAGTGGAAGCGGTCTATTAGTGGATCAGGGCCAGCAGGATGCCCACCGCTACAAACAGGATGCCGAAGACCCTGTTCAGGATGGTCTGTCCGCGGGCATTGTGGGTGAAGCGCTGGAACGACTTCGCCGCCGCGGCGAAGAAGAACCACATGACCAGGATGTCGATCACCACCACTGTGGCAGTGAGAACCAGATACTGCGGCAACAGCGGGTGTTCGGGCCGGATGAACTGCGGCATGAAGGCCAGGAAGAACACGATGGCCTTGGGGTTGAGCAGGTTCACCCAGAGGCCCCGCCGGAACATGGACCATGCCGGCTCGTTCCGGAGTGCGGCCGCCTTCTCCTGGTCCAGGTCCGGCTTGTGCAGGAACTGCCGGATGCCCAGATAGACGAGGTAGGCGGCGCCGGCGTAACGGATGACGTTGAAAGCGACGGGCGAACCCGACACCAGGACGCCAACCCCGAGTGCCACGATGACAACATGGGCGATCAGAGCCGCCTGCTGCCCGAGGATTCCCCAGATGGACCGCCGGAACCCCGAAGTCAGCGAGTTGCTCATGGTGTTGATGGCGCCCGCGCCGGGAGTGAAGCTGATGAGGACGCCGGCACCCGCGAGGGCCAGCCATAGGGAGAACTGCACCAATCAAGCTTAGTGCTGGGACGGGGACTGCGCACACAGCAGGCCCCGGTGCGCTCATTTGCCAAAAAGGGCCGCTCCGCAGACCTGCAGTCGGCCGTTCTTGGCAAACGGATGAGGTGCCCCGCAGCAGACCCTCCGGACATGGGCAGACTGGCTCGCACATGCCCGGCTCGCTCGCAGATGTCAGGCGCGGGCTATGACCTCGCCGTTCGGGATCAGGAACCAGCCGTCCTCGGTGGAACCCCAGCGGTGCCAGCCGGCGGAGATGCGCGTCAGGTCCGCCTCCTGCGCGAAGCCGTACTCGAGGGCCTGCTCAGCGAAGGCAGAATGCAGCACCCGCTCGCCCCACACGCGTGCCTGCCAGCGCCGTTGCTGTCCCGTGGCGTAGAGCCAGTTGCTGCTTGTGGGGGCCACATCGGTGAAGCCGGCGGCCTGGGCCCAGGACACAAGGCGGCGCCCGGCATCTGGTTCGGCACCGTTCCGGCGGGCGATCCGCTGGTAGAGGTCCATCCACTCATCGAGTTCAGGAATGGCCGGATACCAGCTCATTCCGTGGAAATCGGCGTCGCGGACGGCCACGATGCCGCCTGGCTTGGCGACCCTCCGCATCTCCCGCAGCGCTTCCACCGGATCGGTCAGATGCTGGAGCACCTGGTGCGCGTGGACGACGTCGAAGGTATCGTCCTCAAAGTCGAGATCGTAGATGTTTCCGGCCACAAACTCGACGTTTTCCACGCCCCGGTCGCTGGCGAGCTCCTTGGCATGGGTGATCACGTCAGGGGAACGGTCCAGGCCGGTCACGCTTCCTGGGGCCACCAGCACGGCAAAGTCACACGTGATGCTTCCCGGCCCGCATCCCACGTCCAGCACAGTGACCCCCGGGGTGAGGTGGGGAATCACGAATGCCGCGGAGTTCTCCGCCGTCCGCGACGCATGGGCCCGGACCACCGACTCATGGTGGCCGTGGGTGTATACGTCGTCTGGCTGCTGCGCACTCATAGGGAAACGCTACTCCTCCTTCTCCGAAAGGAAACGGAATACGCACCGATACCCCGGCCCTTTTACGGGGCTTTCCCGGAGGCTTCCTGACCGGCGCGGACCGTGGCGTCGATCATCGAGTTCATGAACCGGGTCACGGTCTCGAGCTCGTCGGCGCTGTACCCGGCCATTGCCGCGCCCATGTGCCGGGCGAGCGGACGGAACATGGCGCTGCCGTCACGGTAGGCCTTGTCCGTCATCCTGAGCTGGACCTGCCGGCGGTCCTGGCCTTGGCGCTCGCGGACCAGATGCCCCGATCCGCACAGCCGGTCGATCAGCGCGGTGGTGGCGGGGGAACTGAGGTTGAGTTCCTTCCGCAGTGTCCCGGGAGTGACCACCTGCCCCCCTGCCGCGTGCCGCATGATTACAGCGAGCGCGTTGAGGTCCGTGCGGTGCATGTCATTCCTGCCGCCCGCGGCATCGACGTACCGGTTGGCTTCAAGGGTGAACTCCTGAAGAAGCCGCACCAGCGGATGCGGCGGGCCTGCCTGCGGCCCAGGCGTCTCCGGCCCCGCCGACTGGGGGCCGGGTTGCGGCTCAGGCAACTGTGGCACAGGAGGCGGGGATGCAGCCGGAACGTCGGTCACGTCCACCTCCCTGTCCTGATTCATGCCCTCCGGAGTTTACTCCAGGGTGCGAGGCAAACTCCGCGAGCCAGTGTCTCTCCATCATGGAGATAGTCTATGCTGGATCCATTATCGCCTGCAGGGCACTAAGGGAACGGACAGAAGGGCGCCATGAAGCAGCAATCCAGCACCACGCCCCGCGTTCCGTTCTTGCTGCGGTGGCTCATCCCCGCAGTCCTCGTCTTCGCCTGGCTTGCAGTCGCCGGCGTCGGCGGGCCCACCTTCGGCAGACTGGACGAGGTCTCCTCGAACGAGCAGGCGTCCTTCCTGCCGTCCAGTGCTGAAGCCACCGAGGCCCGGGACTGGCAGGACAAGTTCAGGGACTCCGGCGAGGTCCCCGCCGTCGTCGTGATTGAAAGCGATGCCGCCCTCACGCCGGCCCAACTGGGCGCGGCGGCGACGCTCAAGGGAGCGCTGGAGGCGCTGCAGGTGGGCAGTGCGGTTATCGGCCCGATTCCTGCCGAGGACCAGCAGGCTGTGCAGTTCGTCGTACCCCTTTCCTCGTCCGGGGACGTCAAGGGTGCCGTGCAGGAGCTGCGGGAAGCGGTCTTGGCCGGAGCTCCGCAGGGCACGCAGACTTTCGTCACGGGCCCGGCCGGGCTGGCGGCCGACCTGGTGGGCGCCTTCGCCGGCATCGACGGCATCCTGCTGCTCGTGGCGCTCGGGGCAGTGTTAGTCATCCTCCTGGTTGTCTACCGGTCCCTGCTCCTGCCCGTGGCAGTCCTGCTGACCTCGGTGTTCGCCCTGTGTGCGGCCATCCTGCTGGTCTTCGGCATGGCGAAACTCGGCTGGATCCAGCTCAACGGCCAGAGCCAGGGCATTCTGTCGATCCTGGTGATTGGCGCCGCCACGGACTACGCCCTGCTCTATGTGGCACGTTTCCGCGAGGCGCTGACGCACACAGCGGACCGGACGGCCGCCGTCGTCACCGCCTGGAAGGCGTCCTTCGAGCCGATCCTGGCGTCCGGGGCCACGGTGATCATCGCCCTGCTGTGCCTGCTGTTCTCCGACCTCAATTCCAACAAGGCCCTTGGCCCGGTGGCTGCCGCCGGCATCCTGTGTGCGGTGTTCGCGGCGCTGACTCTCCTGCCTGCGCTCATGGCCCTCCTCGGCCGCGGCGCCTTCTGGCCGTTCCTGCCGAGGCTGGTGCCTGAAGGGGAGCGGGAACCACGGCTGTCCACCGGGCTTGAGGGCCAGAAGGGGCTGTGGCGCGCCACGGGTTCCCTGGTCTCCCGGCGCCCGCGGACTGTTTGGATCGCGTCGGTCCTTTTCCTGCTGGCCGCCTCGGCGGGCGTGCTGCAGCTGAAGGCACATGGCGTGCCGCAGACTGACGTCATCCTCGCCGCCTCCAACGCCGTGGACGGCCAGGATGCGTTGGCGCGCCATTTCGACGCGGGCAGCGGCAGCCCCGCCGTCGTGGTTACGGACGAAAGCAAGGCCGATGAAGCGCTCGAGACCGTGAAGGCGGCCGACGGCGTTGGGGACGCCTACCTCCTGGCCGAAGGAAGTGTGCCCATCACCGGTGCCCCCGGCGTGCCCGCTGCCCCGGCCGTCCGTGACGGGAAGGTACTGATCAACGCCACCCTCGACTTCCCGGCGGACTCCAGCGACGCCGGCAATGCGGTGCTGGGCCTGCGGGAGCGCGTCAAGGCCGTGGACCCGCAGGCGCTGGTCGGCGGGGTGACCGCCACGGCGCTGGACACCAACACCACGGCCCAGCGGGACCTTGTGACCATCATCCCCGTGGTGCTTGCGGTCATCCTGGTCATCCTGATGCTGCTGCTGAGGTCCATCCTGGCGCCCGTCCTGCTGGTGGCGTCCGTGGTCCTGTCCTATGCGGCCGCCATGGGTGTTGCCGCCCTGGTATTCAACACCGTGCTGGGCTTCCCGGGAGCCGATGCCACAGTGCCGCTGTTCGGCTTCGTGTTCCTGGTGGCCCTGGGCGTGGACTACAACATCTTCCTGATGAGCCGGGTCCGGGAAGAAGCGCTCAAGCACGGCACCCGGGCGGGCATTCTGCGGGGGCTGGGTGTGACCGGCGGGGTGATCACGTCCGCCGGGGTGGTCCTTGCCGCCACCTTTGCCGCGCTGGGTGTCATCCCCATCATGTTCCTCGTGCAGCTCGCATTCATTGTGGCATTCGGGGTGCTGCTGGACACGGTGCTGGTGCGCTCGCTGCTGGTCCCGGCGCTGGCCTACGACCTTGGCCCGAGCATCTGGTGGCCCAGCAGCCTGGGACGCCGGCACGGGCAGGGACAGTCGCCGGGCGCCAGTGTCGGGGAGGCTCTTGAGGCCCAGGACGCCAGCATCCGTTAGCCGGGCCCCGGATGCGCGAAGGCGCGGATCAGGTTCTTGAGGCCGCGGGTGATGACACCCCCCGGTCCGACTCCGACTTCCACCACTCCACGGTCAGCCGGGCCGCGGCGTCCAACGGCGTGGGACGCAAGTCCAGTGCCGTCTCGCTGGCTCCGGAGTCCATCACGAACGGCCTCTCGAACTGATAGAGCATCTCGGCGAGCTCGCGGACGTCAGCCGAGAACAGGCCGGCCATGCGCAGCAGCCAGCCCGGCAGGACGCCTATCCGCGGCTGCGGCACGCCCGCGGCCTCGGCGAATGAGGCAGCGAGTTGCCGCTGCGTGAGGGCGGGATTGGTGGGGGGCGTGCAGCACGCGGTTCCACAGCGCAGGGGTCTGCGCGGCCGCGATCATCGCCGCCGCCAGGTCTGGAACGAACGTGAACGAATGCGGCTGGTCCGCCGCGCCGCCCATCACCCGCAGGGGCCGCCGCGCCAAAATCGCCGGAACCATGCGTTCGCCCGCGTGCGCCATCCGGACCCGCGGGCCGAAAAAGTCCCCCGCAACCACGCTTACCGTGTTTGTGGCGCATCTGGCCCTGCATGGGGCGGCGGCGCTCTCTCTTCGGGCCGTTGCCCGCGACCTTGGGGTGGTGTCCTCGGCCGTGTATCGCTACGTGGAGAGCCGCGATGAGCTCCTGACGCTTCTGCTGATAGACGCTTACGGCGACCTGGGGGATGCGGTGGACGCCGCCGTCGGGCCCCTCCCCGCTGACGACTTCAGGGGCCGGTTCGCCGCACTGGCGCACGCCGTCAGGAGATGGGCCCTCAGTGAGCCGTCCCGCTATGCCCTCCTGTTCGGGAGCCCGGTGCCCGGATATCAGGCGCCGGCAGAGCGGACCACCGGTCCCGGCACGCGCGTAATCACTTGCCTCATAGGGATCCTGGATTCCGCCTACCGGGCCGGAGCGCTGGAGGCGACAGGTGCCGCCGAAGTGGTTCCCGCGCTGGCTGCGGACCTTGAAGCCATCCGCGGTGAACTGGACCTGGCAGTCCCGGACGCGCTGCTGGCCCGCGGTGCGCTGGTGTGGACGTCGATCTTCGGGGCCGTCAGTTTCGAAGTCTTCGGGCAGTACGGCGCCGACACGTTCTCCGCGCGCGACGAACTCTTCCAGCATCACGTGGACATGCTGGCCGGCGTCGCCGGATTGACTGAACGCGGCACCCTGTTGCCGCCTGCGCTGGCTGGGTAGACTGCCAGTGCGTCCGGCCGGACGCGGCCCAATCCTCCGAAGGAGTGATCAAGCGATGACCGAAAACAACGAGCCGAACACCGCGGGAAAGACCCACGCCAGCTCCAGGAACCCGGCGCTCGAAGGCGACAGTGGACAGTACGTTGAAGGGGACTACGGCGACGCCGGCCCGGTGGCCGACGTACCCGCCGACGAGAAAAAGGGTGAATACTCCGAAGGCGACTATGGCACCGCCGGAACCGCGCCGGAGCAGGGTCCGGCCGATGACCTGAAGGATGAGCTCATCGAGGGTCAGGTCAATGCTCCCAAGAACAACGACGGCGGCAGTTCGTCCGGCGGTTAGGCGCCACTCTGCGCCGCCGAGCCTCAGGTTCACGCAGGGCGAAACGCGGCCCAGCTGCCGCCATGGCCTCCGGCTTTCCGCCAGCTTCCACGGATGGCCGGGGGCCATTCTCATAGTCGAGCACCCCGGGCAGTCAAAGTTGAGCGTACCTGACTCAACTTTGGATTGACTTAAGAGTCGGGCTGAGTAAAGTTGAGTGTAGATCGCTCAAGGAGTGGGCGAGCCTGGGTCCCGACAAGCCCGATCGGCGTTAAAGCCGATCAGCGAGGTCGGATCCCGGCCATCCAGTTTCCAAGGAAAGAAGGAAGCAACACATGTCACGTGCAGTAGGTATCGACCTCGGAACCACCAACTCCGTCGTCTCCGTTCTCGAAGGTGGCGAGCCCACCGTTATTGCCAACGCCGAGGGCGGCCGCACCACGCCGTCCGTCGTTGCGTTTTCCAAGTCCGGCGAGGTTCTGGTCGGCGAGATCGCGAAGCGCCAGGCCGTCAACAACATCGAGCGCACCATCGCCTCCGTCAAGCGCCACATGGGCACCGACTGGAGCGTCGCGATCGACGACAAGAAGTACACGGCACAGGAAATCTCCGCACGCGTGCTGATGAAGCTGAAGAACGACGCCGAGTCCTACCTCGGTGAAAAGGTCACCGACGCCGTGATCACCGTTCCGGCCTACTTCAACGACGCCGAGCGCCAGGCCACCAAGGAAGCAGGCGAAATCGCGGGCCTGAACGTCCTGCGCATCGTCAACGAGCCCACCGCGGCCGCCCTGGCCTACGGCCTGGACAAGGGCAAGGAAGACGAACTCATCCTGGTCTTCGACCTCGGCGGCGGAACGTTCGACGTCTCCCTGCTCGAAGTCGGCAAGGACGAAGACGACTTCTCCACCATCCAGGTGCGCGCCACCGCCGGCGACAACCGCCTCGGCGGCGACGACTGGGACAACCGCGTCGTGGAGTACCTGCTGAACCAGCTCAAGGTCAAGGGCATTGATCTCTCCAAGGATAAAATCGCCCTGCAGCGCCTGCGTGAGGCAGCCGAGCAGGCCAAGAAGGAACTCTCCTCCTCCTCCAGCACCAACGTCTCCCTCCAGTACCTCTCTGTCACCCCCGACGGCCCGGTCCACCTGGATGAGCAGCTGACCCGTGCCAAGTTCCAGGACCTCACCAAGGACCTGCTGGACCGGACCAAGAAGCCGTTCCACGACGTCATCAAGGAAGCCGGCATCAAGCTGTCCGACATCGACCACATTGTGCTCGTGGGCGGTTCAACCCGTATGCCCGCCGTTTACGAACTGGTCAAGGAACTCGCCGGCGGCAAGGAGCCCAACAAGGGCGTCAACCCGGACGAGGTCGTGGCCGTCGGTGCAGCCCTGCAGGCAGGTGTGCTGAAGGGTGAGCGCAAGGACGTCCTCCTGATCGACGTCACCCCGCTGTCCCTGGGCATCGAAACCAAGGGCGGCGTCATGACGCACCTGATTGAGCGCAACACAGCCATCCCCACCAAGCGGTCCGAGACCTTCACCACGGCGGATGACAACCAGCCGTCCGTGGCCATCCAGGTCTTCCAGGGCGAACGCGAATTCACCCGCGACAACAAGCCGCTGGGCACGTTCGAACTGACCGGCATCGCTCCGGCCCCGCGCGGCGTCCCGCAGATCGAGGTCACCTTCGACATCGACGCCAATGGCATTGTGCACGTCTCCGCGAAGGACAAGGGCACCGGCAAGGAACAGTCCATGACCATCACCGGCGGCACCGCGCTCTCTAAGGAAGACATCGAGCGCATGGTCCGCGACGCCGAGGAGCACGCAGCCGAGGACAAGGCCCGCCGCGAGGCGACCGACACCCGCAACACCGCGGAGCAGCTCGCCTACTCCGTGGACAAGCTGATCGCGGACAACAAGGACAAGCTGCCCGAAGAGGTCAAGACCGAGGTCCAGGCCGACGTTGACGCCCTCAAGAAGGCGCTCGAAGGCACCGATGACGCCGCCGTGAAGACCGCGTTTGAGAAGCTGCAGGCTTCCCAGACCAAGCTCGGCGAAGCCATTTACGCCCAGGCGGGATCGCCGAACGGTGAAACGGGTGCTGCCGGTGCCGAAGGCGGTCCTGCAGGTGACAAGGCGGGTGCTTCCAGCGATGAAGACATCGTCGACGCCGAGATCGTTGACGAAGAAGAGAAGAAGTAACCATGCCCCATCACGGTAACGAAGAGGAGCACAGCTCTTCCCGCGACCAGGGAAGCAAGCGCGACGAGCCGGTCATCCGGGACCACCGCAAGGTGGATCCGGTGACCGGGGAGGCCCGCCACCCCAAAGTTGAAAAGCACGCCGAACCGGCAGTTGACGCCTCGGCGGATTCCGACGGCGATGCCCTCGCCCAGGCTGAGGAGATCCTCAACCAGGTGGAGGTACCGGCTGAGGAATCGGTGGCACAGGGAACCGAGGCGGCCGCTGCGGCGGAGCTGAAGAACGACCTGCTGCGCCTGCAGGCGGAGTACGTCAACTACCGCAAGCGCGTCGAACGCGACCGCGCCGTGGCAGGGGAGATGGCCGTCATCGGCGTCCTGAACTCCCTGCTTCCGGTGCTGGACGACGTGGACGCCGCCCGCCAGCACGGTGACCTTACGGACGGCCCGTTCGCCGCGATTGCCGCCAAGCTGGAGAACGCGTTGAAGACGTACGGCCTGGTGCGGATCGATGAGACCGGTGTGGAGTTCGATCCCACGATCCACGAGGCCCTCATCCAGCAGCCCGGCGAGGACATCGAGGTTGACACCGTCAGCCAGGTGCTCCGCTCCGGCTACAAGTCAGGTGAGCGCGTCCTCCGCGCAGCACAGGTGATTGTCGCCGTACCGGCCTAGCATTACCCCTTAACGAGATGGCAGTTCGCGGCAGTGATTCGAAAGAACATTGGCGCGAACTGTCATCTCGGCACACAGAGTTGAAAGGAAACGCCATTGGCTAGCCAGGACTGGGTGGACAAGGACTTCTACAAGATCCTTGGTATTGCCAAGGACGCTTCCGACGCTGACATCAAGAAGGCCTACCGGAAGCTCGCACGGCAGTATCACCCGGATACGAATTCAGGTGACGCTGCCTCGGAGAAGAAGTTCAAGGACATCTCCGAGGCCTACTCCGTGCTGTCGGACCCTGAGGAGCGCCAGCAGTATGACGCCATCCGGGCCATGGGCGGGGGAGCGCGCTTCGCGCCGCACGGTGCCGGGAGCACCGCCAACGGCGGTTTCGAGGACCTCTTCGGCGGGCTGTTCACCGGCGGGGGCGGACGCCATTCCGGTGGATTCAGCACGGCCGGCGGCATTCCGCCTGAATTTGCCGACCTGTTCGGCGGCGGCTTCGGCGGGGCCGGCGGGCCTGCCGGTTACCAGCGTGCACCGCAAAAGGGCGCCGACCGCACGGCGACCACCAGCATCTCCTTTGCCGGATCCATCCGCGGCACCACCATCGGCCTGCGCGAGCCGGACGGCGAAGTCATCGACGTCCGCGTTCCCGCCGGCATCAAGGACGGCCAGAAGGTCCGTGTCCGCGGCAAGGGCCAGTACGGTCCGGCGGGCAACGGCGACCTCATGGTGACGGTCAACGTCAAGCCGCACGACTTTTACACCCGAGACGGCGACAACCTCCGCATCCACGTGCCGGTGAGCTTCCCGGAAGCTGCCCTGGGTGCCGACATCGAGGTTCCCACGATCGACGGCGAGCATGTCCGGGTCCGCGTACCCGCCGGAACGCCTTCCGGGCGCACCCTCCGGGTGAAAGGCCATGGCGTCAAAACGTCCAAGGGCGCGGGCGACCTGCTGGTGACGATCGACGTCGCCGTCCCGAAGAACCTGAGCAAGGAAGCCGAGGAGGCCGTGAAGGCGTTTGCCGCCGCCACCGCCGGCGCGGATGTCCGCGAGGGCCTGGCAGCCAGGGCCCGGCTTTAGAATCGGGCGTCAGCCGTGGATATCAACTTCGACCAGCCGATTTTCGTCATCTCGGTGGCGGCAGAACTGGCAGACATGCACCCGCAGACGCTGCGGCAGTACGACCGGCTGGGCATCGTCAAGCCCAGCCGGGCGCCGGGCAAGTCCCGCCGGTACTCCCAGCGTGATGTGACCATGCTCCGCGAGGTGCAGCGACTCTCGCACGAAGGCGTCTCGCTCGAAGGCATCAAGCGCATCCTCGACCTGGAAAACCAGGTGGCGGCGCTGCAGCGCCGGGTCAGCGAACTGACCGAGGAACTGGGCCGGCGCCGTGATTCGCTCGACTCCCGGATCTTTGCCGCCGGGGCGGCCGGCGACGTCGTCAGCCTGGCCCGTGGACAGCGCCCCCGGCCGCGCTCGCAGGCAGTGGTGGTCTGGCGCCCGCGCAGCGGTCAGTAGGCGGCGGCAGCGGGCAGTAATTGGCGGCCTGCAGGCCTCAGCCGATGGTCCTGACCGCCAACGTCAGGAGCGTCGCCGTGCCGTTCTCCGCGAAGACAGCCAGGGCGCCGTCCCGGGGATCCGGAAAAATCAGGTCGGTAATGGTGGCTTCGCCGTGCTGCGCGAACACCTCGACCGATGACCGGTCCACGATGATCTCCAGGGTGAGCACCCCGTCCCTCAGCCGCACCGGGCAGGACTCCGCCGAAGCAAAGAGCGGGTGGAACCCCGTGTCGCCGGAGTGCGTGCGGTCCAGGACCAGCTCCCCGCTTGGTATGTCGTAGGCGAGCACCGTCCCGCGCGTGCGGCCATGCCCGGACCGCTCCTCTCCTTCCGCGGGGCCGGACCCTCGCAGGATAAACCCGATCCGCTGCGCCGATCCGGGGCGGAACTCTGCCTGGATGATCTGGGCGGAACCGGGCGGTGTGTCCGGCAACTCCAGGCGGTCATCCGTAAGATCCACATTGTCCAGCTGGAAAAGCCGCTCCTGCGGCGGCAGCGGGGGGAGGACAGGCCGCTGCACGAGGGTGGGTTTGCCCTCGATGGTCACCAGGCTGACGTCCCTGGCCAGGGTCATGGCCGAGCGCCACGGTGCCGTGGGGATCTGGTTGGCGTAGTCCCAGTTGTTCATCCAGCCGATCATGACCCGACGGTTGCCCGCGACGTTGCTAAACGAAACCGCGGCATAGTAGTCCCGGCCCCAATCCATCCACTGATAGCGGCGAAGCGGATTTGCGTGGCCGTGGCTCCCCGTCCCTTCGTCATCCCCGGGCTCAGGGTCCACGGCATCCGGACGGAAGCGGACGCCGTCGAACTCTCCAATGAAGTACTGGCCGCCCGATCCTCCGGCGACCGCGCCGGGGTTGATGTTGACGGTGAGAACCCACTTTGCCCTGGCCGGGTCGTTGTCCACCGGCAACGAGAAGAGGTCCGGGCATTCCCATTCGCCCCCGCTGGCATGGGCGGGCCCGAATTCGCTGAGCAGCGTCCACTCGCGGAGATTGCCCGAGCCATAGAACACGACCACATTCTGGCGCGCCTCCACAGCGGCCATCACCCAGTGGGAGCCGGTGGGTCCCGAATACCAAAAGACCTTCGGGTCCCGGAAGTCGGCCGAGTGCCGGGTCAAAACGGGGTTGCCGGCGTACTTGGTCCAGGTCATGCCGCGGTCCAGGCTGTAGGCCAGGGACTGGGCCTGGGTTCCGCGGTGAACGGAAGGTTCCTTGAAGGCGCTCGTGTAAACGGCCACCCACGGCGGGCATTCTGCGGATCCGAAACCGGAGGTGTTGAGGTGGTCCACCACGATGCTGCCCGAGAACACGTCCTCGCGGTCGTCGCAGTCGATCGCTACCGGGTGCTCGGTCCAGGCCAGCAGGTCGGTGGACGTGGCGTGACCCCAGGACATGTTGCCCCACACGTTGGCGTAGGGGTTGTTCTGGTAGAAGAGGTGGTAGGTGCCGTCGTCGTAGACGAGGCCGTTGGGATCGTTCAGCCATGTGTCGGCGGCCGTGTAGTGCAGGACTGGCCGGTAGTCCGGGCCTTCGTTGGCGGCGCCGGGGGAGGGCAGCCTGGTGGTCTCGGTCATGGCAGTTCCGGGCACGCGGTGGCTGGGTATATATGCATCGAAGTGTTCCTTAGGTCTTGGAGGAAGGTCTTAAAGTTTTGGGGAGGCGACGGAATCCCGCACAACCAGTGGGCATTCCAGGACCGTGGCGTGGGCTGCGAACAGGCCCAGGTCGGTCTTGCCTTCAATGGCATCGATCAGGTTTTCCGTGGCCCAGGCGCCCATCTCGTAGTGGGGCAAGGCCACGGTGGTGAGGGCAGGGTAGAGGTTCTCGGCGATGAGTTCCTGATTGTCGAAACCGACCACCGAGAGTTCGTCCGGAATCCGGAGGCCCAGTTCGCCGGCGGCCCGGTACAGGCCCATGGCCATGCGGTCGTTGTAGCAGAAAACGGCCGTTGGCCGGTTCTCCGGCTGCAGCAGGCGCAGGGCCGCCTGGTAGCCACCGGGTACCTCGGAGTGTTCGGACTGGACCAGTTCGGGGTGGAATTTCAGGCCGGCATCCGCCAGGATTTCCCGGAAGGCCCGTAGCCGGGAGTGCGTGGCGGGCACGTCGTCGGTGTTGTTGATCATTCCGATCCTGGTGTGGCCGGCGTCGATCAGGGTCTGGACCGCCGCGCGGGCGCCGCCCTCTTCGTCCGGTATCACCGATACGATGCTCTGACCGACGTCCTCTGAGTCCACCAGTACGGCAGGAAGTCCGGCCAGGTTCCTGGGTACCGTGAAGCGGCGGTGGTACATCGTGGCGTAGAGGACCCCGTCCACGTGGCGGTCCAACAACGCGGCCACATCGCTTTCGCGGGAAGCCTCCGACCCCGTGCTGGTGGAGTTGATGATCATGATGTTGTACCCGCGGGCCTTGGCTGTTTCCTCGGCACCCAGGATGATCCTGCCCGCGTGCGGCGTGGTGGCGATTTCCTCGCTGATGAACCCGATCATGCCCGAGCGCTGCGTCCGCAGAGCCTGAGCCAGGCGATTCGGGCCGTAGCCGAGCCGGTGGGCCGCTTCCTGGACCCGCTCCCGGGTTTCAGCCCCCACCCTGGCGTAGGCAACATCGTTGAGGACGTGGGAGACGGTGGTCACGGACACGCCTGCCGCAGCTGCTACGTCCTTGATTCCCACTGACTTGTTCATGTGTGTCTCCCACGTCCTTATGTTGATGCTGATTCTACGTTCGGCTTATTCGTCGCAGAGCCCGTGCTCCGGCCAGCGGCGCGGCGGGGCTGAGCGGGTCACTGGGCCACAAGTGCATGTGCTGCCTGGAAACCGACCGTGGGTGTGGCCCTAAAGGCGTTAACAGCCCTGTCTGCGATAACTTGCGCGTCACTTCCGGAATCAAGGATGGTGTTCCGGGCTGATTCGGAATCGACCATGACGGCTGTAACGGCGAGGCCGTCCGACGCCTCGGTCGTCAACAGAGCGTCCACCTGAGCCGAGAAGCATGAGTCACTTGACTTGGACTGAACGTCCATCGCCACCACGTGGTTGTTGGAGACGAAGTTGCCAACCCCCGCCGTCAGCCGGATGATGACAGGCGTCGCCTCTGCCGGCCGGATGCTCTGTGAGTCGATGACCTCGGAGAAATGGTTGCCCACGACGGAGTTGTTGCTGCCGCTGACACAGAGAAGCCCGTAGAGGTCGTCCAGCCCGTTGTCGACTCCCAGGAAGGGCGTCCAGGGCTCATGGTCACGCAGGAAGTGATTCGTGGCCACGAGGTTCTCCGAACTGTTCGCCGCGAGAATCAGCATCCCGGGGTAGAACGAATGCAAACGGTTGTTGGTGACGCTTGAACGCGTGACGCCGTCGAGATGGACGCTGCTCGCACCACGTGGGAAGACGTTGTTCGCGGTTATCAGGAGTCCGCCATGGTTCTGGGCGTAGATCGAGTGACCCTTGAAGCCTGCCCCGACCAGGTTGTCGGTGATCTTTGATGCCTGCCCCCACCCGCGCAGCTCGATGCAGCTTCCGCATTCAGCGATGAAGTTGTTGTGAACGGAAAGTGCGTCCGCCTTGTAGATAGTGAGAGCGTTCTCCAGGTAGACGAACCCCATGCCGGTTACGCGGAATGAGTCATTGGCGCTCGCCACATAGATACCGGTCTTGCCGTTGACGTAGGTGTTCTCCGGATGCATCCCCGAGCCATCCGAGTTGAAGTGCAACCCGTCGATGCAGAAGTTGGCGAATTCGACCGAGCTGATCCGCGGGCTCCCGCTTCGCTCAACGTAGAAGGCGGCTCCCTTGGATTCCTCCCGGTCTCCACTTTCGTTTCCACTTCCGTCTCCATCGAGGGGGATGTCGACGAGAATACGACTCCCCCCGGGCCACAGCTCATGCAAGTCGGGCCATTCGTCTTCAGGAACGTTGAACCGAATGCTCGACGACGTAAACCCGTGTCCCGAGCCATGGATCCTGAGGAAGCTGACGTCGATCACCACCTGCGTACGAAGGTGGTAGTCCCCGGGCGGAATGTAGATCACTGCGCCTGGCTTTCCTCCATTGTTCGCATCGGTGACTGTCTGCCGGTCCTTGATGTCGGCGATGATGCTGTTGATTACTTCACCGACGTCCTCGGACGGATTGCCAACGGGCCACGTAGTCACGTCGTAGCAGTTGTTGCTGGACATAGGGTTTTCCCTTTGTGTTGTGGTTTCTCAGCCCTTGACCGCGCCGAGCGTCATGCCCGCGACGATCTTGCGCTGCAAGAGGAGCGTGAGAAGAATGACCGGAATCGAGTACACGGCTGCCAGGGCGGTCATGGATCCCCAGTCCAGCCCGAACTGGGTCTGGAAGTTTGCGATGACCACGGGCGTGGTCTGGGAACGGATGGCCGTCATGAGCAGGGCGAACAGGAACTCGTTCCAGGAGGCGAGGAAGGCGAAGATCGCTGTGACCGCCATGCCTCCTGACACCACCGGGATGACCACCCGCCACAGGGCCCCCAGCCGGCTGCAGCCATCCACCGTCGCTGCCTCTTCCAGGTCCTGCGGCACGGCTTCGAAGAAGCTGGCCATGAGCCAGATGGACAGCGGCAGCGAAATGGTGGTGTGAGCGATCGCCAGGGCAATGGGCGTGTCGGCGAGGCCTGCAGAAGTCATCATGGAAGCCAGCGGGATGCCGATCGCAACCGGTGGAACCATCCTCGTCACGAGGGCCGCCATGATGAAGACCCTGCCGCTGGGCGTCTTGTACCGCGTGATGCCGTAAGCCGCCGGGACGGCGAGGACCAGGGACAGGACCGTGCTGATGACAGCGGTCTGTGCGCTGTTGATGAACGAGGCCAGCACGCCGCTCCGGCCGAGGGCGTTGGCATAGTTCTCCAGCGTCCATTCCCGGGGAAGGATGGTGGGCGGCACAGCGATCGTGTCGATCGGGGTCTTGAAGGACGTGAACAGCAGGTACAGGAAGGGGAAGCCGTAGAGCACCATGGCGGCTGCCAGCAGGATCCACAGGAGGGTCCGGGTGCTGCGCTTTCCGGCCTCGAGGCCTTCGGCGTGGTGCCGGCGCGGCCGGCGGTTGTTGCCGGCCGCCGTCGTCGGAGTTGCCTGCTCAGCTGTGTTGTCCGGACCGGAAGGCACGACGCCGGTGCGCCGGGGGCGGTTGGCCACCTCACCGGCGGCCTTCCCGCCGGTTGTGCCTCCGGCGGTGTGCGTTTCGCCGATGCTCATCAGTTGTCCTTTCCTGGCCGCCAGATGGTTGCCACCGCGAAGAAGGCGACACCCAGCATGGCCAGCAGATAGATCGTGCCCATGGCGCTGGCCAGTCCCGGATCGCCGAAGCGGATCATTGTCCGGTAGATCAGCAGGCTCATGGTTTCGGAGGCGGACTGGGGGCCGCCGTTGGTCTGGATAAGTATCGTGTCGAAGGCTCTGGCGGCATCGATTCCGCGCACCACGAGTGCCACGGCGATGACCGGTCGCAGCAGCGGGAGGATGATCCGGAACAGCAGCGTGTGGGCCTTGGCGCCGTCCAGCCGGGCCGCCTCGATCAGGTCGCCGGGGATGTTCTGAAGTCCGGCGAAGAGGACGAGGCACATGAAGGATGTGGTGAGCCAGATGTCCGGCACGGCCACCGAGTAGAGGACGATTCCGGGGTCGGAAAGCCAGCCGATCTGGTTCGGGTTCTGCAGGATGCCCGCCTGGTGCAGGAGGGTTCCGATCAGGCCGAAGTTGTCGATCATGAGGAATTTCCACAACAGGCCGGCGACGATCGGCGCGATCATCAGAGGGTAGAGGAACACGGTCCGCAGGATCTGGGACCGGCGTCCGAGGGTGGTGAACAGCAGGGCCATACCGAGTCCCAGTGCAAATTCCAGGGTGACCACCACCAGGGTGTAGGCCAGCGTGCGCCATCCGGCGCCCGTGAAGGCCTCGGAGGCGAAGGCCCGGAAGTAGTTGTCCAGGCCGACGAAGTCGCGGGGTCCGCCGGCAATCGGCGAGATCTTGAAGAAGCTGTCCGCCACGAGGCGGAACAGGGGGAAGGCCACGAACACTGCGAGGAACAGGGCCGCCGGAGTCATGAGGTACAGGGCAAAGCGGCGATCGGAGATACGCACGGTTTTCTCTTCCGCTGGTTGGGGCCGCGGCCGGCACCTCTAGGCAGGTGCCGGCCGCGGAGTCTTACTTGAGGAGGTCCTGGATCTGCTTCTTCGCATCGGCCAGGAGGGCGGCGGAGTCGCCGCCGGCGACGGCCTTCTGCAGCATCGGAACCAGGACGGTGTCAACGATCTGCTGCCACTTGGCAGTTGCAGGCCGCGTGGCGGTGGCCTTCCCGTTGAGTGTTTGGATCAGCGGCTTGAAGCTCTCGTAGCCCGGCTTGTCCTGATACTTCTCAAACGCCGAGATGCGGGACGCCAGGCCGAGGCTGGATTCGATTCCCATGCTGTTGTGGTCGTAGGCGCACTTGATGAACTTCTTGGCGTTGTCCGTGTTCTTGGTTGCCTTCGGGACGGACAGGTACCAAGGTCCGGGAACGCCCGCCACACCTGCGGAGCCGCCGATCATGGCCGCGGCACCAACCTTGCCGGCCACCGGTGAATCCGCGGGGATCTGACGGTAGGCGTGGGCCCAGAATCGGGTCATGGCTGTCTTGCCCTGGTTGAACAGGTTTTGGGCCGCAGCCCAGTCCACCTGTGCCGCCCCCGGGGGAGCCGACTTCGTCATGCTGACATAGAAGTCGAGGGCTTCCTTGTGGGCGGCGTTGTCCACGATCACGTTGTTGTTCTCGTCCAGGACCATGGCAGATCCCGCCTGCAGCACGTGGGCAAGCCATTCCGTTTCGACGCCGCCTTTGACATCCGTGCCGTACATGCCGTCCTTGGTAAAGAACTCGGAAATGTCCTGGTACTGCTTCCATGTGGTGGGGGCTGCCAGGGCGTAGCCGTACCGGGCCTGGAAATCGGCCTTGTTCTTGGCGTCCTCGAAGAGGTCCTTGCGGTAGAGAATGATCTCGGCGTTGGTCCAGGCGGGCATACCGATGAAGTGCCCGTCCACGTTCGCTTCCTTGACGAGCGCGGGGAAGATGTCCTTCTTCGCTTCGTCGGTGAAGAGATCGTCTATGGGCTGGACTGCGTCCTTGAAACTCGGCAGCCAGACGGAGTCCAGGGCTGCAACGTCGAAGGAGACATTGCCGGAGGAAAACTCGCTGGAGAGCCGGTTGAACATGCCGTCGTAGGGCAGTTCAACGAAGTTGGCGCTGATGCCGGTGTCTTTTTTGCACTGTTCGGCCACGCCGGACAGTTCGGCGTGGCCGCCTGCCTCGACGAGGACGTTCACGGTGCCGCCGGCGCTACCCGACGTTGGCGTCGGGCCCCCTGCGCCGCAGGCGGTTGCTGCCAGAAGGACCGCGGTGGACAGGCCGCCTATGGCGGTGATCCGGGAGATCGTGGTTCGAGAGGACATCGCTGTCGACTCCCTTTCTTTTGAAGGGAAAATACGGGTTGCTGGGGCTTGGACATCTGAAGACCGGTGAAAAACCGTTTTGCCAAATCGTTATGGCACGACATTAGGACAGTCTGGGGACGTGTGTCAAGGGTCACAATCAAAGAAAATCAGTGATTGACCGGCCGGGTTCCCCATGGCTAGGGTCAACACTGTGCTGCCGCGAATAATCGTTTTGGCGCTCAACCGGAAGGAACTGCCCGGGGCCGTCAGGAAAGGAGGCGCGTCTGCCGGGTGTTAGGGCGCCAGCGTCCGGACCGGGGTGCCGTCCAGGAAGGCTGTCACGTCCTCGAACGCGCCGCCGAAGAATGCCCGGTAGCTTTCCTGCGTGACATAACCAAGGTGGGGCGTCAGGAGTGTCCTTGGGGTCTTCAGGAGCGGGTGCCAGGAGGGCAGCGGCTCCTGGTCGAAAACGTCCAGCGCGGCGCCGCGGATCCAGCCCTCATGGAGTGCGGTGACGAGTGCCTGCTGGTTCACGAGGGGCCCGCGTGCTGTGTTCACCAGGACGCCGTCGGGTCCAAGGAGCCGCAGCTCCCGTTCGCCGACTGTCCCCTGCGAACGCGCCGAGAGGCGCAGGTGCAGGGACACGACGTCGGACTTCTGGAAGAGCTCATCCTTGGTGACTTTACGGGCGCCGGCAGCGGCGGCCGTCTCGTCCGTCAGGTTCTGGCTCCAAGCCAGCACGTCCATGCCGAAGGCGCGGCCGTACGAGGCGATGCGCTGGCCGATTTTGCCCAGGCCGACGATCCCGAGCGTCTTGCCTGACAGCTCGAAGCCGACTGTCTGCTGCCACCCTCCTGCGCGCAGGGTGGTCTCTTCCGCGGTGATCTGCCGGGCGAAAGCCAGCAGCAAAGCCCAGGTCAATTCGGGGGCCGCTGGTGGTGAGCCGGCGGTGCCGCACACGGTGACGCCATGGTCGGCGGCGGCCTGCAGGTCGATCGAGGCGTTGGCGGCCCCGGTGGTCACCAGCAGTTTCAGCCGGGGCAGCTGCTCGATGACAGAGCGGGGAAAGGGCGTGCGTTCCCGCATTGCGATAATAATGTCAATGTCCGCCAGGGCCGCCACCACTTCGGATTCCGGGCGCAGATGGCGGCGCAGCACGGTGACGGCGACCCCACGCTGCTCCAGCGAGCTCCACGGGGCGTAATCCTCCGCTACCCCTTGGTAGTCGTCCAGAATGGCGAGGCGGTGCTGAGTCATGGCTTTAAGCTATCGGACGACGCTAAGTCAGCGGACCGCGCGGGTGGTCAGGACCTGCGCGGCTGGCTGGAAACCCGCGGACGGCCCGCACCGGCGTTGTGCCTCCGGGCGCGGCGGAAGAGCGTCGCGCCGTCGCCCTGCAGAAACAGTGCACGGCCCTGTCCGCCATCCCGGATGACCCAAATGACGCTGCCGTCCGGGGCCCGCATGTCGATCCGGCCCGCGGTGACGGCGCGCCCCTGGTGGTGGATTTCCACCTTGTCGCCAGGGGAGAGGGTGGCCCAGTTGATTACGGGTTCCGGGGTCAGCCTTCCCGGGACGGCGCGTGCATCGGGGGAGCAAGCAGTCATGATGGGTCCTTTCAACGTGCGGCTGGTGGCACGCCGGGGGTCCGGTTCCCAATGGATCCGGACCCCCGGCCTGCGGTGTACTGGATTGGTGCTGTGACTAGGTGCCCGCCTTGACGGCCAGCACGGGGCAGGACGCTTCGAGCAGGATCTGCTGCGCCGTGCTGCCCATAATCAGCTTCCCCACGGGAGTGCGCTTCCGCAGGCCGATGACAATAAGCTCCGCCTGGTGTTCGTCCGCGGCCTCCAGCACTTCGTTGGCCGCGTCGTTCCCACGGACCGGCTGGAGGACGAGGTGCTCAATGCCCTCTTTCTCCAGCCGCTGGGTGACCGCGGTGAGGTCCTCGGCCTGGACATACCGCTTGTCCACCAGCGCGTCTCCGCGGGAGGAGTTGACGATGACGAGCCGGCTCTGGTTTTTCCGGGCCTCACTGATCGCCCGGCTCAGGGCGGCTGCCCCCTCGGGCGTTGGAACGTAGCCGACGATGATGCTCACTTTTTCTCCTGTCCGTGGTTGGCATGGGTGACCTTGGATGCGTCGCCGTTCTCCTGGCCACTGCTGACATCAGCCCGCCCGTCGCGGGCGGCCGGGCCGGCCGACGTCGTGCTCGCCGCCGTCGAACGGTCTTCAGCCGGACCGCCAGCCGCGGGGACTACCGCCGGCACGCGGGCGGGGCGGGCGCGGCGCCACATCTTGAACAGGAACGGCCAGAGGAGCACGAGCGCCACGATGATGTAGACGACGACGGCGATCGGCTCGCTCCACAGGCCGGAGACGTCGCCGGCGCTCAGCTGCAGCGTCTGCCGGAGCTGCTTTTCAAGGCGCGGCCCGAGGATCACGCCAAGGATGAGCGGCAGGACCGGCAGCCCGTAGCGGCGCATCAGGAAGCCCAGTGCGCCCAGGACCAGCAGGATGGCCAGGTCGAACGCCTGCAGGTTCACTGAGTAGGCGCCGAGCGTGGCGAAGAAGAGGATGCCGGCGTACAGGTAGGGGCGCGGCAGCCGGAGCAGCTTCGCCCAGACCGGGGCCAGGGGGAGGTTGACCAGCAGCAGCAGGAAGTTACCAATGAACAGGCTGGCGATCAGCGCCCAGACCAGCGGGCCTTCGTTTTCGAACAGCAGCGGTCCGGGCTGGATGCCGAACTGCACGAACGCTGCGAGCATGACGGCGGCGGTGGCGTTCGTCGGCAGGCCGAGGGCCAGCATAGGAGTCAGGGTACCGGCCGCGGCGGCGTTGTTGGCAGCTTCCGGCCCTGCGACGCCTTCGATGGCGCCCTTTCCGAACTCCTCGGGGTGCTTGGTCAGCCGCTTTTCCGTCACATAGGAGAGGAACGTGGGGATCTCGGCGCCGCCCGCGGGCAGTGCTCCGAACGGGAACCCGAAGGCAGTGCCGCGCAGCCACGGCTTCCAGGACCGCTTCCACTCCTGCTTGCCCATCCACGGGGTGCCGACCGGGATGATCTGCAGCGGCGTGCGGCGCAGGTGCGCCGCCACCCACAGGGCTTCTCCGACGGCGAAGATCGCCACGGCGACCACGACGACGTCCAGGCCGTCAGCGAGCAGCGGCAGCCCGAAGGTGAGGCGGGCCTGGCCGGAGACGATGTCGAGGCCGACGAGGCCGATCGCCAGGCCCAGTCCGAGGGACGCGAAACCGCGCAGCCGGGACGAGCCCAGGACGGCGGTGACGGCCAGCAGGGCCAGGACCATGATGGCGAAGTAGCTCGGCGAGCCAAGGCTCACGGCGAACTGGACGACGATCGGTGCGAAGACCACAAGGAGTGCGGTGCCGATGGTGCCGGCGACGAACGAGCCGATTGCCGCCGTCGCCAGTGCCTGGGCGGCTTTGCCGGCCTTGGCCATCATGTTGCCCTCGATCGCGGTGATCACCGAGGACGATTCGCCGGGAGTGTTGAGCAGGATGGAGGTGGTGGAACCGCCGAACATGCCGCCGTAGTAGATGCCCGCGAACATAATGAACGCGCTCGTCGGTTCAAGGACAGTGGCCACCGGGAGTAGCAGCGCAACGGTCATTGCCGGGCCGATGCCGGGCAGGACGCCGACTGCGGTGCCCAGGATGACGCCGATCAGGGCGTACACGAGGTTCATGGGGGTCAGCGCCGTGGCGAACCCGTCCATGAGTGAGGACAGGATGTCCATCTAGAGAATCCCTTCAAGGAGCCCGGCGGGAAGGGCGATGCCCAGGCCGGAATAGAAGCCGTAGAAGGTCAGGAGCGCCATAGCGAGGGAGATCAGTCCGTCGCGGACGTAGTGGCGGCTTCCCAGTGCCCAGACACTGCCCCAAAAGAGCACGGTTCCGGAGATGACCCAGCCGGCCCAGTCGATCAGCAGGATGTTGGCGATGAAGGCGGCCGCAAGCGGGAGGACGGTCTTCCAGTCGCTCGGGTGGCTCAGATCGACGTCCTCTCCGGACTCGGCGTCGCCGTGGCCGCCGCGCAAAACGTTAACTGCCAGCAGCACAGCGCAGACGAGCAGGAGTGCTCCCACGATCATGGGCAGGGCTTTGGGGCCTACCGGGTCCGACTGGGAGTACGGCACAACCAGGCGCGCTGCGTCGATGAGGACCAGGGCGCCGACCACTCCGAGCAGGGCTGCAATGCCCAGCTCGGAGCGGCCTTTGAGGCGGGAGGCCAGGGAGGTCACGCCAGGCCGAGCTTCGTCAGAACGTCTGCCACGCGCTTGTCCTGGTCGGTGAGGAAGGTCTTGAATTCATCACCGGTGATGAAGGCGTCGGTCCAGCCGTTCTTCTTCAATGCTGCCTTCCAGGGCTCGGAGGCGTGCATCTTCTCCAGCGCAGCGATCAGTGCGTCGCGGTCGGCGTCGCTGATGCCGGGAGGAGCCACGATGCCGCGCCAGTTGCTGAAGACCAGGTCGATGTTGGATTCCTTCAGGGTGGGGGCGTCCACGCCTTCCAGCCGGTTCTCACCGCTCGTTGCCAGGACGCGGATGGATCCGGACTTGATCTGCTGCATGAATTCGCCCGCGCCCGAGGCCGCAAAGCCGAGCTTGTTGCCGAGGATGGCAGGCAGCAGGTCCCCGCCGCCGTCGTAGGAGACAAAGTTGACCTTGGTCGCGTCGATGCCCACGGCACCAGCAAGCTGCATCGGCAGGAGGTGGTCCGGGCCGCCCGGCGAGGAGCCGCCGCCGACGCTGACCTTGGACGGGTCCTTCTTCCATGCGGCCACAAGGTCGTCAATGGTCTTGTAAGGCGAGTCCTTGGAAACCATGATGGCGCCCGGCTCCTCGATGAGCTTGGCCAGCGGGGTGGTCGCGGTCAGCTTCGACTCGGACTTGTTGGTGTAGCTGGCGCCGACGACGCCGAGGCCCATGAGCATGGTCAGGTCGCCGTTGCCCTTTTCGTTGACCACGCGGGCAAGGCCGACGGTGCCGCCGGCACCGGCCAGGTTGAAGACCTCGGGGTTGGTGGCGAGCTTCTCGTCTTCGAGAACCTGTGCCGCGACGCGGGCGGTGGTGTCATAGCCGCCGCCGGCGGTGTTGGGCACCATGATGCGCAGCCCGGTGAGGGGTGCGGTGCTTGCTCCGGTGGTGGTGCCGGCGTCAGTCTTGCCTGTAGCCCCGCAGCCGGTGGCCACCAGTGCGATGCCTGCCGCAACTGCTGCTACCCGCAAAGCGCTGAATCCGCGCATGTTGTTCCTCTTCTCGTTGATCCGATTGTTCGGTGTTCTCCGATGCTAGGACGAAAGTGATACGAATCACTCTTGTGTAAGCAGAAAAAGTTAAGTTCATTGCGTTCACGTTTCTGCAGTCCAACGAAGGGCGGCAGCGGGGTCGGGCCGGTGCCTCGGGGGAGGGTCGGCTCCTCAGGGGAGCGCGTACACACGGCGCGCATTCTCGTGTGCGATGAGTCGCACGATCCTGCGGGCGTCCGCCTCTGACCAGTCGTCGTCGTCGATCCATGTGCCGACAACCTTGGTGACTGCGTTGCGCCACAGCCTCGCTCCGAGGTAGTGAAGTTCGGCCGGGCCGAAAGCGTCGGAGGAGTAAAGGATTTTGGTGAACGGAGCCAGTTCGAGTGAGCGGGACACCAGGTCCCGGCTCCGTGACCCAGTGAAGTTCACGGCAAGGCCCACGTCGATGTAGACGTTTTCAAAGGCGTGGGCCAAATAGCCGGCCTCACGCTCGAACGGATAGCAGTGGAGCAGCATGATCGGTGTGTCCCGGACTTCTGTGGACCTGAGGAAGTCCAGGAGGTACAGGGGATTGGTTTTGTGGAGGTCCAGGTCGCGGTCGCCGAATCCGACGTGGAATTGCAGGGGAAGCTTCATCGACACCGCGGCATGGATCCCATGGGCGATGAGTGTCATGTCCGTGAGCTTCGCAGTCGTTCCGGCGCCCAGGTTCTCCTGCCAGCGGCGGGCTGCTTCAGTGACCGCAGCCGGGGTCGGTCTGCTCAGATTCTGGTCGAATCCTGCGCGGTAGGCGAGGACTGTTTTGAAGCCCACGGCGCTGAGGGTGAGGTTTTGCAGCCGCTGACCGAACTCTTCGGCGTAGTCTGCCGGGTTGGCAATCTTCTGGATCAGCTGCTCAGCGACAACTTCCAGTCGAACGATCTCGTGGGTTCGCCCACCGGAGACGTCGGCCATGGCCGCCAGGCCGAGGTAGTCGGCGCTATCCAATCCTGTGTCGATCAGCCAGTCGCTCACTCCGGCAGCGCGGGTCATGCGCCGGCTGACCTCGAGTTCTGAAAGCTCGGAGCGCCTGCGCCAGTATTCCGCCGCTGAGGCGTGCCGCGGTAAATCAAGAATGCCGCTGCACCAGCGCCGGATGGCGAGCCCGACCTGTGTGTTGTAGGTGTCCCCTGGGTTGATCAGGAGTTCGGTGTTCCCCTCGTTGAGTGAGTTCTGAAAGCGTGACTCGCCGCCGTCGGTATGAAACGCGCCATGCACGTGGTGATCGATAAGGCTGACTTGTTCCACGAAGTCCGGGAAGGCATTGCCCGCCATCAGATCGACCAGGCCAGCCGAAAGCGCTCGGCAAGCTCGTCAGACGAAAGTTCCGCGGAGGTCCGCTGTTCGTAACGCCGGACGGCCACCGTGGCGTCGACGATGGCGTCTCCGAGCAGCGTACGTGCGAGACGTGACTTGTCCAGTGTGTCGATGATGGCGGCGGGGGAGTCGGAGAGCAGGCGGACGTTGGCCCGCTGCCGTTCGTCTTCCGAAAGCCTTCCCGGGTCACCCGGGATCTCTGCCGGAAGTTGGCACCCGCTGCGAATGCCGTCAAGGGCGAGTGCAAGGATGGCTGCGGAGGCGACGTACACGTTTGCCGACGGGTCGACGATTTTCACCTCGACGTTGGCTCCGTGCGGGTTGCTCTGGCCCTCGTTCAGAAAGCGCACCGAGGCTTCCCGGTTTTCCAGACCCCAGCATAGGTAGGCGCCCGACCACGTGCCGGGTGCCAACCGGCTTCCGGACAAAATGGATCCAGTGAGGAAACCCTGGACCTCGGGGAGTCCTGCGATGATTCCTCCGATGGCCGAGCCTCCCTCGCCGGAGATGCCGTGCGGTCCGCTGCCGCCGGAGAACAACGGCAGGCCGTTCTTATGGAGCGAAAAGTGCTGGTGAGCACCGTTTCCGACGGTGCCGGGAAAGGGTGAGGGGGAGAAGGACGCCTGCATGCTGTGGGCCCTGGCGGCGATGCCAACGATGATCCTGGCAAGGACCACGGTGTCCGCGGCCTGAACGGGCGGGGCAGGGGGAAGGGAAATCTCGAACTGGTTTCTGCCGTACTCGGCGTGGACCTGCTCCACGGGAATGCCGGCCTGGTTCATGGCTGTCAGCAGGTCATCGAGGAATTCCGACCGGTCCAGAAGGCCGGTTGCCCCATACGGAACCCAGTGAGTGCTTTGCAGTGCTGAGCCATCCGGGGAGATGAGGAAGAATTCAAGCTCGTGGCCCACGAATGCCTGGTATCCGGCTGCATCGAGACGGCCGTCGACGTCGGCCAGAAGGCCGCGCGCGCAGGCCGGAGAGGGGGCTCCGTCCTGTTCGAACAGGCTGGCCGGTGCCCATGCCCGGCCGCCCTGCAGGACGCGGAGTCCCGCAACATCGATCTTGAGGCGCATATCGCCAACGGTGGTGATGCTGTCCGTGAACGCTATCCCGCCGTCAATCGTGAAGACATGCCAGACAGGGGCAGCACCCATTCCGGCTTGCTGGAAGGTTCCCAGCCTGGCCAACGGGACGCTCTTGGCCAGTGTGATGCCCGCAGCGTTCACCATCGTGCCGATCACACTGCGGACGCCGGCCGCCTGGAGTTCGCGCTGGGCCCTGGCTGCGGCGGATTCGTCGGCCGATGTGAGGTGAGTCATGCGCCTATCATGCGGCCCGTCCCTGTCCAAGGAAAGGTTTGGGAATGTGCCGAATTTTGGCTGACGACGCATCGACCAGCCACGGCGTGAACCGCTCTACCCCGACAGGATCAGCGCGTAACCCTCCGCCTCCCGGCCAGGCTTTCGGCGATACCGATCAGCAGAACCGCGGCTATTACGGCAACGATGAAGCCCAGGACGTTTAGCTCGAAGATGTTTCCCGTGCCCAGCAGGCTCGCGATGACGCCCCCAATAACAGAGCCCGCAAGTCCCAGCAACAAGGTGGCGAGCAGCCCCAGGTTCTGCTTCCCGGGCTTGATCAGGCGCGCCAGGGCGCCAATAACGAGTCCTGCGATGATGAATCCAATCATGGCCAATGCTCCTTACCTCGGGTCGAAACCACTCCATTAGAACAGTAAGCAGGATTACTACTAGATAGTACGCGGGCTTGCTGGCTGCCGCGCGCTAGGAAAACCGGCCGGCCGGGAAAATACTAAGTATGCTTGCCAAATAGTTACTAAGCATGCTTATGGTAGTGCAGCGCCATGTCCTGCAGGGAGGCATTGCTACCCCAAATACCCCATCCAAGGAGACATTATGCTCGCCAAGGAACACATCGACGATCTGCTCAACCGCAATGGAAACGTCCTGACCGCCGAGGGCGACAAGATCGGATCCGTTGGCCAGGTCTACGCGGACGACGCCGACGGCCAGCCCACGTGGGTCACGGTCAAGACGGGCCTTTTTGGGACGTCCGAATCCTTCGTCCCGCTCGAAGGTGCCCGTCTCGAAGGCGATGACGTCGTGGTCCCGTACACCAAGGACCAGGTCAAGGACGCACCCAGGGTGGACACCCACGGCCACCTGGAACCCTCAGAGGAGGACCGTCTTTACGACCACTACGGTCTCGCCGGCGCCGGCCAGGCCTACACCGATACGGCCGCTGGCCGGGATGGCGACTTTGACCGGACGCAGAGGGACAGCGGGTTCGCTGCCACCGGCGGTTTCAGTGCCGCTGATGCAAACGACACCGTGGGCCGTGACACGTCGGGACCGACCACGGATGACGCCATGACGCGGTCCGAGGAGCGCCTGAACGTCGGCACCGAGAAGCAGGCGACGGGACGGGCGCGGCTGCGGAAGTACGTCACCACCGAGAACGTCACCCAGACCGTCCCGGTGCAGCGTGAAGAAGTGCGGATCGAACGTGAACCCATCACGGACGCCAACCGCGCGGCGGCCCTGTCCGGGCCGGACCTCAGCGACGAGGAACACGAGGTAACCCTCCATGAGGAGCGGCCCGTCGTGGACAAGGAGACCGTCCCGGTCGAACGGGTCCGCCTCGATACCGAAACCGTCACTGACGAGGTGACGGTCGATGAGGAAATCCGCAAGGAACGTATTGAAGCCGACCGTGTAGACGACGCCCGCCGGTAATGGTGTGACAAGTGGAGGTAAGGGCCAGGGCATTGCCCTGGCCCTTACCTATCGGCCCCGGCCTTTGGGTGGCCGGGTCACAAGCCCAACAGCGGCCCTGCCGCCTCCAGCGGCTTCATCAACAGATCGAACCAGCACAGTTCAGCAGAGTCATCAGATCCAAAGTGAGGAATTGACCATGTATCTGCACACACAGCTTCTGATCAACGAAATTGCCGCCGACGAGCCCGATCCCGCCGCCGCGAACGCCCTGCAGGAGGGCCTCGGCGGGCAGTTCGGCGAGATGCGCACCATGATGCAGTACCTGTTCCAGAGCATGAACTTCCGCGGCGACGCAGCCGCTAAGCCCTACAAGGACCTTCTTCAGGGTGTGGGCACTGAAGAGATCAGCCATGTGGAGCTTATCGGAACGACGATTTCACAGCTCTTGGACGGCTCGCCGCGGTATCAGGGCAAGAAATCCGATCCTGTGGATGAGCCGGGTGCAAAGGGAGCCACCCCACTGAAAATCGCGTTGGATACCAGCAACATCCATCATTACCTTGTGGGTGCCCAAGGTGCCCTGCCCGTGGACGCTGCCGGCAACCCGTGGAGCGGATCGTACGTGTACAACAGCGGCAACCTCGTCCTGGACTTGCTCTACAACCTGATGCTGGAGTCCACAGGACGGCTGCAGAAATGCCGGATCTACGAGATGACGGAGAACAAGACAGCGCGCTCCACCATCGCGTACCTGATCGTCCGAGACCAGGCTCATGAGAACGCCTTTGCGAAGGCGCTTGAGAGCCTCGGGGTGAACTGGGGCAAGGTCCTGCCCATCCCCAAAACCAACGCAGAACAGTTTCCGGAGGTGAAGAAGTTGCTCGACAAGGGGCTCCAGAGCATCCAGTACACGTTCAGCGCAGACAATCTCAGCGAAGCGGGGAAGCTCTACCGTGGGGCTTCACCATCCAATGATGGAACCGAGCTGAGCACCGACATCGTGCCTGAGGGCTTCCCCATGGCTGTCTCGCCGGAACGCCGTGAAGAGTTCGCGCCAGGGCTGGATCCGGAACTGCTCGCACTCATTCAGGCCACAGCGGAAGCTGAGCTCGTGGACGCGGACAACCCGAAAGTAGCCAAGGGGTAGGGGCGCCTGACCGGTTCCCGGGAAGAGGCAGCCTGGAGCGGAGAGGCAGGATGGTCGGGGAGTTCCTGCTGGCTGTCCGCCCGCCACTGGCCTCTCCGGAAGGCTTTGAAGCCGCGGAATCAGCTGCTGCAGGTGCGGTATAGTTCACCCCACCGCCTTGGAAACAGCGCGGAATCGCGGGGCGGGGGACCCGCCCACTGACCCACGGAAAGACAGCAGCGCATGACTCGACGGCGAGGGGTGTCCCTGGCGGGGCAGTATCTGCGCCTTCAGCTGCTGATAGTGCTCGCCGTGCTGGTGGCGGTGGTGGCGATTTCCCTGGCGCAGTCCGCAGCCTCCTTCGAACGGATCGAAGGACGCCGGGCGCTGTCGGCTGCCGAGACGCTTGCCGCCAACCCCACGGTCCGCGGCCTGCTGGAAACTGCCCAGCCGGGAAGCGGCTCTGCCCTTCCTTCCGTCGCCGAAACGGTGCGCACCATCTCGGGGTCCGCGCATGTTGCCCTTGCCCGCGCGGACGGGACAGTGGTGACGTCCTCGGACCCGTCGCAGCAGGGCCGCCAGATGGAGCTCGGCGACAGCGTGGTGATGGCCGGGAGGGCATGGACCGGGCTGGTGGGCAACGGGGGATCGCAAGCGCTTTCCGCCCACGTCCCCGTGCTGAACGATAAAGGCAAGATGGTGGGAATCGCCGCCGTCGGCAGGAACTTTCCGTCCGTGACGGAGCGGCTCGGGGATGCGGTGCCGAACCTGCTGACGTATCTGGGAGTTGCCAGCGTCCTCGGCGTGGCGGGGTCGCTGCTGCTGGCGCGGCGCGTCAAGCGCCAGACCCTGGGCATGGAGCCGGATGAGATCACCGGCCTCGTCGAAAACCGGGAGGCAATGCTCCACGGACTCAAGGAGGGCGTGGTGGCGCTGGACCCGGAACAGCGGATTACCGTGGCCAATGACAGCGCCCGGCGGCTGCTGGGACTGCCGGATGACTGTGTGGGGAAGGACCTCGCCAGCCTCGAGGTGGAGCCGTCGCTGAAGGAGGTGCTCACCGAGGACCAGCCCGTTGCCGACAGGCTGGTCCTTGTGGGGGAGAGCCTGGTGGTCCTGAACCGGGTGCCCATCCGGTCCCGCGGGCGCGTCATCGGGTCCGTGACCACGCTGCGCGACCGCACGGAGCTCGCTTCCCTGGAGCGTGAGCTCGGGACGACCCGGACGGCCACGGACACCCTTCGCGCACAGGCGCACGAATTCGCGAACCAGCTCCACACGATTTCCGGCCTGATCCAGATCGGCGAGTATGACGCCGTCGTGCAGTTCGTCAACGGCGCCACCTCCAACCGCACGCGCCTCAACGACGAGGTGACCAGCAGGATCGCGGACCCGGCGCTGGCCGCGCTGCTTATTGCCAAGTCGAGCCTTGCGGCCGAGCGCGGCGTGTCGCTGGAACTCGCGCCGGAGTCCCGGCTGGACCGCGTGGATGAGGAGCTGTCCCGGGACCTGACGACGGTGGTGGGGAACCTCGTGGACAACGCCCTCGACGCCGTCACCAACATGGCCGGCGCCGAGGTGGAGGTGCTGATCGAGGACGCCGACGGCGGCATCACCGTGGTGGTGCATGATAGCGGGCCAGGGGTCCCGGCAAAGGTCATGGACGACATCTTCCGGCAGGGCTTCAGTACCAAGACGACGTCCGAGGGCGGGCGGGGGTACGGCCTGGCCTTGGCACGCGTGGTGTGCCAGCGCCATGGCGGCCGCCTGACGGTGCACAATGACGCCGGGGCAGTGTTCACGGCGGAACTGTTCCGCGCGGGACCGGCGGGAAGAGTCAAGCCAGGCAAAGCGAGGCGGCCATGATCAACGTTCTGATTGTCGATGACGACTTTATGGTGGCCAAGGTGCACGCCGGTTTCATCCAGCGCACGCCCGGCTTTCAGGTAGTGGGGGTGGCCCACACCGGCGCCCAGGCGGTGCTGGAGACCCAGCGGCTCCAGCCGGACCTGGTCCTGCTGGATATCCACCTGCCCGACATCAACGGCCTCGACCTGATGCACCGGCTGCGGGAAGTGGCGCCGGAGCTGGACGTGCTGGTGATCAGCGCGGCCAGGGAAGTCGAAACCGTCCGCCGGGCGCTCCGCGGCGGGATTGTTCATTATCTGATCAAGCCGTTTTCCCAGACAGACCTGCAGGAGCGCCTGGAGCACTACCGGAACACCTACCAGAGCCTGGATTCCTCCAAGGACGTCGCCGAGCAGGCCGACGTCAACCGGGTCTTCGGACTGGAACGCGGGGAGCGTCCGCTGCCCAAGGGCTGCAGCGCGGAGACCCTGCAGGTGGTGGAGCGGGCACTGCGCGAGGCCTCGGGCGATGTCTCCGCTGCTGAGCTGGCCGGCTTGGTGGGCACGTCGCGTGTGAGCGCGCGGCGCTACCTTGAGTACCTCAATGACGAGGGGATGGTGGAAGTCACCCTGAAGTACGGCGTCGGACGCCCCGAGCGGCGGTACGAATGGAAGGCGGGGTAAGGGGGCTCAGGTGGCCGTCCGTGCCGTGACGGTTTCGATCCCCTTCCGCGCGCTGGCGGTGACCTGGTCGATGTCGGCGGCCCCGTCGACGCGGCACACTATGCCGCGTTCGGCATAGTGTGCGATGACGGGTTCGGTTTCTTCGCGGTAGAGCCGCAGGCGGTGGCGGATGACGTCCTCGGTGTCATCGGTTCGTCCTTCAATGCCGGCGCGGAGCAGCAGCCGCCGGACGATCTCCTCGTCACCGACCGTGACTTCCAGAACGGCCTCCAGTGCATTTCCCGTGCCCTTCAGGATGGCGTCCAGGTCATGCATCTGGGCAACGTTGCGCGGATAGCCGTCAAGGAGGAATCCGTTCGAGACGTCCTGCCGGGACAGCCGCTCGCGGACCATGGCGGTGGTGACATCGTCCGGGACGAGGTTGCCGGAGTCCAAGTACTTTTCCGCCTGGATCCCCAAGGGAGTGTGGGCGGCCAGGTGGGTCCGGAACATGTCGCCCGTGGAGATCTCCACGATGCCCAGCTGTTCACTGAGGCGGTGTGCCTGGGTGCCTTTGCCCGAGCCCGGAGGGCCGATGATCAGCAGTCTCGTCATGCGTCTTGTCCGTTCTGCGCGATGTGATGAGAGGCGTGATGCAGCGGGGTGGTTTCACGGGACTGCCACTCGGTTCCGCCGGATTTCCGGCCGCAAGTTTGTCCGATTCTACCGGCGTGGGCCCGGCCAGGCGAGGCCCGCAGGCTCGGCTGCCCTACCTGGCCAGCCCGCGTACTGCCGGAAGATTCCGGGTAGTTCCCGCACTAAAAACGGGTAGTCGCCTCGCGTGACGCCAGGCCGGGGCGCGCCGTTGAATGGGTTGTCACAGGGCAGGAGTCAACATCAGCGGGGGGAACAGGATGATATTTTCGCGGAAGCCGGCCACACACCGGCACAGATCCGGGACGGCACACATAGCGCGCCGGGGCAGGCCATGAGCTCCGGGCTGGCCTCGGCCGTTCAGTTCGCCGGCTCACTGCCGGGCTCGATCGTGCTGACGCTGGGCCAGACCCTGGTGGTCGTGTGCGCCTGTTCCGACATGGTCCGCATGATGTCCGTGCCGCGCTCCCACGGACGGTACGTGGCCAACACGGTTTTCCGGACGCTCGCGCCGCTGGCGGTTCTGACCATGGCCCTCCGGGTGCTGCTCGATGCGGCCTCCGGCGTCTGGCCGAACGTAACCGCCGGGATGTTCGTGCTGGTGGTTCTGACCTACCGGTGGCGCACCGACACCGACGAGGACAGCTGGTGGAAGGGCAAAGGCAAGGCGCTGGGCAAATGGCTCCGGAAGCAGGCCGGCTCACGGACCCTGGTTGCCCCGGCTGCCGGCCTGGCACGCGTCGCCCTGCCCGTCAGTCGCTAAGTCAGTCGTTAAAGAGCCCGGCCAGGTCCTCGGCCGTCAGCGCGCCGCCGGAGAGCGCGTCGCCCTCCATCACGTCGGCGAACAGCTGCGACTTCTTCGCCTTGAGCGCCATGACCTTTTCCTCGATGGTGTCCTTGGCCACCAGCCGGTACACCATGACGTTCCTGGCCTGGCCGATGCGGTGTGTGCGGTCCACGGCCTGTGCCTCCGACGCCGGGTTCCACCAGGGGTCCAGCAGGAACACGTAGTCGGCTTCGGTGAGGTTCAGGCCGAAGCCGCCGGCTTTGAGGCTGATCAGGAACACCGGGGCCGCGCCGTTCTTGAACTCGTTCACCACATCCGTGCGGTTCCGGGTGCCGCCGTCGAGATAGCAGAACTCGATGTTCTCTTCGATGAGGCGCTCGCGGACCTTCCCGAGGAAGCCCGTGAACTGGCTGAAGATCAGGGCGCGGTGACCTTCGGCCACCAGGTCCTCGAGCTGTTCGAAGAGCACGTCCAGCTTGCTGGACCGCACTCCCGACAGTGAGGCATCCACGAGTGACGCGTCCAGGCTCAGCTGCCTCAGCAGTGTCAGCGACTGGAAGATCGTGAAGCGGTTCTTGTTCACATCGTCGATCAGGCCCAGGATTTTCTGCCGCTCGCGCTGCAGGTGCGTCTGGTACACCTTCTGGTGCCGCGGGTTGAGGACCACCTCCAGGATCTGCTCCTGCTTGGGCGGCAGGTCCTTGATGACCTGCTCTTTGGTGCGGCGCATCATGAGCGGACGGACCCGACGGCGGAGCTTGTCCAGCTGCCCCTTGTCGCCGTTTTTCTCCACGGGCTTCTGGTAATACTCGGCGAACCGCGAGGGGCTCGCGAACAGCCCGGGAGCCACAATCGAGGTCAGCGCCCAGAACTCCATGAGATTGTTCTCCAGCGGTGTGCCGGTGATGGCCAGCTTGAATGCCGCCGGAAGCTTGCGGGCGCACTGGTAGGCCTTGGACTGGTGGTTCTTCACAAACTGGGCCTCGTCCAGGACCAGTCCGGACCACCGCCGCCCCGCGTAAGCCTCGTAGTCGATCCGGAACAGGGCGTAGGACGTAATGACAATGTCCGCCCCGGCCATGGCCTCGGCCGGGTCAGCCCCGCTCTTGGCAAACGTCTCGCCGATCGCGCGCACCGTGAGCCCCGGCGCGAAGCGCCCGGCCTCCGCCTGCCAGTTGCCCACGACGCTCGTGGGAGCCACTACCAAAAAGGGCGCACCGCCGTCGGACGGGCTGTCTTCATGCTCCTTCGCGGCGCACATCAGGGCCAGCGCCTGCACGGTCTTGCCGAGCCCCATGTCGTCGGCCAGCACACCGCCGAGCCTTTGCCGGTACAGGAAGCTCAGCCAGTTGTAGCCCTCCAGCTGGTACGGGCGCAGCTCGGCGTTCAAGGTGGGAGGGAGCGGCAGGCCCCGGATGTCGCCCTCCAGCAGACCGCCCACGGACTGGCGCCAGGCGGCGGCCTGTTCATCGACGATCCCCAGCTGCGCCAGCTCGTCCCACAGCCCGGCCTGGAAACGGCTGATCTGCAGCGTGCCGTCCTTGTTGTCCGGGTTGTCTTGAAGGGAGCGGGCTTCGTCAATCAGCGCCCGCAGCTGGTGCAGCTCCGGCAGGTCCAGCGAGAAGTAGGCGCCACTGGGCAGCAGCATGCGCGTCTGTCCGGCGGCGAGCGCAGAAAACAGCGCGGCGAAGGACACGGGCTGGCCTTCCAGGGTGATCACGATGCCCAGGTCGAACCAGTCGCGCTGGTCCGTTGCCTTGGTGGAGATCGCCACCACCGGGGCTTCCTCGGCCTCGCGGTAGTCGGCCATGTCGCCCGATGTTTCCACGGACACCTCGGGGGTGTCCCGCAACCGGGGGAGGACCTCCTCCGTGAACGCCAGGGTGTCCAGACCGCTGAGTTCTGCCGTCGCAGCGAGCCGCGGCGTACCCCAGCCGCCGGTGGCGGACTCACCCAGCTTCGGCACCACATCCCACGGTTGGCCGAGCGATTCCAGGATCCGGGCCTCGGCGGCGTCGTCGCGGTAGCCATGGTCGCCGGGATGGCGCCACAGCGGCTGCGCAGTGACGAGGTTTCCGGATGTGTAGTGCCATTCCCAATGCAGCCGGACCCGGTGGTCGGCGCCGTAGTTTGCCAGCAGGGACAGGGTGGGCACGGCCAATTCGGGCAGTTCCACCGACTCGTCCGATGCCGTGACCCGTGCCGCCTGCTTGAGCTTGGGATAGAAGCCCGTGAGGAAGCGGCTCTCATCCCGCGCCGGGATTTGGAGGGTGCTGCCTGCCGTCACGAACGTCAGGAGCTCCTCACTGAGCCCGCTTTCCAGCGGGGCGAGGGTGATGGCGGTGTCCCCGGCGGCGCCGGGAAGCGCACCCCCGCCGGACGTGACAAAAATGCCGTGCGCCGGACGGCCGATGGTGCCTACCGCCGCGGGATCCGCCTCGACCCCCTCAACGGTGATGGTGGGGGCAAGCTCCAGCCCGCCGTCGTCGGACGCCGGGCTGCCGTAGCGGCTCAGATTAAGGCCGACGGCGGCGGGCGCCTCAACGACCCTGACGGGCTCCTGCCCGCGGCTGTGGACCAGGGCAACACCGATCTTCTTGGCTTCGTCCAGCAGGCTCCACAGGTTCTTGCCGGCGAACGTATTCATCCCCAGCCACAGGGCGGCCGACGAGTGCACCCGGCTGGCCGCCGAGGTGTGGGCGGCGAGGAAGGACTGCATCCATTCCACGTGGGCCTCGTTGCATTCCCGCTTGAAATTCAGGTAGCTGAGCGTGTTCCACGAGACGTCGCCGCGGATCCACTTGCCCTTGGCACCCATGATCACCGGGCGGGCCTTGAGTTGCCGGACGCTGCGCAACGGGTCCCGGCGGCCGGTGTAGGAGAAGTGCGGGGCCGGCTCCTCCACCTCGAACTGGAGCGCCAGCGGGATGCCGCCCGCGGACGGCGTGATGCCGGGCTGCGAAATCAGCGGGCTGAGGGCCTGTTCCCAGTCTGCGAGTTTGGGCGCGGTCTCCTCCCTGGAGAGCCGGGAAATGTCCGCCGGTGCCAGCAGCTTCACCCTGATGGCCGGATTGTCCTCGGCGGCGAAGAGCAGGGCAGCCACATGCTTGCAGTCCTTGCGGACCGGGCAACTGCAGACGCCGACGGTACAGCTCCAGCCTCCTCCTCGCCGGACCAGTTTGGCGGTTGTTGAGTACGGTGCGTCGGCGCCGCCGCGCACCTTGCCCAGCATCAGGCCGGTGGCGGCGTCGAACGAAATCCCGGCGACGCGGCTGCCCATGGCATAGGCGAGTCCGGCCGCGAGGGAGCGGTCGTTGATCGCCGGGGTCTGGATTGCCAGTGCCGCACTCTCGTCCGGTTTGGATGGCATGGTGCGCGCTACTTTCGGCAGGTCAAAATTCTGCAGGTTATCTGATCCATCTTAGTCAGCCGGGAGAGGCCCCGAAACTTCGCCTGCCGTTCACCTGCGCCTCAACCCGCGGCAGGCGGCGGCGCGTACGTTGAAACTGTTCCGAGCAACACCGGCTTCTGCAGTGAGGATCCCCATGACTTCCAACGAGTACCCCGTCGTATTGATGCTTGAAAGCGCCGACGCCACGAACGACGAGGTGGTTGACGCCAACGTCGCCGTGGTCAATGCCATGTTCCGGGAGCTGCTCAATGCCGGCGAAATCGCCCCCAACGCCCTGCGCAGCTACTTTGTGGACTTTTACGTCACTCAGGCGCTGGGCGGCGGATTCGCGCAGTACGTTTTCACGGCCGCGGACCGCGACGAGCTGGACACGTACATCCGCGAGGGTCTCCAGGCCATGGGCGCCACCGCCCACCTGGCCCTGTTCGACCGCACGGCCGAGGCCTTCGACGCCCTCTCCGAGGAGGAAGCGGAGATCTACCTCGACGGCGAATGGGACGCAGAGACGGACGGTGAACTGCCGGACGCTGTCCAGGCCCTCGAGGACCTCGACGCCGAGTTCGAGGCGCTGCTCGAAACCGAGGACATCACCGGGCTGAACGCCGCGTGGCTCCGCGGACAGGAGGGCCTGCTGGTCCTGGTGGGGGAGGAGCTCGCCGCCCACATCGCCTCGCGCGTGGCGCGGGTTCCAGACCTTGAAGAGCGACGGGCCGAAGCCGAGCAGGCGGCTCTCGAGACCGCACCCGAGTTTGAACTGATCATCCGCGAACTGTGCGACATCGCGGGGTACACGCTTCAGAAGATCACCATGGGCGACCCCAACTTCGAGCACAACGGCGAGACCGTCCTGGCGTGGCAGTTCAGCACGGACCACGGCGACTTCCTCATGATCGAGGACGACGACGAGGCCTTCATGATCCACCCGGAGACCAGGGAAATTGTCGCGGCCGTGGAGTTCGAGGACGCTGACGAGGCGCTTGTGGACGCACGGCACATCTAGCTCGGGCCTGGCACCGGCACGGGCGCGCCATTTCGATGGTTCCCTGCGCACTCGATGCTTCGCAGCGGCGAGCGTGCAGGGAACCGTCGAATCGGAGCTTAGCTAGGCCTCGTCCCCGGCGTCCTCTTCCTTCAGCAGCAGGGCTGTGCCCTGATAGGCGGGCAGTTCGAGGAAGAAACTGTGCAGGTCATCGACGTGCCCGACAGTCTCGCCGCTGAACAGATCGTGCACGGCGGCGCCGGGCGGCAGGTGCGCGGACTGGATGCTGCCGGCGATGTCCTGGCCGGAGAAGTTGAGCACAGTGACCTGCAGCGTCCCGTCCCCCAGCTGGTTGACCATCACGAGCAGTCCGCGGTGGGAAACGTCCGGCACATCCAACAAAGTGGCGGTGGCTATGCCGCTCTCCTCCCGCACGGCCAGGATCCGCTGGAGCCGACGCGCAAAGGAAGCGGGATTTTGGAGCTGCTCGGGGAGCGGCCCGTACAGGCTGCGGGCGCGTGGCATACCCGCCGAGGAGGTCTCCGCATCCGGGCTGGTGCCCATGATGTCGTGGGCTCCGCGGTTGATCCAGCGCGTGTCACCTTGGGAGGTGAGCTCGTGGACATGCTTGCGGTCGAGGGCCGATATGCCGGCGAGGTCCCACCCGGAAAGGGCGAAAACTCCGGGTTGCAGGGCGTTGTACATCGACAGCAGGATGTGGGCATCAAGTACCTGTGCCTCCTGCTCGCGGGTTATCGCTTCAGGGTCCTGGATGCCGAGCGCGGCCATGATGAAGCTCACCGTTGTGCAGGCGATGCCGTTGGTCGTGAACACGGCGTTGTACGGCGCGTTCTCCCCGGTCAGACGCTCCCTCATGGTTTGTTGCACCTGTTCGGCGAGCTGGGCCCCGGTGAGTTCCTGGCCGTTGAACTCGAACACCTCATCCCTGTGTCCGGAGGCGAAGTGCATCAGTTCATAGGTGAGTTCGTCGTGGTTCTGCAGGGCGTGGACCAGCGAGGCCTGGTCGACTCCGATTTCCATCGACAGGCGGAGCGTCAGCCGCAACAGCTCGGTGTCGGCGGTGACCAGCGCGTAGTGATAGGCGGGCCGGGTGATGAAGTCGTAGGAAAGGTCCGGGCCGGACTCGGACGTCGCCTTGATGTCGTCGATTGTCAGGTTCAGCTCCTGGAACGAGAACCCGCCAACCTTTCGGATCATGGATCCAATGAGCTGGTTGGCTGCCTCGGAGAGCGGGTGTCCCTCAGACCAGCCCGGCTGTTCCTCGGCGCTCTTTTCCACCCCCAGGAAGCCGTTGGCATCGAGGCGGAGCGCGCCGGTGCCCAGATCGACCAGTGAATGCAAAGCGTCCCCGACGACGAGGCGCATGCCGGCGAAGGTGGGGTCCAGCCAGTTGATGGACGGCTGGCCCGCCTTGAAGTAGTGAAGGTAGACCCAGCGCCGGGTCTTTCCGGTCGTGTCAACGACCGGCCGCGTTGCGCTCCAGTTGGTCTCCTTGACGCCGGGTTCATAGAAGATGACCCGCTGGAGCCGGCCAATGATGTATCCGGCTTTCTGCAGCGCCTGTTCCGAGTCGGGACTCAGATTGGCTGAATCCTGACCTTCGGGCACGTCCGGCAGCAGGTGCCAGTCCTCCTCGGGAATGTCGATCATGTGATAGATGCCCGGGTAGTCCCGAAAGTTCATTTCGGCAAGGCGGAAGTCCGCTCCTTTGCCGGTGTGGCCCGGAACGATGTCATCGATGACTGTTCCGCCGTGGTCGGCGGCGACGTCGCACATCTGCCGGAATTCGTCCTCCGTTCCAAACACAGGGTCGATCGCCATGCTGATCCGGTCAAAGTGCCCGTCGACGCTGGGAGTCTGGGTCCAGCCACTGATGCCTCCTGCCAGTTTGACCGGGCCGGTATGGAGCGCCCTGATCCCGATCTCCCGAAAGGCTTCCCACATCCCCGGATCACCCAGGGCAGAAAGGAAGGACTGGCCAGGCCGGGTAATGAAGGACAGCGGGTAGGCGGTGAACCATACCGGAGCGCGCTCGACGGCGGCCCGGGGGTTGGGATGCGCGTAGGAGTTCTGCCACATGCTGGCCTGCCCGGAGAGCTGCCGCGCGAGCGTGTTGGCGTCTCCCAGCATGGCCTGGTTCCGCAGCCACTCGACATACGCCGCGTTGCGCCCGTCAAACTCAAGGGACGGCCTGGCAGCCAGGTACTGGCGCCTGCGGGCGATCGGTCTGAGAGCTTTCGGGCGTGCCGGATAAAACTGCTCATCGTAAGTGATGTCCGCCGGCTCGGCAGCAGAATCGGCCGTGGCCGAAACTGTTTCTTCCGCCGGTGTCTCTTCGGCCTCGGCGGCTACGGCCTCCGGTCCTGCGCTTCTCTCGTCGGTACTTGATTTCCGCACTGGATTGCTCCCTTCCACAGGTTCTTCCTCGGTGCCGTGGATGCCTCCAAGACCTTTGCCCAGAGTTCACGTACCCCGGCCCGCCGGGAGTATTCGCGTTTTTATGACCAACGCCACCCTATGTCGGATTGGTCCCGGCCCGCATCGAAGCGCGGCCGCAAACCAGAAGGTTGACACTTGCAAAACGTTTTGTGTACTGTGGGTCACACGAAGTACAAAACGTTTTGCAAAGGACAGTCGATGGCGACAAGGGTTGGAATACGCGAGGTGGCAAAGGCCGCCGGGGTTTCGGTGACCACGGTCTCACACGCGCTCAATGACGCCACCAGCTTCCGGGTCAAGGCGGAAACTCAGCAGCACATCCGGGACGTTGCCAAGGATCTTGGCTACGCACCCAACAGGCTTGCCAGCGGACTGCGCAACCAGCGGTCCCAAATCCTTGGGCTTGTCAGTGATGAGATCACCACCACTCCCTTTGCCGGTGCCATGATCCGGGGGGCGCAGGACGCCGCCTACGAACGCGGCTACGTGGTCATGGTGGTCAACTCCGGCCTGGACAACGAATTGGAGGCCCGGGAAATCCGCATGCTCCAGCAGCATCAGGTGGACGGTGTTGTGTACGCCAGGCTGTACCACCAAAATGCCCGGCTCCCAACGGAACTGGCAGGACTTCCCACCGTCATTTTGGACGCAGTCACTGAGGATGCCTCCATTTCCTCGGTTGTCCCGGACGAGGTGGGCGCGGCCGAAACCGCTGTTGAAGCTCTTATCCAGGCCGGCCACACCCGGATCGGGATGATCAACAACGAGGACGACATCCCCGCCACGCACGGCCGGCGGACGGGCTTCCTTAACGCTCTCCGGCGCCACGGTCTGGAGCACGACCCCCGCCACTTCGTCATTGGAACGGCGCACACGCAGGGAGGCCGTGAGGCCGCGCTGGGCCTTCTCGGCCAGCCCGATCGTCCCACAGCGCTGTTCTGCTTCAGCGACAGGGTGGCCATGGGCGTCTACCAAGCGGCCATGGCACTCGGGCTGCGCATTCCGGAGGACGTCTCCATCGTGGGCATCGACAACCTGGAGATCATCGCGGACGCCCTCTGGCCGGGCCTCACCACCGTGGCTCTACCGCACTACGACATGGGGCGCTGGGCGGTCAACCGGATCCTGGACGACATCGAGAATCCAGGGGCTCCGTCGGTCCAGACACAGCTGGACTGCCCGTTGATCGAGCGGGGCTCGGTGGGTCCGCCCCCGGCATAACCGGCCAGCAACCACCACCACAACATCATTCACTCCGAAGCCCGGACCCGTAAAAAAGGGACGCAGCCGTTGCAGCGGCCACGTCCCGACGGACCCGGGGCAATCAACCACGCACAAATTCAGCAGAAAGATTGACCATCATGAACAAGCGATTCACTCGGATCCTGGCCACCAGCATAGCCGCGGCGGCGCTCATGGGCACCCTGGGCGCCTGCGGCAAGGGCAGCGCCTCGGCAACAACCGATGGCAGCAACGAAATCACCATGTGGACCCACAACGCCGGCAACCCGGATGAGCTCAAGGCGATCCAGGGCGTTGTGGACTCCTACAACAAGAGCAGCGGCGCCAAGGCTCAGATCAAGGTCCAGGCGTTCCCGCAGGAGTCCTACAACGACTCGGTGGTGTCCGCCGCCGCCGCAGGCAAGCTGCCCTGCCTTGTGGACATCGACGGCCCCAACGTCCCCAACTGGGCGTGGGCGCAGTACCTGACTCCGCTCAAGCTCTCGGCCGACCTGTCCAAGAACCTCCCCAGCACCGTGGCCAAGTGGGAGGGCGAGACCTATGCAGTTGGGTACGGCGACGTCGCTTTGTCCATGTTTGCCCGCAAATCTGATCTCGCTGCGGCGGGCGTCCGCGTCGCCACCATTGAGAAGCCATGGACCAAGGAAGAGTTCCAGGACGCGCTGACCAAGCTCAAGGCCCTGGGCAAGTGGCAATACCCCTTGGACATGGGCACGGCCGGCGCCGGCGAATGGCTGCCCTACGCCTACTCGCCTCTCCTGCAGTCCTTCGGCGGCGACCTGATCAACCGCGACGGATTCCAGTCCGCCGACGGCGCCCTCAACGGTGACAAGGCCGTTGAATGGGCCGAGTGGTTCCACGGCCTGGCCGACCAGGGCTTCATGGCCAAGAAGAGCGGGAAAGATTCTACCCAGGACTTCCTGAACAACAAGAGCGGCATCCTCTACACCGGTTCCTGGGCAGGGGACAAGGCCCGGGCCGCCCTGGGAGATGAGCTGGTGGTCATGCCCACGGTGGACCTGGGCAACGGTCCCAAAATCGGCGGAGCTTCCTGGCAGTGGGGCGTCACCAGCGGCTGCAACAATACGGACGCCGCGATGGACTACCTGTCCTATTCCCTGAAGCCGGAAAACGTGGCTGCCGTCATCAAGGCAACGGGAGGCATCCCCGCCACTGATGAAGCCGCGGCACTGATTCCCGCGTTCGCCGAGGGTGGTCCCAACCGTATCTTCATGGAGTTCTCCCGCGAGTTCGCAGTCATGCGTCCGGAGACACCGGCCTACCCCTTCATCGCCACGGAATACGGCAAGGCCGTCCAGGACATCCTGGCCGGGGCCGACGCGAAGACCGTCCTGGACAAGGCGGTCAAGGCGATTGACGCCAACATCAAGTCCAACGGCGGCTACAAGAGCTAGCCGGCTGCCGAACGGCGGGACGACGGCGGCACTCAACTGCCGCCGTCGTCCTCCCGCCGGCACTGACTGTCAACGGAGACTCCCATGACAACCACCCAGCTTCCCACGCGGCGCTCCGGCGCCCCCGCACCGGCGGCCCCGGCCCCGGCCACCCCGCGCCGCCGGCGCCCAGGTTATCTTCGCGAACAGCTCAGCGGCTGGGGGATGATCGCTCCCGCAGCGGTCCTCCTGCTCGCCTTCGTGTTCCTTCCCGCGATCCTCGGTTTCGGCCTCGCATTCACGAACGCCCGGCTCATTTCGCCCCGGCCCGTGGAGTTCGTAGGGACGGACAACTTCGCCCGGCTGTTCACCGATCCCACTTTCTGGCGGGCCCTGCTGAACGTCAGCTACTTCGCCGTCGTGGTTGTCCCGGTCCAGTCGGCCCTCGCCCTGGCCATGGCGCTGCTGATCAACAAGAAGTTCCGCGGTGTGAATTTCTTCCGCACCATCTACTTCCTGCCCGTGGTCACCTCGATGGTGGTGGTCTCCCTGCTGTGGCTGTTCATGTACCGCAAGGACGGCCTGATCAACGAGATCCTCTCCACGGTGAGCTTCGGCCTCATTCCGGGCGCGGACTGGCTCAACGACCCCGCAACCGCCATGCCGGCCATCATCGCGCTGTCCATCTGGCAGGCCGCCGGCTTCCACATGATCATCTGGCTTGCCGGCCTGCAGAGCATCTCCGGCGAGCTGTATGAGGCGGCGCAGCTCGACGGCGCCAGCCGCTGGCACCAGTTCCGCTACGTGACCTGGCCGGGCCTGAAGCACACCCGCAGCCTGGTCCTGGTGACCATCACCATCCAGGCGCTCGGGCTCTTCGACCAGGTCAGCGTCATGACCCAAGGCGGGCCGCTCGACTCCACCACCACCATCATCTACGAGGCAGTCCGCTCCGGTTTCAAGCAGCAGGAAACCTCCTACGCCTCGGCCATCTCGCTCGTATTCTTCGTCCTCGTGCTGCTGATCTCCGCAGTGCAGCGCTACCTGACCCGAGAGAAGGACTGACGTGAAAAGCGCCCTCCGCCTCAACTCCATCGGCGCCATGGCCGTGCGCATCCTGTTCGCCGCCGTCGCCGCGTTCCCCATCGTGTTCATGCTGGTGTCCTCGCTCAAGCCGGACCAGCAGATCTTCGGCGACATGTCCTCGGTGGCCGCATTTCTGCCCATCGGCAACATCTCGTTCGTCAACTACGCAGCCGTGTTTGACCGGGTGCCGGCAGCCCGCTTCCTCATCAACTCCATCGGCATCTCCGCGGTCACGGTGGTGCTCGGCATTTTCATCAACAGCCTCTGCGCCTTCGCCCTGTCCCGCATGGAGGTCCGCGGCAAGCGCGTGGTGTTCACCGCCATTCTGGCCACCCTGATCGTCCCCTTCCAGACGCTGGCGCTGCCCCTGGTGTGGTGGGTGAACCAGCTGCCGTACTTCGAGCTGAACGGCTTCAGCCTGGAGATCTCGAAGGGCTGGCTGGACACGTACCAGGTCCAGATCATCCCGTTCATCGCCAACGCCTTCTCCATCTACCTCTACCACCAGTACTTCGAATCCATTCCGAAGGAACTGGACGAGGCCGCGCGGATCGACGGGGCCGGCTGGTTCAAGATCTACCGCCAAGTGGTGATGCCGCTGGCCGGGCCCGCTACCGCGACCGTGGCCATCCTGACCTTCCTCCCGGCCTGGAACTCCTACCTGTGGCCGCTCATGGTGGTCCAGTCCGAGGAGCTGCGGCCAGTGATGATCGGCATCCAGTACTTCTTCCAGCTGAACGTCTCCTGGGGCGAGGTGATGGCGTACGCCTCCCTCATCACTGTTCCCGTGGTGATCCTGTTCATCGCGTTCCAGCGCTCCTTCATCAACAGCATCGCCTCCAGCGGCGTCAAGGGCTGACCAGCTTTTCCTAGTTCGAAAGACAACCATTTCCATGAACCCCACCGCCGATCTCGACTGCCGGTACCGGCCCCAATGGCACTACGCCGCGGAACGCAACTGGCTCAACGACCCCAACGGCCTCGTCTACTCCAACGGCGTCTACCACCTCTTCTATCAGCACAACCCACACGGCGATGTCTGGGGCAACATGTCCTGGGGTCACGCCACCTCCGTGGACCTGCTGCACTGGGACGAGCAGCCCGTGGCCATTCCCTGCGACGGGCAGGAAGCCGTCTTCTCCGGCTCGGCCGTGGTGGACACCCTTAACACCAGCGGTTTCGGTGTTGGGGGAGTCCCGCCGCTGGTGGCGATCTACACGAGCGCCTATGCGCCCGGTTCGCTGCTCGCCGGCCGGCAGGCGCAGTCCCTCGCCTACAGCACGGACGACGGCGCCACCTGGACCAAGTACGCCGGAAACCCGGTGCTGGACCGGGCGTCCTCGGACTTCCGCGACCCCAAGGTCTTCTGGTACGACGGCGACGCCGGCAGCTACTGGGTGATGGCCGCCGTCGAAGCCCTCACCCATGAAGTGGTTCTCTACAAGTCGGCGGACCTGAAAACCTGGGAGTACCTGAGCACCTTCGGCCCGGCGAACGCCACTGACGGCGTCTGGGAATGCCCGGACCTGTTCGAACTGCCCGTGGACGGTGACCCCGGAAACACCCGGTGGGTGCTCGTGGTCAACCTCAGCCCGGGTGGCGTCGCCGGCGGCTCCGGCGGCCAGTACTTCATCGGAACGTTCGACGGCGTGACCTTCCGCTCCGAAACGACCGTCACCGAGGGTGAACAGGCAGACGGGAGCCGGATGGCCGACTACGGCTGGCTGGACTGGGGCCGGGACTACTACGCGGCGGTGTCCTTCAGCAACGCCCCCGACGGTCGGCGGCTCATGATCGCCTGGATGAACAACTGGCAGTACGCCGCGTCGACGCCTTCGGAGGGCTGGCGCAGCGCCATGTCCCTGGTCCGGGAGGTCCGGCTGGAATCCCGGGGCGGACGTCCCGTGCTGATCCAGGAAGCGGTGGATCCCTTCGCGGCCTCCGGAACCGGGCTGTTCACGCTCGGCAGGCAGGAACTGGAGAGCGGCATCACCTGGCTCCCGGCCGAGGCGTCCGGTGACGTGCTCCGGATCGATGCGGAGTTTGAGCCCGCAGGCGCGGGGAAAACGGGTCTGGTGCTCCGCGCCGGAAGCGGCGACGCCGCCAGCCTCGAGCGCACCGTGCTCGCTTACGATTCCGCCACGGGGGAGCTGACCCTGGACAGGACCGCGTCCGGCAACGTCGGCTTCCACGAGGATTTCCCGTCTGTGGAGCGGGTGGCCGTTCCGCTGATCGACGGCAGGCTGCGGCTCCGGGTCTTCCTGGACCGCTGCTCCGTGGAGGTCTTCGCCCAGGACGGACTGGCCACGATCACGGACCAGGTGTTCCCCTCGGACTCCAGCACCGCCGTCGGCCTCCTGGCAGAAGGCGACGGCGGCACCCTGGTGGGCCTCACCGTCACCGGCTGAGCCAACGGCCGCGTCGTGGCCCGCCGTTTCGACGGTTCCCTGCCGGCTCGACGCTTCCCAGCATCGAGTGTGCACGGAACCGTCGAATCGGCGGCATGGTCTCAGCTGTTTTGCTCCAGGGCCGTCTCCAGCAGGTCCAGCAGCTCTTGGTCCACCTGCTCGACGGCGGTGAGCCGGACTTTTCGATCGAAGAAGTCGCCGCCGCGGACGCGCACTGGTTCGAGACGTCCCCCAATAGGCATCTCGATGCGCAGCGCCACGTCCACGGCCGTCTTGTTGGCCCGGGTCACCTGGGCGAACTTGCGCCGGGGGCTGTGCAGCGAGACGTACCCCTTGCGCATCTGGATTTCCACCCCGTCAGTGGCTGCCGCCCACGCCAGGAGGGCATCGGCTATGGGCCGCAGGTGCGGGTGGGATTCGTACTGGCCGTCGATGAGTTCATCTGCGTCCCGCAGCATGAACTCGGGATAGCCGAACATTTCCCAAGACACGGCATATTGCGCGTAGCCGGTGATGCCGTGCTCGTCCCGCATCCAGTCGCGGAGCTCGCCGTCGTTCCGCAGTCCGGCCGTGCGCCCCTGCTCCGCCCACCAGCGCACGTCGTGGCCAGACTTTCGGAGCAGCAGCGCCTGGTTGCTTTCCACCATGGTCTGCCAGGTCTTGGCAGCGGATTTCAGGTTAGGTGTGTTCGCCATGCTCCGATGGTAGTGCCGGTGTCCGAGGGCATGGGCTCCGGCACTACCGCTTGTGATGCCTTACTTGATCGATGCCCTACTTGATCATCGTGCCGTCGGGGGCCACGAGATACCACACATTGCCTACGCCCTGGCCGGTGATGTCGCCGGGGGCCTTGTCCTTCTCCCACAGATAGACGGGCATGCCTTCGATGGTCACCTGCTTCTTGCCGTCAGGGGTGTCGATGGTTCCAACTTTTCCGGTGACGCCCTCAACGGTGGGGGTGTCCTTGGTGGTGAGGACCGGCGGCCAGGCAACGAGGCAGTCACCGGTGCAGTTGCTCTTGCCGGAATCCTTCACGTCCTTGGTGAAGTAGTAGACGCTCATTCCCTTGCCGTCCACCACGATTTCGCCCTTGGTCGACGATGCGGTCATCAGGTCAACTGCGGCCGTTTCAGTGGCTGTGGCCGTTTCGGTAACGGTTGCGGTGGGCGACTCGGCGGCAGTGGTGGTGGGGGCGGCAGTGGTAGGAGTTGTGCCGGTTCCGCCGCCGCAGGCGGTCAGCGACGCGGCAAGGGCCAAAACTGCAAGGCCAACGCTCAATTGCTTGTTCATGTGCTGCTCCTTGGCTCAGGCCGGAATCTGGGCACCGGCGCTATTTGGAATGACGCATGAAGGTGAAGAATGGTTCAAAGCGCAGACGACGGACCTGAATGAACTTTTCTGGGCCCGTCCGCGTCTTACATGCCAGAATGCCGGACCGCAGGGACCGGCCATTTAGTCACCTCCGGGAGGTCCTGGTGCCGCTGGACGAAGATGTGGTTGCCGCAATCTATCGCGACCATGGGATGGCCCTGCGCCGCTTTGTGATCAGCGCCTCGCATGACCCGATGCTGGCCGATGACATCGTCCAGGAGACAGTGCTGCGCGTCTGGCAGCAGGCGCCGACAATTACGGGAAGCATGCGCAGTTACCTGTTCAGGACGGCCCGGAACATCATGATCGACAATTACCGGAAATCCCAGCGCAGGCCACAGGAGGCCGAGGAGCGCGACCTTGCCGATCCGGCGGAGGTCATCGGGAAGGTCGACGAACTGCTCACCAGGGTGCTGATGGAAGAGGCCCTGCTCCGGTTGAGCATGGAGCACCGGGACGTACTCGTGGCGTTGCATTACCGACGCTTCACGGTGAATGAGGCCGCCGTCCAGCTGAACATTCCAAGCGGCACGGTGAAATCCAGGGCCTTCTACGCGGTGAAGGCCCTGCGGACAATTCTTGATGAAATGGGTGTGGAACGGTGAACGGCAAGGAACTCCATGAGTTGCTGGGGGCATATATCCTGGGCGGCCTCGACGACGCGGACAAGGCGCGCTTCGAGGACCACCTGAAGCAGTGCGCAGTCTGCCGGAATGAACTAGCGGACCTGGAGACCCTTCCCGGCCTCCTGAACGCCGTGCCGGTGCCCGACGCCGTGGCGCTCGCCGTTCCGGCTCCGCGGGCGCCGCGCACTCCGGAGCCTTCCGCCGAAGTCCCGCGACCTATCCTCGACGAACTGGCGGCCCGCCGTCGTCATTCCCGACGGCGATTGACCGCGTTCGTCGGGGCCGTCGCCGCCGCTTGCCTCGCCCTGGGCTTCGCTGCGGCGCCCCTTCTGGCCCCGGCTAACAGGCCTGATGCCAGCTATTCAGTGGAAGCCGATACCGGCATCCAGGTGACAGTGGGCATGGTCAAGAAGACGTGGGGTACCGAACTGGCGGTGGACGGCAAGAGCCTGCCGAACAAAGGAAAGCTGTCACTGTGGGTCAAGGACCGCGCCGGAACGGAAGACCGCGCCTGCGCATGGATGGCGACCCCCAGTGGCCGGGCCCAGGTCACCAGCGCGACCCCGCTGCAGTACTCGAGCATTGCCAGCGTCGAGGTGAGGAACGAACAGCAGCAGACGATTGCTGTGATCACCGTGCCGGGCGCCTGAATTAGCCCATTTTTGTCTCAGCCGGGTGTTCTACTGGAGTCCAGGACGAAGGGGACTCGATGGAGCAGCGCGGCGGGGATCACGGCCACGGCAGCCGGGAGCACAGGAACCGCGCCGCCACGGGCCGGCGGCCAGGCAACCGCGGCCATCCCCAGCGCGATCATGCGGGCGGCTCCTACGAAGTTGTGGCCTCCGGGGAGCAGCTCGCACGGACTCTGATGTCAGCCGGCCGGGTGCGGCCGGCGGCGGTGATTGCCTGGCATCCCGGCCAGCCCCGGAACAGGATCGACGTCGAGCATATCGCCCGTGAAGTGGGGGACCTCGCCGATGTTTATTACCTCGAAAACGGCCCCGAGACCTATAGGCTTGGCGACGCGCTGCCTCCCGGTGCCCACGTTTACGGGAACGCCGCCCGGGTCTATTCTGCAGACCTCGACTGGATGCTGGATGTGTACAGAAGCCCGCTCCGGATGGCACAGAGTCCGGATGCTGCTGCACAGGCAGCGGAACAAATCATTGACGACGTGCTGGGACGGCTTACCTCATCGCTGCCGCCGGCGGTCGTGCCGCAGTGCGCGGAAAAGATGGACGGCGTAGTCAAGGCCTTTGCGAGCGGTAGCTCCCGTGCCATCGTGGAGTTGTCAGACGGCCGCCGCTGCACCATCCAGCGCGAGCAACTCCTGCCGGCCGTGCGCCTGGACTGGATGCTGGCTGGAGGGCAAGCCGTGTCCGGGCTGTACGATGCCGATGCCAGGACCCTGGGCGTCAGCGCCCTGAAGGTGGTTCCCCGGCTCACGGATCTCTATTCCTCCGGTGACCTGGTGCTTGCGCTGGTGGAGGAGGTGACCGGAAAGGCGGCCACGCTCAACCTTTTCCCCGGCTGCAGGTGGCCAGTTCCCCTGGAGCGGATGTCGTCGAACCCTCTGGACACCGCAGACACTTTGGTGACGGAGGGGGAAGTGGTGGTTGTCCGGTTCCTCAGGGTCAAGGGCGCCGTTGTTCTTTCCCTCATCGACGTTGATGATGATGGGGAGGTCCGGGCGGCCCCCGAGTTGCTGCTGGGCGGGACTCCTTGGCTGCAGGCAGGAAGACACCTGCCGGAACGCATGGGCACCGGGATCGATGAAACCCCGTTGGCTGCAGGGGAACCGGTTCCGCCGGCCACGGCAGGACGCGCCCCTGACAGTCCTTCGCCCGCTCTGATCACGCTGCAGCTCTCCCTTGCCACCGAGAAGGCTGAGGTGGCCCGGCTCCAGGAGTTGGTCAAGGCGGGGAGCAGCGCCGGGCCGGAGCTTCTTCGGCTGGAGCGCGAGGTGGCGGCCCTGCGGGCGGAGCTGGAGCTGGAGCGACGGCAAGCGGCGGCCAGTGAGGGGCTGCGGGCTGGATTGGCCGCAAAGAACGCCAAACAGCTGGAGGACCTGCGCACGCTTCGCGCCCGCAACCGTGAAATGCAGCAGGCTCTGAAGCGGTCCCGTGAAGACGCAACAGAGGCTTTCGAAGCAGCGGATGAACGCGTACGGCACCATATCTATCTGGCCTGGGTACGCAACGTTCCCAGCGAAGACAAGTCCAGGTTTCCCCTGCCAAGGGCATACAGCGTGGGTCCCGACTTCGCCGCCTCACTGTATTCGCGGACGGAACAGGGCGCCGTACCCAAGGCATTGAAAGCGGTGGTGGAAGTGTTGACCGGTCTCGCGGAGCGGAGTTCGGCCCGGGAGGTGCATCCCCTTCGTGCCACAGGTGGCGGTGATGCAGCCCAGATTCAGCGCGAGGACGGTGCCAGGTGCTTTCGCGCATCCATCGAACGAAGCGTGGCGTCGGCGCGGCGGCTGCACTACTGGAAGACTCCGGAGGGCGGAGTGGAGCTTTCGCGCATCGTGCTGCACGATGACTTCAAGCCTTAGGTCCCGTGGCGCTGGGATTCCATGCGGCCGAGCCTGGCCCGAACCACCATAAAAAAGCCGTAGCAGATGAGCCCTGCCCCCACGGCGGCGAGCACGTATATGCCAAAGGGCTGTTCGCGCAGCGCCCGGAGGCCGCCGTCGAGTCCTGTGGATTGTTCGGGGCGGAGCGTGGCTGCGGCGGTGATGACGAGCAGGCCCGTCACGAAGAGGGCGACCCCTTTGGCCGCGTAGCCGGCGATGCCCAGGCCCGTAACACCCTTGCGTGCCGAGGGAGATGCAGGCATGCGGATGTGCCGTTCGAACTTCTTCTGGAGTCCGCGGACCACATAGACGACTCCGGTGACGGCTACTGCCGCCCCGACGACAATCAGGAGCAGGAGGCCGCCCGGTGCCTTCAGGAGACCCACGGTCATGTCACTCGTGGATTCCCGGTTGTCGCTGCCGCTGCCTCGCGCGAACGCGGCGAGTGAAACAGCCATTGCGGCGTAGACCACCGCCTGGCCGGCGGCCTTGAGCTTCTTGACTATTTTGTCCTTGGACGGAAGGTTCTGGTAGGCAAAGATGGCGTCACTGGCCTGCCACAGCGCCAGGGCCACGCAGGCGGCGAAGCTGGCCCACAGCAGCAGAGGCCCGAAGGGCTGGCTGCCCAATTCTGCGACAGCCCCGCTGACGTCAGCCCTGCCGCCCTTTCCCACTGCCAGCCCGATGGCGATCGTCCCCACCAAAAAATGGAGCACGCCGCTGACGGCAAACCCTGCCCGGGCCAGCAGCTCGAGTGCGCGGGAGTTGGTGACCTCTTCGGCTTTGTCTGCCGCGCCCTGCAGTTCTCGTTTGATGGTCGTTCCTTCGCGCCGGCATGGCTCATGCGTCTCCCGCGGCTACCCGCCACATTCCCCATCGTGCCACGGGCAGAGGCTGCACAACAGATGGGGCTGCGCAACCAAGCGCCGCAACTGTGCCCCGCATAAGCCCCCGCAGCTGTGCCCTGCATAAGGCCGGCAACTGCGCCCCGGACCAGGCTGCGGGGCGGCCTCAGATCCGTCGGTAGCAGAGGTCGAAGATCATGCGGCCGGCCTCATGCGCCTTGTTCTCAAAGCTCGTGCGGATGCGGCCCTCAAACCGCGGCGCCCAGCCACCGGTTTCATCGATGCCCTCGTTGGGTCCCGTGTGCTCGGTGCTGACCGGCGCCCGGCCTTCCTTCACCGGGGCGCCGCCCACGAGCGACTCGACGCCGGTCTGCCAGACGTGGGTGAGCGGGCTCTCGGGCCCCCTGCGTTCACCGTCATGCATATTGACGAACGCCGTGGAACCGGCGAGCACATCGCGCACGTGCACGGCGTAATTGGACCAGTCGGTCGCGATCCGCCAGAGCCCGCCGGGCTTCACGGCCCTGGCGGCCAGCTCGGCGAACTCGGGCTGAATGAGCCGGCGTTTGTGGTGGCGCGACTTGTGCCAGGGGTCGGGGAAGAAGATCCACAGCTCGCTCACCGATCCAGGCGGAAGCATGGTGGCGAGTACTTCAGGCGCGTTGGCCTCCACCACACGGACGTTGGTGAGGCCCCTGCTGTTGATCTTGATCATGGTGTTGGCCAACCCGGGCGTGTAAACCTCGACCGCGAGGAAGTCCGTGTCCGGGTTCTGCTCGGCGGCGTGGCAAACGGCATCGCCAAGTCCAGATCCGATCTCAACGATCAGCGGCGCTTTCCGGCCGAACTCGGCCTCCGCGTCAAAGGTGTAGTCCGGGTGGACCGAGGTGTTGGCCACGTGGCGCGGGACGTCCACTGCCCAGCGGTCCGAGTGCTCTTCCCAGGCGGCTTGCCGGCGTCCCTGGAGGCGTGTTCCGCGGCGCACGAAACTGACGGGCCTTCCGCCGTAGGTGCCGAATGAGGCCTGGCCGCCGGGCGTGACGGGCCTCGGCGTCCTGGGATTTTCAGGCGTCTGGTTCTCCGGCGGCCGGGGGGAATCTGGGGTTTCACTCATCACCTCCAGAATAGTGGAGTCCGCGGGGCAGGACGCCGCCGGCCTCGGCAGTGCGGGCGCCCCCGGGTGTTCAGTGCGGGCGTTCAGGGCAGGGCTGTGGCAACGACGTGGATGGCCCCCGGGAGAAGGAGGAAGGCAGCTTCCGTCCCCACCAGCCAGAGTCCTGCCACGCCGGCGCTCCATGCCGAGGTGTCGCGCTGATGCCGCCTCACGGCAAGGATGCCGAAGAGCGCGGCCAGCAGCCCGAAAAATGTTGGCAGGCTCCAGAAGACTGCCGCCGCCACCCACTCCAGGCCGTTGCTGCCGGTGTCGGGGCGGGTGAACAGCATGGCGAACATGGTGGGCACGATAGTCAGGAGCATGCTGGGCAGCACCAGCGCACCAAGCACGACGCTCGCCCCGCCTTCGCCGGTGCCTTCCGACGCCGCCCGGCCCCGTAACGGCGGGGGATGGTCGGGGACCTTGGGCGCAAACGGAATACTCATGGTTCTCCCGGTGGTAGGCGGGTGCGGGCGGCGCCGCGTCCGTTAGTTGGAGCCAGACTAATTCCGGGCCATGGACCGCCGTAACCGGTGTTCTTTCGTATGTGGACAACTCTCTTCGGGCACCGCTACCGGCCGGGGATATAGCCGTGGCGGTCCGGGGACAGGGTGCTCACGCGGCGCCGGCCCCTGCAAGAATGGCCGGATGACCGGTGGGAAGAGCGGGACAGCGAAGAGCGGAACAGTGAAGAGCGGGACAGTGAAGAACGGCGCGCCTCGGCCCGTCCTGGGCGCGGTATCCGGATCGCTCGTGGACGCCGAGGTGGACGACGTCCCATCCGCAGAGCCCACGCACGTCGGCGGCCGCCGGGGGCTGGCATACCTTGGCCTGTGCCTGGTGCTGATCGGGCTGAACCTGCGCACTGTGTTCTCCAGCTTTTCCGCGGTCCTCCCCGAAATAACGTCCGGCGCCGGCCTGCCGGGCTGGGCAGTGGTGGTGCTGACTACAGTCCCGGTGACTCTGCTGGGCGTGTTCGCGCCGCTGGCCCCCGTCCTGGCGAGAAGGTTCGGTGCGGAGCGCGTCCTGCTGGGCGCCATGGCGGTGCTGACGGCCGGGCTGCTGGCCAGGCCCGCCGACGTTCCGGGCGCGGGGCACCTGCCCGCCCTGCTCGCGGGCACGGCGGCATGCGGAGCGGCGATTGCGTTGTGCAACGTGTTGCTGCCCGGGCTGGTGAAGCGTGACTTCCCGCACCGGCTCGGCCTGATGGGCGGGCTCTACACCACCGCCATCTGTGCCTCGGCTGCGCTGGGGGCTGGTTTCACCTATCCGGTGTTCAGCGCGAGCGGTCAGTGGACCGCGGCGCTGTGGTTCTGGGCGGTGCCGGCCGGCGTCGTCCTTCTTCTTTTCCTTCCGGTCGCGATCCGTCAGCGTCACGGCCAGCACAACGCCGTGCACGACGGCGTGAATGTGTGGCGCTCTGCGATCGCCTGGCAGGTCACCATCTTCATGGTGCTGCAATCCATGATGTCGTTCAGCGTCTTCGCCTGGCTGGCGCCGATCCTGCGGGAGCGCGGCATCGACGGCGGAACGGCGGGGCTGATGGTGTCCGCCTCGATCGTCCTGCAGATGCTCGGCTCGCTGTTCGCCCCGGCGCTGGCAGCGAGGCTGCGGGATCAGCGGGCGATCAACACGGTCGTAGCGCTCATGACCGGGGTTGGCTTCGCCCTGAGCATCTTCGGCCCGCTGGAGCTGATCTGGGTATGGACCGGACTCCTGGGCCTGGGCCAGGGAAGCCTCACCGCGGTGGCCCTGACCATGATCATGCTCCGCACCCGGGACGGGCATGCCGCAGCCCACCTCTCCGGCATGATGCAGGGGGTGGGCTACGGGCTTGGCTCCACAGGGACGCTCCTGGTAGGCCAGCTGCACCAGAGCACCGCCTCGTTCGCGGCGGCCGGAGTGCTGTTCCTCGCGGTGGGCCTGCTTGCGGCCGTCTTCGGCTACCGGGCAGGCCGCAACCGCTTCATCTGACCCGCCGCTTGAGCCTGTCTCTAGTGCGCCAGGTCCTTGCCCTTCGTCTCCGGGAGTGTGAAGACGAACGCCGCGCTGACGGCCAGCAGCACCACCGCATAAACGTTGAACAGGTCGGGCATGCGCAGCGACGTGCCGAGCCACTGCTGCAGGTAAGGGGCTGTTCCGCCGAAGAGTGCCACGCAGATGGAGTAGGGCACGCCCACGCCCACGGTCCGGATGCTGGTGGGGAACAGTTCCGCGTATGCGGCGGGCACAATGGCGGCGCTCGCGGCGATGAAGATGAGCATCACGGACATGCCGACGGCGAGCTGCCACGCCGAATCCTTCAGCAGCCAGGTCATCGGGAAGTGCATCACGGCCGATCCGATGGCGCCGGACCACAGCACCTTCTTGCGGCCGATCCGGTCGGAGAGCTTGCCCCAGAATGGCAGGGCGGCGATGAACACGATGTTGCCAATGACGCCTGCCCACAGTGCCTCGCCGCGATCGATCTTCAGGGCCGTAGTCGCGTAGCTTGGAGCCACGACGCCCCAGATGTAGTAGATCACCGTGAGCCCGACCGTCAGGCCGATGACCTGCAGGGCCTGCTTGCGGTGCCGGACGATCTGCGGCCAGATCGGGGCGCGCTTCTCGGTGACGGTCTCGCCCTCGAAGACGTCCGTCTCGTGCAGCCTGGCACGCATGATCAGCGCGTACAGGCCCATCGCGGCGCCGATGAGGAAGGGGATCCGCCAGCCCCAGGCGTTCATCACCTCGGTGCTTAGCGCCATGTTCAGGACCGCCCCCAGCAGCGTCCCGAACAGGATGCCGACGGTGCCCGAGGTATAGATCAGGGTGGCCCAGAAGCCGCGGTGTTCCTTGGGCGCCATCTCGGAAAGATAGGTCTGCGACGACGGCAGCTCACCTCCGTGCGCCAGGCCCTGCACCAGCCGGGCCACCAGCAGCATCAGTGATGCCCACGCGCCAACGGCTGCGAACGTCGGCGCGATGCCGATCATCAGGCTGCCCAGGGATGCGAGCCCGACGGCGAGCGTCATGGAGGCCTTGCGGCCCACCCTGTCGCCGATCCAGCCGAAGAGGAACCCGCCGAACGGCCGGGCCACGAAGCCGACGGCGAAGATCGCCAGGGTGGACAGCACCGCCGAGGCCGGGTCCGACTTGCTGAACAGCTGGCTCGCGATGAACGGCGTGAAGGTGGCGTAAATGGCCCAGTCGTACCATTCGACGGCGTTGCCGATGCCGGTGCCGACCACAGTCCTTCGCGTGGACGCCCGGTCTGCTCGCTGCTGGTTGATGGTGGTGGTCATGGTTTCTCCTGGTGGGGCTGGGCTTAGGAAGCTGAGGAGGCGGAAAGGGCGGCCGGTGCCGCCGCCGGGGCGGCAGCCAGCGTGGCCAGCCGCGAGATGGCCAGTTCCGCATAGAGGGCGGCCCCGTCGGCGAGAACTCCGTCGTCGAACGTTGCGTACGGTGAGTGGTTGAACGGGGACGTGGCAGGGTCTGTGTCCCGGGGCACCGCGCTCAGGCCGATGAAGGTGCCGGGCACCTTGGCGAGGACGCGGGAGAAGTCCTCGGAACCGCTGAGCGGGGTGGCCCAGCGCGACAGCCTGGAGTCGCCGAAGAGTCCCGTGATGACCCTTTCGGCGGTGTGCGTTTCATCCTCGTCCGTGATGGTGAGGGGGTATTCCTGCTGGTAGTCCACGTCCACGCCCAGGCCGTGCGCCGCTGCGATTCCCTTGAGCAGCCGGGGCACGGCGTCCATCATCTTTTGCCGTGACTCTTCCGAGAACGTGCGGATGGTTGCCTCGATGCGGGCCGTTTCCGGGATGACGTTGCGCTTGGTGCCGGCGTGGAGCACACCCACGGACAGGACCACGGGGTCGAACATGTTGAACTGCCGGGTGACCATGACCTGCAGGGCCGTCACCATCTCGGCCGCGGCCGTCACCGGGTCCTTGGCCGAGTGCGGGGCGGAGCCGTGGCCGCCGGCGCCGAGCACCGTGACCACCAGCCCGTCGGACGCGCTGAGCATGACGCCCGGTTTGGTGCAGAACGTGCCATGGGGTTCGAGGGAGGAGAACACGTGCATGCCGTAGGCGGCGTCCACCCGGCGGCCCGGGGCATCCAGCACGCCCTCGCGGATCATGTAGCTGGCGCCGTCGAAGCCTTCCTCGCCCGGCTGGAACATCAGCACGACGTCGCCGAGCAGCTGGTGCTGCCGTTCGGCCAACAGCGTGGCGGCCCCGGCGAGCATGGACGTGTGGAGGTCATGGCCGCATGCGTGCATGGCGCCGTCGATTCTGGAGGTGTAGTCCACGCCGGTCTTCTCCTGTACGGGCAGCCCGTCCATGTCCGCGCGGAGGAGAACTGCCGGGCGCCGGGCCGTAGCGCCGCCTCCGGCCGTGGCCTCATCGCCGTCTCCAATCTGGGCTCCGCCGCGCAGGACCGCAGTGACCGACGTCGTGTCCTGGCCCAGGGTGATCTCGAAGGGCAAGCCGTCCAGGGCCTTGAGGATTTTTTCCTGCGTCCGCGGCAGCTCGAGGCCGATTTCCGGCTCCCGGTGCAAGTTGTGGCGGAGACTAGCGAGGTCTCCCTGCATTTCCCTGGCGTCTGCGGCAATCGGCACGTGTACTCCCTTTGACTTCGGCTTACTCGGTCTTGGTCTATTCTGGGGTGACCTGCTTCACATGCCGTTCAAGTGCTGGAAAAATGCATGAATAGGCAAGAATTGCAGGAATCATGCATGAAGGGGGCTGCCGTGGAGCTCAGCGAGGAAGACCTGGCACTTATCAACGCCCTGCAGATCGCTCCGCGGCTCAGCTGGTCGGACGCTTCGGGCGTTCTCGGCGTCCACGCCACGACGCTTGCCGCCCGCTGGGACAGGCTGCGGGCGGCCGGCGCCTCGTGGACCACGGCACACCTGATCGGAGACCCGAAGCAGATGTGCCTCGCCTTTGTGGCTGTGGACTGCGAAATGGACCGCCGGCAACAGGTCACGGCCAGTCTTGCTGCGCTGCCAGAGGTGGTCACCGTGGAGGAGGCGGCCAGCAACCGCGATCTGATGCTGACCGTCGTTACCCGCTCCCTGGAGGACTTCAGCACGAAGGTGGTGTCCCGGCTGAAGGAAACAGAGGGACTGGTGAAGTACCAAACGGCCCTGTGCACACGGCTTCACACCGGCGCTGACACCTGGCGGCTGAACGTCCTGAGCCGTGGGCAGCAGGCAGCCCTCCAGGCGTTCGCCCGGCCCGCACGGTCGCACCCGGACCAGACTGGCGCCGCGCGGGAGCCGCTGCCGGCAAGCCACCTGGACCTGCTGCCGTATCTGGCCAGGGACGGACGGGCTACTGCGGCCGACATTGCCCGGGCCCTGGGCCGCAATCCTGCCACCGTCCAGCGCCAGCTGAACCGGGTGCTGGCCAGCGGCATCCTGTCCCTGCGGTGCGAGGTCGCGCAGCGGTACTCGTCGTTTCCGGTGACCTGCCAGTGGTTCGTCAACGTGCCTGCAGGCCAGCATGAAGCCGCCGCCGCGAGCATTCGGTCCATCCGGAATGTGCGGCTCAGCGCCTCGACGACGGGCCCCACCAACTTCGTGATCATCATGTGGCTGCAGTCCCTGGCCGACGTCATGGACGCCGAGCTTGCCCTGCAGCAAAAGGTGCCCGGCATCGAACTTGTGGAGAGCGTCGTCATGCTGTCCACAGTTAAACGAGTGGGATGGATGCTGAACGAGGACTCCACGGCGAGCGGGGCCGTCGTCGTGGATGCCCACGGCCTGGAGCTCGCCGACTAGTCGTCCTGCTCCACGCGGCTTGCTCCGCTACGGCTAGCTCCACATCGGCGCCGTCCTGTGGCAAGCTACCCCGTACCAACCGACTACCGATCAGGCTGCCGTGCACGAATCCGCTCCGCCGCTCTCCGCCGCCCCCGCCGCCGGGATCCTCCGGCACCCCTATCTTCTGGTGACCGTGGGATCGTGCGCCCTTGTGTTCCTTGCCGCCTTCGAATCACTGGCGGTCACAACCATCATGCCGCTCGTGAGCCGCGAGCTCGACGGCGCCAACCTGTACGCCCTCGCGTTCGCCGGGCCGCTGGCCACGGGGGTGATCGGCATGGTGGGCGCAGGTAACTGGTCCGACCGGCGCGGCCCCCTCGCCCCGCTCTATGTGTCGGTGGCGGTGTTCGTACTCGGCCTGCTGATTGCCGGCACCGCCGGCAGCATGGCGGTTCTCGTGGCGGGCCGGCTGGTCCAGGGCTTCGGTGGCGGGGCCATGACGGTGGCCCTCTACGTGGTGGTGGCCCGGGCCTACCCGCCCGGGCTGCACGCCAAAATCTTCGCGGCCTTCTCCGCGGCATGGGTCATCCCCTCCCTGGTGGGGCCCTTCGCTGCGGGCCTCGTGGCGCAGCTGGCCGGGTGGCCGTGGGTGTTCCTGGGCGTGGTGGGCCTGGTCATCCCTGCCCTTGCCATGCTCGTCCCCGCCCTGCGGGGCGTCCGCTCGGGGCCCGAAGACCAGCCGGTGCCCTGGGCATTCGGGAGGCTTGCCTGGGCTGCGCTCGCGGCGTTAGCCGTGCTGGGCCTTAACCTGTCCTCCGCCGTTCCGGTGGCCGGGGCTGTCGTGGCGGGCGCCGCCGTCGTCGTTGCGCTGCTGGCCGTCAGGCCGCTGGTGCCGCACGGCACACTGGTTGCCCGGCGGGGCCTGCCGAGCGTGATCCTCACCCGCGGTTTGGCGTCGGCCGGGTTTTTTGGCGCCGAGGTTTACCTGCCGTACCTGCTGGTGGAGCGCTACGCTTTCGCGCCGACGTTCGCCGGCCTCACCCTGACCGGCGGCGCGCTCGCGTGGGCAGCCGCCTCGGGCATTCAGGGCCGGCTGGGAAACCGGCTCGGCAGCCCCGTCGCGGTGCGGATCGGTTCGCTGCTGGTGCTGTCCGCCATCGTCCTCGCCCTGGTGACCACAGCGTTTGGCTGGCCGGCCGCCGTCGCGATTTCCGGATGGATTCTCGCCGGCGGCGGCATGGGGCTGATGTATCCCCGGCTCAGCGTCATGACGCTGGCCCTGTCCACGCCGGACACCGAAGGCTTCAACAGCTCGGCGATGTCCATCGCGGACTCCCTCGGCGGTGCCCTGGCGCTCGCCGCTACAGGCATCGTGTTCAGTGCATTCACGACGACGGCGGCTTCTTTCGCCGGAGTTTTCGCCCTGACGGCGCTGATCGCCGCCGCCGCGGTGGCCACAGCGCCCCGCGTCGCCGGCTAATTTCCGGGCTTCTCTGAGCAGGAGCGCCCGCTCCTGGAAACAAAGCCGGGGAGGTATTGACCCGGCGCCGGCGGCGGAGGATTCTCATTGCAGGCCCCGCCCGCAGCCCCGGCCCGGGCGCTGGAACAGCCTTGAACGCCGACCCGAGGAGACCCCGGTGCCTAGCTCTAAATTCAATGATCTGCTGGCCCACCAAGTCGGCAACGAGTTTGCCGCCTCCCAGCAGTACATCGCCATTGCCGTCTGGTTTCACGCGCAGGACCTGCCCCAGCTGGCCAAGCATTTCTACCGTCAATCGCTGGAAGAACGCAACCACGCCATGATGATGGTCCGCTACATCCTGGACCGCGGACTGAGGATCGCCATCCCCGGCGTGGAACCGGTCCGCAATGACTTCAACAAAGTAGAGGAACCATTGGCCCTTGCGCTCGCCCAGGAGCAGGAAGTCACCGAGAACATCAAAGAACTGTTTGCCGCGGCACGGGCGGAAAACGACGCCCTCGGAGAACAGTTCATGCTCTGGTTCCTCAAGGAACAGGTCGAGGAAGTGGCCTCGATGACGACGCTGCTGAACATCGCCCGGCGCGCGGACAACCTCTTCGACATCGAAAACTTCCTCGCCCGCGAACGCGTCGGCGATCACGGGCGCCCCGGCGGCCATCATGGCGGTCATCACGGACACCACGGCGGGCACGGTGGAGGAGGCCACGACTCCGGAACACCGGAAGCCGCCGGAGGGACGCTCTGACAGCCATCCCGCGCGGCAGCAGCCGGCCGGCTCTGAGTCGCCGGCCGGCCGCGGGCAGTGATGTCTTAACTGACCATGGAATCAGCGCTGAGTGAGTGCCAGGAACGGTGGTGGTACACGAGCGGCCGGGACGGCCCGGCAACCTCGTCCCCAGCGGATCGGACGTTGACCTGCAGCACACGCATCGCGACGACCACCGAGTCACCGGCATGCATCTCGTTGACGATGGTCCCTCGCAGCCAGGCATCGGCCGCGGGCAGAACGGGCTCACCGGTGACCAGGCGGGACCAGACGGACGTGTCCTCAAAGCGGTCGATGCCGCCGGTGGCAAAAGTTTTCGCAAGACCAATCTGGTCTGCGCCGAGCAGATGCACGACGAGGGTCCTGGCCTTGCGGATTGCATGCGCGGACGATGACTGTGCAGAGAGCGAAAACGCCAGGAGCGGCGGATTGACCGAGACAGAAAAGACCGAACTGGCCGTCAGCCCCACCGGGCCGTCGGCGCCCTGGGCGGTGATGATGGCGACGCCGGCCGGATGGTTGCCGAAAGCTGCCTTGAAATCATCGATGCTGGGCATGTCGGAAGAGAGGCTCGTGGCCCCATGACGCGGCCTGGAGGCTGCGAGGGCGTACTGGATTGCCATAAAAGGTCCTTGGGGTTTGGCGGACGAAAGCGGTGCGTCTCCACTGCTCAACCACGGTGAAGGCCCACCCCTGGCACGCTTGAGACTGGGTGTTTTCATCGCACCGCTTCCCAACTACGATCAGGAGGAAAGCGCTTAGGTAAGGCTTACCTTGCCTCCTTCGGAAGACTGTATCAAGATCTTTGAATTGCGTGACAAACGCATGACGTAATAGAAGGTCCCGGGCCGATGTCAGAAACAGAGTTCAGGCCGACGCCACAAGCGATGAGCCCCGCCACCGCGCCCCTCGAGGATGTCATAACGGCCCTCAAGGGTGTTGTTGACCCCGGACTGGGTGTGAACGTGGTCGATCTTGGGCTCGTCTACGGCCTGGAATATGAGCGCGACAGCACCTTGCTGATCAGGATCACGCTGACCTCGCCTGCCTTCCCTTTGACGGGGCCGATCGAGCAGCAGGTTGCCAGGGCGCTGGACGGAGTCGTCGACGGATGGCGACTGAGCTGGGTCTGGATGCCTCCGTGGGGACCGGAACGGATCACTGAAGAGGGCAGGGCCCAGATGCGAGGATTCAAACCATAGGACTTGGGCGGACCGTCGGCCCGGCCGGCCGCCGGATGTGGCGCCTACTGCAGCGGCAGCCGGGTGGCGCGCACGACGGCGTCGGCCAGGATGGCCATCTGCCCGTCCGGGCCCGTCGCTTCCCGTTCCCGGCTTTCAGCCACCTCCACGTCCCACTCCGGCGGTTCGATGCCGAGTACCGCCACGAGCTGCCCGGGCGTGAAGTACCGCCCCGTCCCGTGGCCGCCACTCCCGTGGCCGCCCGGCGCCTGGCCACCCGGCGCCTGGCCGTCCGGCGCGTCGGAGCCGTGGCTGCTGTTGCGGTGGCTCGCCCAAGGCGGCAGCCCGTCCGGGTGGTGACCCACGACGAGCAGGGTCCCGCCCGGCCGCACCGCGTCCGCCGCGATCCGGTGCGACCGCTGCCAGGGCATTTCCGTGGAGTGCAGGAACTGCGCGGAGACCAGGTCAAACTGCACGTCCGGAGCCCACGTTTCCAGGTCCCGCTGCAGCCAGGTGACGCGGTGGCCCGCCTCGGATTCCGCTGCGCGTCCGGCCGCCCGTTCAAGCGCGACGGCGGACACATCTACCGCGGTCACCGTCCAGCCCCGTTCGGCGAGCCACAGGGCATCGGCCCCTTCTCCACAGCCGAGGTCCAGGGCCGTTCCAGGCGTGAGCCCGGCCGCTTCCACGACCAGCTGCGGATTCGGCCGGCCGCTCCAGACGCGGGCGCGGCTGCGGTACATCTCGTCCCAAAGGCGGGCCGCGCCGTCGTCCGTTGGTTCTGCCTGCCCGCCGGGGGAGTGCTGCTGATCGCTCATCGGTTACTGGCCCTTCTGGATCCGGCGCCAGCCGCCGGCACGGTTGTTGGCGATGATCGACCTGAACATCTCGAGCAGGGCCGGCGCGTTGATCGCTTCCCCCTCGTAGAAGGCCACCGTCCGGCCGGTCTTGTTCCCGTGCCCGCCGGTGATGAGGTGTTCCGGATCCGGCGTCAGCCCGCCGTCGTACAGGAACACGTTCACGTGGTCCTTGGCCGCCAGCAGGGCGGAGACATTGCCCTGCAGTTCGAAGTACGGCTGGCGCGTGCGCTTGATGGTTTCGGTGACCTCCGGATCGGCGGCATGCACCAGCTCCCTGACCTGCCGGCACACTGCCTGCTGCCACTCCGGCAGGGCATCGATGTAGGCGTCCACGCGCGGATCGGCCGTGTAGTGCATGGGTATCACCCTGCCACAGAACCCCGCGCCCAACTAGGTGTCAGGGGGCGTCAGGGAGCTGCAGGACGATGTTGCCCGCGCCGTCCTCTCCGACCGAATAGCTGCGCAGTGGCCCGGCGCCGGTGGTGGAGCAGCCTGTATCCAGTTCGAAGGAGTGCTGGTGCAGCGGGCATATCACCACGGACCGGTCGATGGTGCCGTCGGCGATCGGACCGCCTTTGTGCGGGCATACGGCTGACACCGCCCGGAGGGAGCCGTCCCGGAGCCGAAACACCGCCACCTGCTCACCGGCCACCCCGAAGGCGCGTCCCTCACCAATGGGTACCTGCTCGAGCGGGCCGAGGACGTGCACGCTGCCTGGTACAGGACCAGCCCCGGCGCTCATCGGACCGGCACCTGGGGGAGGACCGTGAGGGGAAGCGAGGTGCGGAACTGGCCCGGGGTGAGGGGGTCGTCCCGCTCGGCCCAGGGGTCCACGTAGGCGTCGATGGACTGCTGCATGGCGGCGTCCAGTTCCGGGCCGATTCCTTCTGAATCCTCCACGATCACCGAGCGGAGGTGCTCGATCCCGACCCGCGGCACAAAGGCGTAGGTCCGTTCCAGCCAGTTGGCCCGCTCGCGGTAGTACTGCATGAAGCGGCCTGTCAGGAGCTTGACCCTCTCGGGATCGTCCACGGTGGCGAGCAGGTCACCCTTGCGGATGTGTGCTCCGGCGGCGCCGCCCACATAGATCTCCCAGCGTCCGCCCTCCACGGCCACCACGCCCACGTCCTTCACCAGCGATTCGGCACAGTTCCGCGGGCATCCTGACACGGCCAGCTTCAGCTTCGCCGGCGACTCGATGCCCTGGAACCTCGACTCGATCTCGACGCCCAGCTTCGTGGAATCACCGGTTCCGAACCGGCAGAACTCCTGCCCCACGCAGGTTTTCACGGTGCGGAAGCTCTTGCCGTAGGCGTAGCCGGACGGCATGTCGAGATCGGCCCAGACCTTGGGAAGGTCCTCCTTGAGGACACCCAGCAGGTCGATCCGCTGCCCGCCCGTCAGCTTCACCATCGGAACCTTGTACTTGTCCGCGACGTCGGCGATCCGGCGGAGCTGCTCCGGCGATGTGACGCCGCCTTTCATTTGCGGGACCACGGAGAACGTGCCGTCGCGCTGGATATTGGCGTGGACGCGGTCGTTCACGAACCGCGCGTCCCGCTCATCGATGTACTCGCCGGACCACATCATCTTCAGCAGCGACGCCAGGCCCATCTTGGACTTGGCGTCCTCGGCGCCGCCCGGGGCCAGTGCTGCGAAGACTGCCGACACGGACCGCAGCCCCTGTTCCCGGATGGCCTTCATCAGGTCCGCTTTCTCCAGCGGAACGCCCGGCACGTAGTACGTGGCGGCCGGGTCCTCCCCGACGGCCCCGTCCGCGGCCCACTCCACCACCTGCCGGACCAGCAGCTTGCAAGAGCCGCAGCCCTTGCCCGCCCGGGTCGCGTCCATGACCCCGGCCAGCGTGCTGCAGCCACCCTTCACCGTATCCACCAGCGCCTGCTTGCTGACCCCGTTGCAGTTGCAGACCTGCGCGTCGCCGGCGAGTTCAGCGACTCCCGCCTCCTCGGCCGGCCCGCCGACGTCAAACAGCAGCGAGACGCGCTCCTCCGGAAGCGGGAGGCCGCGGTCGAACGCCTGCGTCAGATATGCCACCTTGCGGCTGTCCCCGAGCAGTGTGGCGCCCACGATCTTGCCGTCCCGGATCACGATCGATTTGAAGACGCCGCGGCTGGGTTCAGAAAACATGACGTGTTCGTCCGTGTCGCGTTCCGGGGCCTGCAGTCCCATGGAGGCGACGTCGACGCCGGCCACCTTGAGTTTCGTGGCGGTCCGGGTCCCCAAGTACGCCGCTTTGGGATTGGCCCCCGTCACGTGGTCCGCCAGCACGGCGGCCTGCTCCCACAGCGGCGCCACCAGGCCGTACACCTCGCCGCGGTGCTGGACGCATTCCCCCACTGCGTAGATGTCCTCCTCGTCCGGCACGCGCATGTGGTCGTCCACCACGATGGCCCGCTCCACCGGCAGGCCGCTGGTGACCGCCACTTCAACGTTCGGGCGGATGCCGGCCGCCACCACCACCATGTCGCAGCCGATGTCCGGCCTGTCCCGCAGCCGGACGCCGCTCACTTTGTCCCCGCCCAAAATTGCCGTGGTGCGGCTGCCCGTGTGGACCCTGATGCCTAGGGCCTCCACGCTGCGGCGCAGGACCGCGCCGCCGTCGGGTCCCATCTGCGCGTTCATCAGGTGGCCGCCGGAGTGCACCACGTCGACGTCGATGCCGTGGCTTTGCAGCCCGCGCGCGGCTTCCAGCCCCAGGAGTCCGCCGCCGATCACCACCGCGCGGCGGTGGTGGTCCTGCTGCGCGTACGCGACCATGTTGCGCGTGTCGTCAATGGTGCGGAAGGCGAATATCCCGGGCAGCAGGCGGCCGCCGGGCGTGTACATGCCGTCCATCGGCGGCAGGTGGGAGCGGCTGCCGGTGGCGATCACCAGGACGTCGTACGGCGTTGCCCTGCCGTCGTCGGAAAATACCAGCCTGGCGAACCGGTCGATCCTCTCCACCCGGACGCCCGCGTGCAGGGTGATGTCATTTTCCTGGTACCAGGCCAGGGAGTTGAGGAAGATGTTGCCGGTGTCCTCCTCGCCGGACAGGACGTGGCTGAGCATGATCCGGTTGTAGTTGCCGTACGGTTCGTCGCCGAACATGGTGATCCTGTACTGCACTCCGCCGCCGCGGGCCAGGATTTCCTCCACGGCGCGCGCCCCGGCCATGCCGTTGCCGATCACCACGAGCCGGCGGCGGGAATCAACGGTTTTGGTCCGGGCGGCCCGGCTGGCCAGTGTGGTCATCAGTGCTCCACCATGCCGAGGTCAACCACCACGGAGCCGCTGACGCCGGTATCCGCCAGCAGCCTGAGCTCGATCAGTGAGCCGCCCTCGATGTCCTCCACCACCCGCAGCGGAACGTGGACGTCGCTCTTGGCCCCGATGGGGAAGTAGCGCATGGGGATGCCGTCCCGCATCAGGACGACAGTGATCAGTTCCCCGGAGGAGTTTCCTCCCCGGAAGTACAGCGTCTGGTTGATCACGCCGTCCGGTACATAGCGGGAAAGCTGGCTGTGGATGGGAACCGGTTTTTCCAGCCCCGCTCCGTTGAACGGGAAGATGCCTTGGAGGAAGAGATTCTTCAGAACCATGGTCAGACCCTTTCGGCGAGTGGTGCACTTATCCCGGCATAGGGCCATCCTGCGCTCGCCGTGTTACAGCCCCCTGCGGGCTGTGTAATTTCCGCTTAACACCTTTCTCACCACGGGCTTTTCTCACCTCACGGTTTAACGTACGAGCAGCTGCAATCACGTCCCCCGCCACCCGTTGCCGAGCCGCCTTGTCGGGGCTGCGTGCTGCCGGATGCTAAGCTGGTGGAACTTGATGTGCAGTGATGCCCACTTTTGAACCGGTTCATCAACCGGTTTCCCCGAAGGATTTATCCGGCAGGGAGTGGGTTTTTTCATGTGAGAGGCACATCCTGCGTCGATGAACGCGTTCTATTTGGTCCCGACTGCCGCATTGCATCACTGGCAGCAGCCCGGTTGATCACCTGACTTTTCTTCGGCGAACCCCCTGTGCCAACCGGCGTCGGGGGCCGATATCCGCATGGATACCGCCTGAAAGACCTTTGAAACACATGACTACTTTCGCTGCCCTCGGCACGCCCAAAGCACTTGCCGACACTCTGACAGCACAGGGGATCGAGACCCCGTTCCCCATCCAGGTCAAGACCCTGCCGGACACCCTGGCCGGACGCGACGTCCTGGGCCGCGGCCGCACCGGCTCCGGCAAGACCATCGCCTTCGCCATCCCGCTCGTGGCACGCCTCGCCGAGCGCGAAGCCAAGCACTTCCGCAAGCCCGGCCGCCCGATGGGCCTGGTCCTTGCACCCACCCGCGAGCTGGCCACCCAGATCAACGCCACGATCGAGCCGCTGGCCAAGGCCGCCGGGCTGAACACCACCGTGATCTACGGCGGCATCTCCCAGGCCCGCCAGGAAAAGGCACTCCGCGCCGGCGTCGACATCGTCATCGCCTGCCCGGGCCGCCTGGAGGACCTGATCCGTCAGCGCATCCTGACCCTCGAGGCCGTGGAGATCACCGTCCTGGACGAGGCCGACCACATGGCCGACCTCGGCTTCCTGCCGGTGGTGAAGAAGCTCATGGACATGACCCCCAGCCAAGGCCAGCGCCTGCTCTTCTCCGCCACCTTGGACAACGGCGTGGACAAGATCGTCCAGCGCTACCTGTCCAACCCGCTGACGCACTCGGTGGACGATCCGCAGGCCGCCGTGACAACCATGGAGCACCATGTGCTGGTGGTCAACGACCAGACCGTCAAGAAGCAGCTGATCGTTGAACTCGCTTCGGGCGCCGGCCGCCGCGTGCTCTTCATGCGCACCAAGCACCACGCCCGCAAGCTGGCCAAGACCCTCACCGACGCCGGAATTCCCGCCGTCGACCTGCACGGCAACCTGTCGCAGAACGCCCGCGACCGCAACCTGGCCGAGTTCTCCTCCGGTGAGGTCCGCGTCCTGGTGGCCACCGACGTCGCCGCCCGCGGCGTCCACGTGGACGACGTCGAGCTGGTTATCCACGTCGACCCGCCCACCGAGCACAAGGCGTACCTGCACCGCTCCGGCCGTACGGCCCGCGCGGGTTCGGACGGAACTGTGGTCACGCTGACCCTGCCCGAGCAGCAGTCGGACGTCAAGAAGCTGATGAAGGCTGCCGGCGTCGAGGTTAACTTCGAGCGCGTCACCGCTAACTCACCCCTGGTTGCTGAACTGGTGGGCGAAATGGCGGACAAGATTGATCCCCGCACCCGTGCAGCTCTCCTTGCTGCCAAGGCGCAGCAGCAGGGCGGCGGTACCTCCACCGGCGCCAATGCCGAGCGCAAGCGCGCCCGCCGCCAGGCCGCACCCACGGCCGGCGGCCGCGGCGGACGTGGCGGACGCGGTCGCGTTTCCGCAGAGCCGGCCCGATCCGATGCTCCCCGTGCCGAGCGCCGCGCAGCAGCCTTCGAAGGCCGCACCGAAGCCCGCGCCGCATTCGACCGTGTGGCGGAGCAGAACGAGGACCGCGCTATTGCAGCTGCTGCTGCACGCCGCAACGCCCGCGGCCGCGGCACTGCCTCGACGCACCGCAACGACGTCCCCGCAGCAGGTGGCCGTTCCTCGGCCGGCCGCGGTTCGGACGGACGTTCTGAATCCCGCATCACCCGCAGCGATGCTCCCCGCGGCGGCACGGGCCGCCCGCCCGCATCCGGCGGCCAGCGCGGCGGACGTCCGGCCACGGGCCAGCGCGCCGCGGCAGCCGGTGCACGCACTGGTGCTACGGGCGGCGACCGCGCTGCAACCGGCGGCAAGTCGAGCGGAAGCGCCCCGGTCTGGTCCTCCAACACCGGTGGCACCTCAGGCGGCTCCTACGCCGGCGGCGGAAATGGCCGCTCCGGTGGCGGCCGGCCGGCCCGCAGCGGCCCCCGCCGCGCCTCGGCTCCGGCGTCGAACGAGCGCCGCGGCCGCTAGGGTTACTGTTTTTCGCTAGCCAAAAAGCCGGACGCTACGGGAATTCCGCGGCGTCCGGTTTTTTGCGCAGCGTCAGGCACTTTGCGCAGCGACAGGCACTTTGCGCAGCGACAGTGGCGGCGGCATCACCAGCCGCGGGCACGCCACTCCGCCAGGTGCGGACGCTCCGCGCCAAGGGTGGTGGGCCTGCCATGGCCGGGGTGGACCACGGTGTCATCCGGGTAGACATCGAACAGCCGCTCGCTGACGTCGGCGATGAGCTGGTTGAACCTTGCGGGGTCCTTCTGGGTGTTGCCCACGCCGCCCGGAAAAAGGGAGTCACCGGAGAAGATGTGGGCGGGCCCCGCCGGGTCCTGGTAGACGAGTGCCACCGAGCCGGGGGTGTGTCCGCGCAGATGTACGGCCGTGATGTCGAAGCCGTCGAAGGTGCCGACGTCGCCCTGGTCCAGCAGCACGTCCACCGCGACGGGCAGCGCCGCAGCATCATCCGTGCCCGCCGCCGTTTTTGCCCCCGTGGCTTCCACAAGCTCCGCAAGTGCGCGGACGTGGTCCCAATGCTGGTGCGTGGTGGCGATCAAGGCCAGCTTGGGCGTGGCCGCGGTGTCGGCGGCAGCGTCCGCGAGGAGACCTTGGATTGCCGGCAGGTCATCCGCCGCATCGATCAGCAGCTGTGCGCCTGACTCCTTCGCGGTCAGCAGGTACACGTTGTTGTCCATCTCGCTGACGGAAATGCGGCGGACGGTGATGTCCCGGAGTGAATGAATGAGCGTGTCCATGCGCCTCAGTCTACGAAGGTTGAGCGCTGACGCTCCTGCAGGGCCGCCGCGCCCTCCGCGGATTCCAGAATCGGAATGCGGAGGGCCGCGGCGTTTCTGCGTTCAGTACGCAGCACACATGCCGGGAGTTGCTTACTCGCGGCCCAGAGACACCCACTGCGGATCAGCGGACCGGGAACCGACGACGGCGTCCGCGGCGGCGTCGAGCGCTTCCAGTTGCGCCGGGGTCAGCTCCACAGCCAGTGCGCCCAGGTTCTCGTCGATGCGGTGCGCTTTGCGCGTGCCGGGAATCGGGACCACCGGCAGGCCAAGCCGCCGGCCTGTGGCCAGCAGCCAAGCCAACGCCACCTGCGCCGGCGTTGCCTCCAGCACGGTGGCCACGAGCTGCACGGCCGCCACCACCGCCCGGTTTGCATCCGCTGCGTCCTCGGCGAAACGCGGGATCTTGCGCCGGAAGTCGTCGTCGCCCAGCTGCGCCGCGTCGACGGTTCCGGTGAGGAATCCCCTGCCCAGGGGAGAGTACGGCACGAAGCCCACGCCCAGCTCCGCCGCGGCCGGAACCACGTTGCGTTCCACATCCCGGCTCCAGATGGACCACTCGCTCTGTACCGCCGCTATGGGGTGGATACTGCTGGCCTCGCGGAGTTCACTGGCGGTCACTTCGGACAGTCCGAGATGCCGGACCTTGCCCTCGCGGACCAGTTCGGCCATGGCACCCACGGTTTCTGAGATCGGAACCCGGACGTCCCGGCGGTGCATGTAGTACAGGTCAATGACGTCCGTCCCCAGCCGCTGCAGGCTGCGGTCGACGGCTGCCTTCACGTAGGGCGCGTCCCCGCGGACTTCTCCGTGACCGGCATGCGGGTTGCCGACGATGGCGAATTTCGTAGCCAGCTGGACGTCGTCGCGCCGGTCCTTGAGCAGCCGGCCGATCAGCTCCTCATTGCTGCCGCCGCCGTATATGTCAGCGGTATCGATGAAGCTCATCCCGGCGTCCACCGCGTGGTGAAGGGTCCGGAGGGCCTCGTCAGGGTCCACCCCGCCGTACACGGGTGTGAGGGCCATGCCGCCGAAGCCGAGGGGGCTGACGTGGAGGCCGTCACCCAGATGCACTGATGCTGCCTGAACCGATGTTGCCGCGTTGTCCGTCATCTCAATCTCCGTCTCGTCGTCAGCAGTATCTTGGTCAACAGTCTGTTGGTATACAGCTTTCCCAGCCAAGAACCCTGGCGGCGATCCGCATATTCCACCCGGCTAACCCCGCTACCCGTGCGGTGTCTGGCGCTGCCCGCCCGCAGTCCCGGCGGGGAGCAGCTTCAGGCCCGCCGCGCAGCCCACGATCCCGGCAATAAACAGCACCTTGAGCACGCTGAAGGGCTCGACGCCGGTGGCCATGGCCCAGCCGACCGTCAGCGCCGCGCCGATCCCCACCCAAACGGCGTAGGCCGTGCCGAGCGGGATGCGCTTCACCGCCAGGCCGAGGCCCCACATGCTCAACACCGCGGCCACGACAAACACCAGGGACGGCACCTGGCGGGTCAGGCCGTCGGACAGCCCCAAGGCTGTGGCCCACACCGCCTCAAGGACTGCGGAGGCCAGCAGCATGAACCAGGCCGGGCGGTGCTTTCTCGAGGACATCTGGTTCGCAGTCATCACGCCACCACCTTCAGGCCGACCACGCAGGCGGCGATCCCGCCGAGCAGCAGCAGGCGCACCGCCGTCGGCCGTTCTACCCTGGTGACAATCGCGTAGCCGGAGGTCAGGACGACGCCGACGCCGACCCACACGGCGTAGGCCGTGCCGGTGGGGATGGACTGCATCGCAAGGGCCAGGCCACCCGTGCTGGCCACGACGGAGGCCAGAAAGAGCGCGGCGGCTGAGATCCGCCGCCGGCCGGTGGACTGGGAGGCACGGTGCAGCGCGGCGGCCCACACCGCCTCGAGGGCACCGGAGAGAATGAGGATGAACCACGACATGACTGCTCCTTGTGGCCAGTCTTGTCGCGTGCCGGGTACTGAACCGTCGTCCGGAGGTCCGGGAAAGGGACCTTGGTTTTCACCCTAGCAACGCCCGACGGCGGGTGCCACCGTTGGTGGTTAACCTCACCGCGGCGCGGGTCCCGCCACGGCAGCAGCTCCTAGAGTGTGCCTCCGGCGGCCATCGGTGCAGCTGCGTCATGCCCGCTGTCGCCGATGGTTTCCCGGGCGACAAAGTTCTCGATGTCGAAGAGGTTCTCCGCCCGCTCGGCGATATTGAGGAGAGTGCTCATCGAAGCGACTTCCTCGACCTGTTCCTTGAGGAACCAGAGCATGAACTGCTCGCCCAGTGCGTCATCCTCCGCCCGGGCTGCCCTGAACAGGCTTTCGATGCTCTTGGTGACTTCCTTTTCCTGCTGCAGCGCCAGGGCCAGCGGCTCGGTCACGGAGGCGAAGTCATTCCGGACGTTGGGCACACCGGGAACGGAAACGGGAAGGTTCCGGTCCAGCATGTACTGCACCATCATCATGGCGTGGTTGCGTTCCTCCACCGACTGCCGGTAGAAGTATTTCGCGAGCTGGGGGAGGTCCTGGTTGGCGAACCAGACGGCCACCGCAATGTACTGCTGCGAGGCTGAGAACTCGTTGCCGACCTGGAGCGAGAGGAGATCATTGAACTTTGATTTCGTCATGGCTCCGAGTCTAGGTCCGCCGGTCCCGCCTAACCAGTGTGGCAATGCTGGGCTAAGGAAGCGCAGGCTTCCCTGTTCAGGGCCCGGCCGGGACCGCGTCGATGGACACCACAGCCAAAAACCCGCGGCCCAAAATCTCCGGTGACCGGGAGCGGGAACCGACCACCGCGTCATAGCGGCCGAGCGGCTCAGGAACGCCCGGGCTGGCATTCCCACCGGTGTCCGCTTCGTCAGCGGAGGCCTCGGGGGCGTCAGTGGATGCCTCAAGGTCGGGGCCGGGGGTCGCCGTCGCCTCGCCCTGGAGCAGGATGCCCAGCTGCCCCTCGAACAGCGGGTGGGCCCGCTTCTTGGAAAGCTCCACGATCGAGGCGAACCCTTTGTACGCGCCGTCGCGGGTGATCACATTGAGGGCGCGGATGTCGCCTGTGGGCAGGGCGGCGGAGCAGTCCGCATCCCCGGAATGGCGGAACGCCCGGTACTTCTCCAGAGGATGTTCGCCACCGTCGACGCTCAGGAGCAGGAGCTCGCCCTCGATCACCGTCAGTACCCGTTCCATGCCGGGGAAGGGCGAAAAATCGCCGGACTTCGTGATGTCCGCGATGCTGACCCGCCAGTCCCAGGCGCCGTCCTGCGCCGAGGCGGCCAGGGGATGGCTCACCAGCTCCCTGGTCACGCCGCCTCCGTTGCGCCACGGCTGCGGTCTGAGGTCTGCGAAGCGAATGATCTCCATCCGCCCAGCCTAGCCTTGCCGCGCGGAGCCCCGCCGCAAGCACATGCCGGAAGCACCCGCCGCAAGCATCTGCTGGTGCGGGAGGCTTCGTTACCCGGCCTCGTTGCCCCCGCCATTCCGCCCGCGTAAAGTCAGCGCAGGATGACTTCGTTCGCCGGAGACATATCAACGCTAGGAGCCGTAAATGTTCGTCAAAGTGTGTGGGCTGAGTACGCCTGAGTCGATCCGGGAGGCGGTGGATGCCGGAGCGGACGCCGTGGGCTTCATACTGACGGCCAGCCCCCGTGTGGTCTCCCCGGCACAGGTCACCGAGCTGCTCAGGAGTGTTCCCGACGGCGTCGCCGCCGTCGGCGTCTTCCGCCACGAGCCGGCCGCGGACGCCGTGGCGATAGCCCGCGCGGCGGGCCTGGAGTGGATACAGCTGCACGGCGACCGCACCCCGGACGACATCAAAACCGCGCACGACGCCGGCATGAAAGTCATCCGGGCAGTCACCAAGGGCGCCGCACCGGACGACTTCGCGAACTGGGGCGAAGAGTTGCTGCTCGTTGACGCCGCCGTCCCCGGGTCGGGGGAAAGCTGGGACTACGGCTCCATGCGCGCCAAGGGCCTGGAAGGACGCGACTGGATCCTCGCCGGAGGGCTGGACGCCGAAAACGTTGCAGAAGCGGCGCGGGCTGCCGGGGCCTGGGGCGTCGACGTCTCCTCCGGCGTGGAGCAGTCCCGCGGCGTCAAGGATCTGGCGAAGATCCGGGCCTTCGTGACGGCCGCGAAAGCCTGATTCAGGGTTAAATTCAGGGCATGCCCCGAGGCGCCCACCGGCCTTCAGGCCGCAGAATGGACAGATGAAGACACTCCTCAACGTCATTTGGCTCGTATTCGGCGGCCTCTGGCTGGCCATCGGTTATTTCCTCGCCGGCGTGGTCTGCTGCCTGCTGATCGTCACCATTCCCTGGGGCATTGCCTCGTTCCGGATCGCCTCCTACACGCTCTGGCCGTTCGGCCGGATGGTGGTGGACAAGCCGGGCGGAAACGGAGTGTTCGCCCTCTTGGGAAATGTGATCTGGCTCCTCGTGGCCGGCATTTGGATCGCCGTCGGGCACGTCGTCACGGCCATCGCCATGGCCGTGACCATCATCGGCATTCCGCTGGCTATCGCCAACCTGAAGCTCATCCCTGTCTCGCTCATGCCGCTGGGCAAGCAGATCGTACCTACCAGTGCGCCCTTTGTGACCAGCTACCACTGATGTTCACTGCCCAGCCGCCTCCAGCTCGCCCATGAGGTTCCTCCGGGCAGCGTCCAGCCACAGCTCCCGGCCGCGTTCCGTATTGAACAGTGGATCGAGTTCCAGCAGGTGGCGGACGACGGCGGCCCTTCCGGCCGCGAAGTCGGCGTCCCCGATGTGCGCGTAATCCTTCCGGACGGCGGCCACATACCGTGAGTAAGGCTCAGGTTCGCCACCCAGGACGGACAGGTCCGCATCGCAGAGGAGCGCGCCGTCGTCGTCCCCCGGTGCCGGCCGGTGGTCGGAGGTCAGCCTGACCAGGCGGGCCACCTCGTCGATTTCACGGGCGGGGAGACCGGCCTCCGAAAGCCTGGCTTCGGCGAGCCGTGCCGACTCTTCCTCATCCTCGCCAGCGACGCCGCGGTAGACGGCGTCGTGGAACCAGGCCGCGAGCAGCACAGTGCGCGGCGGCTCGGCGGATTCGGTGAGCAGGTCGAGTGCCTCGAGGACCGCCAGCAGATGGGTGCAGCCGTGGTACTGGCGGTGGCTTTCGCTCCAGCGGTCCAAAAGGTCCAGGAAAAGAGCGTCGTGGCCGGGCATCACCCTGTTCCACCGGTTCAGCAGCGGCAATTTCAGCGACTTGGTGCGCTCACGGGCCGGAATCCGCAGTCCGCTCGCAATGAGTTTGCGGACCAGGATCCGGGCTTCCACGGGAATGGCACCCGCGGCCACCAGCGAGTCGTAGCGGCGTTCGGGGACATCGTAGTGGTCGCCGTCGAAGGCCCGCTCCGGTATCCCCGCCGCCGCAGCGAAGGCGTGCAGCTCCGCCAGGGACGTGTCAGAGATCAGGTGGGAAAAGTGCGTTTCGTGTGCAGGCCAAAGTGGCGGATCAAGGTAGATGGCCATGGAGCAAAGTCTAGTCTTCGGGGCGCACACCCACGTTTAGCAGCGCGTCACTCTTCCAGCTTGGAATTCACGAGCCCGACGACGTACTCCGATGTCCGCCCCGCGGGCCAGAATGCGGGCACGCGCAGCAGGAAGCACGGGACTTCGGAGAGCGCTCGGCGGGCCACGGCGGCTTTTTGTCCGAAGTGGTCCTCGAGCGGGACGAGCCCAGTGGCGCCCAGCGCTTCGATCAGCCGCCGCGACGCCGCGGGCAACCCGGCGTGGAAGTTGCCCACAACCCGTGACGTCATCCACTCTGGACTCCGTGGTTCCAACCGCGCATCGCGGCCGTCAAAGCGCTCAAGGAAGATGGCCAGCCGGGTGAGTGCGGCCGACGAAATCCGGCCTGGGCCGAATACCTGCTCCGGGGCCACCGTCCGGGGCGACCAGTTGCGGGCAAAAGCCCTGCCTGCGGGGTACCGCTCCAACATCGGCTGCGCTGATGCCGCCAGCTTTGCTGCAGATCTGGCCAGCCATTCGGGTGCGGGCGGCTGGGGAAGCAGATTCAGGCCGCCGGCGTGCCTCGTTCCTTCCGGCGGGCCATGCGGCATCGGCTTCGCGTATCCCAGGAGCATTCCGTCAGCATCCAGGAAGGACCAGTCATCGGCCATGAAGCGCACGCCGGGCTGTGCAGCGAGTCTGGTGACCGTTCCGGGCTCCAACGCGCCCGAAGCCGGCAGCAGGACTCCGGAACCGCGGTACTCCACTGCTGCAGCGTGGATCATGGCCACGTTGGCCCTGATGCACAGACTGTCCAGCAGGGGTATAAGCGCAGACAGCAGCTCGCCGCGTCCCTGGATCACATAACCGTGTCGATTTGCCACGATCTGGACCTCGTGCTGGACCTCGTGCGCGGGCAGATAGAGCGAGTCCTCCGTGAAGCGATGCCCGTCCGCGTGGGACTGCTCTGGAACGGGGGTTACGGTCCCGCAGAAGCGGAGTTTCAGCGGAGAGCGGGACCCACCCCGGAACGGCGCCAGCACGTCGTGCAACTCGGACCCGCCCGGCGTGCCGGAGTCCACTTCAATGCCCACGAGACCGTGGACGTCAAAACTCGCTCCGGTCGACGCGTCTGAGTCCTTCATTACGTCCTTTTTCGGCTCGCAGTGCCGGGGCGTCTCGACGCCCCGGCACTGCTAACGGAGGTCACGGCAGGTATCAGCTGACTTCCCGCCAACTGGCGGGGGCGGCGTCCTGCCCGGGTTCCGCGCCAACCGGTTCACCGGGAAACCTGCGGCCCTGGACGTATCCGAAGGTGGTGACGGCGAGCACCGCAACAACCGTCGCAGCACGGCGCAGTCCGTCTTTGTCCTTGCCGACGAGCCAGTCCTTGACTCCCAGGAACACGGCACGGGGAAGCACCCTTCGGACGTAGCGGCGTTCTGGCCCGAGAGCCCTCTTGTGTCCCACGACCTTGCTCACCTGGGCCTTGGAAATCCCTTCGGACCAAGCGCGGCTCAACATGTATTTCAGGGACCCGCGGGTGGCCGGGACGAAGTGCCGCACCACGGCCTCGGGCTCGTAGACGATCCGGGAGCCGGGGGAGCCGATGACTGCCCGGATGCAGATCTCGGTCTCTTCGCATCCGAGGGGCAACGTATCCTGGCGGCCGAGTGCCGTGTTGAATCCGCCCACGCCGGCCAGGACCTCTGAGCGGAACGACATGTTCGCCCCGATGACGTTGCGGACCTCCGCGGCGACTTTGGGCAGCCCCTTGTGGCTGCACCCGACAATCCAGTCAAGCTCCGGGGCAAAATAGCCCGGCCGCCCGGCCTCCCAGTCGGGATCAACGCGGCCACCCACGGCCAGCACATCGGGGTCGTCATACATGGCGGTCATGCGCTCGAGCCAGTCGGGTGCGGCCTGGGCGTCGTCGTCGAGGAAGGCGACAATGCCGGTGGTCGCCGCTCCGACACCCGTGTTCCGGGCACCGGACAGACCCTTTGCCCCGGTGTTTTCGAGGATCACCACATCAGACACCGTAAAGATGAGCCGCTTGTAGAGGTCGCTGTTGTAGTCGACGACGACGATCGTCTGCCGAGGGGGGACAGTTTGGGTGCGGACGGAGTCCACCGCCGCCATCAACATGTCCCACCGGTCCTCCGTGTAGGAGCAGATCACCACTGAAACGTCAGGGACGTCGAAATAGCGGGACATCTTCAGTCACCTGCCGTGGCGCCGAGGACCGTACGGGGGTCCGTGGGGACATGTGGGAAAGCGATACTCGGATACTTGTACTTCACCCGTCTGAGCGCCTCAGGCCGGGCCCCGGCCGTCGGTGCTTCCCACCCGACATACTCCCTGGCCAGGGTTCGCAGCACCCGCCAGCCGTCGCGGAATGTGTGGAGATTCGAGTTTCCGGAGATCCTCGAAAGCTCACGGCTGGGAACCTCGGCAATGCGGAGCCCTGCACGTGAAGCCCGTACGATCAGCTCCGTCTCGATTTCAAAACCGTCCGACTCCAGCTCAAGGACCTGGAGGCACTCGCGGCGCATGGCGATGTAGCCGTAGCACAGGTCCGAATAATCGCTGCGGAGCACCATGTTGGCCAGTCCGGTCAGTGCCCGGTTGCCGGCGCTTCGCAGCAACGTAATATCGTCCGAGCCGCCGCCCGTGACGTAGCGCGATCCCTTGACGAAGTCGAAGTCATGCTGCAGCGGCGACACGAACCAGCCGATCTCGTGCGGGTCCATGCTGCCGTCGGCATCCAGCATGACGATAATGTCACCTGTGGCCGCGGCCAGTCCTGCGCGGACGGCGACCCCCTTGCCCTTGTTGGGTTCGGCGACCACCACCACGTCGAGGCGAAGGGCCCGCGCGACGTCGACGGTGCTGTCCAGTGAGCGTCCGTCGACGATCACCACCTCGTCCACATACGAGGGCATTCGGCGAAGCACCCAGGGAAGGTTCAGTGCCTCATTCAGCGTGGGAATCACAACACTGACAGAAGGCATGCTTGCAGGGAGCGCAGTTGTAGAGCTTTGTGTTGAAAGGAGTATCGGGACGGTCACTAGCCTCACCACTCAATGGAGTCGTTTGCTTTTGCCTCAGTAGCAGGATTTCCTGGCTGCTAAGCCCAGGACGTAGACCCGGCACTCGCTGCTACTGGAGGCAACTTGCTTGCACTCCCCCTCGTCTAAGTTTGATTTGCTGACTTGTGAAAAGCTTGGAATTACTTGAAGGCACCCTGCGTTTTCGGCCGTTTTGCGCACCCCTTTTGGGGCTATTGAGTGCGTGGGGCTCCAATGCGAGACTTTCCCCATGTGGATTGCCCGCCGGCGGGGGGTTTCACCGGGCAGTTCGTACCGTCCCGGGTTACTCAGGCTGCTTGTTTCGTCGACCGTCCTGGTGCTGACCGGCTGCAGTGTCGCGGCCGTAGAGCGGCCAAGGACGTCCGCTCCGGCGCCGTCCCAAAAGGCCTCGGGCGACCTCCCCGGCTGGAAGCAGGTGTTTTGGGAAGACTTCGACCGGGGGGACGTTCCGATTGGAGAATTCCCGGGCGATGCCTACCGCCCGCAGTGGAGCGCGGGGTACAAGGACGGCACACCGGACACGGCCGGCCAGAAGGGAAAAGATTCGGGGTATTACCCGGGCAAGGTCCTGAGCGTGAAGGACGGTGTACTGGACTGGTATCTCCACAGTGAAAACGGCGTATCCATGGGGGCGGCACCCAGGCCCAGGTTCCCCAACAAGGCTGAGAACCCGCGGCGGGACAACAGCTTTCTGTACGGGAGGTACTCGGTCCGGTTCAAGGCTGATTCCCTCAAGGGCTACAAGATGGCGTGGCTTCTGTGGCCGAACAGCGACGAATGGCCCAGGGACGGCGAGATCGACTTCCCGGAAGGGGATCTCTCTGAATCGCCCCATGGCGCTGTGCACTTCAGGAGTGACGATCCTGCCGACTTCAAGATGTTCGACTCGAACAAGACGTTTACGAAGTGGCACGTTGGCACAATGGAGTGGAGCCCCGGGAAGGTGGAGTTTTTCCTTGACGGGCGCTCCATCGGGGTCGCAACCAAGAACATCCCCAAAACCCCTATGCACCTGATCCTGCAGACGGAGTCCTGCCTGCCAAAATGCCCGGATCCCAGCACGGAAGGGCACGTCCAGCTGGACTGGATTGGTGTGTGGACCCGGGCCGAGTAGCTATTTCTTCTCGATGGCGAAGGAATCCTTGAAGGACGAGCCCTCGGCCGGAACGAATCTTGCGTCGAGCCGGTCCGGTGTTGCGGTGACGTCAAGCGTGCCGAACGCCGCGCGGCGGTTCTGGCCGGACCAGGTCGCGAAGTAGCGGATTTCCGAGTCGTCCTCTTTCACCGGGTGCAGCCCTGCTCCGCCGAGGCCGGATGTAGCGAAAACCGTGCCGGCACCCTTCGCCATGGACGCATCGGAATCCTTAACGCAGGCTTCGGAAAACGTCCCGGGGACCAGTGCCGTGCAGCCATTGCCGAAGCTTAGCTGGTGGGTCCGCTGGTACGAGTGGTTGTGCCCGGTCAGGACAAGGTCCACCTTCTTCTCGATCAGCATGTTCGTGAGGTCTTTGCCGGCCACACAGTCGTACTTGCCGATGCTGAGGCAGGGTGTGTGCATGCCCACCACGGTCCAGGGAATCTGCTTCGCCTTGGCCGCATCCACGGCCGCAGCGGTCCAGAGCCAGCGGGGGCTGTTCTTGGAATAGTCCAGCTTGTTGCCGTCCTGGAATTTGATGCCGGGCGACAGCATGATGATGCGTACCAGCGGGTTCTGCTCCGGAACGTCCACATACCACTGCGTTCCGTATTCGCCTTTGAGGCCCGGAAGCCTGTTGGGCAGGCATTGGACAAAGTTCCTGATATCGCCGTCGTGGCCGTCACTCTCATGATTTCCCGTGATCAGCTCATACGGAAAGTCAGCCCCCAGCTTTTCGGTGACCATGGCGCAGAACTCTTTTTCCTTCCCCGCCTGGTAGCTGAAGTCACCCAGTGCAAGACTCAGCTGGGGCTTCAGGCCCGCGATGGTATCCAGCACCCGTTTAGCGTCCTTGCCCATGCCGACGTCGCCCTGGGCGGTGAAGTGGACAGACCGTGGTGCGGCGGCGGAAACTCCCGCAGTGCTGCCCGCGGCCGGCGTCCGCCGCAGGAGTGGAGTTTCAGCCGGCGTTGCAGTCTCCGACGCGGTGGGAATGTCTGCCGGCGGCTGCGTGGCAGCCGGCTGGCACCCCGTCAGGAACAATGTCGCGGTCACAACCGCCGCGGCAGGGAGGGCTTTCGCCCGGAGCCGGGTACCTTTGGGGCCACTCATGATTCCTCGCATCACCAAAATGGAACCTGACGCCACAGCTCGGGCTGAGACGAAAGCATGAACATGCTTGGGCCCTAGCGTAACGCCGCAGGGCCAGCCCAAACCAGAGGCAGAGGCTTCTCCCTTTTAGAACGCAACTGCGGAGCATTCATGGAGAAAAGACCGCAGAAGCGGGCTAGGCTTGAGAGATGGCCATGATCCGCGTTTCCGAGGCCGCCCGCTTCCTGGGCGTCAGCGACGACACCATCCGCCGCTGGACTGAGTCCGGCAGCCTTACGCCGCACCGGGATGCGTCCGGGCGGCTGGCGGTGGACGGGCTGGAACTGGCCCAGTTGGCCGGCAGGCAGGCGCACCTTCCGGATGACCCGTCCAGAACAGGCAGTTCGGCGCGCAACCGCTTTGTGGGACTGGTCACCGGCATCACTGCTGACAAAGTCATGGCCCAAGTGGAACTGCAGTGCGGGCCCTTTCGTGTGGTGTCCCTCATGAGCAGCGAAGCTGTCCGCGAACTGGGACTTGAACTGGGATCGGTGGCCACCGCCGTGGTCAAAGCCACTACCGTGATTGTGGAAACGCCCCGGGGGAAGAGCGCCGTATGAGATTCCCCGGCACCCGCATCGCCGTCCTGCTGGCCGCTTCCACCCTGCTGGTGGCGGCTGCGTCCGGTTGCGCACCGGGCCCGTCCGGGCATTCGGCGACCAGCGGGACCCCCCAGCGTTCCGGCACCCTCACCGTGTTCGCGGCCGCTTCCCTCAAGGAAACCTTCACCCGGCTCGCCGCTGAATTCGAAAACCGCAATCCCGGCACAAAGGTCAGCCTGAGCTTCGCCGGGTCCTCGGACTTGGCCACGCAGATTTCCCAGGGTGCCCCGGCCGACGTGTTCGCCTCGGCCGACACCCGGAACATGGCGCGCCTTTCGGACGCCTCGCTCATTCACGGCCACGCCACGAACTTTGCCACCAACATCCTCGAGATCGCCGTCCCGGCAGGCAACCCGGCGTCGATCTCGTCCTTTGCGGACCTCGCCAGGCCCGGCGTGAGGGTGGTGGTCTGTGCCAGCCAGGTGCCGTGCGGCGCGGCGGCTGAAAATGCCGAAAGGGAAACAGGCACGGCGCTCAAGCCCGTGAGCGAGGAATCATCGGTCGCCGATGTCCTGGGCAAGGTCGCGTCGGGCGAGGCGGACGCTGGCCTGGTCTACACAACGGATGTGAAGAGCGCCGGCGGCAAGGTCGAAGGGATCCCGTTCCCCGAGGCCGGCAAGGCCGTGACCACCTACCCGATCGCTGTGCTCGAAGCCAGCGGGAACACAGGGTTGGCGGCGAATTTCATCGCCCTGGTTGCCGGCACCGAGGGGCGGACAACACTGGAGGACGCCGGTTTCGGGGTCCCCGCCGCTCCGGACCGAAGCCCGGCCCAATGAAACTTGGGCCTATGAGGACCGGCCAATGACGACCGGACCAATGAGGACCGCTCAGCGGCGGCCACACGGCGCCTACACCGGCATTCCGTCCTGGATTTACCTCATCGCTGCGGTAGGCGGACTGCTCGTACTGCTCCCGCTCGCCGCCATGGCTGCCAGGGTCAACTGGGCCCAGTTCATTCCGCTGGTGACATCCGAATCGTCGCTCACCGCCCTGGGCCTCAGCCTGCGGACATCCGCCGCCAGCACGGTCCTGTGCATCGTGCTCGGCATTCCGCTGGCTTTGGTGCTGGCCAGGGGCAGCTTTCCCGGGCAGCGGCTGCTCCGGTCCTTCGTGCTGCTGCCGCTGGTTCTCCCGCCGGTGGTGGGTGGCATCGCCCTCCTTTACACGTTCGGCAGGCAGGGGCTGCTGGGCCGGAGCCTGGAGGTCCTGGGGATCCAGATCGCCTTCTCCACTGCCGCAGTGGTCCTTGCCCAGACGTTCGTGGCACTGCCGTTCCTCGTGGTGAGCCTGGAGGGCACATTGCGGACCGCCGGCGGGCGCTACGAGGCCGTGGCGGCAACACTCGGGGCACGTCCCGGCACGGTTCTGCGCCGGGTGACGTTGCCCCTGGTCCTGCCGGGTCTTGCCTCCGGAGCTGTCCTGTCGTTCGCACGGAGCCTCGGTGAATTCGGCGCCACCCTCACGTTCGCGGGCAGCCTGCAGGGTGTCACGCGCACGCTGCCGCTGGAGATTTACCTCCAGCGCGAAACCGACGCCGACTCCGCCGTCGCGCTTTCCCTCGTTTTAGTGGCCGTCGCGGTCACCGTGGTGGCGGTGTCCTACCGCGGCCCGCGGCGGCCACCCGCCGGACCCTTCGGTTCCGGCCTCTTGACTGCGGGGCCCTTCAATACGGGGCCCGGCGCTGCCGGCGGGTCCGGAAACGAACAGCGTACGACGGCGATGCCCGGCCGGGGCGGAGGCAAGCGGTGAGCTTCCGGCTGGAAGCCGCGGTGGCGGCGCGCGGCTTTGACGTGGACCTGACAGTTGGCCCCGGGGAGACGGTGGCCATCATGGGGCCCAACGGTGCAGGAAAATCCACCCTGCTGGCCGTCATCGCCGGGCTGCTGCACCCGGACTCGGGCAGTGCCGACCTGGATGGCAGGATCCTGTTCAACCTTGGCTCCGGCCGGACGACATGGACGGCGCCGCATCACCGTGGCACCGCCCTGCTGGCCCAGGAGCCACTCCTTTTCCCGCATCTGACGGCCCTGGAGAACGTGGCGTTCGGCCCCCGAAGCCGGGGTGAATCCCGGCGTGCGGCGCGGAAAACCGCGCTTCACTGGCTCGAGGCCGTGGACGCTGGCGGGCTGGCCGGGCGGAAGCCAGCCGAACTTTCCGGCGGGCAGGCCCAGCGCGTGGCGGTAGCCCGGGCACTGGCCGCCGATCCCGGGCTGCTGCTGCTCGATGAACCCATGGCCGCCCTGGATGTCCACGCGGCCCCGCTGCTGCGCAGGCTTCTCAAGCGGGTACTCGCCGGCAGGCGGGCCATCATCGTCACCCACGACGCCCTGGACGCGCTGATGCTCGCAGGCCGCGTGATCGTCCTCGAGGACGGCAGGATCATCGAGTCCGGTCCCACGCGCGAGGTCCTGCAGCGGCCGCGGAGCAGGTTCGTGGCGGGCCTGGCCGGCCTCAACCTGATACCGGGCACCCTGACGGAACATGGCCTCAGGACCGCCGCCGGGCAGGACATCGCCGGGCAGCAAGACTCCCTCCACGACACCGGAACGGCTCCAGCCGCGGGGGCAGCCGTGGAAGAATGGTCTGGTTTGGATGCCGGAGCCGCTGCTCCGGGCCAGGCAGGCGTGGCGGTGTTCCCGCCGTCGGCCGTTTCGGTTTTCCTGACCGAAGCGCACGGCAGCCCCCGGAATTCCTTTCCGGTCACGATCACGGACCTGGAGCCGCACGGCGACCAGATCCGCGTCCGGGCGGGGGAGCTCTCCGCAGACGTCACACCCGCTGCCTCAGCAGATCTGGGGCTCACGCCCGGAATGGCCGTGTTCTTCGTGATCAAGGCCGGGGCGGTGTCCGTCTACCCGGCATAAGCGGGCATGCCCGAGGAATGACTATGGCCGACCGTCCGGCCTCTTGCGAAGGAGAGAGTTCTTGAAGACCGCCAAAGCCTTGGCCGCAGTTGCCGCTGCCGCCGCACTGCTGGCACCCCTGCCCGCCGCCGCAGCCCCCACGGGCGAGAGGCACGCCGGCGCCACGGAGGAGGGCAGCGGAGGCGGGACCATGAACCGGAAGGTTGCCGGAGGGAGCCCGACATCCATTTTCGCGGCTCCTGCGGCGGCCCAGATCTCGTTCGATGCCACCGGCACCGACGTTCGCTGCGCGGGAAGCCAGATCGCCGCCAGCTGGGTCATCACGGCGAAGCACTGCGACTCACCGGGCCTCAGGTCGGTCCGCCTCGGCAGCACGTATCTGGAGGCGCACGGGGCTGTCCGGACAGTGGCTGCGCGCTACGCGTCACCCATGGGTGACCTTCTGCTCCTCAAGCTGTCCACACCCTACGCCGGGGCCTACGTGGGCCTTTCCTCTTCCGCGCCCGCCCCCGGTACAGCGGCCAAGGTCTACGGCTGGGGCTACCAGGCCGAGGGATCCGGCAGCATGTCGTACTTCCTGAAGACTGCCGATGTCACTGTCACCGGACCGGGATCGGACACCTACGGCGGAGCATCCGTCCGCACGAAGTCACAGTCGGGGCACCCCATCGGCGGGGACTCCGGTGGTCCGCTGATGGTGGACGGCAAGCTGGCGGGTGTGCTCTCCGAATCCAGTGTCCTGCCCGGCGGGAATCCCTCGGACTACTCGCAGTACTACAGCGACCACGCGTCCATTGCCCGGAACTTCGGCTGGATCACAGGGACCATCGGCGTCACAGGTTTCTGACGCGGCCACCCGCCGCCGGAGCTATATCCCCGGCAGATCCAGGGCTTCGTAGACCTGGATGTTGGCGCCGGGCATCATGAGGTGCGGGTGCCCTTCAAGCAGGGCGAGGGCGCCGTCCGCATCCTCAGCCTGGAGGATTCCGTACCCGGCAACGTTCGTGCTGGTGTCGGAGGTGCCGGCGGCGCTGACCTCCTTGCCCGCGCCCAACGGATTGCCCATGTCCACGATCCCGTCGCCTGCGCGCTGCGCCCATTCCATCCACGCCTTCATGCCTTCCTGGGCGGCCTCCGGCGTGCTTTCTGCCATCTGCGCTTGTGCCGACTGGGGGGCGTTGTAAAGAACAACAAACTTCTTCATGGTGGCTCCTCGGTTCACGTATGCGATTAACGGTCGTCGCAGGTCACAGGTCGATCCTAGGGGGATTCGGGCGGCAGGGATACAGTTCAAGAGCGATGGTTTTCCCGAAGTTCACTTGCCCTGAGAGGCCGTTTCGCTGTGGGCAAACGGAGGCTCCAGGGGTGCCTTCAGCAAAGTTGAGCGTAGTAGACTCAACTTAGAATCACATCCCGGAAGGAGCTCTCTTTGGACGTCAAATTCACCACCAAGAGCCAGGAGGCTCTTTCGGCGGCAGCAATGAACGCCTCGACGGCGGGGAACCCCCAGGTCGAACCGGCGCACCTGCTGAAGGCGCTGATGGATCAGCGCGAGGGCGTCGCCGTCGCACTTCTCCGTGCCACCGGCGCGGACCCGGACACCGTCAGCGTTCAGGCGAGCACCGCCATCAAGGCGCTGCCCGCCACCTCGGGAAGCTCGGTCCAGCAGGCCCAGTTGTCCCGGCCTGCCCTGCAGGCAATTCAAAATGCGCAGAACGAGGCCGACAAGCTGGGAGACACGTTCGTCTCCACCGAACACCTGCTGCTGGGACTCTCGGCAGGCAGTGACGGTGTAGGAAGGCTGTTGCGGGACGCCGGCGCCTCCCACGAGGCGCTGGCAGCGGCGCTGCCGGGCGTCCGGGGCGATCGCAAGGTCGATTCCCCCGATCCCGAGAACACCTTCCAGGCCCTGGAAAAGTTCGGCACTGACCTCACCGCCGTGGCACGCTCGGGCAAGCTCGATCCGGTCATTGGCCGGGACAGCGAGATCCGCCGCATCATCCAGGTGCTCAGCCGCCGGACCAAGAACAATCCTGTGCTGATCGGTGAGCCTGGCGTCGGCAAGACGGCCGTCGTCGAGGGCCTGGCCCAGCGGATCGTGGCCGGCGACGTACCGGAGAGCCTGCGCGGTAAGACCCTGATCGCCCTTGATCTCGCATCCATGGTGGCCGGCGCGAAGTACCGCGGCGAGTTCGAGGAGCGCCTCAAGGCTGTCCTTGAGGAGATCAAGAACTCCGAAGGCCGGATCGTCACGTTCATTGATGAGTTGCACACGGTGGTGGGTGCAGGGGCCACCGGAGAAAGCGCCATGGACGCCGGCAACATGCTCAAGCCCATGCTGGCCCGGGGCGAGCTGCGGCTGATCGGTGCCACCACCTTGGACGAATACCGCGAGAACATCGAAAAGGACCCGGCCCTCGAGCGGCGCTTCCAGCAGGTATACGTGGGAGAGCCCAGCGTGGACGACACCATCGGGATCCTCCGCGGCCTCAAGGAGCGGTACGAGGCCCACCACAAGGTAGCTATCGCTGACTCCGCGCTGGTGGCGGCCGCGACGCTGTCCAACCGCTACATCTCCGGCCGGCAGCTGCCGGACAAGGCGATCGACCTCGTGGATGAGGCTGCATCCCGGTTGCGCATGGAGATCGACTCCGCCCCGGAGGAGATCGACCAGCTGCGCCGCGCCGTCGACAGGCTCACCATGGAGGAGCTTGCCCTGCAGGGCGAGACGGACGCCGCCTCGGTGGAGCGCCTCGCTGCCCTGCGGGCTGACATGGCGGACAAGAAAGAGCAGCTCGCCGCCCTTAACGCCCGCTGGGAGGCCGAGAAAGCCGGCCTCAACCGCGTCGGGGACCTGAAGGCCAAGCTGGACGAGCTGCGGTCCACGGCGGACAAGGCGCAGCGTGAGGGTGACCTGGAAACCGCCTCCCGGATCCTGTACGGCGAAATCCCGGCCCTGGAGCGTGAACTGAACGCCGCCGCGGAGGCCGAGGCCGCCGTCGCCGACAAGTCCGCACTGATGGTGGCGGAGGAAGTCACAGCCAACGACATCGCCGAGGTCATCTCGGCGTGGACCGGCATCCCTGCCGGACGCATGCTGCAGGGCGAAAGCCAGAAGCTGCTGCACATGGAAGAGGAACTTGGCAGGCGCCTGATCGGCCAGTCCAAGGCAGTGCAGGCCGTGTCCGATGCCGTGCGCCGCGCCCGTGCCGGCATCAGCGACCCCAACCGGCCCACCGGCTCCTTCCTGTTCCTCGGTCCCACCGGCGTGGGTAAGACTGAGCTGGCCAAGGCCCTGGCGGAGTTCCTTTTCGACGACGAACGCGCCATTGTGCGGATTGACATGTCCGAATACGGCGAGAAGCACTCCGTGGCCCGGCTTGTCGGCGCGCCTCCGGGCTACGTGGGCTATGAGGAGGGCGGCCAGCTGACCGAGGCCGTCCGCCGCCGTCCCTACTCGGTGGTGCTGCTGGACGAGGTGGAAAAGGCCCACCCGGAGGTCTTCGACATCCTCCTGCAGGTGCTCGACGACGGCCGGCTCACTGACGGCCAGGGCCGCACCGTGGACTTCCGCAACGTGATCCTGGTGCTGACGTCCAACCTCGGAAGCCAGTTCCTGGTGGACCCCACCCTGGATGCGCAGGCGAAGCGCTCGGCCGTGATGGCCACCGTGAATGCCTCCTTCAAGCCGGAGTTCCTGAACCGCCTGGACGAAGTAGTGCTGTTCGATGCCCTGACAGTGGAGGAACTGGCCCGGATCGTGGAGCTGCAGGTGACAGAACTTTCCGGCCGCCTCCACGAGCGGCGGCTCTCGCTCGAGGTGACCGACGCCGCCCGCGCCTGGCTGGCCATGTCCGGCTTCGATTCGGCTTACGGAGCGCGCCCGCTGCGCCGCCTCGTCCAGCGTGAGATCGGCGACCGGCTGGCCAAGGCGATCCTCGCCGGGGAGATCTCCGACGGCGACACGGTGCTCGTGGACACAGCGGCCGATGTCAGCGAACTCACCATCGAGGCGCTGGAGGCCATGGGAACGCCTGGCGGCGGCGCCCCGGCCGGAAACGGACTCTCGGTGCGCCGGAAGGGGTAAGGGGATCGCCGCTGATTGGGATCGTCTTAGGGGAGCAGGCTGGTCTTGATGATGTTCCCCGAAGCGGAAGTGATGTAGCAATCAACGCGGCGGTCTCCCCGCCGCCAGCTGTCGGGGCTGGGATAGGCGAGTTGGTACGTCAGCACATAGGCGTTGGTCTTGCTGTTCAGCTTCGCAGCCTGGCATGCCTCCCGCCCCTTTGTCTTCATCTCCTTGGCGCCCGGGAAAGAGTCCCCGGCCGGGTAACGGTGGATGGCCACAAGTTGGGCGGAATGCCCCGACGTGCAGGCCACCACCGTGGCGTCGGCCGCCGAGGCGTCAAAGTCCTTGAAGCAGTCCCCAACCCTGAAGTCCAGGGGGCTGACACCCTTCACGGGGAGGCTGGGGCGCGGTGTTGCCGGGGGCTGGGGAGCGGACGCTGGTGCGGCAGCCGGGCCGGGCTCGCCGACGGCTTGGAGCGTGGCGCCGGCCAGCAGCGAACCGAGGATCCACACGAGCATGCCGGCCACCGCCAGCAACGCGACCAGGAAGCCCGCTTTCATCAGGTTTTGCTGCAGACCGGGTCCAAGCTCCTCGAAGGGATTCGTCCCGGGTACTGAGGGACCGTCCTGCGGCTCGGAAACCGGAGGGTCAGGCACCGGAGGGTCAGACACAGGAGGGTCGGAAACCGGAGGGTCAGGCTGGGCAGTCCGCGGCGGGACGACGGGGGGCGGCGGGATGGGCCGGGGCCCGGCGCCGGGGACTGGATTGCCTTCATTCACTGGCTCGGCACCCCTTCCATGCGGTTGCGCGGCCTCGGACCAACTTCCTCCGCCGACTGTTGGAGGGGTCTCCGGCGCTGTCCGGCTTGCTGTGCTGCCGTATTTCCGGCGCTGCCCAGCGCAGGTTTCCCTGACCGGCCTATTTCACTCGTTCAGGAGACTCTACCGAAAATTTTCCCTCCTACCCCATGATTGCCGCGGTTGTGGCCCCGACACCGGCCCGGCCGATGCACAGGTGGCGAGCAGTTGCCGCCGAAAGCATGTAATCTAGGGATACGACAAATTGACCAATCATTCCGGGGCCTCACCGATCGCCAAGGTGACCACCTCCGGTCCAAGTACAAAAGGGGGTCACGCCATGGGGCGCGGCCGTCAAAAGGCAAAAGCTACCAAGCAGGCTCGGGACATCAAGTACTACTCCCCGAACACTGACTATTCGGCCCTTCAGCGTGAGCTCACGGGTCCGGGAAGTCGTGCCACGAGCCATTTCGCGAATGAACCGGTCGAACCGGACTATTCAGCCTACGTGGATAAGTACGCGGACGATTTGGAAGACGACGACGACGAGGTAGACACCCGTCGGATCGGTTAGTCGTACAGCCGGAACCTGCCGTAAGGCTTTCGGCTGCACGCGGCGTCGTACACTCCAGTTCGGCGTCACCCACCGTCGTCACATTCCGGCACCCTTCGTTTCGGAGAGAGTTTTCTTTCACGAAAGCTCTCCCTTAAGCGAGCGCGGCCACCAAGTTAACAGGCCCGTCGGGCATGCCAGCCATTGGCGTGCCCGGCGGGTTTTCTGCTTCCCGGACGCTGGGACTCGAACACTGGAACGCCAGCACCAGGACTCGAACACCGGGACGCCAACACCGGGACTCCACTAGGCTGTTAGGGGTTTCGGTCCGGCGAAGGGAATTGGCATGGTTCAGCGAAGCGCGTACGCCCATGGGGAAGTGTGCTGGGCGGACGTCCAGACTCCGGACGTTGCGTCCGCCAAGTCGTTTTATGCCGCTGTATTCGGATGGCGCTTTGAGGACCTGCCCACGCCGGACGGGCGCAGCTACTCGAAGGCCTTCATCGACGATGACCTCGTCGCGGTTGTGGCGCCGCAGAAGCCCGCCCAGCAGGCATCAGGCACCCCAGCGCAGTGGAACGTGTACTTCTCCGCGGACGACGCTCAGGCAGTGGCCGAGGAGGCGCCGCACGCGGGCGGCACGGTGCAATTTGGGCCCGAAGACGTGGGGGACACCGGCGTCATGGTGTTCCTGGAGCCGCCCGGCGGCGGTGCCACCGGCGTCTGGCAGGCCGGAACGCATCCAGGCAGCGGGCGGCACAACGAACCGGGGGCCTTCGCTTGGGCCGAACTCCTGACGCCCGAGCCTCGGGCCGCCGTCGGATTTTTCCAGCAGATTTTCGGTCACGAGGTGACCGAGTATCCCCAGGATGACGGCGGAACGTACACCACGCTGATCGTCCGCGGCTCGGAGGTGGCCGGCATAGCCCCCGTCCCCGAGAACGGGGAGGAGGCCGGTAACAGGGATGCGGAGCCGGGGAATGCGCCGGTCGCAGACGACGCCGAGGCCCGTGCCCGGCGTGGCTGGCAGGTCTACTTCGGAGTGTCCAGCGTCAAGGAAGCCGTGCTCGCAGCAGTGACGGCGGGAGCCGAAGTGCTCGTGGAGCCCGAATTCGTGGAGGACGCCGGAAGCATCGCCACGCTGAAGGACCCGCAGGGCGGGGTGTTCAGCGTCCTGGAGGTTTAGCGGATTTACGCGTAGGTGTTGACCATGTGGACGGCGCCGCCGTCCACTCCCTTGGCGCCCTGGACGTAGTCCGGGCCGGTCTTGAGGATGGAATCGGAGTCGGCGCTGACCGTGCCCATGATCCAGGACGGCAGTCCGCGCTCGTTGAGGCGGGCCACGGCGGCGTCGGCGGCGTCGGCAGAGACGATCGCCACCATGCCCACACCGAGGTTGAGCGTGCGCTCGAGGTCAGCCAGCGGGACGCGGCCGAGCTCGGACACCAGCTTGAAGATGGCCGGCAGCTCCCAGGTGGCACGGTCCACGGTGGCAACCAGGCCCTGGGGCAGGACACGGGCCAGGTTGGCTGCGAGGCCCCCGCCGGTGACGTGGCTGAACCCGTGCACGGCCTTGCCGCCCGCGGCAGAGCCTGCGGCCACCGGGAAGGTCCGGGCCAGGTCCAGGCAGTCAGCAGCGTAGACGCGGGTGGGTTCCAGCAGTTCCTCACCCAGGGTGCGGCCGAGCTCGGAAACCTGGCGGTCCAGGGCCCAGCCGGCGTGGTTGATGACGCGGCGGACCAGCGAGTAGCCGTTGGAGTGGAGGCCGGAGGACGCCATGCCGATCACCACGTCGCCCGCACGGACACGGTCCGGGCCCAGCAGGGCATCGGCTTCGACAACACCGGTGGCGGCACCGGCGACGTCGTATTCGTGTTCGCCCAGCAGACCCGGGTGCTCGGCCGTTTCGCCGCCCACCAGGGCGGTGCCCGCCACGGAGCAGGCGGCCGCGATGCCGCGGACGATGTCCGCGATGCGCTCGGGGACCACCTTGCCGCAGGCGATGTAGTCCGTCATGTACAGCGGCTCGGCGCCCACCACGACGATGTCGTCAACCACCATGCCCACGAGGTCGAAACCGATGGTGTCGTGGATGTCCATGGCCTGGGCGATGGCCACCTTGGTGCCGACGCCGTCCGTGGACGTGGCCAGCAGCGGACGCTTGTAGGTCAGGAGCTTCGAAACGTCGTACAGGCCTGCGAAACCGCCGACGCCCCCGATCACCGAGGCGTTGTGCGTCGCCTTGACGGCATCCTTCATGAGTTCGACGGCGCGGTCTCCCGCTTCGACGTCGACGCCGGCGGAGGCGTACGTGATGCCGGCGGCGTTCTGTGCCACGCCGTTTTGGGCAGCGTTCATGTCAGCAGTGGGGAAGGCGGAAGTCATACGGACTCTTTCTTGTCAGCGCCGACGGGGGCAGCGTCGTGGTGGACTTCAGGCACGAGGTCGGCCTCGGTCAGCAGGTTCTCAAATTCGGAATCCGGGCCGGGGTCGCATCCCGTTGCGCCGGGCTTCTCGGCCGGGTCTTCCGTGACGGTGATGCTGTCCGGGTTGCCGGGGGTGGCTGCTGCGGCGGCGGGAGCAGCGGTGCCGGGGGCATCGGCGCGGGCCGCGTCCGCGGGGAGGCCGCCGAGGTCCGTGCGCTCGAGCAGGTTCTTGCCCAGCTTGTCCGAGCCCGGGAGTTCGATGGGGTACTTGCCGGTGAAGCATGCGGTGCACAGGCGCTCCCGGGGCTGCCGGGTGGCGCCGATCATGCCGTCCTCGGAAATGTAGGCCAGCGAATCAGCACCGATGGCCTGCGAGATTTCCTCGATGGTGGCGCCGTTGGCGATCAGTTCCGCCCGAGAGGCGAAGTCGATGCCGTAGAAGCAGGGCCACTGGACGGGCGGGGAGGAGATCTTGACGTGCACGGCGGCTGCGCCGGCTTCGCGGAGCATGCGGACGATGGCGCGCTGGGTGTTTCCGCGGACGATCGAGTCGTCCACCACCACGACGCGCTTGCCGCGGATGACCGACTCCAGGGCGTTGAGCTTGAGCCGGATGCCGAGCTGGCGGAGGGTTTGCGACGGCTGGATGAACGTGCGGCCCACGTAGGAGTTCTTGACGAAGCCATGGGCGAACGGGATGCCGGATTCCTCGGCGTAGCCCACGGCGGCGGGGGTGCCGGACTCGGGCACCGGGATGACGATGTCCGCTTCCTGGGTGTTTTCGCGGGCCAGCTGGCGGCCCATCTCCACTCGGGACTCGTAGACGGAGCGTCCGGCGATCGCGGCGTCGGGGCGGGCGAGGTAGACGTATTCGAATACGCAGCCGGCCGGCGTCGGCTCGGCGAAGCGCTGGGACCGCACGCCCTGCTCGTCGATGGCGATGAACTCGCCGGGCTCGATCTCACGGATGAAGCTGGCGCCGACGGTGGCGAGTGCTGACTGCTCAGAAGCAACCACCCAGCCGCGCTCCAGCCGGCCGAGGCAGAGCGGACGGATGCCGAATGTGTCCCGGGCGGCATACAGGGTGCCTTCGTCCATGAACACGAAGCAAAAGCCGCCCTTGATCTTTGGGAGCAGCTCGATGGCGGTCTGTTCGAGGGTTTTGCCCTCTTCGCCTTCGAGCAGCGCCGTGACCAGGGCAGTGTCCGAGGTGTTGCCCTGCTTCATTTCGCCGCTGAGCTGGCCGCCGTTGCGGTCGTTGATCATGGCATTGAGTTCGGCCGTGTTGGTCAGGTTGCCGTTGTGGGCCAGGGCGACCGTACCGGTGGCCGTGGCACCAAGCGTGGGCTGGGCGTTTGCCCAGTGGCTGGCGCCGGTGGTGGAGTACCGGCAGTGGCCGACCGCGAGGTGCCCCGTCAGGGTGTTCAGGGTGGTCTCGTCAAAGACCTGGGATACCAGGCCCATGTCCTTGTACACGTTGATCCGCTTGCCGTCACTGGTGGCTATGCCAGCCGACTCCTGACCGCGGTGCTGCAATGCATACAGCCCGTAATAGGTGAGTTTTGCTACTTCTTCGCCTGGTGCCCACACCCCGAAGACGCCGCATGCGTCCTGAGGGCCCTTTTCGCCAGGGAGAAGATCATGAGAAAGTTTTCCATCGCCGCGTGCCACTGGTCGATTATCTCACGTCATCAGGTAAGGAACTTCCGGCGGCACGTTTATGACCGGACGTCCGGCTCGTTGCCGTTGTCCTGCCGGTGCCCGGTAGCAGGGTGCCCGCCGGCGCCCGGCCCGGGCTGTTCCGCGTCAGGAAGGGGCTGCTCTTCGGTCTCGGGGACGGCCTCGACGACGGCCTGCCGCGCCCGCCTGACGCTCAGCCGGTCCAGGACCAGCGCCGCAATTGCGCCGAGAATCACACCGCCGCCCCCGCACAGGACCATGAAGAAACCGAAGACCGTGCCCGGGTCGTAGGTGTTGTTGCCTGGCAGCGCATAGGCGATGACCGCCGCCACTGCGATGCCCACGAGCCCGCCGAGAATCAGGAACGGGACGTACTTGGGTGCGCGGCGTACGGTGATCTCGCGCCGTTCAGGGTTTTCGCGCCGTTCAGGGGTGGGGTCGTCAGAGGCCATGCCATCTAGCCTACTGTCAGGGCAGTGTCAGACCAGAACCGGAGCGTCCACGAGCCGCTGCCGCTGTTCGCCGAGCACCTCCCCGCCGGACATGCGCATGACGTCCCCGCTCTTGAGGTACGGGTACCGGCCGGAGAGAGCCACGCCGGCCGGCGTGCCGGTGGTGATCAGGTCGCCCGGCTCGAGCACCATGTACTGGGACAGCCGGCGGACAAGTTCTGCTGCGCCGAAAATCATGTCCTGCGTTGAACTTTTCTGCCGCGGTTCGTCGTTGACCCAGGATGCGAGGTCGATGCTGCCGGCGTCTGCCGATGCGGCGGGAACCAGCCACGGACCCAGCGGGTTGAACGTGGGGCAGGATTTGCCCAGCGACCATTGCGGCCCGGAATGTTCCAGCTGATATTCCCGCTCGGAGACGTCGTTGGACAGCACATACCCCGCAATGCAGGCTGCGGCAGCGGCGTCGGACCCGAGGTAGCTGGCGCGCCGGCCGATAACCACCCCGAGCTCCACCTCCCAGTCCACGCGCTGGGCGCCCGGCGGGATCACGACGTCATCGTTGGGTCCAACCACGGTGTTGGGGTGCTTGAAGAAGATGATGGGCCGCTCCGGCTCGGGGAGGCCCGATTCGGCGGCATGCGCGGCGTAGTTCAGTCCTACGCCGATCACCGCGCCCGGGCGGGCGATGGGCGCCCCGATCCGCTTCCCCTCGACGGAGACGAGCGGCAGGCCGGTGAGGTCGAGGTCGTCCAGCTCGTGGGCCCAGGTTTCGAGGAAGGCGCCGTCGATGTCGGCGGTGACGGGCCTCAGGTCGTGCGCCTTGCCCTCGTCGTCGATGATGACCGGGATCTCGTTCCCGGCAGTGCCAATGCGCATCAGCCGCATGCTTGTCCTTTCAGCTTCCACGGTAGGTGGAGTAGGCGAACGGGCTCAGCAGCAGCGGCACGTGGTAGTGCTCGGGACCGGTCACCTCGAAGATGAGGTCCACCTCGGGAAAGAATGTGGCCGTGCCGAGGCCGGCGTAGTAGTCGCCCGTGGCGAAGTTGAGCCGGTAATTGCCCGGTGCCAGCTCCTCGGGGCCGAGGTCCTTCGCGCGGCCGTCCGCATCGGTGGTGCTGCTCGACAGCTGTGTCCAGCGGCCTCCGTCGTTCGCGTAAAGCACGACGGCGACCCCCGCCGCCGGGCGTCCGGCGCCGGTGTCCAGAATGTGGGTGGTGACGTGGGAAACACTCATTCGCTGATCACTCCTTCGAGACGCAGCAGCGCGATCTCGCGCAGTTGCTGAGCCACAATGACGTCTTCTTGGCCGGGGCTGTTGGACAGGCGCTCCTGCAGCGCCGCCAAGATTTCCGGTGCCGTGCGGCCGGCGGCGCGGATCAGGAAAACGCGGCCGAACTTCTCCTCATACGCGCGGTTCCCGGCGGCCAGCGCCTCTGTGACCGCCGCGTCCGCGGGGTCGACGCCCGCCTGTTCGGAACGGGACATGGACGCCTCCGCGGTTGCCGCCGTCGGGCGTTCACCGATCCGGGGGTGGTGGGCCATGGCGGCCTCAACCTCGTCCGGAGTGAACGGCGAGGCGGCTTCGCGGGCGAAGCCAAGCAGCGCGTCGCAGGACGCGAAGGGGCGGGCGTCGGTGATCTGGTCCACCCAGCGTTGGACGTCGATGCAGGGCCGGAGCACGGCGCTGGCGGCCGTGCGGTCTGCCTCATTGAATTCGGCAAGCTTCATGCTTGTGGTTCTCTCTGCAGATGCTGGCATCCATGGTGACGGCTATGCGGCATGCCGGGTCCTCTCCCGGCGAGACCGGAACTCCATTCGCTGCCCCGAGTCTTCCGCATCATGGAACTGTTATTTCAGCATACGTAATAGTGAAGCTGAAGGCCGGCGGTAATGTCAAGAACATTCCGCTCCAATCAGTACTTACCCTTTCATTGCTACCAACCAAGTAGTGAGAGCCGATTAGCGCTTCGAAAAACAGGTATTGCCTACTGGTGACACTAAGTGGGCCCAATCATAGGCTTTTAGCCCACAAGGCCTAACTGTGGCGCACAGAATATCGTCGCCGCGGATACACGCCTTATAGTGCCGCAAGTTGCCGTTGGTTTCTTCTGAAAAGTGGAATCCGCCGGCGCCACCAGAAGTCGCTACCTTTCATGAAGCGGTGAGGCCCGTGTCCAGACCCAGAGCAGTTCCAGCTCCGTATGCAGAGCCCGCGGGCCGGGCAAGACCTTCGCGGAGCAGCACGCCGGCGTGGCAGGCATGGACGTGAGCGACCCCCTGGGGGCGCCGGTTCATCGGGAAGAGGGGCACGAGCACCTTGTCCTGGACCTGCCGCGCGCGATGGAGAGCCCCGTCCCCCCGGACTGGTCCGGAGCCAGATGGATTGGCGCCGTGGACCTGGCATCACTTAACGGGCACAAAAGCCTGAAGCTGCAGGATTCCAAAGGATACGAGCGTGCCCGGTTGCTGGTGCGTGAGGGCTCATCCCTGCGGGGATTCGTCGATGTTGAAACGCCCGATGGCGTCCTGGACCGGGCGGTCCTGGATTCCGCAACGGCTGAACTGCCCGAGGCTGAGCCGGTTTCCGCCGCAGTGTCGGCCCCATTTATTACCGTGATCATTTGCACGAGGGACCGGGCCGCCGTGCTGCGCGGCGCCCTCGAGGCCTTACTGCGCCTCGACTACCCGGACTACGACATCCTGGTGGTGGACAATGCGGCGCGAACCACCGAGACAAGAGACATGGTGCGGGAGGAGTTCCAGCATCCCCGCGTACAGCTGATCGAGGAGCCCGTCCCGGGACTGTCCCAGGCGCGCAACACCGGACTCAAGCACGCCCGGGGCGACATCGTTGCTTTCACGGATGACGACGTCGTCGTGGACCACGCCTGGCTGCGGGAGATCGCGGCCGGTTTCGAACGGGCGCCCGGCACGGCGTGTGTCACCGGGCTCGTGCCGGCAGGTGAGGTGCGTTCGCGCGCTCAAGGCTACTTCGATTACCGGGTGAGCTGGTCCAAGAGCATCACACCGAAGGTGTACTCCCTTGCCGACCCTCCTGCTGATCTTCCGAACTTTCCCTTCTGCGTGGGCGCTTACGGCACAGGAGCCAACTTCGCGCTGGACCGCCGCCTGGCGCTCCAACTGGGCGGTTTCGACACCGCCCTGGGTGCCGGGACCAGGACCGGGGGAGGCGAAGACATTGACATGTTCACCCGGGTGATTCTTGCGGGCCATCCCTTAGTGGTCCATCCCTCAGCAGTGGTCTGGCACCGTCATCGCGACGGTCTGGAGGAACTGCAGGCCCAGGCGCGGAGCTACGGCAGCGGATTGGGCGCCTGGCTCACGAAGATCCTGCTGAATCCCCGTACTGCCCGGCTCGCGCTGGCACGGACGCCGCATGCGGTCCGCCAACTGCTGGCCAACGCCCGGCACCACTCCGTGGAACCGACGGCCGGCGGAACGGGAGCCTTCGATCCTTGGGATCCACAGCTTGCCAAGGTCCTGCGGCTGGAACTGCTTTCGGTCGCCCGGGGACCCCTGAATTACCTGCTGCAGCGCCGTTCATGACGTGAGTCAGGCGGCCGTCTTTCGCGGCGCCGAACTGCCCAAAGTTCGCGTTCGCGTCTCCCCACATTTTCTTCATTCGGACCAGAAGGGTTCAGCCACATGAGTCGGTCATTGCAGGAGGAAGTCGGTACGTCGAGGCTGCTGATTTACCGGGAGTTGGCCCTGAGTTCATTCCGATCGTGGGATGGAGTCATTGGGGTTCTGGGCCTGGCGGCAGCACTCCTGATTCTGCTGGACGCCGGCGGGCCAGTACTCGCGCCCTTCAAGCTCATCATGTGCCTGGCCTTGCCGGGATGGGCCCTGGTCAGCCGTCTTGCTGACGCCGACCCGGCGGCACGGCTGGTGTGGACCGTTGTGGCTAGTGCCATGCTGTTCACGGTGTTCGCTTTTCTCATGGCGTGGTCCGGCACTTGGCATCCACGCCCTGTTGCCGCGGCGGGCCTGGCGGCCGCATCGGCTGCCATTGTTCTGCTCCCGGCCACCCACGGGTTCGGATCCCGGCCGTTCGACTGGCGGTTGCGTCCGCTGCGGCAGCTGATTCCGCTGAGCCAGCTGCGTCCGCTGGAGCGGATGCGCGAGCGGAGCCTCCGGGAACTCCTGCCCTGGCTGATCCTCGCTGCCGCCCTGATCCTGTGGGGCATCTCGCTCGCACTGACCGGCACAGGCTCGTTGGACAGCTGGGGTCTGCTGTCCAAATATCCGGTGACTTGGTATGTTGCCGTGGCTGCTGTCTTGGGTCTTTGCATCTGGGGGATCGGAACGCGGCGGGAAATCTCCGCACGGTTCCTGATCGCCTCTGTCTCCGGCCTGGTCATCATGCTTTATGCGTCAGCGAGCCTGTTGACATCCGTGCCGCGCCTGCCGTGGAGCTACAAACACATCGCCGTGACAGACTTCATTGGCTCGACGGGCCAGATGGATATGTCCGTGGATATCTACAACCGGTGGCCGGGCTTTTTTGCGAGCAGTGCGTTTTTTGGCGAGGCGATCGGCGTCCGGGAGGCCCTGGACTACGCCGCATGGGCGGAGATCGGGTTCGCGCTCCTGAATGTCGTCACCGTCCTGGCCATAGTCCGCGCCCTTTCAAGGAATCCCCGGGTGTACTGGACGGCGACGCTGGTGTTCGTATTGGCTAACTGGGTCAACCAGAATTACTACTCCCCGCAGGCATTCGGATTCACGCTGTATCTGACCATGTGCCTCGTCGTTCTCACGTTCCTGCGCAGTACGCCGATCATGGTGGTGCAGGTACTTGAAGAACGCCTCACGAGGCCCCAGCTGCCGGTGATTGAATCCTATGAGCGGCCCGTTGGCCGGTCACTGAGAATCATGGCAATCGTTGCTGTGCTGCTTCTGCAGGCCGCGATCGTTGTGAGCCACCAGTTGAGCCCATATCTGGCCCTCCTGGGGCTCGTCCCGCTTTTGGTGCTGGGTTATTTCCGGCCACGCTGGCTGGCACCCGCCCTTGTGGTCATGACCCTCCTCTATCTGATTCCGAATATTGGTTACATCGAGGACAAATATGGCCTGTTCTCCGGATTCGATGTCTTTGAAAACGCTGGATACAAACCGCGAAGTGACACATTCACGGATCCGACGGCCTGGCTGATGACAACCCGGTGGATGGCTCGTGCGGCTGTGCTCCTGTCCGTCCTGACCGGGGTTCTGGCGGTGGCCGGATTCGTCCGGCGCCTTATGCAGGGTGAAGTCCGGACCACGCTGATGGTCGCGTGGATGGCGGTGGCCCCCGCGTTCGGACTGCTGGGCCAGTCCTACGGTGGAGAGGCGCGGCTCCGCATCTATCTCTTCGCACTGCCGTGGTTGGCCATCGGCGTTGCCTGGTTGTTCTGGTCAGGACCCCTGCGTACACGGAAGGCACTCGTGGGAGCCACAGCGTCCCTGAGTGCGATGGCCCTGCTGTTTAGCGTCGTGTATTTCCAGCCGGAGGAGGACCACCGGGTCCCGCAGGGCGACGTGGCTGCCAGCCAATGGATGGATTCCCGCGCCCGTCCCGGTGATGTGATCTTCGAACCGGGCTACTTTTTCCCGACGCTTATTGGATCGAATTATCCAAATTACTATCGGACAATCAGGGTGACGCCGCTGTCAGGCCTTATTAAGAACATGACCGGTCCGGTCAATGCGGAAAACATTGAGAAATACGCTGACAGCATCAAGCCCACATCCAATGTCTATGTTGTCTTTTCGGACGACAAACGCGAAGACGAGGCGGCGGCCAAGCTGTCACCCTCCGGGACGGTTTCCAACTTCGAACGGGACCTGGGATTCGACAACAGAGCGTCGCGCGTGTTCGAGAGTGAAACCGTCCGGATCTACCAAATTGCCGGAACTCCATAGGTTCGGCAGCAACAGGTAATTGGATTCGGGAGGAACGGATGACTGTGGACGAGGGACACCACAGCGTGCATGAACCGGGGAGCCTGCCCACGGTTCTGCATCCGGACGTGGCCAAAGTCTTCCGGGCATTGGATGGAACGGGTCTGCCATGGGTTCTGCTGAGGGGCGAGCACGACCTTGCCCGGCCCTCGGGCGACGTGGACATTCTGGTCGCCAGGGAACAGTTGCCAGGTCTTGACCACTTGATGGCCGGCATAGGTTTCCGCCGCGTTCTGGCTACCGGGCACGGCAGCCACCGGTTCTATTTCGCCTATTCCGGCCCGGATGACCTGTGGCTGAAGTTGGACTTCGTGTCTGACATCTCCTTCGGCCCGTATCAGCAGTGGCGTACCGGGCTGGCAGCCGGCTGCCTCCGCAGGCGGGTCCAGAACGGTCCGTTCTGGCTGCCGGAGCCTGCAGACCAGGCGTGGTTGCAGCTGCTCCACCTGGTGCTGGACAAAGGGGAGGTCCGCCCGGAACGCGCCGACATTGCGCGCCGGGCGGCCTCGGCCGCGTCGGCTGACGATGTGATAGCCAAATGCCTGGACCGGCGCGCAGGTCCAGGCGCCGCCGGGCAGGTTCTGAACCTGATCCACTCCGGCAGATTCGACGAAGTGCCGGCAGTTGCAGCCCGCATGCGGTCCACGTGGACCACTTCGACTCGACGGCGGCCCAGCTTCCTGGCCGTGGCGAACAGGGCCCAGCGGCTTCTTACCCCGAGACTGCAGGGCCGCGGACCGGTGGTGGGGGTCATGGCACCTGATGGTGCCGGCAAGACCACCCTGCTCCGGAATCTTGGCGCAGCAGTCCCGCTTCCCAACAGCTACGTGTACATGGGGATGTGGGGCGCGGGCCGGTGGGACGCCTGGCTCCGCCGGATCCCCGGCGGCCGGCTGGGCAAGAAGGTGTTCCGCCTTGTCCGCGGCGGGCTGGCCGCCCGCTATCACTCTCTTCGGGGGCGGGTGGTGCTGATGGACCGGGTTGCTTACGATGCTGTGCTGCCGGGTTCAGCTGACAACGGCGTACTCGGCAGGATAACCAATGCCATGGCCTTTTATCTGGTGCCGGATCCGGATGTCCTTCTTGTCCTTGATGCTCCGGGTGAGGTGATGTTCGCCAGGAAGGGCGAACATTCTGTCGAGATCCTGGAGGGCCGGCGGCAGGCCTACCTGCAGCTGGCTGACAGCCTGCCCCAGGCCAGGGTCCTTGACGCCGTGCAGCCGCAGGACGAGGTGCAGAGGCTGGCTACGGAGATCGTCTGGCATAACGCGTCACGCAGCGCCGCGAGGACTCCTGAAACAGTTCATGCAGGCCCGGCCGAGCTGAGCCTGCACTTGTGGAGGCTGCTCGACTGGCGGTTCCTGTTGCCCGTGGTGCAGCCCAGGAGCCTGGGTTACGGCGGGGACATGGGGCGGGACATGGTGGCGGCGCTGCACCTGTTGGACCCCGACGCCGCCCCCATCGGAACTGATCGCATTGAAGCTGACCGCATCGGAGCTGACCGCCAGAGCGCGGCGGCAGGGACTTTCGACGTCGTTCTGCTTTCGTCACCTGACCTCCGGCTTTTTGAGGAGGCAGCGGCGGCGGTGGAGCCTGGCGGATGGGTGTGTGCCCAGGTCAGCCGTTCGTTGTTCCGCCGCTCCGGCCCGCGCACGCTGGCAGGCTGGAAGCGCGTCTTCGAGAAGAAAGGCTTCACTGATGTCGCCGTCTATTGGCACGCGCCGAATCTGGAGCGCACAGCACGCATTGTGCCGGTGGCGTCCACCACCGCCATCCGGGACACGCTGTCGCTCCAGGAGGCCATCAGGTTCCGCAGGACCAAGGTGGCGATAGCGCGCCTTGCCCTCGCGCTGCAGCTGTTTGATTCGGCAATTCCGGAAGGCACAGTGATGGGCCGACGCAGTGGGGGGAGGAACGGCGATGACGTTCATTGACCGGGTTCTCGCGGACCACTACGCCGAGCTGGGGCTGGAGAGGTACGGCATTGGCCGGCAATGGGCAACCGTGCTGCTCACGCCGAGGTTCGTCACGTCCCGCCACGTGGTGGCCTTGATCTTTGCGTCCGGGGCGCGTGAACCCAACCTCGTGGTGAAGGTGCCGCGGCAGCCGGGGGATAACTCCAGTGTTCGGCATGAGGCGCAGGTGATGGATCAGCTCCGGTCACACGGTGCTGGCCCGGAGATCGGCGTCCCCGAGGTGGTGGCCGTGCTCGACGCCGGACCTCACGCCGTGCTGATCGAAACCGCCGTGACCGGGGCCCCGTTGAATCCACAACGTGTCGGCGCCAATGTACGCGCCGCTGTGAGCGCCGGTACTGCCTTTGTGGCCGCACTGCCGTGCACGCTGACGGCGCCGGCGAACGGGGACTGGTACCAGCGGACGATCAGCGGCCCCCTGGACGACCTCGTGTCCCTCCTGCCGGCGGAGCGCGACGTTTCCGCGCTCGTGGAACGCACGCACGCGATGCTGGAACCGCTGCGTTCCGTGGAGCTTCCCGCCGTCGTTGAACATGGCGACATGAGCCACCCAAACCTCTTCCTGCAGCCGAACGGCCAGCTGCAGGTTGTCGACTGGGAGCGGTCGCGTACCGACGGTGTGCCCGGACACGACCTCGTGTTCTACCTTCAGTACCTCAGTGAATCCAGTGAACGGGCATTCTCCCGCCTGGCCCAGCTCGCCGCCTTCGACAAGGCGTTCGGCTCAAGCGGGTGGGCCCTGGCACCCCTCCGCGGTCACCTGCAGCTGAGAGGGGTGAACCCGGAGCTGCTTCCGCTGCTGGTCATCGCGGTGTGGGCCAGGTCGGCGGCCACGTTGGCCTATCGGCTAGAAAGCGAACGGGGTCCAGACCAAGGCCGGAACCAGATGCGGGCAGTTGTTTTCGGAGACCGTGACTTCTGGCTGTGGCGGCACGTCGTGGACACCTGGTCGGGGCGTTAGCCGGCGGACAGCCTCTCACTGCGAAGGGCGGCGGACCAGCTTCAGCAGTTCATTGTGCAGGGACGAGAATCCCCAGCGCAGGATTACGTAGACCAGTCCAATGGCAGCAGCCGCAATGCCGAACATCGTGAGGAGACCGTCGGCCAGTGGCAGGGCCAGTCCGGCCAGGCCCACGGCCGCCACCGCCACGCCGCAGACCACACCGGGAACAACGGCCCGGAGGAGCTGGCGCAGCCGCAGGTCCATGACCCTGGCCGCCACCATCTGCATCCCCAGGGCGAACAGCAGCGCCGCGGCAAGCTGCGCACAGGCGATCCCCACGATGCCCCATTGGACGGCAAAAAGCAGGACCGGGGCCAGGATCGCCAGCCGTACGAGGGAAATGCCGATGGAGAGGCCGGGGCGGCCGAGTGCCTTGTAGACGTCGTTGGCCCCGGCACCCAGGGAACGGGCGGCCGCGTACAGGGACAGAAAGACCAGCGGCAGGATGGACTGCCCCCACTGGGGCCCGAAGACAGCGGGCACAAGAATCGGTGCCGTGACCGCCAGGCCTACGCCGGCAGTCATCCCGTACAGCGCCTGAATTTCGACGCTCTTCAGGTATCCGCTGCGGAGCCGGTCCGGTTCGCCGCGCACCTTGGCGTACAGCGGGAACAGGACAGTCGACAACACGAAGAATACGTTGATGATCACCAACTCTGGCGCGCGGAAGGCCAGGGTGTAGAACCCCAACGCGTTCGCACCCAGAAAAAGGCCGATGATGAGATAGTCGATGTCAAAGATCAGCCGGGCCAGCAGTGAACTTCCTGCGACCGGGGCGCCGAATTGCAGGTTCGCCCGGAGGGCATCCTTGCTGACGCGCCACACCTGCCACGGTGCCCGGCCAGGAAGCAGGAACCAGCAGGCAGCGGCGTAGGCCACCGATCCGGCGGCCGTTCCGATGGCCAGCGACCAGGCTCCGTAGCCGGCAAAGGCCAGTGACAGTGTGACGATGCCCATGATGGCTGCACGAAGAACGGGAGCGGCCGTCTGGCGCTTGAAATGCAGGTCGCGGCGCAGCAGTGCCTCGGGGACAGCGGCCAGCGCGGTGGCCAGCAATGAGATCGAGAGGACCTGCACGAGGGGTGCCACCTCGGGAAGGTTGAAAACATCGGCTATGGCGGGTGCGGCAAGGACGGCACCCGACGCCAGGAGGCAGCCCAGCAGCACGGAGATCAGGAGGGCGGACCTGGCGATTTCCCCGGTGTGTGGCAGGTAGACCAGCGCCTGGGCGACACCCGCATCGGCTATGGTCTCCGCATAGGCCATCAGGACGATCGCCAGCGCGACCAGTCCGTATTCTTCGGGAGACAGCAGCCGCGCCAGCACGATGATGGTGACAAGGACGAACACCTTGCCGGCGACGAAAGCGAGTCCCTGCCACATCGCTCCCCGGGCGCCGGCCTGGGCGAGTTCCCCGGGCGCGTACTTCATACCGGCGAGCTTCGGGGCTGCGGACTGTGGCCGTCCTGGCTGATGGCCAGGCGAAGCTCGTCGAGATACTCCCGCGTGACCACGCCCCATGTCCGGACAGCCGCCTCACCTTCTGTTTCGCCCTGCTCCGTTCGGGGCTCGGTCAGGTACCCCACAACACGGTCCGCAATCCTGCCGATGTCCTCCTCGACGGTCAGCAGAGGGTGGGCCTCCTGTTCACGGGCAGCCACCGGCGTCGCAACTACGGGAGTTCCCGCGGCCAGGGCTTCGCGCACCGAGTTCCGGATGCCTACGCCGTGCTCGTCAGGGAACACAGCAACATCGGCGCGGTGGAAAACATCCAGGACCGTGGGAACGTTCGCCAGGATCTCCACCCGGTCCCCGGCCAGGGCGAGGACTGCCGGTGCGGGACGGCGGCCTGCGATGACGAACCTGGCACCCGGCACCCGTTGCCACACCAGCGGCGCCACCTTGTTGATGAGCACGCCCACGCTGTCGATGTTCGGACCATAGTTAAGGCTGCCGACAAAGCAGACCACGGGTCCGTCCCGCCTGGTGGCGGGGCGGACGGCCAGCTCGGCGCCGTTCGGGATGCTCCTCACATTCCGCCCGAGGCGGTCCGACCATTCGACGGCATCCTGGGCGCCAACGGTGAGGAGCCTCGCCTGTACGGGGAGACGACGTTCGGCCCTGAGCGCCTGGTACTCCCGGGCCCGGTACGCCGGCCGCATTCTCCCTGCAATGGCTGTATCCATGCCGGCGCGAATCGACCAGGGGTCGACGGTCTGCAGGACCATGGGTCCACGCACATGGTGGGCGAGGGGGAGTGCATGAGGACCGTGTATCAGCGTTGCGTCGCTTTCCGCGGAAAGCCGCGACGCCGTTTCTTTTGCTTTCGCAGTGGACCGTTCCTGCTTTCCCAGGCCATTCAGGCCAAAGAATGAGCGCAAGAATGCCACTTTGTGATTACGGGGAGAGAGGATATGAACGGCTTCGCAACGCTCCCGCACTTCGTCCGGAAGCCCTACGGGCCCCGAAAAGGTAACCAGTGTGACATGGACGTCTTCGGGAATATTACGGAGAAACTCGAAAGGGATCATGGAGCTGCCATCACCAAACACCGGGTCGCGGTTGGGCATACTTTCTGTCACGTACAGAAGCCTCATTGCAAGAGTGTACGTGACCATAATGAAATCCCGCCCGCATGCGGAAAGGTGACTTTTCTGCGCGAAATACCGGCACGATCCGCCTGCCCATGTTCCCCTCTTCCGTCGTCCCCGCCGGGGACTCTGCAGCCCCCGCAAGCATCCATGCCGCGGCCGCCTTCTGCGTGCTGTTGGTTAGGGTGGACGTGTTCGTACATGGCTTGGAACTGGGGTGGGATCTTGGCGGTTTTCGTACTGATTCACGGCGGCGGTTCCACCGCATGGGACTGGCATCTGGTCAAACCACTGCTTGAGGCATCGGGGCATGATGTCATCGCGATCGACTTGCCCATCGAAGACGACAATGCAGGGCTTGAGGACTACACCCAGGCAGTAACTGCAGCGGTGGGCGACGCTCAGCACACAATCGTCGTCGGCCACTCGCTAGGGGGCTTTACGGCGCCCTTAGTTTGCGACGCGCTCCAATCGGACGGACTCGTATATCTGGCAGGAATGATCCCGCTACCGGGAGAGACATTCGGCGACTGGTGGACCAACACGGGTCATAATCTGGAGACCATAGGTCCGGATCCACAGGCGGCGTTTTTCAACGAAGTCCCTGAAGATTTGGTACACCAAGCACGCGACAAGGAGCGCGATCAGCAAGGTGCATGGATGGCACGGCCTTGGCCTGGTCAGCGGCATCCGGCCGTCCCCACCAGGGCAATACTGTGCCGTGACGACCGGTTCTTTCCAGCCTCATTCATGAAACGCCAAGTACAGCAGCGACTTGGAGTCGACCCGCTGGAAATTCCAGGGGGTCATTACGCCACCTTGAGCAATCCAAACGCTGTAGCTGCGGCGCTGAACGACTTCGCGCAAGAGATCGCTCAGGCGCAGGACAAGTTGATTTGAGGAGGTACGAACGCTACGACGGAGGCACTGGAGCGTAGAAAGGCCCGATGAGTCAGCTGCTTGGCCGTGCTCGGGTGCCGGGGCCGATCCTAGTGCGGAGTCACTCCGCCGAGCCGGGAGGTGACGCGGCGGGCCGCGGCCAGGCAGGATTCGCCGAGGCTCTGCAGCGTTTCCGGAGAGACGCGGAAGCGGGGAGCAGGAATGAGGACCGCGGCAACAACACCGCCGCGGTGGTCGTAGACAGGGGCCGCCACTCCTACCTCGTCGAGCGATGTGTCGCCGTAGTTAATGGTCCAGCCGCGCTGGGCGGCATCCTTGAGGCGGACCAGGTAGTCCTCCAGGCCTGTCTCATCAAGACCGGGGTAGGTGATCGCTCCACTGCGCAGCAAGGTCCGTACGCGGTCGGGGGACTCCGCGGCGAGGAACACCTGCACCGAGGCGCTGAGGGCGTCGTTGTAGCGGGCGCCGAGGGGTGTTGAGTGCTTGATCTGGTGATGGCTCGCGATCTGCTCCACGCACATCGACTCGGAGCCACTCCACACCATTAATGCACTGGTCTCGCCCGTCTGCTCGGCGAGTTCACGCAGCACGGGGTAGGCCACGCGGCGTTCTTCCAGCTCCGCGAGCAGCGGCCCGGCCACAGCGATGAGGCCCAGCCCGAGGCGGAACCGCCGCGTCTCAGGGTCCCGCTCCACCAGGCGCTCCTGTTCGAACGTCGCCAGGATCCGGGAGACGGTGCTCTTGTGAAGACCCACCCGGTTGGCGATCTCCGTGACGCCCAGCAGCGGTTCGTCCGCCGTGAATGTCCGGAGGACGGCAATGGCATTGACGATGACGGACGCGCCTTTGGAGTCGCCGTTACCGGTGACGTCAGGTGATTCTGCTGGGCTCATGGTGCTTACCATCATTCCCTAAGAGGACACAGAAGTGGCGCCACCCCCAAATGTGGCGCCACTTCCGGCCGGTCCTGCGGGACGGACGAGGTCAGGCCCCGATGATGTTGTATTCGGGTCCGAACGGGAACTTGGTGATGTTCTCCGCGCCGTCCTCGCCGACCACCAGGATGTCGTGCTCGCGGTAGCCGCCCGCTCCGGGCTGGCCGTCGAGGACGGTGATCATCGGCTCCATGGAAACCACCATTCCGGGTTCGAGCACGGTGTCGATGTCCTCGCGGAGCTCGAGCCCGGCTTCCCTGCCGTAGTAGTGGCTGAGGACGCCGAAGGAGTGCCCGTAGCCGAAAGTGCGGTTGGCCAGCAGTCCGTGGCCCACGTAGATCTCGTTGAGTTCGGCCGCGATGTCCTTGCAGACAGCCCCTGGCTTGATCAGTTCGAGGCCGCGTTTGTGGACTTCCACGTTGATGTTCCACAGTTCCAGGGAGCGGGCATCGGGTTCGCCGTAGAACAGGGTGCGTTCCAGCGCGGTGTAGTAGCCGGAGGTCATCGGGAAGCAGTTCAGCGACAGGATGTCGTGCTCTTGGATCTTCCGGGTGGTGGCCCAGTTGTGCGCACCGTCCGTATTGATGCCGGACTGGAACCAGACCCACGTGTCCCGGATTTCCGAGTCGGGGAACGTGCGGGCGATCTCGTGAACCATGGCTTCGGTTCCGATCAGCGCCACCTCGTACTCGGTGATGCCGGCGGTGATGGCGTTGCGGATGGCTTCGCCGCCCAGGTCGCCGATGCGCGCCCCGTGCTTGATGACCTCGATCTCCTCGGCGGACTTGATCATGCGTTGGCGCATCGCCGCTTGGGCCACGTCCACCAGGGTTGCCGACCCGAAGGCCGCCTGGATTTTGTTGCGGTTGTCCAGCGGCAGGGAGTCGTCCTCGACGCCGAGCCGGCGGACGTTGATGCCGCGGGTGCGGAGAACTTCCTGGATGGCGTGGATGTAGTTGTCCCGGCGCCAGTCGGTGTAGACGATGTTGTCCCCGTAGCTGCGGCGCCAGGGCATGCCGGCGTCGATGTTTGCCGTGACCGTTACGGTGTCGTCCTTCGTGACCACCATGGCGTAGGACCGGCCGAAGTAGGTGAACAGGAAGTCGGAGTAGTACTTGATCGAGTGGTAGCTCGTCAGGACGACGGCGTCCAGTTCCTTCTCTGCCATGATGCGGCGGAGGCCGCCCAGTCGGCGTTCGAACTCCGTGTCAGAGAACGTCAGCCTGACTTTTTCGCCGTTGTTGAGGACCTTGAGGCGGTCCAGCCGCGCGACGTCGTTGACGGCTTCGGATTCGGTGATGCTCATGGGGTTTGTCCTTTCGTTAGCTTCCGGGAGGGAGCTGTCGCGTATGCAAGACCAAGCGGGTTGCATTCAATGCAACACTGTTGCACCACAGTACGCGTGAGCAGCGCCACAGTCAATCCCCTGGCTGGCGACGGCGGCTTGCTAGATCCTGACATGACGGCGTCCAGCCGCATCCCGGCTAGCATTCATGGAAGCGGCACTTGGTTGCTCTGGGAGACATGTTGTTGCGGTGAATGAGGCGAGGCCCTGCTTTCCGCCTGTGGCGCTGCCGGCCTCTGTTGACAGCCCGTGTGATGGCTGCCATATTTTCAGTAGCGCTATGTGCATCGTGTTGTGTATTACGCAATTCGCAGATACCGAAGCGCCACAGTATGGCCGAGGGTCTCGAACGGCAGGACCAAGATTTAGAGCCCCAACGAGTCAGCTAGATTGGCACTGGTGCCGTCACCCGCGGGTCCGCGGATCCCAGGAAAGGAACGCAAGCTAATGGTTCATAAAGTCAAGGCAGTCATTGCCCTGGAGAAGGACGCTCCGGTGTCGGTGGAGACGATTCTGGTGCCGGATCCGGGGCCGGGGGAGGCGTTGGTGGACATCCTGACGTGCGGGGTGTGCCATACGGATCTGCATTACAAGCTTGGCGGGATCGGGGATGAGTTCCCGTATCTGCTCGGTCATGAGGCCACGGGTGTGGTCGCGGCCGTGGGTGAGGGCGTGACGGAGGTGTCCCCGGGTGACCGGGTGATCCTGAACTGGCGTGCGGTGTGCGGGCAGTGCCGGGCGTGTGCGAAGGGCCAGCCGCAGTATTGCTTCAACACCGCCAACGCGACGCAGAAGATGACCCTGGAGGACGGCACGGAGCTGTCCCCGGCGTTGGGCATCGGCGCGTTCGCGGAAAAGACCCTGGTCGCGGCCGGGCAGTGCACGAAGGTCGATCAGGACGCCGACCCGGCCGCGGTCGGGCTGCTGGGCTGCGGTGTGATGGCCGGCATCGGTGCCGCGATCAACACCGGGGAGGTCAAGCGCGGCGAGTCCGTGGCCGTGATCGGCTGCGGCGGCGTGGGCATCGCCGCGATCGCCGGGGCGAAGCTGGCCGGGGCGACCACGATCATCGCGGTGGACATCGATGAGAACAAGATCGAAATGGCCAAGACCCTGGGCGCCACCCACGGGGTGAACTCCCGGCAGGTGGACCCGGTCGAGGCGATCCGTGCACTGACGAACGGCAACGGCGCGGACGTCGTGATCGAAGCCGTCGGACGGCCCGAAACCTACAAGCAGGCCTTCTACGCCCGCGACCTCGCCGGCCGCGTGGTCCTGGTCGGCGTGCCGACCCCGGAGATGGTCCTGGAACTGCCGCTGCTGGACGTCTTTGGCCGCGGCGGGTCCCTGAAGTCCTCCTGGTACGGGGACTGCCTGCCCTCCCGCGACTTCCCGATGCTCGTCGCCCACTACAAGCAAGGCAACCTGGACCTGGACGCCTTCGTGACCGAACGCATCACCATCGATCAGGTCGAGGAAGCCTTCGACAAAATGCACCACGGCACCGTGCTGCGCTCCGTCGTCGAAATCGAACCCGGCGCCGGAACCCGCGCAACGGCTGACACGGCGGCAGCGGCTGCTGCCCAGAGCGCAGGAGTGTCGGCATGAGCGTCAGGATCGAAAACCTCGTCACCTCCGGCACGTTCTCCCTGGACGGCGGCACCTGGGACGTGGAGAACAACGTCTGGATCATCGGCAACGACACCGAATGCGTGATCATCGACTCCCCGCACGACGCCGACGCGATCATCACAGCCGTGCAGGGCCGGAACGTCACCGCGATCCTGCTCACCCACGCGCACAACGACCACATCGGCGCCGCCCGCCAGGTCGCCGACACCGTGAACGCACCCATCTACCTGCACCCCGAGGACCACGTCCTCTGGGAACAGGTCTACCCCGACACCACACCCGACCGGCAGATCGCCGACGGCGACACCTTCCAGGTCGGCGGCGGGACCCTAAAGGCGATCCACACCCCCGGCCACTCACCCGGCTCCACCTGCTTCCTCCTGGAGGAAGAAGGCACCGTGTTCACCGGGGACACCCTCTTCAACGGCGGCCCCGGCGCCACCGGCCGCTCCTACAGCGACTACCCCACCATCCTGACCTCCATCCGCGAACGCCTCCTGCCCCTCCCGGCAGAAACCATCGTCCGCACCGGCCACGGCGACAACACCACCATCGCCGCCGAACGCGAAACCCTCGCACAGCTGAACCACTAAAGCAGGGTTTCGCAGTAGGCCAGGATTGCCCGATCGGGCAGGACCCCGGAAGGCGCGCCAGAAAAGCTGGCGCGCCTTGCCGGGCGTTGTGAACAAACACGGCGTTAGCCGGTAAGGAAGTTGGAACGATGAAGTTCGGCAAACAGCCCGCCCCCGTCGCGGACATCAACGAGGACGCCCTCGCCGTCGGCAAGCCGAAAACCGAGGCTGCCGGCGTCAAGGCCGTCATGGTGGCCTTGGAGCGGGCTGTGGCCCAGGCCGGCGTCACGCGGACGGCGCAGTCTCTGCTGCGCCTGAACCAGCGCGGCGGTTTCGACTGCCCGGGCTGCGCCTGGCCGGAATCCGACAAGAAACGCAAGGCTGCCGAATTCTGCGAGAACGGCGCCAAGGCCGTGGCGGAGGAGAACACCCTGCGGACGGTGGGTGCCGAGTTCTGGGCGAAGCACTCCATCGCCGAGCTGTCGGACAAGACCGAGTACTGGCTGGGCAACCAGGGCCGGCTGAGTGAACCGGTGGTGATCCGGGAAGGTGACACGCACTATTCGCCGATCTCGTGGGCGGACGCCTTCGAGCTCATTGGTGAACACATCAGGGCCAGCACGCCTGACCGCTGCGTCTTCTACACCTCCGGCCGCACGGCCAACGAGACGGCGTACATGTACCAGCTGTTCGCGCGGTCGCTGGGCACCAACAACCTGCCGGACTGCTCCAACATGTGTCATGAGTCCTCCGGATCGGCGCTGAACCCGACCATCGGCATCGGCAAGGGCACCGTTTCGCTGGATGACATCCACGACGCCGAGCTGATCTTCGTCGTGGGGCAGAACCCGGGCACCAACCATCCCCGCATGCTGTCCGCGCTGAAGGAGTGCAAGGACAAGGGCGGCAAGGTCGTGGCGGTGAACCCCTTGCCGGAGGCCGGCCTCTTTAATTTCAAGGACCCGCAGACCGTCGCCGGCGTGGTCGGCGGCGGCACGCCGCTGGCCGATGAATACCTGCAGATCAAGGTGGGCGGGGACCTGGCGCTGTTCCAGGCCCTGGGCCACCTGCTGCTGGAGGCCGAGGAACAAAACCCGGGCACCGTCGTCGACCGTTCCTTCGTGGAGGCGCAGACCGACGGCTTCGACGCCTACCGCGAGGCCCGCAGGACCCTGGACTGGGAAGAAACCGAAAAGGCGACCGGGCTGGCCCGGAAGCAGATCGAAGACGTGGCCGGGATGCTCATCCAGTCCAAGGCCAGCATCTTCTGCTGGGCCCTGGGCGTGACCCAGCAGCCGCACTCGGTGGACACCATCAAGGAAATGGTCAACGTCCTGCTCCTGCAGGGCAACTTCGGCAAACCCGGCGCCGGCGCCTGCCCGGTGCGCGGACATTCCAACGTCCAGGGCGACCGGACCATGGGCATCTGGGAAAAGCCGAAGGAATGGCTCCTCGAAGCCCTCGACAACGAGTACGGCATCCAATCTCCGCGGCACCACGGCTACGACGCCGTCGAGGCCATGGAGGCGTTCGAGCGTGACGAGGTGGACGTTTTCGTCTCCATGGGCGGAAACTTCTCGCTGGCGTGCTCGGACACCGAGACCCTGGAAGCGGGGATGCAGCGGATCGGGCTGACCGTGCATATCTCCACCAAGCCCAACCGGTCCCACGTGGTGCACGGCCGCACCTCGCTGATCCTTCCCACGCTGGGCCGGACGGACAAGGACGACAAGCACCCCAAGGGCGCACAGTTCCTGTCTGTGGAGGACTCCATGTCCGTGGTCCACTCGACCCAGGGCCGGCTGGCCCCGGTGTCCGAGCACCTGCTCGCCGAGCCGGTGATCGTGGCACGGATGGCCCAGGCCACCTTCGGCCCGGACCACGCCGTGGACTGGAAGGCCATGGCCGAGGACTACGACGTGATCCGGGACCACATCTCCCGCGTCCTTCCGGGGTTCGAGGACTTCAACAAGCGGGTGAGGACGAAGAACGGCTTCGTGCTGCCGAATCCGCCGCGCGACACCCGGTCCTTCAAAACGGATATTGGCCGTGGACGGTTCACCGTCAGCCCGCTGGAATACCTGACGCCGCCTGAGGGGCACCTGGTGCTGCAGACCATCCGCAGCCACGACCAGTACAACACCACGTTCTACGGCCTGGACGACCGCTACCGTGGGATCTCCGACGGCCGCCGCGTCATCCTGGTGCACCCCGAGGACCTGACGGAGCTCGGGTTCCAGGACAGGGACCTCGTGGACGTCGTGAGCACGTTCAGGGGCCAGGACCGGCAGGCGGACAAGTTCCGGCTGGTGGCCTACCCGACGGCGAAGGGCTGCGCCGCTGCGTACTTCCCCGAGGCGAACGCCCTCGTCCACAAAGACAACGTCGCCCGGGAATCGAACACACCGGGCTTCAAGGCGATGTTTGTCCGCTTCGTGCCGCATGCTCCTGCGAACTCCGCGGAGCCACGGTAAGGGAGGCCACACGCTTGAGCCTTGGGTGCAGTTGGTCGCCGTCGTCCACCACGCCGGTCTGCCACCACAGGTTCAGCCCTTCAGCGGAAACTTCAAGGCTGGCGAGGTTGTTGTCGAACCACGGCCCCTTGACGCGGGACCAGTGGAACGGCGGGTCCGGCACCCGCGCCGAGCGGGCCACTACGGCTCCTATCGGTGTGGCCAGGCCATAGGACATGACGGCCCCGAAGGATCTCAGCAGGCGGGGAAGAGGGTTACGGATGGGAGAACACACGGCCTGCATGATCCGGCTGCCCGACGAGCGGTCCACCTCCGTGACGTAGGAGAAGTGCACGTCCCCGGACAGGAACGTGACGGTCTCAGGGGACGGGCCCCGCTTGCCGTCGGCGACCTCCACCGCCATGCCAGCCACCTTCCGGAAGCTTGCTTCGAACGCGCCCCAGTGTTCAAGATCCACCGCCTGCCGCAGCTTCTCTCCGGCCCGGGACACGAGCTTGCCCCAGGCACCTTCGGAAATGGCCTCATTCCACGACTCGACGTGGTGCAGTCCCATCGGCAGCAGAAACGGCAGTGACGTCGCCACCAGCAGGTGCCGGAAGCCGCCGCGCATCCGGTCATCGAGCCAGGCCATTTCCGCCTGGTCAAGCAGGGCGCGGCCTTCCGGGGCCAGGTTCCGGGCGGCACGGGAGTCAACCACTATCAGTCTCGTGTCCCCGAAATCCCGGCAAAAGCTCCACCGGTAGGACGCCGGGTCTTGGTCTGCACGGTCTGCGAAACGGTCCAGCTCCGCGCTGAGGTCTAGTTCGGCCTCGTCCCGGTGCGCGGCGATCAGCCGCCAGATCGCATCCTTGGCCCGCTCCTGCGGCGAGAGGTTTCCCAGGTGCTGGTAGACCCAGTAGGAGGACAGTCCCGCGACGATCCGCCCGTGCCACCAGGACGTAGCCTCGATCTTCTTTTTCCAGCTCAGGGAGGCGTTCCAGTCGTCGCGGATGTCGTGGTCATCGAAGATCATGGCGGTGGGAACCGTGGACAACAGCCACCTGTTCGCGGGGTCGGACCACGCCAGGCGGTAGAGGTGGGCGTATTCCTCGTAGTCCTTGAGTTCCTCGCCGGGCGGTTCACCGGGGTCCCGGCGTTCACGGATGAACTGCTGCATCTCTTCGCTCGTGGAGTCTGCGTAAACCTGGTCTCCGAGGAAGACCACCAGATCCGGTCGGGCCTCACCGCTGCCGGCCGCGAGCGCCAGGGCGTACGCGCGCAGCGAGTCGACGCCGTGGCTCCGGTTGCCAGCCTCGTCATGGGGCACACTGGTGCGGCAGGAGCCGTAGGCCATCCGTAGCGGCCTGCCTGGTTTCAGGGTGGCGATCACCGGAGGTGGAAATTCCGATGCCGGATCGGGCCAGGAGTGGGTTCCGTTGACGTCCACGGTGTAGGGCACCACGGCTCCCGGCTCAAGTCCGTCCGCCTCCACCAGGGCGTAGTGGTGGCCGTGTACTGCGAAGGTGCGTGCTTCCCAGCTCCGGCTGCCCGCGCGGACCGTGACGCGGGCAGCGTCCCCGGTTTCCACCCAGATGCTGGCCGAGGTCTCATCCACGTGCCGCATTATCGGGCCGAGCACCAGGGATGAGGTAGTCATGACTCAGTTGTACCCGTTCCGGCCCGCGGCGGCTATGGGTGCGGCCGAGGGCAGGGGCCGGCGGATTGCAGACGAAAACGGCCCCGCTTCCTTTCGGAAGCGGGGCCGTGTTGCTTGAGGCTTTAGGTGCTCTTTCGCACTGTCAGCCGCGGAGGCGTTCCATGCCGGGGTCGAACAGGGGCTCTGCGGTAACGGTGGCTGCGACGCGCCGGCCGAAGTACTCGATCTCCACGGAGTCACCCACGGAGACGGCGGACGGCAGCCAGGCGTAGGCGATCGGCTTGCGCACGGAGTAGCCGTACGCGGCGCTGGTGACGTATCCCGCCGCCAGGCCGTCCACGTACACGGGTTCCTTGCCCAGCACGATGGAGGTGCCGTCGTCGACCGTCAGGCAGCGGAGCTCCCGGGTGGCGGGCTCCTCCTTGCGGGCGGCCAGTGCCTCGGCGCCCACGAAGCCCACCTTGTCCTTGGCCACCGAGAAACCCAGACCGGACTGGTAGGGGTGGTGTTCGGAGGTCATGTCCGTGCCCCACAGCCGGTAGCCCTTCTCCAGGCGCATGCTGTTGAACGCGCCACGGCCGGCCGCGACGATGCCGTGTTCCTGCCCGGCTTCGAACAGCAGGTCCCAGAGCTTCAGGCCGTACTCGGCGGTGGTGTACAGCTCCCAGCCAAGCTCGCCCACGTAGGAAAGCCGCATGGCAGTGACCGGGATGCCGCCCACCGAGATTTCCTTGGTACGGAAGTACTTCAGGCCGTCGTTGCTGAGGTCGTCCGTGCTGACCTTGCCGATGACTTCACGCGCCAGCGGTCCCCACAGGCCGATGCAGCAGGTGCTGCCTGTGATGTCGGTAACGTGCGCCCACTGGCTGGGGTCGGCGGCCGACTGCTTCCTGGCCTCCACCCGGAGGTAGTCGAAGTCCACGTTGCTGTTCACGCCAAGCTGGAAAGTCTCCTCCCCGAGCCTGGCCACGGTCACGTCACTGCGGATGCCGCCGTCGTCCGCCAGCAGGAGGCAGTACGTCACCGCGCCGGGCTTCTTGGTGATGTTGCCGGTGCTGAGGCGCTGCAGCAGCGCCAGGGCGCCGGGGCCGTTCACGGAGAGCCGCTTCAGCGGCGTCATGTCGTAAAGCCCGACGGCGGTGCGCGTCTTCCACGCTTCGGCCGCGGAGATGGGGGAGGAGAACATCGCAGCCCAGGATTCGCGCTCCGGTGCCTGCCACTCGGCCGGCAGTTCGTCCAGCAGGCCGCGGTTGGCCTCGAACCAGTGCGGGCGCTCCCAGCCGGCGGACTCCAAGAAGAACGCGCCGAGTTCCTTCTGGCGGACGTTGAACGGGCTCACACGCAGGTCGCGCGGGGATTCCTTGGGCTGCAGCGGGTGCAGGATGTCGTAGATCTCGACGAAATTCTGCTGGGACGTTTCGCTGACGTACTCGTCGCTGGTCTGGACCTTTTCGAACCGTTCGATTTCGCAGCCGTGCAGGTCCGTGCGGGGCTGGCCCTCGACCAGCAGTTCGGCCATGGCCTTGGCAACGCCGGCCGAGTGCGTGACCCACACCGCTTCGGCCACGAAGAAGCCTTCGACGTCGGGAGACTCGCCCATGAGCGGGCCGCCGTCGGGGGTGAAGGAGAAGATGCCGTTGAAGCCGTCCTGGATCTGGGTCCGGTGCAGGGCAGGCAGCAGGTCCTGGCAGTCTTCCCATGACGGAGCGAAGTCCTCCAGGGTGAAGTCCAGGCGGGAGGGCATGCGGTGCTCGGACATCTGGTCTGCGGCGACGCGGGGGAGGAGCTCCATGTCGACGGGGAGGGGGCGGTGGGCGTAGCTGCCGATGCCGATGCGGTCGCCGTGCTCGCGGAAGTACAGGTCCCTGTCCTGGTAGCGGAGAATGGGCGAGCGCGCGCCGTTGGGCAGCTCGTTCACGCCTTGCTGTTCGGCCAGGGCGGTGGTCTTGACGTACTGGTGGGCGAGCGGCAGCAGCGGCACTTCCATGCCCACCAGCTTGCCCACCTCGCGGCCCCAGAACCCGGCGCAGGAAACCACGATGTCCGCGGGAATTACGCCCTGTGAGGTTTCGACGCCGGTGACCTTGCCGCCGGCCTGTTCGATGCCGGTGACGCCAGTTGAGCCCAGGAACGTCACGCCCGCTTCGCGGGCGCGGCTGATCAGCAGCTGGACCGCCCGGGCCGCGGAGGCGAGTCCGTCGGAGGGAACAAGGAGGCCGCCAAGGATTTGGCGCCCGTCCCTGAACTGCCCCTTATTCAGCAGCGGCCAGTACTTCTCACATTCATCAGCGTCGATAATCCGGCCTTCAACGCCCCAGGAGGTGGCGTAGCCGAGCTTGCGCTTGAGGTCCTGCAGCCTGGCTTCGGTGGTGGCAAGCTCCAGCCCGCCCACCTGGTTGAAGCAGGACACTCCGTCGGCGCTGAGGGAGAGCAGCTTGTCCACCGTGTATGAGGCGAATTCCGTCATGGTCTTTGACGGGTTGGTCTGGAAGACCAGTCCGGGTGCGTGCGACGTGGAGCCGCCGGCAAGCTCCAGCGGGCCCTGTTCGACGACCGTGATGTTGTTCCAGCCCCGGCTGGCGAGTTCATCCGCAAGGTTGGTGCCGACAATACCGGCGCCGATGATGACGACGCGAGGTGATGCGCTCATAAAAATGTTTCTCCTGTTTGGCTTGGCGGACGTCCGCTTAGCGGAATACGACGGTGCGGGTGTTGTTGAGCAGGACGCGGTGCTGGCAATGCCACTTGACCGCCCGGGACAGGGCCTGCGATTCGGCGTCACGGCCAACCGTGACGAGGGCGTCCGGATCCAGGCTGTGGTCCACGCGGAAGACTTCCTGTTCGATGATCGGCCCCTCATCGAGGTCCGCGGTCACATAGTGCGCCGTGGCCCCGATCAGCTTCACTCCGCGGTCGTAGGCCTGGTGGTATGGTTTGGCGCCCTTGAAGCCGGGCAGGAAGGAATGGTGGATGTTGATGGCCCGGCCGCGCAGTTCATTGCACAGGCCATCGGAGAGCACCTGCATGTAGCGCGCCAGGACCACCAGGTCCGCGTCGTATTCCTTGACGAGCTCCAGCAGCCGCGCCTCGGCCTCGGGCTTGGTTCCTGGCGTCACCGGAACGTGGATGAAAGTCAGCCCGGCGTTCTCCGCCATGGCGCGCAGGTCCTCGTGGTTGGAAACCACGACGGCGATCTCCGCCCCGAGGCTGCCGGCCCGCCAGCGGTAGATCAGGTCGTTCAGGCAGTGGCCGAATTTTGAGACCATGACCAGCAGGCGCGGCGGCCGCCCGTCGTGAAAGGTGAAATCCATGCCGAACTCGGAGGCGGTGGGCGCAAACTCGTGCGTGAGGTTTTCCGCGGTCTGTTGGTTGGGCTCATAGGCGCCCGTGAAATCCCGATGTGCCCGATCACGGGTTTCGGTTCTGCTGTCCGTGAAGGCCGTCCGCAGGTAGAGCTTTCCGCTGACATGGTCATCGAACTGCTGGTGCTCGACGATGTCGAAGCCGCGGTCGGCCAGGAAGGCGGTGACTGCCCGCACGATGCCAGGCCGTTCCGGGCAGGCCAGCGTGAGGACGAATTCCGTCGTGCGGGTCTTGGCCAGGGAGCGCGCGGAGGCGGCCTCGGCTGTGACTGCCGTTGCGGCACCCGCGGGACGGCCTTCAAGGGTTGTGGTCACAATTGTCTCCTAGTTGGGGGTGACGACGCTGGAACTGCCGGGACAGCGGGCATCGCTGGCGCAGCGTTCCCCGCATTCATGCTTGGTCACGAGTTCGAACTGGACGCCGCCGTGTTGGTCGACGCCGGTACGGATGGCCCGCTCGACGACGGTGTTGGCGAGCCGGCGCCGCAGGGCCAGCGGATCGCGGCGCAGGTCCTTAGCGAGCGCGAAACAGAGCAGCAGCATGACTATGACGAACGGCAGGGCGGCCACGATGGTGATCCGTTGCAGTCCGGACAGGGCTTCGGAGGGCTGATCCCCACCGGCGAGGAGCATGACGGCGGCCACGGCTCCGGTCAGCGTGCCCCAGAAGATGACCAGACCGCGCGGGGGCTCGTTGGACCCGTTGGAGCTCAGGGACGCCATGACGATGGAGGCCGAGTCGGCTCCGGTGACGAAGAAGATGGCGACGAGCACCATGGCAAGCACGATCACTGCGGCGATGGCCCAGGCGGGCATGTGCAGGTTCTTGACCAGGTCGAAGAGGGCGCCGTCGAATGAAATGGTGGGCACGCCGTCGACCATTTTGGCGAGTCCGTCTGCGGGGTTGTCCGTCTTGTCGGCTTCGGCCTGGATGCCAAAGGCGGTGCCGCCGAAGATGCCGAACCAGATCACGCTGACAACGCTGGGGACCAGCAGTACACCGGTGACGAACTGGCGGATGGTGCGGCCGCGGCTGATGCGTGCGATGAACATGCCCACAAAGGGTGTCCACGATACCCACCAGGCCCAGTAGAAGATGGTCCAGCCGGACATCCAGGTGCGCAGGGCTTCGTCTCCGACGGCTTCGGTCCGCGAGGACATTTCCGCCAGGTCGCGGGCGTAGTCGCCGACTGCGGAAGGAATCAGGTTCAGGATGAACATGGTGGGGCCGGCGACGAAGACGATGAGTGCCAGGATGACGGCCAGGACCATGTTGATGTTGGAGAGCCACTGGATGCCGCGGCTGATGCCGGAGACGGCGGACGCCACGAAGCAGGCTGTGAGGATGGCGACGATGGCGACGAGCACTGGCGTTCCGAGCTCACTGGTCCAGCCGTTGGAGGCCAGGCCGCTGCCGATCTGCAGGGCTCCGAGTCCCAGGGATGCTGCAGTGCCGAAGAGGGTGGCGAAGATGGCGAGGATGTTGATGAACTTGCCTAGCGGTCCTTCCACAGTCCTGGTGCCGAAGAGTGAGGTGAAGGCCGCGGAGATGAGTTGCTTGCGGCCCAGCCGGTAGGTGCCGTAGGCCATGGCGATTCCGACCACGGCGTACATGGCCCAGGGGTGCAGGGTCCAGTGGAAGATGGAGGTTGCCATTGCGGTCTGGATGGCTTCGGGGGTGCGGCCGTCCACGGTTCCGGGCGGCGGCGAGACGTAGTGGTAGAGCGGTTCTGCGACGCCGTAGAACATGAGTCCGATGCCCATGCCGGCGGCGAACATCATGGCCACCCAGGAGACGGTCCGGAATTCGGGCTTTTCGCCGTCCTTGCCGAGCGGGATGTTGCCGAACTTGCCCAGGGCGAGCCACAGGACGAAAACGACGAAGAGCGAGGCGAGTCCCATAAACAGCCAGCCGGTGTACTGCATTACCCAGTCAAGGGCGCTTTGGGATGTTGTTGCCAGGCTGTCTCTCCCGGCAAAGCCCCAAACGACAAAGGCGAGGGCCAGGATGCCGGTGATGCCGAAGGTGACTTTGTCCAGGGTGAGCTTGCGGTTCCGCCGTTCGGTCACGGCCTGCTCGGTCTTAGTCTGGCGAAGTTCCTGCAGGATCTGTTCGTAGTCTTCCAGCTCATCCAGGGGGTCCACCACCGGCTCTGGCAAGGGCAGGTCCGGGTCCGTGGATCCGTCCAGGGCGGCTTCGTTGCCGCTGCTGTCCAGATCGGGTTCGCTGCTGAGGTTGTCGCTGCTATATCGGGTGTCGCTATTCGGGGCCATGAGGAATTCCTTTGCTCGGATTCATGGGCTTGCTTAGATGTGGCCGTCCACTGTCAGGCCAGGGGGGAGGTTGGGGACCTCGGTGGATTCGGTGATCATGATGTCGCCGTCGATCACTGTTACTTCATGGGTGCGGACCGGGAGCTTGGCCGGCGGGGCGTCCACGCCTCCCGTGCGCAGGTTAAAGCGGGATGCATGGAGCGGGCATTCGACCCAGCAGTCCTCGACCCAGCCGTCGGCCAGGGAGGCGTCCTGGTGGGTGCATGTGTCATCAATGGCAAAGAGCTCGCCCTCCTCGGTGTGGAAGACGGCGATGGGAGGAGCCGTGTTCAGGCGGAGCGCTTCCCCTGGTGCCAGTTCACTGAGTGGGCATGCCTTGTGCATGGATGGACCTCTTCTTCTTGGTAGAGCCTGATGGTGCGACTGCTAAGTTCCGTAATCAACAACAACAATCGCGATAAGCAACAGCGTGCGCCAGGTCACAGACTGTTGTCAAGGGTTTTCTGCTCTGTTGCGACCATCCGCCTCTTAGTTAAGGACGGCCCTTGACAGTCGCCGTGGCATGGATCACGCTGTTGCATATAACGATTCATGTTGCGTAACAAGCAATTGAAGGAGGCTGTGGTGTCAATGGAGACGCTTGCAATTGTGGGGGCCTCCCTGGCTGGCCTCTCAGCCGCCAGGGCCGCCCGCGCCCAAGGCTTCACCGGGCGGCTTGTGGTGATCGGCGATGAGCCGCACCGGCCCTACGACAGGCCGCCGCTGTCCAAAGATTTCCTGCTCGGTGCAATCACCGCAGAGGACCTGTACCTGGAATCCGAAGCCGACGAGCTGCAGGCAGAGTGGCTGCTTGGAGGAGGCGCTGTTTCCCTGGACGCCGAATCACGCAGCATCCGGCTGAAGGACGGCCAGGTCATTCAGGCGGACGGCATTGTCATAGCCACGGGCGCACGCGCCCGCCAGTTGCCCGCTCTGGCGGGACTGAGCAATGTGTTCTCACTGCGGACGCTTGCTGATGCCCAGGCCCTTGCCCCCGAACTGCTGCCCGGAAGCAGGATGGCCGTCGTCGGTGCCGGTTTCGTCGGTGCAGAGGTGGCCTCCGCCGCGGTGTCCCGTGGCATGGACGTCACCATGATCGACACCAAGCCCGTGCCCTTCGCCGGTCAGCTCGGGGCGGAGATGGGAGCAGTGGTGGCCAGGCTGCACGCAGCAAACGGCGTGGAGCTGATCTCGTCCGCCACCATAGAGGACTTCTACAGCTGCGAAGGAAACGTCACCGGGCTGCGCCTTGCCGGCGGCGGGTACGTGTCCGCTGACGTGGTGGTGATCGGCATTGGCGCCGAGCCCAATACAGACTGGCTGTCCGGTTCCGGGCTTGAACTGAACCCGGGCATCGTCTGTGACGCGATGGGCCGCACCAGCATTCCGGGGATCGTCGCTGTGGGCGACTGCGCCGCGTGGTTCGACCCTGCGGCCGGATTCCACCGCCGGGTTGAGCACTGGACCGGCGCTCTGGAGCGCGCAGCGCTGGCAGTCCGGGCCTTGCTGGACTCCGACGCGCCCGAACAGCCTGCCAAGCCCGCCTACTTCTGGTCTGACCAGCACGGCGTCAAGATTCAGTTCGCTGGGCACTCCGCCGGCTACGACCGCCTTGAGGTTGAGGCAGGGGATCCCCAGGAACACAGCTTCCTCGCCGTGTACTACCGCGGAGACGAGCCGGTGGCGGTCTTGGGAATGAACCAGCCCAGGCTCTTCACCAAATGGCGGCGGAGCTTGGCTTCGCCGGCACGGGCGGAGGCACCCGCACTCGTGGGGGCCGGCGCAGTGTCCTGAAGAAGCAGTGTCCTGAAAAACGTGTCTTGAAAATTAGCAGCCCCTAAACCTTCCGTCGATACCAAAGTTTGACCGAGTTTCTTGTTTTTGTTAGGAGTAAAAATTGTCTGTTGAGGTAAGCACCCCGAGCCTGATCCCGACGCTGGGCGGTCATTTGTATACGGATCCGGCTATTTTCCGGGCCGAGCAGGAGCGTATTTTCGAGCAGATGTGGTTCTGCGCGATCCGGTCCTCGGACCTGGACAAGCCCGGGGCGTGGCAGACGGTGCAGGTGGGTCGGGAGAGCGTGCTGATCTCGCGGACCCGCAAGGGGCAGATCCGTGCCTTCTATAACGTGTGCCGGCACCGTGGGGTGAAGCTGTGCATGGAGGAAAAGGGCGAAGCGGCCCGTAACTTCCAGTGCCCGTACCACGCCTGGACGTATGACTTCGAGGGCAAGCTGATCGCGGCGCCGAACCTGACGAAGATGCCTGACATTGACCGGGACGAGTACGGCCTGAACAAGGTCCACATCCGTGAGTACCTGGGGTATGTGTGGGTGTGCCTGGCCGAGGAGCCGCCGTCCTTCGAGGAGGACGTCATGGGCGCGATCGAGGAACGCCTGGGCAACGTGCACGCCATTGACGGGTACGACGTGGCGAACCTGTCCGTGGGCCGGCGGATCCGTTATGACGTGAAGGCGAACTGGAAGCTCATCATTGAGAACTTCATGGAGTGCTACCACTGCGCCACGATCCACCCGGAGCTGACCGAGGTGCTGCCGGAGTTCGCTGACGGGCTGGCCGCGCAGTACTTCGTGGGCCACGGCGCGGAGTTCGGTGAGGACATCAAGGGCTTCACCGTGGACGGCTCCGAGGGCCTGGACGTCATCCCGGGTGTGGCCGAGGACCAGGACCGGCGCTACTACGCGATCACGATCAAGCCGACCGTGTTCGTGAACCTGGTTCCGGACCACGTGATCATCCACCGGATGTTCCCCATGTCCGCGGACCACACGATCGTCGAATGTGACTGGCTGTACCTGCCCTCCGTGGTGGAGTCCGGCAAGGACGTCAGCGCCTCCGTTGAGCTGTTCCACCGGGTGAACATGCAGGACTTCGATGCCTGCGAGCGGTGCCAGCCGGGCATGGCCTCCAAGTCTTACGCCAAGGGCGGCGTGCTGGTGCCCAGCGAGCACCACATCGGCGCTTTCCACGACTGGGTCCAGGAAACCGTCGGCGACGTGCCGCTCTCCGGAGAAGCCCTGCTGGGCCTCACCGCGGACACCCCGCCGCTGGAGGAACGGGCCGAAACCCTGCAGCGCAAAGAGACCGCCACCCCGGCCTCGTAAGCCCCGCCCCGATAACCAAATAACCAAACGATGACCCCGGGCCCCGGCCCGGGGTCATCGTTGCGTGTAGCCCCCAGCTCTGTACGGATCCTGTACCGGGCATCCAAGATGCAAAGAACAAAAGAACCCCGCCGCGGCAGTGTGGGTGCCGTGGCGGGGTTCTTTTCAGCTGGAAGGCTTTGTTAGCCGATCTTGTTGGCTGCCTCTGCGTCGGAGAGGGGGGCTGCGCCGAGGTTGGCGCGGAGTTTGGCGCCGAGTTCGGCGTCGACGTTGGTCCAGTACTGGATGGCGCGTTCCTTGATGCCGGGGCTCTTCACGCCGCCCACGGCGCCGGTGATGGTGTCCAGCAGGCGGGCCTTGGCGGCGTCGTCGTAGACCTCGCGGTAGAGGGTTCCGGCCTGGACGAAGTCGCCGTCCTCGGCGTGCAGGGAGTGCGCGGCGAGGGTCAGTTCGCCGTCGTTCTCCCAGCCGCCGGCCGGGTTCTGCGGCTCGATCGCGGCCGGGCCGCCGAGGGTGTTCGGGGCGTAGACCGGAACGGACGGGGCGTTGAACAGGTAGCGTCCGGCGCCGTCCTGGCTGTAGTTGTTGACCTGGCTCTTGGGCTGGTTCACCGGGATCTGGGCGTGGTTGGTGCCCACACGGTAGCGGTGCGCGTCGGCGTAGGAGAAGATCCGGGCCTGCAGCATCTTGTCCGGGGACGCGGCGATGCCGGGCACGAAGTTCGAGGGCGCGAAGGTGGCCTGCTCGATCTGCGCGAAGTAGTTCTCCGGGTTCCGGTTCAGCTCCATGGTGCCGACCTTGATCAGCGGGTAGTCCGCGTGCGGCCAGACCTTGGTCAGGTCGAACGGGTTGAACCGGTAGGTCTTGGCGTCCTCGTACGGCATGACCTGCACGTGCAGGTCCCAGGACGGGAAGTTGCCGGCCTCGATGTTCTCGTGCAGGTCCCGGATGTAGAAGTCCGCGTCCGAGCCCGCGAGGGCTTCGGCTTCCTCGCCGGTGATGTTCTTCACGCCCTGGTTGGACTTGAAGTGGTACTTGACCCAGAACCGCTCGCCCTCGGCGTTGATCCACTGGTAGGTGTGCGAACCGTAGCCCTGCATTTCCCGCCAGGACGCCGGCAGGCCGCGGTCACCCATCAGCCAGGTCACCTGGTGCGCGGACTCCGGGGACAGGGTCCAGAAGTCCCACTGCATGTCCGCGTCCCGCAGGTGCGTGCCCGGCAGGCGCTTCTGGGAGTGGATGAAGTCCGGGAACTTGATGCCGTCGCGGATGAAGAACACCGGGGTGTTGTTGCCCACGAGGTCGTAGTTGCCCTCGGAGGTGTAGAACTTCACCGCGAACCCGCGCGGGTCCCGCCAGGTGTCCGGGGAGCCGTTCTCACCGGCGACGGAGGAGAAACGGATCAGCATCTCGGTCTCCACGCCGGGCTGCAGGAACGCGGCCTTGGTGTACTTGGAGATGTCCTCGGTGGTCTTGAAGGTACCGAACGCGCCGCCGCCCTTGGCGTGCACCACACGCTCCGGAACCCGCTCGCGGTTGAACTGCGCGAGCTTCTCCACCAGGTAGTGATCCGTGAGGATGATCGCACCGTCGGCGCCGACAGCCTTGGAATGGGCATCGGACGTGACCGGAGCACCGGACTGTGTCGTGGAGACGGCAGGCGCAGAGATGTTCGAAGTCATCTTTCTCCTAATTTATTGATTACTTGACAGTTACGAAGGAAGTTTTTCGGCCCTGGATTCGGTGTCGGGCCTGCGGGTGCGGCGGAACATCGGCTCGTCCGCGCCAACCCATTCGACCGAGCCGTCGCCAAAGAGCTGTTGCTTCCAGATCGGTACGCCTGCCTTGATGCGGTCCACCAGTTCGGAACAAATGGTGAACGCCTGACGGCGGTGAGCGGCCGCCACGGCGCACACAAGGGCCACGTCGCCGACCTTCAGGTCGCCAACGCGGTGGGCCGCCCAAATGCGGACGGGGTGGCCGGTCTCCTCCGAGTGTTCCTCGCGAAGAGTGGCCACGACCTCCAACATTGCCTTGGACGCAGTGGGATGCGCGGTGTAGCTCAACCGCTCGACGGCCTTGCCGCCGTCGTGGTTGCGAACAACGCCCCGGAAGCTGACAACGGCGCCCGCCTCGGCACCTTCGACCGCGGCAATGGCATCGTCCTCGGAGATGGGATCGGCGGTAAGGGCGGCCCCGATTACTTCAAAATCAGCCACTGGTTTCCTTTCAGATGTTCGCACCGGTGTCGGTTTCCGGGATCGTGACCCGTTCTTCGCCCACATACACATTGAGGCTCCTGCCCCGGCTGAAACCCACCAAGGTGACGCCGGTCTCGGCAGCAAGGTCCGCCGCGAGGCTCGAGGGTGCGCTGACCGCCGCCAAAACCGGAATGCCGGCGAGGGCAGCCTTCTGAACCAGCTCAAATGACGCCCTGCCCGAGACCTGCAGGACAGTACCGCGCAAGGGCAGAAGCCCTTCGCGCAGAGCCCACCCGACCACCTTGTCCACGGCATTGTGGCGGCCCACGTCCTCGCGGAGGCACAGCAGCTCGGCTTCATCGCTGTCGGTGATTCTGAACAGCCCTGCCGCGTGGACGCCTCCGGTTTTATCGAACAGCGCCTGAGCTTCCCGCAACTGTTCGGGGAGCCGCGCCAGTACGTTAACCGGCACGCGCAGCTGGTCATCCCGAGGGCTGACCATGAGGGTCTTGCGAACGGCTTCGATGGATGTGCTGCCGCAGATGCCGCAGGAGCTGGAGGTGTAAATGTGCCGGCCGGTATCCGGCAGGGTCAAACCGTGACGGAACTGGGCTTCGACGACGTTGAAGGTTTGTCTGCCGTCTTCATCCTCGCCCGCGCAAAAGCGGAGTGACACGAGATCCGACTGGTTGCTGATGATGCCTTCAGAGACGAGAAAACCGGCGACGAGGTCAAAGTCGTCCCCGGGTGTCCGCATGGTCACAGCAAAGGACATGTTGCCGAAGCGGATTTCCAGCGGTTCCTCGGCCGCCAGCACGTCCTCCCTGAGGCGCACGGGGTATTCAATGGCGGCCGCGGAGCCATCCAGGAGGTACCGGTGGACCTTTCGCCGTTGCGTCATGCGTGCCACGTGGTGAACACTCCTCGCGTGTTGGTTCTCATATGATCCTCATCGCCATGCCGGTGCGTTTTGCAGCTCTGGCCGCCACGGGAGGGCGAATACCGGAACCGGCTCCCCTAGCTGAACGCCGCGCGACGGGACCACCATGACACCGTCGGCGGAGGCCAGGCCGCGCATCATGCCGGGTCCGGTGTAGTGGGCCGGCGTCGCCCGGCCATTGACCCAACGGAAGGGCATAAGCCGTGTGGGTGCCGCGTGGGCATCGATGACCGTGCCGCACGGCAGCCGGCTGATGTCGGGCAGGGGCTGGTGGCCCAGTGCGGCCAGCAGCGGAGCGCCAATGGTGAACAGGGCCATTAAGGCGGCCAGCGGGTTGCCCGGGAGTCCGACGACGAAACGCCCATTGGGCAGTTGGGCCAAGGCAGCCGGGTGGCCGGGCCGCATGGCGATGCCATCAATGAGGAGTTGTCCGCCGAGAGCGGCCGTGGCAGCCCGGAAATGGTCGGCGCCGGAGCGCCCCGTGCCTCCCGTGGTAACGATCACCTCAGGCCAGGGCCCCATCGGCGGTTCAGCGGCACCCAGTGCTGTCAGCCATTCCTCATAGGAGTCCCCGATGCGGACCAGCGGCCCCGGGATGCCCCCGAGCATTTGGATGACTGTGCTGAGCTGCGGCCCGAAAGCGTCCCTGACCTGTCCCGGGGCCGGGACTCTGGCCGTGACCACCTCTGAGCCAGTGACCAGCATTTTGATCAGCGGCTTGCGCTGCACGTCCAGCTGGTCGAAGCCGGCGACGGCGGCCAGGGCGATGTGGGCAGGGTTCAATGTGGTTCCTGCGGCGATCAGGACTTCACCTGCTGCCGCTTCCTCGCCCGACGCGCGGATGTGCTGGCCATGACGAGGTTCACCGGGTGATGCGCTCTCGGCCACCATCAGCGTGGGCTGGCCGGCCGCGTTGGTCATTAGCCGTCCGCTCTCCACCCGGAGCACAGCCTGGGCGCCTGGAGCGATCACTCCGCCGGTAACGACAGGGCTGGCCTGCCCGTCACTGAGGGGGTTCCCTGGTTCCGTCAGCACCCACGGGCCGGAACCATTAACCGTCCAGCCGTCCATTGCGGACGAGGCGTAGTGCGGCATCTCCTGAAGCGCTGTGACGTCGGCCGCCAGAGTTCTTCCGTTCGCCTCACCGAGTGGGACCCGCTCTGGTCCGAGGGGCGAGGCGCAGTCAAAAGCCAAGCGGCGGGCTTCCGCCCAGGTGTGTTCCCGGTCCGCGGCCCGCCCGCCGTCCTCGGCCTGTGTGCCGGCAATTGGAAGGGCTTGAGCTAGCACTGGTCGTTCCCTCGTTGCTGAAGTGGTTTTCTATCTGTTCGTTTCCCGAAAGCGGTGTTTCGGCGCTTACCTCCCCAGGTTTTCAGGCCAACCGAAACACCGTTTACGGGAAACGACATCGCATTCCATGAAGCTGCTCTGCAGCCTCGTCACCCAGCTGGAAGCCGGGCAGAGTTCCGGCAGGCGGACTTCCGCAGCGGAAGAAGCCGGACCGCGATTTGATATTCCAAATATATCCTAAAGATATATCAAGCGGAAGGTCTCCGTTTTAGAATTTCACCGACGGCCCATGATCAGGCTCAGCGCTTCCGCGCGGGCTGCCGGTAAGCGCAACTCCCCCCTTACTGCGGAGGTAATGGTTTTAGCTCCCGGCTTCCTGATTCCCCTCATGGACATGCAGAGGTGTTCACATTCCACCACCACTATCGCCCCAAGCGGCCGAAGGGCAGAGACAAGAGCATCCACCACCTCGGTCGTCAGCCGTTCCTGCACCTGAGGTCTCCGCGCGAATGCATCCACCAGCCTGGCCAGTTTGCTCAGACCTGTTACCAGCCCCTCGGCCGAAGGGATATATCCAACGTGGGCCACTCCGTGGAAGGGCACCAGGTGGTGCTCGCAGGTGGAGTAGAAAGGAATGTCTTTAACGAGGACCAGTTCCTCATGCCCGAGGTCGAACGTCTTATCAAGTACTGACACGGGATCCTCGTGAAGGCCACCGTACATTTCCACAGCGGCGCGTGCCACCCGCGCCGGTGTCTCGGCCAGGCCAGGCCTGTCAGGGTCCTCGCCCACGGCAAGGAGGAACTCACGGACCGCCCGCTCCGCGCGTGGGAGGTCCACCCCCTTGGTGCGCAGTCCGGTCTCGGTAGCCTCATGCATGACTGTTCGCTCCTGCCGGTTCCAGCCTGACGATGACGGACTTGGACGTCGGGGTTCCGCTGGTGTCCGCCACGGAGTCCAGCGGCACCAGCACATTGGTTTCCGGGTAGTAGGAGGCTGCGCAACCCTTGGGCGTGGAGTAGGACACGATCCGGAAACTCTCGGCCCGGCGTTCTGTTCCACGGAACTCCGAGACCAGATCGACCATGTCCCCGTCCGCGTAGCCCATCTCGGCTATGTCCGCCTCGTTGACCAGGACCACGCGCCGGCCGCCGTAGATTCCGCGGTATCGGTCGTCCTTGCCGTAGATGGTGGTGTTGTACTGGTCGTGTGAACGCAGTGTTTGCAGGATCAGCCGGCCGGCCGGGACCCGAAGGTATTCCAGGGCATTGGACGTGAAGTGCGCCTTGCCGGACTGGGTTTTGAATTCCCTTGTATCCCGTGGCGGGTGGGGCAGCACGAAACCGCCGGGGTTCTGAATTTTCTCCTCGAAATTCTCGAAGCCATCGATGACAGCTTCGATGTGCTTCCTGATCAGGGAGTAATCGTCCCCGAGCGAGAGCCAGTCAGCTACTGGCGCGTTGGGGAGGGGGAGGCCGGAGGCGTCCGTGAACACCTTGTGGGCGAGGTTGCAGACGATGGCGACCTCGGACATCAGGTGTTCGCTGGCGGGCTTTAGCCTTCCGCGGGATGCATGAACAGCGCTCATTGAATCCTCCACGGTCACCCTCTGGTCGCCGGACCGCTGGGTATCCCTTTCCGTACGGCCCAGCGTCGGCAGAATCAGGGCACGTTTTCCCGTTGCCAGGTGGGAGTGGTTCAGTTTCGTTGAAATCTGGACCGTCAGGCGGGTATTGGCCAGGGCCTCCTCGGTAACATCCGAGTCCGGAGCCGCCCGGACGAAGTTCCCTCCCATGCCCACGAACAGCCGGACGTTGCCGTCCCGCATGGCCCGGATTGCGGCGACGGTGTCGTAGCCGTGGGCCCGGGGTGAACGGAACTGGAACTCCTGGTCAAGCCTGTCGTGGAAACTTTCCGGCATCCGTTCGAAGATGCCCATGGTCCGGTCGCCCTGGACGTTGGAGTGTCCCCGAACGGGGCATACCCCGGCTCCGGGCTTTCCGATGTTGCCCTGCAGCAGCAGGACGTTGACGACGTCACGGAGGGTGGGCACCGAGTGCTTGTGCTGGGTCAGGCCCATCGCCCAGCAGACAATGGTGGAGTCTGATGCCAGGAGGCGTTCTCCGGTAGCCGCGATCTGTTCCATGGTGAGGCCGCTGCCCTCGATGATGTCCTCCCAGCGGACTTGGTCCAACTGCGACAGATACGACTCGAGGCCGACCGTATGGTTTTCGATGAAGTCGTGGTCCAAAACGGTGGACAGGCCGGGGCTTTTCCTGCCTGCACGTTCTGCTTCCAGGAGGTATTTGCCCAGTCCCTGGAAGAGTGCCTGGTCGCCGCCGGCCCGGATCTGAAGGAAATCGTCAGTCAGCTGGGTGCCAATCAGCGTGCCTGAGATGGTCTGCGGGTTCTCGAAATGCAGCAGTCCGGCCTCGGGGAGCGGGTTGATGGATACGATGGCTGCGCCGTTTTTCTTGGCCTTTTCCAGCGCACTGAGCATGCGCGGGTGATTTGTGCCTGGATTCTGGCCGGCCACGAAGATCAGGGACGCCGTTTCCAGATCGGTGAGGCTGACCGATCCTTTGCCAATGCCGATGGTCTCGACCAGGGCCGAGCCGGAAGACTCGTGGCACATGTTCGAACAGTCCGGGAGGTTGTTCGTGCCCACGCCCCGCACTAGCAACTGGTACACAAACGCAGCCTCGTTGGACGTCCTCCCGGAGGTGTAGAAGACGCTCTGGTCAGGGTCGTCCATGCCCCTGAGTTCCTGGGCAATCATTTCCAGGGCGTCGTCCCACTCGATGGGCCGGTAGTGGGTTGCGCCCTCATCCAGGACCATCGGGTGGGTCAGCCTGCCCTGCTGTCCAAGCCAGTAGTCATCACGTGTCTTCAACTCGGCAATGGAATGCCTGGCGAAGAATTCCGGCGTGACGCGGCGGCGTGTGGCCTCCTCCGCTACGGCTTTGGCGCCGTTCTCACAGAATTCCGCAGCGTTGCGCTTCTCGTGCTCCGGCCACGCGCAACCCATGCAGTCAAAGCCGTCGACCTGGTTGACCGCCAAAAGAGTCTGCACGCTCCGGAGCGGGCCCATTTGCTCAAGGGATATCTTCAGCGCATTGGCCACCGCGGGAATGCCCACAGCCTTGGTTTTGGGTTTCCCGACAGTCAGCTTTGACTCATCGATGTTCTCGCGGGGGGCTTTAGAGGCCATTGGCTCTTCCTTCAAATCTGTGCGGACGTTTCATGCTCACCAGCTGCTGCCTCTGGGACCTCGACCGTGATGACGTCACCGTCATGGCGGAAGAACATACGGCGGCCACGGCCGAAGGCCAGAATCAGCCAGATGATGGTGCCATCCTCGGTCACGGCATCGATCCAGCCGCTGTGCGGGACCGTGTACGATTCCAGCACTGTGACGAAGTCGCCCGGGATCAGCGCGGTCCAGTCTGCCACGACCTTGGTGCAGGTGGGTGTGGCGGTGGGATGTTGTGCAGTGCGGCGTGCGATTGCCGTCCCCGTCATTGTGTGAGTGCTGGCACCGGCGCTGCGTGCGACTGTTCCCGCGCCGCTTCGGCGGTGTGGAGAAGAAGCAGGGATGTGGTGACTGAGCCGACGCCGCCGGGGACCGGTGTCAGGGCAGAGGCAACGGCCTGGACGCTGGCTTCGTCGACATCGCCGACGAGTGAGCCGTCGGAAAGCACATTGGTACCTACGTCGATGACTACAGAGTGGTCAGAAACGTCAGTCCCGGTGAGCAGCCCGGTGCGGCCGGCAGCAACAACCACGATGTCGGCAGTCTTGGTGTACTTCTCCAGAGGGCCTGACCGCGAGTGGCAGACGGTCGTGGTGGCGTCCTTCTGCAGCAGGAGGAGGGACAGCGGCTTGCCAACCACGGCTGAACGCCCCACCACCACCACACTGCGGCCGGCTACCGGGATGTCGAAGTGGTCAAGCATTTCTATTACCGCGCGCGCAGTAGCCGGGGCGAAAGCACGTTGACCCACCGTGAGGAGTCCCAGGCTCAAGGGGTTAGCGCCATCGATGTCCTTTGCCGGGTCGATGTGCCTGACCAGCTCCTGGCTTCTGACGCCCGGGGGCAGGGGAGTCTGCAGGATGATTCCATTGACGGAAGGCTCCGCGCTGAGGTCTTTCAGCACCGCAACGAGGACCTGCTCTGTAGCGTCCTGGCCGAGGTCGATAATCCTGCACTCGATGCCGGCACTTTCCGAGGCGCGCTCGATGGACCGCACGTACCAGTGGGTCGAGCTGTCCTCGGTGGCGACTACGACGGCGAGGGTCGGGCGTAGGCCCTCGTCGGCCAGGGCTTTGGCTTCTGCCTGGGCCTGCTGCTGTATTAGCTTGGCGAGGGGCTTGCCGGAGAGTACAGATGCCGTCATCGGAGGATCCTTTCCCGTACGTGCTGTGAGAGCGAGTCAGCGGCCAGCACGACTTTTTCTTCAAGGCCGTCAGTTTGTTCGGCCAGCGCGGCACGCGCGCGCGTGTCCTTTATCGCGACGACGTTGATGTCTATGTTGACGCGCGCGGTGGTGGCAGCCGCCCTGGCCGCGTCGGCGGCTGCGGCAATGTCACTGATGACATTGGGGTTGGCAATGTCCAGAAGTTCCGCGGCGAGTTCCACCACGGCGCCCGACAGCTTGATCAGCTGGGCGGGCGGCTGAGCAGCCTGAACGAGTGCATTCTGTATGGCGGCTGCGCGCGTCTCACGTTCCGAGTCGTTCGTGGCGGGCAGCTTGTAAGAGGCAATCACATCTGCGAAGGCGACTTCATCGGCGTCGGCCAGCTGCAGCGCCTCGTCAATGAGATGGTCGGCGGCGGAAATGATTCTGGACGTTGTCTGTCCGTGCTGCTCATACTTCCCGCCGGTGCTGAATCTTGCCACCATGGCCACCAGGGCCGCTCCCTGCGCTGCGTGCAGCGCCGCGGCCGCACCGCCACCCGGCGTGGGGTTCCGCGAGGCAAGCCTGCCGAGGTAGTCATTAAGTGTTTCTGAACCGATCATTTGTCCATTCCTGGGCTGGTTGATGCTGAGGGCGGGAAGGGGATGCGCGCAGCCCGGCTCCCGTTGCGAGGAGGGGTCCGGGCCGCGCGCCCCCAAGGGGCCCGACGGCTGGTTAGCCGCGGAGCCTGGTCATTTTCGGGTCGTACAGAGGCTCTTCAGTAACAGTGGCCCTGATGCGTCGTCCGAAGTATTCGATTTCGACAGAATCGCCGACGGAAACGGCTGCCGGAAGGTAGGCGTAGGCGATCGGCTTGGCGATGGTGTAGCCGTAGGCCGCGCTGGTCACGTAGCCGACCGCTTGCTCCTTGTAGTACACGGGTTCCTTGCCCAGGACGATGGACCGGCCGTCGTCGACGGTGAGGCACCGCAGCCTGCGGGAGGAACCTTCCTCCGTGCGGCCTTCGAGTGCACCCTTGCCGATGAAGCTGTCCTTGGACATCTTCACGGCGAAGGCGAGACCCGCCTCAAACGGGTCATGTTCGGTGGTCATGTCCGCGCCCCATGAGCGGTATCCCTTTTCCAGGCGCAGGGAACTGAAGGCCGCACGTCCGGCAGCGATGACGCCGAACGGCTGCCCGGCCTTCCAGAGCACATCCCAGAGCCTCTGACCGTATTCGGCGCTCGTGTAAAGCTCCCAGCCCAGTTCCCCGACGTAGGAGAGACGCATGGCCGTGACCGGAACTCCTCCGATGACAACATCCTTTGCCCGGAAGTACCGGAGACCGTCGTTGGAGAAGTCGTCATCGCTAATGCCGCTGACCAGGTCGCGGGCCAGCGGGCCCCAGAGCCCGATGCAGCACGTGCCGCCTGTGGTGTCCCGGACCTGGACCCAATCGGTGGCTGAGCCGCTTTGGGTTTGGTGCCGCGCAGCCCTGGTGAAGTACGCCGTGTCGATGTTGCCGTTGGCGCCGAGCTGGAACCTGTCCTCGCTGAGGCGTGCAACGGTGATGTCACTCCGCACCCCACCGGCATGGTCCAGCAGCAGTGTGTACGTGACGGCTCCCGGCTTCTTGTCCAGGTCCGCTGTGGTCAACTCCTGCAGCAGCTTCAGGGCGCCGGGACCGGATACTTCCAGCCGCTTGAGCGGGGTCATGTCGTACATGGCCACTGCCGTGCGGGTCTTCCAGGCCTCAGCGGCAGCGATCCGGGAACTGAACATCTGTGCCCATGCGTCACGGGCCGGGGGCAGCCATTCCGTGGGCATCTCCTTGAGGAGTCCGGCGTTGGATTCAAACCAATAGGGCCGTTCCCAGCCTCCGGCCTCCAGGAAAAAGCCGCCCAGTTCCTTCTGCCGCGCATGGAACGGGCTGACGCGAAGGTTTCGCGGGGAGAGCTTGGGCTGGAGCGGGTGCAGGACATCGTAGATTTCCACGAAGTTCTGCTGGGAGGTCTCGCTGACGTATTCAGGCGTGAGCTGGACGTCTTCGAAGCGGGTGATGTCGCACTCGCCCAGGTCGGTTTCTGACTTGCCGGTGGTGAGCAGTTCGGCCACCGCCTTGGCCACGCCGGCGGAGTGCGTTACCCATACGGCCTCTGCCACGAAGAAGCCGTCGAGCTCCTTGGATTCTCCGATGAGCGGTCCGCCGTCGGGGGTGAAGGAGAAGATGCCGTTGAAGCCATCCTCGATTTCGCTTTCTGCCAGTCCCGGGAGCAGCTGCTTGGAGGCTTCCCACGCTGGCAGGAAGTCGTCCAGGGTGAAGTCAAGGCGGGAGGGCATGTTGTGTTCGTTGACGGCTTCCGGGCTGAAGGTCCCCAGATCCTCGAGGTCAACGGGCATCGGGCGGTGGGCGTAAGACCCGATGCCGTAGCGTTCGCCGTGCTCCCGGTAGTAGAGGTCCTGATCCTGGTGGCGCAGGATTGGCAGCGTGGCGCCGTTCGGCAGTTCGTTGCGTCCCTTCAACGCGGGCACAGGAGCAGTCTTGACGTACTGGTGTGCCAGCGGCAGGAGAGGCACCGCCATGCCGATCAGGGCGCCGATCTTTGCGCCCCAGAATCCACCGCATGAAATAACGATATCGGCGGGAAGAATGCCTTCGGAGGTTTCGACGCCGGTGACCCGCCCGTCCGTCTGCTGTATTCCTGTCACCGTGGTGGACCCCAGGTACTTGACTCCCGCGGCCTCCGTGCGCTTGATGAGCAGCTGGACTGCACGGGCAGCGCTGGCCAGGCCGTCACTGGGAACGTGGAGACCGCCGAGAACGTCCTCTTCGTTCAGGAGCGGGTAAAGCTCCTTACATTCGGCAGGGGACAGTATCGTTCCCTCGATGCCCCACGATGCGGCGTAGCCGAGCTTTCTTTTCAGGTCCGCGAGGCGGGTCTCGGTGGTTGCAACTTCCAGGCCGCCCACCTGGTTGAAGCAGTTGATGCCGTCTTCGCTCAGGGAGAGCAGTTTTTCGACCGTGTACTTGGCGAAGCTGGTCATGGTCTTGGAGGGGTTGGTCTGGAAGACCAGCCCGGGGGCGTGGGACGTCGAGCCGCCGGGCATGTTCAAGGGCCCCTGGTCCAGGACTGTGATGTTGTTCCAACCGCGGGCCACGAGTTCGTCGGCGACATTAGTGCCGACGATTCCGGCGCCGATGATGACAATGCGTGGTGTCGATGCCATGTGTTAATTACTCCTGCTGATTTTGAATGTGCGCTGCTGCTGCTCGTGCCTGGGTGATCTCAACGGAAGACGACGGTGCTGGACTGGTCCAGCAGGACACGGTGCTCGCAGTGCCAACGGACTGCGCGTGCCAACGCCAATGCCTCTGCATCCTGTCCCACTGTTGAGAGGGAGGTCGGCCCAAAGCTATGGTCGACACGGATGACTTCCTGCTCGATGATCGGGCCTTCATCAAGGTCCGCGGTCACGTAGTGGGCGGTTGCCCCCACCAGCTTGACCCCGCGGTCATAGGCCTGGTGGTAAGGCCGCGCGCCCTTGAACCCGGGCAGGAACGAGTGGTGGATGTTGATCGCCCGTCCCTCGAGAGCACGGCACAGGTCATTGGAAAGCACCTGCATGTACCGGGCGAGGACCACCAGGTCGACGTTGTACTCGTCGACCAGCTCGAGCAGCCTGCGCTCGGCGTCTTCTTTGGTCTCGGGAGTTACCGGAATGTATACGAAGGGAAGGCCGGCGGCCTCCGCCATGGCCCGGTGAGTTTCGTGGTTGGAAACGACGGCGACAAGTTCTCCACCCAAGCTGCCCCCGCGCCAGCGGAAGATCAGGTCATTCAGGCAATGCCCAAACTTGGAGACCATCACCAGAACGCGTTCTTTGGTCTCGTCGTGAAAGCTGAATTTCATCTCGAAGCGTTCCGCGATGGGACGGAACTCCTCATCAAGTCTGGCTGGTTCGAAGTCCGCCGGCCCGGAAAAAGCGGTACGCAGGTGAAGCGTCTGGCGGAGGCCGTCATCGAACTGCTGGTGCTCCTCGATGTTGAATCCGCGCTCAAACAGGAATGTGGTGACCGCCTGAACGATGCCCGCGCGTTCGACGCACGACAGTGTGAGTACGAACTTCCGGCTGGTCGCTTCTCCGGAGGCTTCCGCCTGCGGAGCGGGCCGTGTTTCTTGAGTGGTCTGCACCAGGGTCACGTGACCTCCTATAGATATATGCTTGATCAACTGATTGATATATTAGGACTGGCGACCAGCGTATACTGGTGCAGGGACACGGTCAATAGTCACTATTGGCCGATAGGAGAGGCGGTACGGTGGCGTTTGAAGCTCTGGCGGTGACCGAGGACGTTGGCTCGAAATCCCTGGCCGACGTGGCCTACGAACGGATACGCGACAGGCTGCTGACCCTGGAAATCAAGCCCGGCGAGCCGCTTTACGATGAAGGGCTTGCAAAGGAACTTGGCGTGGGACGGACTCCCGTAAGGGAAGCCCTGAAGCGGCTCGAACTGGACCGGCTCGTCGTGACCTATCCCAGACGCGGCACCTTCGCAACACGCGTAGAGGTCACGGACCTCGCGTTTATCTCAGAGATTCGAGCGCAGCTGGAACCGCTCGCCGCTTCCCGTGCTGCCAGGGTCGCTAGCGCAGCGGCCCGGGAGCGTCTCCGGCGAATTGTGGCTGCAGTGGAGTCCTTCGACGTGGACAGCGCGACAGTTGTGGAGACCCTGCAGCTGGACGCCCGCGTGCACCAGGGAATTTATGCTGCGGCGGGAAATCCGCATCTGGAGGACGTGCTGATCCGCTATGACAACCTGGCCACACGCATCTGGTGCATGGTCCTGGATCGCCTGCCGGACCTTTCCCGGCATGTCCATGAGCACGTCGACCTGCTTCAAGCGGTGATCGACAAAGACGAGGCCCGTGCTGCAGAACTGGCGCGCACTCACGTAAATGGCTTTGAGAAGGCCGTGCGCACAGCACTGTTCGCCGCCTGAGCATCCCATCCTAAAGGGCAGGTGAGGCCGCTCTTTGTGGTGGTTTATCAGCTTCCCGGGCAGGTGGCAGTCTTAGGGCAAGGATCTCTGTGGCCCAGTGCGCTTGCCAGCGCAGTGCCTCGCAGCCCCTGTCCAAGTGCCTTTCGTGCCTTGTCGATGGTGGCACGCCACAGGAGATTGTTTCGTCGTTTGCCGGCCAGGCAGCGTCCGCCACTGAAAGCTAAGGCACTTAACTAACCATGCCAGATACTTTGAACGGCAGAAGGA